>NZ_JBICXT010000012.1:62228-166913 GCF_043200415.1 Streptomyces sp. NPDC048419 | reverse complement strand
GCCCCCACCCCCCCCCCCGGGGCCGGGGGGGGGGGGCGCGCCGGGGGGGGGGGGGGGGGCCCCCCCCCCCCCCCCCCCCGCCCGTCGCCGTTGGATCTACCCGTCGGTAGCATCCTGGTCATGGCAGAGACTGAGCAGGTTGACCCGAAGGCCGGGCGCAAGGTGGCGCGCCTCGCCCAGCAGATCAGCGCCTTCTCCAAGGCGCACGGCGGGGCCGAGGGCCAGGTGGCCTACATCGGAGAGCGCGGCGCGCGCATCGTCCTGGTCGGCGAGGACGGCGGCTGGGGCGACCTGGTGGCGCCCTCGTACGAGGTGGCCGAGAAGGCCGTGGAGAAGGCCGGCATCACCGTCCACGAGTCCTTCGACGGCGAGTTCGCGGGCAAGGTGCGCACCGGCCCGTACGAGTGGACGCGCATGGCCGGGATCCAGGTGGGCGGTCCGAGCAACACCTGATGACGGTTCACCCGTTAGGACGTGTGAGAAGCACAGGTCCACCGAACGGGGAGCCCGGATGATCGAAACGCCGTCCCTCGTGGACCAGTACTGCCACGGCGTACTGAAGACGGAGCTGGGCCTCGGCACCTTCGAGGCCCAGCTGGCCCGCACCGAGGGCCCGCCCGCGCCCGGCACCACCCTCTTCGACACCCAGACGGGTTTCGCCGTACGGCGCTGGTGCCCCCCGTTACTCGGCCTGGAACCGCACTGCCCGCCCGCCCGCTACCTCGCCCGGCGCCGCGAACTCGGCGTGCCGGAGGCGGGCCGCAGGCTGCTACGGGGCAGCGGCATCACCACGTACCTGGTCGACACCGGACTGCCCGGCGATCTGACCGGGCCCTCGGAGATGGCCACCACCGGAGCCGCCGAGGCCCGCGAGATCGTCCGCCTGGAACTGCTCGCGGAACAGGTTGCCGACACCTCCGGCACCGTCGAGTCATTCCTCGCCAACCTCGCCGAGTCGGTGCACGGCGCCGCCGCGAACGCCGTGGCCTTCACCTCCGTCGCGGGCGTACGCCACGACCTGGCGCTCGCGCCCGAGCCGCCCGGTCCGGGGGAGGTGCGCGGCGCCGCGGCCCGCTGGCTCGGCGGCCGCCGGGTGGGCGGCGAACTGACCGATCCCGTCCTGCTGCGGCATCTGCTGTGGATCGCGGTCGCCTCCGGCCTGCCACTCCAACTGCACGCGGGACTCGGCGAACCGGGCCAGCGCATCGACCGCACGGACCCGGTCCTGCTGACCGACTTCGTCCGTGCGACGGCGGGGCTCGGCACCGACCTGATCCTGCTGCACGGCTATCCGTACCACCGCCATGCCGCCCATCTCGCCGGCGTTTTCCCGCACGTCTACGCCGACTCGGGCGCCGCGCTCGTACGGACCGGCGCCCGGGCGGCGACGGTCCTCGCCGAGATCCTCGAACTCGCGCCCTTCGGCAAGATCCTCTTCTCCAGCGGCGCCCACGGCCTCCCCGAACTCCATGTGGTGGGCGCCCGCCTGTTCCGCGAGGCCCTGGGCCGCGTGCTCGGCGGCTGGGTCTCCGACGGCGCGTGGTCCCTGTCGGACGCCCAGCGGGTGGCGGGACTGGTGGCGGCGGGGAACGCGCGGCGGGTGTACGGGCTGGAGTGAGGCCGGGGCCGCAGCTCGTGGGCGGCCCCGGCTCCGCTCAGGACGCCCAGCCGCGCCGCACGCCGGGCAGGCCGCCTTCCGTGCCCATCGCCTCGTCGTTGCGGTGGACCACCCGGGACACCGCCGCCGCGTTGTCGGCGCGGCAGAACTGGGTGTCGTAGTCGCCGTACTCGACCGGTTCACGCGTGTGCGGTCCCACCACCACGCAGTTGAACCCGTCCTCCGGGTCGAGCGGCGGCTGGGTGCGCATCTCCGCTCCGACGGCCAGGCTGTTGGAGAGGATCACCCAGGCGCCGAACTCCTCGACGCAGCGCTGGGCCGCCTGCCGGTCCCAGCGGGTGACCTGCCGGCTGATCGGCGAGGAGAAGAGCGGCACGAGGATGTGCGAGACGCCGAGCGCCTGGAGCTTGGCCTCCCACTGGACCGACTGCTTGATGTCCTCGCAGACGAAGACCGCGATCCGCCCCAGCGAGCTCTCCAGCACCGTGATGTCCAGGCCCCTGGAGATGTCCTCGACGGCGAGCTTCTCGTGCGGCTCGCCGGGCAGCCGCCAGGTCGTGGCGACCCGCGGGGTCACGGTGAAGCCGGCCATCTTGTCCTGCTCCAGCACGGTCTCACCCGTGCGGCAGTCCACGAGCACGGCCCGGTTCGGCGGCGGGTTGCCGTCCCCGAGCGGCCCGGTGCCCAGCAGCGCCCACTGCAGCCTGCTGTCGTCCGGCAGTTCACCCAGCAAGGTCCGCCACTGCTGGAGCAGCGGTGCGGAGAGCGTGCTCTCCGGCAGCACGGCGATCTCGGCGCCCGACCGCTCCAGCCCGCGGACCACCTGCCCGACGCGGTCGTTGAGCCGCCCCGTGGACGGCGTGACGCGGTAACGCCGGCGCTCGTTTCTCTGGTGCCATTCGAACTCCAGCTCGGCATATTTCTCCAGCATGGGAACGGCGCCGATCGAAATCTCCTCACCCGCCGCGAAGGCCGGATCGTTCCGGCTCGGTATTCGATCGATGTGGATTCGGCGGAGGTCCTCCGGGGTTACTCGATGCACGTTGAAGAAATCGGCTTTCCCGGTCCCCTCGGCCATCACCTTTCCCGGCCGCGTGCAACGCGGCAGCAGCACACCTTTCGTCTTTCCCCTGGGGTTGTTGAGACGGTGGTGGCGGAGGTAGCGAATGCTGAGCCATGCCATGGTCTTCGTGTCGTAGCTCGGGCTGAACGGGTTGGCCGTGGCCAGGGCCCAGTCCAGGCCGAGCAGAGCGGCGAAGACGCCCCGGTGGCCGTGGAGTTCGACCTCCCTCGCGACGGACTTGGTGAGCCGGGTCGTGACACGGCCGGTCCGCAGCACACTGGTGCAGAGGCGGTCGGCGAAACGCCGAACGGTCGAAACTCGCAACCAATCGGTCGCTTCTTCCCCACGGAAGCGCTCATCCGGAAGCAGGTCGTAAAGGACCACGAAAAGATCGGCCGGATCCCCCGGAAGATCTGCCGGTAGATCTACCGGTAAATTGCGCACAGAATTTGCGTCCATGTATCCCCCCGATGCGTGAGCGCGTAACCCGAGGTTAACGGCTTGGGGGCATATGCGCCGCAAGCCTGTCGAGAAACGTGTAACAAAAAGGACTCGCAGATCCACTTGCGGGGAAAAGAATCATGGCGCCATCACTTGACACTCACTTGACATCCGGCGATGGTGGATTGGACACGAGTGACGAGCCACTGAGGAGATCGGGGGATGCGACATGAGCGACACGGATCGAGTGCGACATGACCGGGTGACCGAGGTCCGGAACCTGCTGGAGGAGATGGCGCTGGACAGCGGGATGACGGAGGGGAGCTTCAGCTCCCTCGGCATGCTCATCACCGACTCCTCGCTGGCGGCCGACGAGCCGGCGCTGCGGGCGGCCCACGACGGCCTGCGCAGGCTCTACGGCAAGGTGGCCCGCCCGGGCGAGGACGGCGAGACGGACGCCAAGACCATGGAGCAGCGCGGTCGATTGCTGGGTCTGCTCGACGTGACGTTCTGGTCGCTGCGCCGGCTGCCTTCCGAGCTTCAGCTGAACCTGGACCCGCACGGCCACGCGGCCCGTTTTCTCACCGAGATCGCAGCCGAGCCCGGATTGAGCAACGCCCAGCTCTCCGAACGGCTCGGTGTGGACATCACCGAGGTCAGCAGGGTCGGCCGCAAGCTGCTGGCGTCCGGAGTGGCCTGGAAGAGCCGTCAGTGGCGCTACAACTGCTGGAACATCACACCGCGCGGCGCCGGCTACCTGGAGCAGGCGGGCCTGGCCGGCCGGGGGCCGGCCGCGAAGTAGCGCCGGCGCGACAGACGGGGGGCAGTCGTGGCGGAGGGGCGGACGCGGCCCGAGGAGCCGGCGCCGGCCGGCGGGCCGGAGCGGACGGCCGTCGGCGAGCAGTACGCGAAGACGCGCGACATCGTCGTCCTGACCGCCCTACTGCTCGTGCTCGTGGTCTCCCTCGCCGCCGTCCTCGTCCAGTCCTGGCCACCGCCGGTCACCGCTCCCGGCGGCGCCGCGCGGGAGCGCCCGTCAGGGACCGGACTCCTGCTGTGGCACGCGGTGCTGCCGCGTGACACCCGGCTCTTCCTCGTCGTCGCCGCGGCGGGCGGCCTGGGCTCCCTGATCCACGTCCTGCGCTCGCTCTACGAGTACGTCGGCAACCGCCGGCTGCGGCGCAGCTGGCTGCTGATGTACGCGCTGGAACCGGTCGTCGGAGCGGTGCTGGCGCTCGTCGTGTACTGCGTCCTGCGCGGTGGGCTCACCACGACGATGGCGTCGTCCGGCGACATCAACCCCTACGGAGTGGCCGCCGTGGCCGCGCTGGTCGGGATGTTCTCCCGGCAGACCGTGCAGAAGCTCGTCACCGTGTTCGACACGCTGCTCGCCCCCGCCGAGCAGACCACCGACCGTCTGACCGGCGATGCGGGCGGCAAGGCCCCGTCCGCCGGACAGCGGGGGGACGACGGGTCAGACCCCGGCCCCGACCGCTGAACCCGACTGTGCCGGACCCGGGATCTCCAGGGTGGTCTCCGGCCGCTCCCGCAGCGCCAGCAGCACCCGCAGGACCCAGATCCAGATCAGCGCGGCGCCGACCATGTGGAGGCCGACGAGGACTTCGGGCAGATGCGTGAAGTACTGGACGTAGCCGATGACGCCCTGGGCCAGCAGGATCAGGAACAGCTCGCGGGTGCGGGCCGGCGGGCCCTTGGGGGCGTCGACCGCCTTGAGGATGAACCACAGGGCGAAGGTCAGCGTGACCACGATCCAGGCGAGCACGGCGTGCAGCTTGGCGACCGTCTCCCAGTCGATCGGGATCCGCTCGACCTCCTTGGAGTCGCCCGCGTGCGGCCCGGCGCCGGTCACCACCGTGCCGACCGCGATCAGCAGCACCGAGGCGAGGACCAGGAACCACACCAGCTGCTGGACCGGCTTGCCGACCAGCGGACGGGGCGCGCCGTCGCCCTCACGGGTGCGCTGCCACATGAGCGTCGCGACCGCGATCAGACCCGCGGAGAGCAGGAAGTGCGCCGCGACCGTATAGGGGTTCAGGCCGACCAGCACCACGATGCCGCCCAGGATCGCGTTGCCCATCACGATCCAGAACTGGGCCCAGCCGAGGCGGGTCAGGCTGCGCCGGTACGGCTTCTGGGAGCGGGCGGCGATGATCGCCCAGCCGACGGCCGCGCACAGCACGTAGGTCAGCATGCGGTTGCCGAACTCGATGGCTCCGTGGAAGCCCATCGCGCTGGTGGCCGTGAGCGAGTTGTCGGTGCACTTCGGCCAGGTCGGGCAGCCGAGCCCGGAACCGGTCAGCCGCACCGCGCCGCCGGTGCCCACGATGATCACCGCCATGACGAGGGCGGAGAGTGCCGCGCGCTGGACCGTCCTGGGTGAGGGGGTCCAGCGGGCTGCGATGAAGGAGAGCGGGTTGCGCAGTGCCGCCAAGGCGTCGGCGCGGGTCACGTTTGGCACGCGCACCATCGTAGGCGCCCGCTTGTGCACGCGTTCACGAGGGTCCGTCACGCCTCTACTCCCAGCGGAAGAACTTCCCGGCCGCCGCCAGACCCACGACGGCCCACACGGCCAGGATCCCCAGGTCGCCCCAGGGCATGCCGGCCCCGTGCTGGAGCACGTCGCGCAGGCCGTCGGAGAGCGCCGAGACGGGCAGCAGGCCGAGCACGTCCTGGGCGCCCTGCGGGAACTTGTCCATCGGGACGATCACGCCGCCGCCCACGAGCAGCAGCAGGAAGACCAGGTTCGCGGCGGCCAGGGTCGTCTCCGCCTTGAGGGTGCCGGCCATCAGCAGCCCGAGGCCCGAGAAGGCCGCCGTGCCGAGGATCAGCAGGACCAGGACGGCTCCGGGGTTGCCGTGCGGCGACCAGCCCAGCGCGAAGGCGATCACCGTCAGCAGGATCACCTGCATGATCTCGGTCACCAGCACCGACGCCGTCTTCGCGGTCATCAGGCCCCAGCGGGGGAGCGGGGAGGAGGCGAGGCGCTTCAGGACGCCGTAGCGGCGTTCGAAGCCCGTGCCGATGGCCTGGCCGGTGAACGCCGTGGACATCACCGCGAGGGCCAGGATGCCGGGGGCGAGGAAGTCGACGGACTTGCCCGCGCCGGTGTCCACGATGTCGACCGAGCTGAACAGGACCAGCAGCAGCGTCGGGATCACGACGGTCAGCAGCAGCTGCTCGCCGTTGCGCAGCAGCATCTTCGTCTCGAGCGCCGTCTGCGCCGCGAGCATGCGGGTCAGGGGTGCCGCGCCGGGCTTCGGCGCGTACGTACCGGTGGCCGTCGTCATGACCGCAGCTCCTTGCCGGTGAGCTCCAGGAAAACGTCTTCGAGGGTGTGCCGTTCGACCGAGATCCTGTCCGGCATCACCCCGTGCTGCGCGCACCAGGACGCCACCGTCGCGAGCAGCTGCGGGTCGACCTTGCCGTTCACCCGGTACGAGCCCGGCGTCAGTTCCGCCGCCGAGCAGTCGGCGGGGAGTGCCTTGAGCAGGGAGCCGACGTCCAGCCCCGGGCGGCCGACGAAGCGCAGCGTGTTCTCGGCGCCGCCGCGGCACAGTTCATCGGGGGAGCCCTGCGCGATGACCCGGCCGGCGTCGATGATCGCGACGTCGTCGGCGAGCTGCTCGGCCTCGTCCATGTAGTGCGTGGTGAGGACGACCGAGACGCCGTCGGCGCGCAGGTCGCCGACCAGGTCCCAGGTCGCGCGGCGGGCCTGCGGGTCGAGGCCGGCGGTCGGCTCGTCCAGGAACACCAGCTCCGGGCGGCCGACGACCGCCATCGCGAGCGCCAGGCGCTGCTTCTGGCCGCCGGAGAGCCGGCGGTACGTCGTACGGCCGCAGGAGCCGAGCCCCAGCCGCTCGATCAGCGCGTCGACGTCCAGCGGGTTCGCGTGCAGCTTCGCCACGTGCCGCAGCATCTCGTCCGCCCGCGCGCCCGAGTAGACGCCGCCGGACTGCAGCATCACGCCGATCCTGGGGTGCAGCCGGCGTGCCTCGCGCACCGGGTCGAGGCCGAGCACGCGCACCGTTCCGGAATCCGGCCTGCGGTATCCCTCGCAGGTCTCCACGGTGGTGGTCTTGCCCGCGCCGTTCGGGCCGAGTACGGCGGTCACGCCCGCCTGGGCCACCAGGTCGAGGCCGTCCACAGCGGTTTTCGTGCCGTACCGCTTCACCAGGGCCTGAACCTGGAGCACGGGCTCACTTCGCATGGGCCCGAGTCTAGGTACGGTCTCCCCGCTCCCGTCGGCCGGGTGCAAGATCTCCACCGGACGACACGAACCGGCGGCCGGCGGGCGGGGTTCACCCGTTCGGCTCCACCGCGTCGAGACTGTGTGGCGACTGTGCCGGGAGGGGCAACAGCGCCGGTCGGAGGCGGTGCCGGCGAGCGCCGGAGCGCGCGCGAACGCCGTCGTCAGGGCGCCGATCTGATCGATCAAAGATCGTTTCCGCAGGTCAGATTAGGTAGACCTAAGTGACGTAGGGCACCGTCCACCTGACAGCACGGCGCTTGCCCGCTCCTGAGGAATTACGCAACAATGGCGTTGTGAAAAACGTCGGCGAGGCTCGGGAGACCCCCACAGGGGCCCCTCAGGAGGAGTTCGCGACCGGTGAGCGCTCGACGCGCAACCGGGTCGCGCGGTCCATCCTGGACCACGGGCCGTCGACCGTCGCCGAGCTGGCCGGCCGGCTGGGCCTGACCCAGGCCGCCGTACGCAGGCATCTCGACGCACTGGTCGCCGACGACGTCGTGGAGGCCAAGGAGCAGCGGGTCTACGGAGCCCGCGGCCGAGGCCGCCCCGCCAAGGCCTTCGCGCTCACCGACTGCGGCCGCGACGCCTTCGACCAGTCGTACGACAAGCTCGCCGCGGACGCCCTGCGCTGGATCCAGGAGCGGTTCGGCGGGGACGAGGCGGTCGTCGCGTTCGCGCGCGCGAGGATCGCCGAACAGGCCGCCGCCTACCGCAAGGCGATCGAGGCCGCCGCCCCCGAGGAGCGCACGGAAGCCCTGGCCAGGGCGCTGAGCGCGGACGGGTACGCTGCTACGGCGCGCAGCGCACCGGTCGGCGAGCAGCTGTGCCAGCACCACTGCCCCGTCGCCCATGTCGCGGAGAAGTTCCCTCAGCTCTGCGAGGCGGAGACCGAAATCTTCTCCCAGCTGCTGGGAACCCACGTACAGCGACTGGCGACCATCGCGCACGGTGACGGCGTCTGCACGACGTTCATCCCCAAGATTTCCCAACAGACAGATCTTCACAGTCACAACGCATCTGCAAGCACGGCCGGGAGGAAACCCGCATGACTCTCCCCATCGAGGAGACTGCCCACCCCGAGCTCGAAGGCCTGGGTAAGTACGAATACGGCTGGGCCGACTCCGACGAGGCCGGTGCCTCTGCCAAGCGCGGCATCAACGAGGACGTCGTCCGGGACATCTCCGCGAAGAAGAACGAGCCGGAGTGGATGACCAAGCTCCGCCTCAAGGGCCTGAGGCTGTTCGAGAAGAAGCCCATGCCCAACTGGGGCTCGGACCTCTCGGGCATCGACTTCGACAACATCAAGTACTTCGTGCGCTCCACGGAGAAGCAGGCGGAGTCCTGGGAGGACCTGCCCGAGGACATCAAGAACACCTACGACAAGCTGGGCATCCCCGAGGCGGAGAAGCAGCGCCTCGTCGCCGGTGTCGCGGCCCAGTACGAGTCGGAGGTCGTCTACCACCAGATCCGCGAGGACCTGGAGGAGCAGGGCGTCATCTTCCTCGACACGGACACCGCGCTGAAGCAGCACCCGGAGCTCTTCAAGGAGTACTTCGGCACGGTCATCCCGGTCGGCGACAACAAGTTCGCGTCGCTGAACAGCGCCGTGTGGTCCGGCGGCTCCTTCATCTACGTGCCGAAGGGCGTGCACGTCGAGATCCCGCTCCAGGCCTACTTCCGTATCAACACGGAGAACATGGGCCAGTTCGAGCGGACCCTGATCATCGTCGACGAGGGTGCCTATGTGCACTACGTCGAGGGCTGCACCGCCCCGATCTACAAGTCGGACTCGCTGCACTCCGCGGTCGTCGAGATCATCGTCAAGAAGAACGCCCGCTGCCGCTACACGACCATCCAGAACTGGTCGAACAACGTCTACAACCTGGTCACCAAGCGCGCCGTCGCCTACGAGGGCGCGACCATGGAGTGGGTCGACGGCAACATCGGCTCCAAGGTGACCATGAAGTACCCGGCCGTCTACCTGATGGGCGAGCACGCCAAGGGCGAGACCCTGTCCATCGCCTTCGCGGGCGAGGGCCAGCACCAGGACGCGGGCGCCAAGATGGTCCACATGGCCCCGAACACCTCCTCCAACATCGTCTCCAAGTCGGTGGCGCGTGGCGGTGGCCGCACCTCCTACCGCGGTCTCATCGAGATCGGCGAGGGTGCGCCGGGTTCCAAGTCGAACGTCCTGTGCGACGCGCTGCTCGTCGACACCATCTCCCGCTCGGACACGTACCCGTACGTCGACGTCCGCGAGGACGACGTGTCCATGGGCCACGAGGCGACCGTCTCCAAGGTCTCCGAGGACCAGCTCTTCTACCTGATGAGCCGCGGCCTCAGCGAGTTCGAGGCGATGGCGATGATCGTGCGCGGCTTCGTCGAGCCGATCGCCAAGGAACTGCCGATGGAGTACGCGCTGGAGCTCAACCGGCTGATCGAGCTGCAGATGGAGGGCGCGGTCGGCTGACCGCCAACCGCCCTTCCCATCAAGCCACTTACGCAAGAAAGCGAGCATGACGACAGCCATGGCCGAGGCCCAGAACATCCCCGTGGGATCCACCACCGCGGGCTCGATCGCGGTCGCCGCCGAGTCGACCGTCGCCACGCGCATGAGCGCGCCCCCGTCCTTCGACGTGGCGGACTTCCCGGTCCCCCACGGCCGTGAGGAGGAGTGGCGGTTCACGCCGCTGGAGCGTCTGCGCGGGCTGCACGACGGCACCGCCGTCGCCACCGGCGAGGGCGTGAAGATCGAGGTGGAGGCCCCCGAGGGCGTCACCGTCGAGACCGTCGGGCGCGAGGACGATCGGCTCGGCAGGGCGGGCACCCCGGTCGACCGCGTCGCCGCCCAGGCGTACTCCGCGTTCGAGAAGGCCGGCGTGGTCACCGTCCCCAAGGAGACGGTCCTCACCGAGCCCATCCGCATCGCCGTGCACGGCGATGGCGGGACCGCCTACGGCCACCAGGTCGTCGAGCTGGGCGCGTTCGCCGAGGCCGTCGTCGTCATCGACCACACCGGTGACGCGGTGCTCGCCGCCAACGTCGACTACATCCTGGGAGACGGCGCCAAGCTGACCGTCGTCTCCGTCCAGGACTGGGCAGACAAGGCCGTGCACGTGGCCCAGCACAACGCCCTCGTCGGCCGGGACGCGAGCTTCAAGTCCGTGGTCGTCACCTTCGGCGGCGACGTCGTACGCCTGCACCCGCGTGTGGCCTACGCCGGCACCGGCGGCGAGGCCGAGCTGTTCGGCCTGTACTTCACCGACAAGGGCCAGCACCAGGAGCACCGCCTCCTGGTCGACCACAACACCCCGCACTGCAAGTCGCACGTCGTCTACAAGGGCGCGCTGCAGGGCGACGAGGCGCACGCCGTGTGGATCGGCGACGTCCTCATCGAGGCCAAGGCCGAGGGCACGGACACGTACGAGATGAACCGCAACCTCGTCCTCACGGACGGCGCCCGGGTCGACTCGGTGCCGAACCTCGAGATCGAGACCGGTGAGATCGTCGGCGCCGGCCACGCGAGCGCCACCGGCCGCTTCGACGACGAGCAGCTCTTCTACCTGATGGCCCGCGGCATCCCGGAGCACGAGGCCCGCCGTCTCGTGGTCCGCGGCTTCTTCGCCGAGCTGGTCCAGCAGATCGGCGTCCCGGACATCGAGGAGCGCCTCATCGCCAAGATCGAAGAGGAGCTGGAGGCGTCGGTCGCATGACAGCGTCGTCCACGTTCCTGCGCGCCTGCGGGCTGAGCGAGCTGGAGGAGGACACCCCGAAGCGGGTGGAACTCGACGGCACGCCGGTCTCGGTCGTGAAGACCGAGGGGGAGGTGTTCGCCATCAACGACATCTGCTCCCACGCGAACGTCTCGCTCTCCGAGGGCGAGGTGGAGGACTGCCAGATCGAGTGCTGGCTGCACGGCTCCAGCTTCGACCTGCGCACCGGCAAGCCGTCCGGCCTTCCCGCGACGCGCCCCGTCCCCGTATACCCCGTAAAGATCGAAGGGGACGACGTGCTCGTCTCCCTCACCCAGGAGTCCTGAGGCACCCATGGCAACGCTTGAAATCCGAGACCTGCACGTCACCGTCGAGGCCGACAACGCCACGAAGGAGATCCTCAAGGGCGTCGACCTCACCGTGAAGCAGGGCGAGACGCACGCCATCATGGGCCCCAACGGCTCCGGCAAGTCGACCCTCGCCTACTCGCTCGCGGGTCACCCGAAGTACACGATCACCGCCGGCACCGTCACCCTCGACGGCGAGGACGTCCTGGAGATGTCCGTCGACGAGCGCGCCCGCGCGGGCCTGTTCCTGGCGATGCAGTACCCGGTCGAGGTCCCGGGTGTCTCCGTGTCGAACTTCCTGCGGACCTCCGCCACCGCCGTCCGCGGCGAGGCCCCCAAGCTGCGCACCTGGGTGAAGGAGGTCAAGGGCGCCATGGAGCGTCTCAACATGGACCCCGCCTTCGCCGAGCGCAACGTCAACGAGGGCTTCTCCGGCGGTGAGAAGAAGCGCCACGAGATCCTCCAGCTCGAACTGCTCAAGCCGAAGATCGCGATCCTCGACGAGACCGACTCCGGTCTCGACGTCGACGCCCTTCGCGTCGTCTCCGAGGGCGTGAACCGCGTCCGCGAGACCGGCGAGGTCGGCACCCTGCTGATCACGCACTACACGCGCATCCTGCGCTACATCAAGCCCGACCACGTGCACGTCTTCGCCAACGGCAAGATCGTGGAGTCCGGCGGCCCCGAGCTGGCCGACAAGCTGGAGGCCGAGGGCTACGAGGCATACACGAAGGGTGGCGTATCCGCGTGACGCAGCTGCCGGGCCTCCTCGACACAGAGGCGATCCGCAAGGACTTCCCCATCCTGGACCGCCAGGTCCACGACGGCCGGAAGCTCGTGTACCTGGACAACGCGGCGACCTCGCAGAAGCCGCGCCAGGTGCTCGACGCCCTGAACGAGTACTACGAGCGCTACAACGCCAACGTCCACCGCGGTGTGCATGTGCTCGCCGAGGAGGCCACGGCGCTGTACGAGGGTGCGCGCGACAAGGTCGCGTCGTTCATCAACGCGCCGAGCCGCGACGAGGTGATCTTCACCAAGAACGCCTCCGAGTCGCTCAACCTCGTGGCGAACATGCTCGGTTGGGCCGACGAGCCCTACCGCGTGGACCACGAGACCGAGATCGTCATCACGGAGATGGAGCACCACTCCAACATCGTGCCGTGGCAGCTGCTGGCGCAGCGCACGGGCGCGAAGCTGAAGTGGTTCGGGCTCACCGACGACGGCCGCCTCGACCTGTCCAACATCGACGAGATCATCACGGAGAAGACGAAGATCGTCTCCTTCGTGCTGGTGTCCAACATCCTGGGCACGGTCAACCCGGTCGAGACGATAATCCGCCGCGCCCAGGAGGTCGGCGCCCTCGTCTGCATCGACGCCTCCCAGGCGGCGCCCCACATGCCGCTGGACGTCCAGGCCCTCCAGGCCGACTTCGTGGCCTTCACCGGCCACAAGATGTGCGGCCCGACCGGCATCGGCGTCCTGTGGGGCCGCCAGGAGCTGCTCGAGGACCTGCCTCCGTTCCTCGGCGGCGGCGAGATGATCGAGACCGTGTCGATGCACTCCTCGACGTACGCTCCGGCCCCGCACAAGTTCGAGGCGGGCACCCCGCCGATCGCGCAGGCGGTCGGCCTCGGCGCGGCGATCGACTACCTGAACGCCATCGGCATGGACAAGATCCTCGCCCACGAGCACGCGATCACCGAGTACGCGGTGAAGCGGCTGGCCGAGGTCCCCGACCTGAGGATCATCGGCCCGGCCACGGCCGAGGACCGCGGCGCGGCGATCTCCTTCACCCTCGGCGACATCCACCCGCACGACGTGGGCCAGGTCCTCGACGAGGAGGGCATCGCGGTGCGCGTCGGCCACCACTGCGCGCGGCCGGTCTGCCTCCGCTACGGAATTCCTGCGACCACGCGAGCGTCGTTCTATCTGTACTCCACGCCGGCCGAGATCGACGCTCTGGTCGACGGACTGGAGCACGTACGGAACTTCTTCGGCTGACGGGACGGGACGAGCGATCGCATGAAGCTGGACTCGATGTACCAGGAAGTCATCCTGGACCACTACAAGAACCCGCACGGGCGTGGTCTCAGGGATGGCGACGCCGAGGTGCACCATGTGAACCCGACGTGCGGTGACGAGATCACCCTCCGCGTGAAGTACGACGGCACGACGATCCAGGACGTCTCGTACGAGGGGCAGGGCTGCTCCATCAGCCAGGCCTCCGCCTCCGTGCTGAACGAGCTGCTGGTCGGCAAGGATCTGACGGACGCGCAGAAGATCCAGGAGACCTTCCTGGAGTTGATGCAGTCCAAGGGCAGGATCGAGCCCGACGACGCGATGGAGGAGGTGCTGGAGGACGCGGTCGCGTTCGCCGGCGTCTCCAAGTACCCGGCCCGGGTCAAGTGCGCCCTCCTGAGCTGGATGGCGTGGAAGGACGCGACGGCCCAGGTGCTGGGCGGAGCCGACGCCGAAAGGAACACGGCATGAGCGAGACCGTTGAGATGAAGCCGGCCTCGGAGGAAGAAGTCCGCGAGGCGCTGTACGACGTCGTCGACCCCGAGCTGGGCATCGACGTGGTCAACCTCGGGCTGATCTACGGCATTCACATCGACGACGCGAACATCGCGACGATCGACATGACCCTCACCTCGGCGGCCTGCCCGCTGACGGACGTCATCGAGGACCAGGCCAAGTCCGCCACGGACGGCCTCGTCAACGAGCTGCGCATCAACTGGGTCTGGATGCCGCCGTGGGGCCCGGACAAGATCACCGACGACGGCCGGGAGCAGCTCAGGGCGCTGGGCTTCAACGTCTGAGTTCCGCCGCACACATGTGAAACGGCCATACCTTTACGGGTATGGCCGTTTCGCTGCATCACCTCGTCGTCGACGCCCACGACCTCCCCGGACTCGCCCGCTTCTGGTGCCAAGTGCTGGACTGGCAGGTCCTGTCGGAGAAACCGCGTGAAGTCGTCATCGGGCCGGACGAGTTCGCCGCGACCGGCATCTGCTTCATGCCGGTGAGCGATCCGAAGACCGTCAAGAACCGGCTGCACTTCGACCTCGCCCCCGACGACCAGGACACCGAGGTGGAGCGCATCCTCGCGCTCGGGGCGCGGCGCGCCGACATCGGGCAGGGGAGGGGGGCCGGCTGGGTGGTGCTGGCCGACCCGGAGGGCAACGAGTTCTGCGTGCTGCGTCCGAAGGCGTCGCTGATCGCCTTCCGCGACGCCTAGGGGGTGTCTGACAATTTCCGTCGTCCGCCCGGCGGGAGGGCGCCGCGGCGTCCGGTGCGTGCGATCGCAAGGCGCCGGACCGCTCGCGTGGCGGGGTCACGTGGGTCGTCCGGCAACGCGGCTGGGGGCGCCCCCCTGGGGGAGGGCGTGCCAGGCGTCGCGGGGGAGGCGGGAATTGTCAGACACCCCCTGGCCGCGCCGGGTGGGTCCGCTCAGGCGATCCCGCTGACGAGCCGGAACGCCGAATCCGCCCGGTAGAGATCGTTCTGCTGGTAAGGGTCCAGCTTGAGCTGGAAGTTCTGGTGGCGCAGATAGCGGCCCGGGTAGTTCACCGACTCCAGCATGACCGCGCCCGAGTAGGACGACGTCCGCGGGCAGAAGGTCGCGTCCTGCCCGAACAGGGCGGAACCGTCGTCGTGTTCGGAGCGCAGCAGGAAGTCGCGGTGGCGGAGGTAGGTGCCGTCGGCCGTGGCGAAGGAGTAACAGGACGCGTCGGCCAGGCCCTTGACCACCGTGAAGGTGGCGTCCCGGCGGGCGGCGGCGGACCCGATCGGGTCGAGCTTCACCAGGTCGCCGCTGACGTGCCAGTAGCGGTCTGGGTAGTTCACCGAGCGCACGGACCGGTAGGTGGCGGAGGGCTTCGTATGACCCGGTGAACTCGCCCGCGACGTAGGCGGCTTGGAGGGGCCGGACCCGCCTGCCGCGGACTCGTGCGGACCGGCCGCGGCGGACGCGCCGGTCTTCGCGGACGGCGAGCCGCCCTTTCCCGGGGGCGTCGTCGCGCCCTTCGTGGCGGACGGAGTGGCGTAGGAGATCAGTCCCGGGCCCGAGGCGGACACCGATGCCGACGGATCTCCGCCTGTCCGTGACTGCCTGTCAGGATCGTTGTCCATCAGGGCGATCGACGTCACGCACGCGACGATCGTCGCCACGGCCAGCGCGCCCGCCAGCCAGAGTCTTCGGGTTCCGGGTGCGCGCGAGGTGTCGGGGGCCCAGCCGTTCTCCCAGGGTGCGCGGGCGGGCGGCTCGGGGGTGGTTTCAGGCATGCGAGGTCCTCCAGCGGCGCCGGTGGCGGCGGCCGGGGGTGTGAGGGGGGTGTGGACGAGCGCTGAAACCCTAGTGGAGCGGAGGCGGTACCGGGAGTCGTTTCAGCGAGCGCTTTCCATGAAAGTCGAACTTCCTTGCGTGACGCATATCCGGTTACGCCGTGAGCGCCGTTATGTACACTCGTACGCATGGGAATCCTGACGCTTCTCGCGGCCATAGCCGCCGAGGTGGGCGGCACCACGGCCATGAAGTTCAGCGACGGCTTCAGCAGGTTGTGGCCGTCAGTGCTGACGATCGCCGGATACGTCGTGTCCTTCTGGCTGCTCGCGCAGACGCTGAGGAGCATGTCCGTCGGCACGACCTACGCGATCTGGGCCGGCCTCGGCACCGCGGCCATCGCCGCGATCGGGATGCTGTTCCTCGGGGAGGGGATGACCGTCCAGAAGGCGGCCGGGATCGCGCTGATCATCGTCGGGGTCGTCGTGCTCAACCTCGGGGGTGCGCACTGATGGCCCGCCGCTACGACCCCGACCGGCGCCAGCGGATCATCGACGCGGCGATCCGCGTGGTGGGCGACAAGGGCCTGGCCGGCCTGAGCCACCGCTCGGCCGCCGCCGAGGCCGACGTACCGCTCGGCTCGACGACGTACCACTTCAAGACCCTCGACGAGCTGATGGTGGCCGCCCTGCGGCAGGCGAACGAGGGCTTCGCCAAGGTCGTCGCCGCACATGGCGCCCTGGCGGACTCGGGAGGCGACCTTGGCGCCGACCTCGCGCGGATCCTGGGCGAGTGGCTGAGCGGCGACCGCACCGGCGTCGAGCTGGAGTACGAGCTCTATCTCGCCGCCCTGCGCCGCCCCGCCCTGCGCCCCGTCGCCGCCGAGTGGTGCGAGGACCTCGCCGAGCGGCTCGCCCGGCGCACCGACGCGGTCACGGCACGGGCACTGGTCGCCCTGATGGACGGGATCTGTCTCCAGGTGCTGCTGACCGGGACGGCGTACGACGAGGTTTTCGCACGCGAGGCGCTGGCACGGGTGATGTCCGCACCGGCCGCCGACGGCGGGAAACGGTGAGGTCCCGGCCGGGCGGGACGCAGCGGCGGCCCGGTCCCTGAGACGCCGCCCCCGGCGGTTGGCCTCGGTGCCCTCCGGCCGGTTAGGTTGCCCTCATGACCGACACGACTGCTCCTCGCACCACCGGCGCCGTGGCCACCGGGCTTGCCACGATCGCCGCCGACGGCACTGTTCTCGACACCTGGTTCCCCGCGCCCGAGCTGAGCGGACAGCCCGGCCCGGCCGGCAGCGAGCGGCTGTCCGCCGACAGGGCCGTGGAGCTGCTCGGCGAGGGCGCCGCGAAGGCGATCGGTCCGGACACCCGCCGCGGTGTCGAGGTGGTCGCGGTGCGCACGGTCATCTCCTCCCTCGACGAGAAGCCGATCGACGCCCACGACGTCTACCTGCGGCTGCACCTGCTCTCACACCGCCTGGTCAAGCCGCACGGCCAGAGCCTGGACGGCATGTTCGGCTTCCTCGCCAACGTCGCCTGGACCTCGCTCGGCCCGGTCGCCGTCGACGACCTCGAGAAGGTGCGGCTCAACGCCCGTGCCGAGGGGCTGCACCTCCAGGTGACCTCGGTCGACAAGTTCCCGCGCATGACGGACTACGTCGCCCCCAAGGGCGTCCGTATCGCCGACGCGGACCGGGTGCGCCTCGGCGCGCACCTCGCCGAGGGCACCACGGTCATGCACGAGGGTTTCATCAACTTCAACGCGGGCACCCTGGGCACCTCCATGGTCGAGGGCCGGATCTCCGCCGGTGTGGTCGTGGGCGACGGTTCGGACATCGGCGGCGGCGCCTCGACCATGGGCACGCTCTCCGGGGGCGGCAACGTCATCATCGCCATCGGTGAGCGCTGTCTGGTGGGCGCCGAGGCGGGCGTCGGCATCGCGCTCGGCGACGAGTGCGTGGTCGAGGCCGGCCTCTACGTCACCGCGGGCACCCGCGTCACCATGCCCGACGGGCAGATCGTCAAGGCCCGCGAGCTCTCCGGCGCCTCCAACATCCTCTTCCGCCGCAACTCGGTCAGCGGCACGGTCGAGGCCCGCCCGAACAACGCGGTCTGGGGCGGCCTGAACGAGATCCTGCACAGCCACAACTAGCAACGCGGTCCAGCCGAGCGCCCTTCCGTCGCCGTACGGGAGGGCGCTCTTGGATGTGCGCCGGGTCAGCGGCCGTCCGGTCCCAGCGCTCCCGCGAACTCCGCCAGAGCGCCGAAGTCCTCCTCGCGCAGGCCGAGGCGCGGGCTGACGTGGTGCAGGAGCGCGGGGGCCGGGTGGTGGGCGGTCACGTACCGCTGGTCCGCCGGGCTCTGCTCGTCGTCGACCCAGGCGAAGGGGCGGCCCTCGGCGTACCGCACGATCGCCTCCGTCTTCCAGTGCACTCCGTCGGGGCGGACGGCGAACAAGCCCGCGCCGAAGTCGACGTAGGGCAGCTCGGGCAGTCCGACCACGGGGGCGATCCAGCGGTTGGCCGCGTCCATCCACGTCGTGGCCCAGCACAGCTCGTAGTCGAGGGCGAGCAGGGCAGGGCCGTGGGAGGGGCTCAGCCAGACGGGCAGGGCGCGGCCCGGGTGCAGGGCGACCAGGATCTGCGTGTAGCCGTCGGGGCGTCCGTACGGCTGGGCTCCCCACGGGTTGAGGGGGCCGTCGACGTCGAGGAACAGCAGCGGGCGGCTCACAGCGACAACGTACGGAAAATTCTTCGGCCGGGCAGGCATTGCACCGGCACCGGGTGGCCGGACGCGTCACAAGGAGATCCCGCTCAGCGGCTTCCGCCAGGGCCCCGACGGGGACGCCGGGCGCTGGGACCCCCTCTTCGCCCAGCCCTGACCGGAGCAGGCAGAACCGCTCAGACGGCCACCAGCCGTTCGTACTCCGCCAGCAGCCCGTCGACCACCTCCCGGCCGGCGGGCCTGAGCGGCGCACGGACGGGGCCCGCGGGCAGGCCGAGTTCGCCGAGCAGGGCCTTGGCGGTGACCGAGCCGGGCAGACCCGCCGCCATCATCAACTCGACGAGCGGCGTGGCGCGTTGCTGGAGGCGGGCGGACGCGGGGGTGTCGCCCGCCTCGAACGCGTCGATGACGGCACGGAGTTGCTCGGGGACGACGTTCGCGACCGTGCTGATGTAGCCCGCGCCGCCCACCGCGTACAGCGCGAGGTTGTGCTCGTCGCAGCCCGCGTAGTACGCCAGGTCGGTGCGGGCCAGCACCTTCTGGGCGGCCAGGAAGTCGTAGGAGCAGTCCTTGACCGCCACGATCCTCGGGTGCTCGGCGAGCCGGAGCATCGTGCCGGACTCGATGCGCGTGCCGGTGCGGCCCGGGATGTCGTACAGCACGACCGGCAGTCCCACCGCGTCCGCGACCGCCAGGAAGTGCGCCTCCACCGCGTCCTGCGGTGGCTTGCTGTAGTACGGGCTGACCACCAGCAGACCGTCCGCGCCCGCCTTCTCGGCCTCCCGGGCGAGCTCAACGGTGTGCCGGGTGTCGGAGGTCCCGACCCCCGCCACCACCGACGCCCGGCCGCCCACCGCCTCCCGCACCGCCTCGACCAGCGCCGCCTTCTCGGCGTCCGTCGTGGTCGGCGACTCGCCCGTCGTGCCGGAGAGCACCAGACCGTCGCATCCCCGGGAGACCAGGTGCGCGGCGAGCCGCTGCGCACCGTCCAGATCGAGCGCGCCCTCCTCGGTGAAGGGGGTGATCATCGCGCAGAGGGCACGGCCGAAGGGAGGCGCGGAGGTGGTGGCAGTCGTCATGGGAAGAGTGTCGGCACGGCGACCGTGAAGCTCCACTTAATTCTTCTACGAGATATCGGTAAGCAGAGCTGCTTCGTAGAGGCCGGCGCGGGGCCCTATGTCCAAAAAACCCTTCATGAGTCACCATGGTCAGGACGGTGACCGGCAGCGTCATGGGAGGCGACATGAAGCTCGGCAAGGCACTGGCCACGGGAGTCGCGGAAGAGCGGCCGCAGGCAGAGGTCCAGGAACCCGAAGATCTCGAACTCCCCGAGGAGATCCAGGAACCGAAGGCCCCCGAAGAGGTTCCGGCGGCCCGATGAGACTGCGGCTTCCGGAGGAACGCCCGACGGAGCCGCCGACCGGATACAAGATCGCCCACCCGGTGCTGTCCCAGGACGGCACCCGGGCCGGGTTCACCGGTGTGTCGCTGGGCGGCGCGCTGCCGTACGGAGTCCTGGCCGACGCGTCCTGCGTCTACGGCCTGCGCCACAGGGCGCCGCACCGCCGCTGTGCCTGCGGCTTCCACTGCGTGCACGACCGCGCGGCGGCCGAGGCGATGATGTGCACGGCCGAGCACCGGACGGCCGTGCTGCTCGAGGTGTCCGTGCTGGGCGCCTTCATCCGCTTCGAGCGCGGCTTCCGCTACGCCCGCCAGCGGGTACGGACCGCCACGGCCGGCCCCTGCACCTGCGGCGCGGCCTCCGTGGCGATGGCCGACGCGGGCTGGGGCAGGCCCGGCTGGCGTGCCCTCGCGCCCTCCTGCGCGGGCTGCGTCCGCAGCCGTGCGTCCGTCTCGCTCGCCGCCTTCGCCCGGCTGGCGGGGGAGGGGCTGCGGGTGGTGGCGGGCGGCGCCGCGCCGGTGGCGGCCGGCCTGCCGTCGGTCGAGGGCCTCGGCGTGCCCGAACTCGTCGCGGAGGCGGCCCTGTTGCAGGCGCGCCTCGACTGGTTCCAGACCCAGCTCTCCCGGCTCGGTGAGGCCGGGCCCGGGGAGTGGCAGGGGTAGCCGTTGCGGGCCGGGGTACCCGCAGTGTTCCGGACAAAAGGAACACGACAGGAGGCGACGCCGTGACCGGGACCATCCACCCCGGGCCGGTGCGCGACGAGCACCGCTCGGTGGGCGAGCTCGTCGGCCAGGCAACCGAACAGCTTTCCCGGCTCGTACGACAAGAAGTGGCCCTCGCCAAGGAGGAGCTGGCCGCCAAGGGCCGCCGGGCCGGACGCGGCGGCGGACTCCTCGGCGCCGCGGGCGCGTTCGCCTACGCCGGACTGCTCGCGTCGGCCGGCACGGCCGTCGCCGCCCTCTCCCTGGTGCTGTCCGTCTGGGCCGCGGCACTCATCGTCACCGGCGTGCTGTTCGTGATCGCGGGCGTGCTCGCCGCCACCGGGCGCGCCCAGCTGCGCCAGGCGGTGCCGCCCACTCCCGAGGAGGCCCTCGGCAGCGTCAGGGCCGACGTCGAGGAGATCAGGGAAAGGGCACACCGATGACCCACAAGGCGGAGCCTGCTCGGACCGGCGCGAAGGGGCCCGACGAACTGCGCCGGCAGATCGAGCGGACGCGGAGTGAACTCGGACGGACGGTTGAGGAGTTGGCAGGCAAGATGGACGTGAAAGGGCGCGCGAGGGCGCGGGCGGCCGACCTCAGGGACAAGGCCGGCGCGATGACCGTGCAGCTGCGCAGCAGCGCCGCGCAGGCGGGCCACACCGTGCAGGAGAAGGCCACGTACGCCGGGCACAAGGTCCAGGACAGGGCGCTGAAGGCGAGCCACTCCGCACAGGACACGGCCCGGTCGACGGGGCACGATCTGGAGCACCGGGCGGTGGGCGGCGTACCGCAGCCGGCGCGGCCGCTCGTACGGGCCGCGATTCGCCATCCGCGGCCCACGCTCCTGATCGGCGCGGCCCTGATCACGGTCGTGGTGGTGGGGTGGAGGTACCCCAAGAGGTAGGAGTACCGCAGATCGCAGCGCGAGGGGCCGGGTCGGCTGACCCGGCCCCTCCGTCGTGCCCGGACGCGCCCGCCCTGACCGGTTCGCGAAGGTTACCGAAAACTTGAACCGTCTGGACAAAAAAAGTTTTCGGTGAGACGGTGGACGCATGCTGGACGTGACCGTGATCGAGGACCCCGAGGCCGCCGCCGTCTCCCTGGACCCCATCAGGGCCCGGCTGCTCGCCGAGCTCGCCGCAGGACCCGCGTCGGCGGCGATGCTGGCCGGACAGGTCGGCCTGCCGCGGCAGAAGGTGAACTACCACCTCAAGGCGCTGGAGCGGCACGGCCTGGTCGAACTGGCAGGGGAGCGCCGCAAGGGCAACGTCACCGAGCGGCTGATGCGGGCGACCGCGGCGTCGTACGTCATCTCGCCGCTCGCGCTGGCCGCCGTGCAGCCGGACCCGGACCGCTTCCGGGACCAGCTCTCCGCACGCTGGCTGCTCGCCCTCGGCGCCCGCCTGGTGCGCGACGTCGGCTCGCTGATCACCGGTGCCGCCAAGGCCCGCAAGCGGCTGGCGACGTACGCGCTCGACGGCGAGGTCCGCTTCGCCTCGGCCGCCGACCGGGCCGCGTTCGTGCAGGAGCTGACGGCCGGGGTCACCGCCCTGATCCGCAAGTACGACACGCCCGACGCCGACGGCGGGCGCGACCACCGGATCGTCGTGGCCGTCCACCCCACCCTCAAGGCAACCGAGCCGGAGTAGTCAGGAGCCCACCATGCCCAAGGAATTCGAGATCGCCCGGGAGTTCGAGGTCGACGCCACCCCGGAGCAGGTCTGGGAGGCGATCACCACCGGAACCGGAGGCTATCTGTGGCCGATGGAGCCGCCGGAGCCCAAGGTCGGCGGCACGGGACCCTTCGGGTCCAAGGTCACCGCCTGGGAGCCGCCGCACCGGTACACCAACCGCGTCGAGGGTGTCGAGGGCATCTCCGAGCAGACCCTCAACCAGCTCGACTACACGGTGGAGGCCCGCGACGGAGGGCGGCGGGCCTGGGTGCGGTACGTGCACAGCGGCATCTTCGTCGACGACTGGGACAACCAGTACGACGGCGCCGCCAGGCACACCGACTTCTATCTGCACACGCTGCGCGAGTACCTGGTCCACTTCGCGCCGCGGCCGGCCGCGTTCGCGACGTTCGACGGGCCCGAGGCCTCGAAGGCCGCCGACGCCCTCGCCGTCGTCGGACGGGCGCTCGGTGTCGGCGAGGACGTGGCCGCAGGCAGCCGGGTGACGGTCCGGGGGCCCGACGAGTTCGACGCCGTGGTCGACTTCCGCAACCCGTACTTCATCGGGCTGCGCACGGACCGGGGCCTCACCCGAATCTTCGGACGCAACCACTGGGGCCACCCGGTCGGCATCTCGCTGCACGACTTCACGCCGGGCACCGACATCAAGGAGTGCGAGGCCGCCTGGCAGGGCTGGCTGAACGGCGTGTTCAACCAGCCCTGAGCGGGCCTTGGTTACGGCTGGAAGCGCAGCACCTGCGGGTCGTGGTCGCTGATCTGGTCGTGGAACTCCGAGTTGACGTGCACGGAGTCATAGTCGAAGCCGCAGCCGCGCCGGATCGACGGGGAGATCAGGATCTGGTCCAGGACCTGCTGGTTGCCCTGGTAGTCGTAGGTGTAACGCTCGCTCTTCGGCAGCGACTTGATCGCCGACCACAGCGCGCCGTCACCCTCGAGGAGCTTCGCGGTGTCGGAGAACTCGAAGTCGTTCATGTCGCCGAGCGCGATGACGTCCGCGTTCTTCTGGACGTCGAGGATGTTCTTGACGAAGGAGTTGACCAGCGTCGCCTGTGCGTGGCGCTGGGTCTCCGAGCTGCGCACCGGCGGCTGGTACTGCGCCGTCAGGCCCTGGTCGCCACCCTTGGAGTTGAGGTGGTTGGCGATCACGAAGACCGTCTTGCCGCGGAAGACGAACTCGCCGGCCAGCGGCTTGCGGCTGTTGGCCCAGGCGGTGTCCGCCGGGGCGATGCGGCCGGGGGAGGCCGTCAGCTGCGCCTTGCCGTGCACCTTGGTGACGCCCACCGGGGTGGTGGAGTCGCCGCCCGCGCGGTCCGTGAAGGACACCCGCGCGGGGTTGAAGAGGAACACCTGGCGGATGTTGCCGCCGGGCTCGCCGCCGTCCTGGTCGTTGACCGGGTCGATCTCGCGCCAGTCGTACTTCGGGCCGCCGGCCGCGACGATCGCGTCGATCAGCTTGTTCACCGTCACGTCGGCGGCGACCGTGCCGTCGTCCGTCGCGCCGTTGTTGTCCTGGATCTCCTCCAGGGACACGATGTCGGGCGACTTCAGGTTGTTCACGATCGCGGCCGCGTGCTTGTCGAAGGTGTTGTCCGACGGGTCGAGGTTCTCGACGTTGTACGTCGCGACCGCGAGCTCGCTCCGGGACTGCTTCTTCGTCGTCTCGCGCTCCAGGCCGCCGTTCTTGAGCGTGCCGAGCTTGCTCGCGACGAGCGTGTAGCCGCCGAACTGGTTGTAGTCCATCGGGCCGGCCGTGGTGCCGGTCAGGGTGTCGCCGACGTTCGCCACCGGGAAGTCGGCGGTCGCGCCCAGCGACTGGATCTGCAGACGGCCGGTGTTCTGCGAGTCGTAGGAGCCGTAGAGCGTGCCGCCGCGGCGGGTCGGGTGCTCGTGCGGCTTCACGGTGACCCACAGCTCGGTGTACGGGTCGGTGGCGGTGACCACGCGGGTGTCCTTGACCTGGACGTTCATGCCCTCGAGGGACTCGTAGTAGTCCAGGGCGTACTTCGACGGCTGCAGGGTCAGGCCGGCCACCGAGCCGTTCGCGGCGGTGTCGCCGGCCGGGGTGTAGGCAGAGGGCACCGACTTCGCGTCGATCACCGTCGGGGCCGGCACCGTGTTGCCCGTGGAGACGGTGGAGACGGTGGGCTTGGTGATCTCGGTCAGCGACTGGTTGCCGGACGAGGTGCCGCCCGGGACGTACTCCGAGACCGTGCCGGTGACCGTGACGGAGTCGCCGACGGCGGCCTTCGGGGCGGAGCTGGTGAAGACGAAGACGCCCTCACTCGTGGCCGGATTGTCGTCCGGGTTCGGATCCTGCATCCAGAAGCCTCTGGAGGAGCCGTAGGTGCGTACGCCGGTGACGATTCCGGCCACGTCGGTGACCTTCTGTCCGGCGTACGCAGACGTGCGCGTGCTGCCCTGGATGTCATGGATGCGCACGGAGTCCGCGTGCGCGGGGGAGGTCAGGGCCACGGCGGACGCCGCGGAACAGACGGCGGCGACGGTGAGCGCGGCGAGACGCGCGGAAGACTTGCTCGGCAACGGAAATCCCTCCGGGGACGTGCGTGGGCGCCGGGACGAGGATGGTGCGTGGAACCGGTCTCTGGCCGCGGACCGTGAGGCGGTCCGCGACGCGCGTAGAAATCCGGTGAACAGATGTCCGCCCGATTTCTACGCGCGTCAATCTCCTGCCTGGTCACGCGAGTTGTCAAGGTTTCGGCCATGTACAGCCGTTGTCCGGTAGATGAACCGGGCGGCATAGGTGTAAATCCGTCTAGGCTGAGCGGCTGAGTGGTACGACACGCCCGAGGAGAAGCAGCAGATGTCAGACAGCTCCCCCCTGCCGCCGGTGCGGCTGCACCCCGAAGCGGAGCTGGCGCGGGACGCGTTGTCCACGCCGCTGCTCTCCCGGGCCGCGCGGCTCGCCCGCTGGGCCGGCCCCGAGACGCGGGTCGACGCCGGGGGCGGGCTCGCCGAAGAGCAACTGCCCGCCGCCGCCGAGGCGCTCGGGCTGAGCGGGGACGAGGCCGCGGCCTTCACGAGCGAGGCGTGGCGGGTCGCCGTGGACACCGGGCTCGTGCAGATCGCCGACGAGGACGAGGGCACCGTCACGGCCGGGGAGGACCTGGCCCTGCTCACCTCGGGCTCGCCGCACGAGGTCCTGGGCGTGTGGCAGGAGGCCCTGGAGACGGTGCTCGCCGACGCGAGCGTGCCCGACCTGGACGGCCTGGAGGACGCACTCGACGAGGACGGCGGGATCGACGTCTCCCGGCTGGAGTGGGACCCGGAGGGCGAGGCCGAGTTCCTCGACGGCGTCCTCGGCAACCTGTACCTGCTCACCGTCAGCGAGGACGGCCCAGGCGACGCGCCCGTGCCGCTGCCCGCCCTCGCCGCGTCGATGATCGTGCCCAGCGACATGGGCGAGCCCACCAACGACGTCCTGGAGCAGGTCTCCGACGCGATGATGCGGCTCGACGACCAGTTCCGGCTGCTCGAACCGGTGGGGCTCGTGGAGTACCAGCCGGTGGACGAGGCGCTGATGGCGGACGCCGACGAGGAACTCGCCGCGCCGCTCGACGACACCGACGTCTCGCGCTACGGCATGGTGCGGCTGACGCCCCTCGGCCGGTACGGGCTGCGCTCGCGGCTGATGGAGGCCGGGTTCGACGCCCCCGCGGTGGGCGACCTCGCGGACAAGGGGGCCGACGCGCTGCTCGACGGGACGGCGGCCTTCCCGCCGGCGGCGGCGCAGGCCGAGACCGAACAGTGGCTGGCGCGCCGCGAATCCCTGACCGCGGCACGCGAGTTGCTGGCCGCGGCCCGGGGCGCCGACGCGGGGGCACCGCTGCGGAGGCTGCGCTGCCAGCAGGCGCTGTCGCTCGTCGGCCGGGAGGCCGAGCCCGCGCTGCGCGAGGTCCTCGACGACGCGGAACTGGGCGGCCTCGCCCGGGTCTGGCTGACCGAGCAGGGCGCGGCCGACGTACCGGCGCCCTCCGAGGCGATGATCTTCTGGCTGACCATCGACACCATCGCCGCGCAACTGGCCGCGGAGGGCAACTCCGAGGAACTCCGGGCGCTGGTGCAGGGACTGGCCGCGCAGCACGGCGGCTTCTTCGCGGCGGCCTGGCGCGTCGACCACCCCGCGACGGCTGATGTGCTGGAGGCCATGGGGCGGCTGCACCCCGACAAGCGGATCGCGAAGGAAGCGCGCAAGGCGGCGTTCAAGGCACGGTCGCAGCAGGGGGGTTGAGCGGTGCGGGGTTGAGTGGTGCTGGGTTGAGTGGTGCTCGGTTGAGTGGTCCTGGGTTGGGCGGCGCGGCGTTGCGTCGCGCGGGCGGATTTTGGCTTCCCGTGGTCCGATGCGGACGGATTCATGGAAGTGCATCCGGAGGTGTCGCTCTGCGTTCAACCCCCGTTCAGACGTGGGCGGGACGGTGGCGCCGACCCGAGGTCGCCACCCTCCACGGCACATCCACCGTCACAGGAGACATCATGTCGCTCACTCGCAGGGACTTCGCCAGAAAATCCGCGATCACGGGTGCCGGAGTCGCGCTGGCGGGCAGCGTCGGCGCCCTCGCCACCGCCCCGAACGCCCTTGCGTCCACGGACACCGGAAGCTCGGAGGAGGAGTCGGGTCACGGCCACGTCGGAGTCGGTTACGGACCCCTGCTGCCCGACGCGGACGGCATCCTCGCCCTCCCCGCCGGCTTCAAGTACCGCGTCATCACCTACAGCGGGAAGACCAGGCTGGAGTCGGGCGAGTTCACCCCGTCCAACCACGACGGCACCTCCACCTTCGACGGCCCCCGCGGCGCGACCCTCCTCGTCAACAACCACGAACTGGCCGGACCGCGCGCGCAGTGGCCCCATCCGGTACCGCTCACCGACGGGCTGGTGTACGACCCGGCCGCCGCCGGTGGCTGCACCGTCGTCGAGGTCCGCCCCGGCGGGCACGTCGCCGAGTGGGTCGGCATCGCGGGCACCGCCACCAACTGCGCGGGCGGCAACACCCCTTGGGACACCTGGCTGACCTGCGAGGAGACCGAGGACAAGGCCGGCACCAACGGCTTCACCAAGGACCACGGCTATGTCTTCGAGGTCGACCCCGAGGACCGCCGGGCCAACAAGAACCCCAAGCCCCTCAAGGCGCTGGGCCGTTACGCCCACGAGGCGGTCGTCGTCGACCCCAGGCGCGGCCACCTCTACCTCACCGAGGACGCGTCCAACCCCAACGGCCTGCTCTACCGCTGGACCCCGCCCGAGCACTTCCACCACGGCCGCGGCCGGCTGCGCACCCTCGCCGACGACGCCGGAGTGCTCCAGGCCTTCAAGTGCTTCGACTCCGGCGGCACGTTCGTCGACGGCCTCTCCCGCGCCACGAAGATCGGCACGGTCTACGGCGTCGACTGGGTGGACGTCCCCGATCGCGACGCCAGGACGACCTCCGTCCGCAAGCAGTTCACCGCCGGCCAGGTCACCCGCGCCCGCAAGCTCGAGGGCATGTGGTGGGGCGACGGCGGCACGTACATCGTCTCCTCCTACGCCCGTGACGAGAGCCCCGTCCAGCACGACGGAGCCGTCTGGTTCTACGACCCCAAGCGCCGCACCCTGACCCTGAAGGTCCTCATCGGCGTCAACCCGGACCCGTCCAGGGAAGGCAACTTCGACGGCCCGGACAACATCACCGTCTCCCCGTACGGCGGCCTGGTCATCGCCGAGGACGGCGAGGGCCTCCAGCACCTGTTCGGCGCCACCGACAGCGGCCGCACCTACCCGATCGCCCGCAACGAACTGAACATCGGCACCGAAGCGGAGCCGGAATACAGCGAGTTCACCGGCGTCACCTTCTCCCCCGACGGCAAGACCCTCTACGCCAACATCCAGACCCCCGGCATCATGCTGGCGATCACGGGGCCGTGGAAGCGGCAGAAGCGCGGATAGTCAATTCGGTCGCTCGTCCCGCGGCACGCCTTGTGGAGTGGTGCATGTCCAGGTGCGAAGGCAGGACCTACTTCCACTCACAATGGGGCGGCCGCGGGTTCGAGTCCCGCCACCGGTACAACTGGCCGGTGTGGCTCAGGGGTTAGAGCACCTACGTCGGTCCCGTCAGTTTCGGCCTCGATCTCTGGACACCTTCAACGTCATGCACCTCCCGGTGCGAGCCATCAGATCTCGGGAGGCGCGGTTCATGGTGTGTGTCCGGGAAGCGGGAGCGCATCGCGCGCACCGCGAGCTGATGGCGCTGGCGGTGGGGGAGCGGCGCGCGGTGGTGACCTCGCAGGGCGGTGCCTTCCGTATCGTGCCGCTGCTCGAGGCGGCGCGGGACGCGGACTGGCCCCGGGAGGCCTGAGCGCCGGGGCGTGGCCCGCACCTCGCAGGGGTGCGGGCCACACCCTTGTCCTGAGGCATCCCTGAACTCCTCCTCTGAACTCCAGCCCTGTACGCCTGCGCGATTGACATCTAACATTTCAGTTCATGGAGGCCATACGACCCGTCCGGCGCACCCTTCTCAGGGACCGCGCCTACGAGGCGATCCGGGACGCCATCGTGGGCGGAGAGCTCGAACCCGGCGCGGTGGTGCGGGACGCCGAGCTCGCCGAGCGGCTGGGGCTGTCGCGGGCACCGGTGCGGGAGGCCTTCGCCCGGCTGGTCGACGAGGGGCTGCTGGAGAGCAAGCCGCAGAGCTACACACGGGTCACCGAGCTCGTCGCCGCCGACGTGCGGGATGCCGCGGCAGTGGTCGGCGCCATGCACGAGCTGGCCACGCGGATCGGTGTGCCCCGGCTGTCCGCCGCCGCCCTCGGGGCGATGCGCGCGGCCAACGACCGGTTCGCGGCCGCGGTCGGCGCCGGTGACGTCGACGCGGCCCTGCACGCCGACGACGATCTGCACGACGTCCTCGTCCACGCCGCCGGGAACCGGGCGGCGGCCGCCACCATCGCCCGTTACACCCCCCTCATCCGCCGCCTGGAGCGACGCCGCTTCGGCGAGAGCAGCTGCCGTTCGGCCGGGCTGCACGAGCAGCTGATCGGCGCCTGCGCGGACGGTGACGTGGACGAGTCGGTCCGTATCACCGCGGAGATCTGGCGCACCCTCACCGACCTCGCCGACGGCGACTGATCCCGAATCCGGGAGGACTCATGTCCCTTTCCTCGTACGAGCGTTACCCCCTTGTCTTCGGTCCCTCGCCGGTGCACCGGCTGGAGCGGCTGACGGCGCACCTCGGCGGTGCCTCCCTGTGGGCCAAGCGGGAGGACTGCAACTCCGGTATCGCCTACGGCGGGAACAAGACCCGCAAGCTGGAGTACCTGGTGGCTGACGCGCTCGCCAAGGGCTGCGACACGCTCGTGTCGATCGGCGGTGTGCAGTCCAACCACACCCGCCAGGTCGCGGCCTGCGCCGCCCGCGCCGGGCTCAAGTGCGTGCTGATCCAGGAGAGTTGGGTGGACTGGCCGGACTCCGTCTACGACAAGGTCGGCAACATCCTGCTCAGCCGGCTCGCCGGGGCGGACGTACGGCTGGTGCGGGCCGGGTTCGGCATCGGGTTCAAGGAGAGCTGGGAGCAGGCGCTCAGGGAGGTCGAGGAGGCGGGCGGCACGCCGTACGCCATCCCGGCCGGTGCCTCCGACCATCCGCTCGGCGGTCTCGGCTTCGCCGGGTGGGCGTACGAGGTCGCCGAGCAGGAGCGGGAGCTGGGGGTCTTCTTCGACACCGTGGTGGTGTGCTCGGTGACCGGCTCGACGCAGGCGGGCATGGTCGCCGGGTTCGCTGCGCTGGAGGAGGCGGGCGGGCGGCCGCGCCGGGTGATCGGCATCGACGCCTCGGCGAAGCCCGCCGCCACGAAGGAGCAGATCGTGCGGATCGCCCAGGGCACCGGTCAACTCATCGGTGTCAAGCGGGAGTTGACCGGCGCGGACGTCGAGCTGGACGAGCGGTACCACGCGGGGACGTACGGCATCCCGGACGAGGCGACGCTGGATGCGATGCGGCTCGCGGCCCGTACGGAGGGGATGGTCACCGACCCCGTGTACGAGGGGAAGTCGATGGCGGGCATGGTGGACCTGGTGGCGCGCGGGGAGATCGGCGCGGATGCCACGGTGCTGTACGCGCACCTGGGCGGGCAGCCCGCCCTGAACGCGTACAGCGCGGTCGTCTGAGTCGGGCTGCCCGCGGCGGTGTCGGTCAGAGGGTCTGTGCGGCCGGCTTCACCATGTTCCGGACCGTGCGGGCCTTCACGAAGTCGCCGATCGCCGTCATCTCCCACTCGCCGGAGAACTGGCGGATCAGCTTCGCCATCATCACACCGGTCTGGGGCTCGGCGTTGGTGAGGTCGAAGCGGACCAGCTCCTCGCCGCTCGCGGCGTCCAGGAGGCGGCAGTAGGCCTTGGCGACCTCGGTGAACTTCTGCCCGGAGAAGGAGTTGACCGTGAAGACCAGACCGGTGGCCTCCTGCGGGATGCGGCCGAGGTCGACCACGATGACCTCGTCGTCGCCCCCGCCCTCGCCCGTGAGGTTGTCGCCGGAGTGCTTGATCGCGCCGTTCAGGATCGACAGCTTGCCGAAGTAGCAGCTGTCGATGTGGTTGCGCTGCGGGCCGTAGGCGATGACCGAGGCGTCCAGGTCGATGTCCTTGCCGCCGTACGCCGGCTCCCAGCCGAGGCCCATCTTGACCTGGGAGAGCAGCGGGCGGCCGCCCTTGACGAGGGAGACCGTCTGGTTCTTCTGGAGGCTGACCCGGCCCTTGTCGAGGTTGATCTTCCCGGCGCCCGGAGCGGGGGCGGGGGCCGCGGCGGCGGGCGGGGCCTGGGGAGGCGGCGGCGTGGTGGACACGGGCGGGGCGGCCTGCTGCGGCGGGGCGGCGGCGGCCGGCTCCTCCACCGTGACCCCGAAGTCGGTGGCGATGCCCGCCAGGCCGTTGGCGTACCCCTGGCCGACCGCGCGGGCCTTCCACTGGCCGCCGCGCAGGTAGATCTCGACGACCACCAGGGCCGTCTCCGCGCCGAGCTGCGGGGGTGTGAAGGTGGCCAGGACGCTGTTGTCGTCCGCGCCGCGGATCGTGGCCGTCGGTTCGATGCCCTGGAAGGTCTGGCCCGCGGCGTCCGGGCTGGCGGTGACGACGATCTTCTCGATGCCCGGGGGGACGGCGGCGGTGTCGACGACGATCGCGTCGGGTGCCGTGCCCCCGCCGGACCGGTGGGTCACGCCCGGGCCGCTCGGCTGGTTGTAGAAGATGAAGTCGTCGTCGGAGCGCACCTTGCCGTCGCCCGTGAGCAGCAGGCCCGACACGTCGAGCCGCACGGGGGCGGCGACGTCCACCGCCACGCGGGCGCTGGGAAGAGGGATGTTCGAGCCAGGGGTCATAGCTGTCATGCCCCTAGAACGAGCGAGGACGCTTTACCGTTCCCTTACTCTTCGGCCAATCGTGACCGGCCCCCGCACTCCCGCGGCGGGGGCCCGTCACGGGGTGTCCTACGGCACCACCACGATCTTGCGGCCCACCCCCGCCGCGAACTGCTCCAGGGCCTGCGGGTAGCGGTCCAGGGGGATGCGGTCGCTGATGAAGATCTCCGGGTCCAGGACGCCGTTCGCGAAGAGCTCGGCGGCCCGCTCGAAGCTGTGCAGGACGGCCATGGAGCCGGTGATCGTGATCTCCTGGTTGTAGATGCGGTACGGGTCGATCGTCACGCGGGTCGCGTAGTCCGCGACGCCGAACTGGAGGAAGGTGCCCGCCTTCGCGACCCGGTCCAGGCCGTCCTGGATCGCGGCCGCGTTGCCGGTCGCGTCGATCACGAGGTCCCAGCCCTGGGGGCGGTCCAGCTCGTCCGGGTTCGCCGCCGAGGCGGAGACGCCGAGCCGCTGGGCGGTCTCCAGGCGCGTCGGGTTGAGGTCGACCATGTCGACGCTCGCCGCGCCCGTCCGCTTGGCGAGCTCCAGCATCATCAGGCCCATCGTGCCCGAGCCGTAGATCAGGACGTGCGCGCCCAGGCGGGACTGCAGGACGTCGTAGCCGCGGACGGCGCAGGACAGGGGCTCCACCAGGGCGGCGTCCTCGGTGCGGACGTGCTCGGGCAGCTTCACGCAGTTGGCGACCGGCGCCACCGCGAACTGCGCCGCGCCGCCGGCCGTGGTGACACCGATGGCGGCCCATCGCTCGCAGAGGTTGTTGTGGCCCGTACGGCAGTACCGGCACTCGTAGCAGTACAGCGAGGGGTCGACCGCCACCCGGTCGCCGATCGCGACCTCCGTGACCTGGGTGCCGACGCCGACCACCTGCCCCGCGAACTCGTGCCCGGGCACGATCGGCAGCTTCGGCGCGAACTCGCCCTGGAGGATGTGCAGATCGGTGCCGCACAGGCCGCAGGCGGCGACCTCGACGACGACCTCGCGGGGGCCGGGTGTCGGGTCGGGGACCTCGGTGACGACGGCGCGGCCCACGGACTCGATGACGGCGGCCTTCATTTCACGGCTCCAAGCGACAGGCCCTGGACCAGTTTGTCCTGGGCGGCGAACCCCGCGGCGAGCACCGGCAGGGAGATGACGAGCGACGCGGCGCACACCTTCGCCAGGAACAGGCCCTGGCTGGTGATGAAGCCGGTCAGGAAGACGGGGGCGGTCTCGGCGACCACGCCCGTCAGGACCCGGGCGAACAGCAGCTCGTTCCAGCTGAAGATGAAGCAGATCAGGGCGGTGGCCGCGATGCCCGGCAGTGCGATCGGCGCCACCACGCGGGCGAGGATCGTCGGCAGCCGGGCGCCGTCGATCTGGGCCGCCTCGATCACCGCCACCGGGACCTCGGCGAGGAAGGACTGCATCATCCACACCGCGATCGGCAGGTTCATGGAGGTGTAGAGGATGACCAGCAGCCAGATGTTGTCCAGCATGCCGGTGTTCTTGGCGAAGAGGTAGATCGGCAGCAGACCCGCCACGACCGGCAGCATCTTCGTCGACAGGAAGAAGAACAGGACGTCCGTCCACTTCTTGACCGGGCGGACCGAGAGCGCGTACGCCGCCGGGAGCGCCAGCAGCAGGACCACGATCGTCGAACCGATCGACGCCACCGCGGAGTTGATCAGGGACGGCCAGGGGCTCGCGCCGCCGCCCGCGCCGAAGAACTCCCGGTAGCCGTCCAGGGTGAAGGCGGCGCCGAAGGCGGGCGGGTTCTTCGCCGCGTCCGTCTCCGAGTGGAAGGACGTCAGCGCCATCCACGCGATGGGCAGGAAGAAGACGATCCCGACCAGCCAGGCCATCAGGCCGAAGCCGGCTCCCCTGCGGCGGGGGTTGGTCGATACGGCGACGGTGCTCATGCGCGGGACACCTCCTCGCGGAACAGGGACGACACCACGCGCAGCGCGAAGGTGGCGATGATGATCGAGCCGATGACGACCAGGACGCCGGCGGCCGAGGCGAGGCCGTTCTCGTGGGCCTGGTAGAAGCTCTGGTAGACGGTGTAGGGGAGGTTGGCGGTGCCCAGGCCGCCCGACGTGATCGTGAAGACCGCGTCGAAGTTCTGCACGATGTAGATCGAGCCGAGCAGGGCGCCGAGTTCGAGGTAGCGGCGCAGGTGCGGCAGCGTCAGATGGCGGAAGATCTGCCAGTCGCCGGCGCCGTCCACGCGCGCGGCCTCCAGTTGCTGGCTGTCGCGGCTCTGCAGGCCGGCCAGCAGGATCAGCATCATGAACGGCGTCCACTGCCAGACCAGGGATATCTCCACCGCGAGCAGCGGGGTGTTGGAGATCCAGTCGGGCTGTGGCCCGCCGACGTAGTGCAACAGGCCGTTGAGCAGGCCGTATTCGGGGTTGTAGAGCACGTGCTTCCACAGCAGGGCCGCGGCGACCGGAACCACCAGGAAGGGGGCGATCAGGAGCGTGCGGACCACGCCACGGCCGCGGAACTTCCGGTCCAGGAGCAGGGCGAGCATCAGGCCCAGGACCAGGCTGGCCAGGACCACCGCCACCGTGAGCACGACCGTCGTCCACACGGAGTGGCGCAGGTCGGCGTCGGTCAGGACCTCGTGGTAGTTGTCGAGGCCCGTGAAGTGACGGGCCTTGGGGTAGAGGGCGTTCCAGTCGAAGAACGAGATCACCAGCGTGGCCACGAAGGGGAGCTGGGTCACCACGATCATGAAGACCAGGGCGGGCAGGAGCGGGGCGCGGGTGGCCCAGGCACGCAGCCGGGCAGGGGGTGCGCCCTTGGTACGGACGGGGGTTGCGGCTGTCGGAGCCGTGGTCGTGGCTGTCATCGCCCCTCGTACTCCTTCGAGATCTTCTCGGCGAGCTGCTGGGACTTCTTCAGGGCCGAGCCTGTGGACTGGCGTCCGGCGATGGCCGCGCTGATCTCCTGGGAGACCTTGGTGCCGAGGTCGGTGAACTCCGGGATCCCGACGAACTGGATGCCGGGCGCGGGGCGCGGCTGCACCCCGGGGTCGTTGGGCCTGGCGCTCTCGATGGACTCCTTCGTCATCTCCTGGAAGGAGGCGGCCGACTTGCGGTAGTCGGCGTTCTCGTAGGTCGAGGCGCGCTTGCCGGCGGGCACGTTGGGCCAGCCGCTGGTTTCGCCGACCAGCTGCTCGTAGCCCTTGCTGGACGCCCAGGACACGAACTTCCAGGCCTTGTCGGGGTTGTGGGAGGCCTTCTGGATGCCCCAGGCCCAGGTGTAGAGCCAGCCGGAGTTGTCGGTCTTGTCGACGGGGGCCGGCGCGTAGGCGAGCTTGCCCTTGACCGGGGAGCCCTTGGCCTCCAGGGAGCCGGCCGCGGACGTGGCGTCGTACCACATGGCGACCTTGCTCTGCGTCATGTTGTTCAGGCACTCGGCGAAGCCGGACTGTGCGGCGCCGGACTCGCCGTGCTTGCGCACCAGGTCGACATAGAACTTGGTGGCCTTCTCGAAGGCGGGGGAGTCCAGTTGGGCCTTCCAGTCCTTGGTGAACCAGGTGCCGCCGAAGGTGTTCACCACGGTGGTGAGCGGTGCCATGAGCTCGCCCCAGCCCGGCAGGCCGCGCAGGCAGATGCCGCGCATCCCGGGCTTCGCGCCGTCGACCTGGGCGGCGAGCTGCGCCACCTGGTCCCAGGTGGGGTGGGCCGGCATCGTCAGGCCCTTCTCGGCGAAGACGTCCTTGCGGTACATCAGGAAGGACGACTCGCCGTAGAAGGGCTGGCCGTAGAGCTTCTTGTCGTCGGCGGTCAGGGACTGGCGCATCGGCTTGAGGACGTCCTGCTCGTCGTACGAGGGGTCCTTGGCCACGTACGAGTCCATCTCGTGCAGCCAGCCGTTCTTGGCGTAGATCGGGATCTCGTAGTTGCTGAGCGTCGCGACGTCGTACTGGCCCGCCTGGTTGGCGAAGTCCTGGCTGATCTTGTCGCGGACGTCGTTCTCCGGCAGGACGGTGAAGTTCACCTTGATGCCGGTCTCCTTGGTGAAGTTCTTGGCGGTGAGCTTCTGCAACTCCACCATCTGCGGGTTGTTGACCATCAGCACGTTGATGGAGTCGCCGCCGGAACCGGACCCGCCCGCCCCGACCCAACAGCCGGAGAGCAGCGGGGCGAGCAGCGTCCCTGCGGCGGCCATGGCGAGCGTTGCTCGCGGTGGCCGTCGTCGGCTCTGGGTGCGCATGGATCGCTCCTGGACATAGGGGATTTTTGGGGCGCTTCGGGTGTGGAGATGCCTTGCGTGGCGGCTCGGCCGACGGGTCAGACCCTGATGACCTGCGGTCCCTGCAAGGAGTAGCGATGGGCCTCGGACGAGGGCAGCAGCGTGCTGGTGACGATGCTCTCCAGTGCGCCGATCTCCGCGAACCGGCAGAAGCTGACCGCGCCGAACTTGGTGTGCACGCCCGCGAACACGGTGCGGCGCGCGGCCCGGATGGCCTGCGCCTTCACCTCGCTGACGGCCGGATCGGGGGTGGTCAGGCCGTGCTCGCGGGAGATGCCGTTGGCACCGATGTAGGCAAGGTCGATGACGAAGCCGGCCAGCATCTTCGTCGTCCAGTGGTCGACGGTGGCGAGGGTGCCGGAACGCACCCGGCCGCCGAGGAGCAGCACGGAGATGCCGTCGGACTCGGCGAGACTGCCCGCGACCGGCAGGGACGCGGTGACCACGGTCAGCGGCCGGTCCCTGGGCAGCGCCTCGGCGATGAGCTGGGGAGTGAAGCCCTCGTCGACGAAGACCGTCTCGGCGTCCCCGAGCAGCTCGGCCGCGGCGGCCGCGATCCGGCGCTTCTCGGGCACATGGCTGGTGGCGCGGAAGGCGAGCGTCGTCTCGAAGCCGGCGCTCTCCACGGGATAGGCGCCGCCGTGGGTGCGGCGGACCAGGCCGTGGTCCTCCAGGGCGCGCAGATCCCGCCGTACGGTCTCCTTGGCCACGCCCAGCCGGTCGGCGAGCATCGTGACGTCGACGGAGCCCGAGGCGCGCGCGACCCGCACGATCTCCCGCTGACGTTCTTCCGCCGTCTTCGCGTTGTCCGCCGTCATCGCCGCACCCGCCTTCCCTGCTCGCTGCCCGTTCGGGCCCGGGTGGGGCCCATGGGGGAAGTTCTACTCCCGGTGTGCGGCACTGACCAGGCTTGTTGCAGGCTCGATGCTGCCCGTGTGTGCCCGTTTGCGGAGCGGAGTGCCCGCCTCGGACCTGCGTTGCTGTGAGACACGGCGTGAGATCGGGCAGGCGCGGTGCCCGAATGTGGCGGCGGGCGGGCCCGTTCGGTGCCCGCCCGCCGTCGCGAACGATCGTTTTCCGCCTTCGGGCGGTGCCGGTGCGGTCAGTACGGCCAGATGGGCGGCTCGCTGACGAAGTGACCGCCGAGGTGGGCGTGCGCGACGTTGTCCGGCTCCAGCTCGCCCTGCTCGGCGATCAGCTTCGCGGCGAACGGCTCGGAGTCGTCCTGCGGTTCGTAGCCGAGCGCCCGCGCCGTCGTGAGGTCCCACCACAGGCGGGTGTTGGCCGAGGAGCCGTAGACCACCGTGTGGCCGACGTCCTCGGCGGTCAGGGCCGCGTGGAAGAGGCGGGCGCCGTCGGCCGGGCTCATCCACACCGACAGCATCCGGACGCTGGTCGGCTCCGGGAAGCAGGAGCCGATGCGCACCGAGACCGTCTCCAGGCCGTGCTTGTCCCAGTAGAGCTGGGCGAGGTCCTCGCCGAAGGACTTGGACAGCCCGTAGAAGGTGTCCGGGCGGTGCGGGGTGTCGATCGGGATCAGCGGGTCGTCGCCCTGGGGGCGCGGGGTGAAGCCCACCGCGTGGTTGGAGGAGGCGAAGACGATCCGGCCGACGCCCTCCTCGCGGGCGGCCTCGTACAGGTTGTACGTGCCCTCGATGTTCGCCGCGAGGATCTTCTCGAAGGGGGCTTCCAGGGAGATGCCGGCGAGGTGGATGATCGCGTCGACGCCGCGCACCGCCTCGCGCAGTGCGTCCTTGTCGGCCAGGTCGGCGGTGATCGCGTCGGTCTCGCCCTCGATCGGGCGCATGTCGAGCAGACGCAGCTCGTGGCCGAAGGCGGGGAGCAGGTTCCGCATCAGCGTGCCGAGTCCGCCGGCGGCGCCGGTGAGCAGGACGGTGCGGGGAGCGGGCATCCTCGGGTCTCCTTGGGTCCGCCGCCTATGACAGGTGGCCGCATGCATGGACTGTATTCACATTCGTGGAAACGCTAGGGAGCGTGGCACGACTCCGTCAAGTGTCGCGCGGTTTGCGCGCTTGACCGGCCCGGAGTCGGCTCCATAGTGTGGCGTTGTTCAGAAATATAGACACCGATCAGAAGAACGTACGCGCCTGCCACAGGGAGAGCCCGTGACGCCATCCCCCCTCGCCGCTCGACTCAGTATCCCCAGCGGGCCGCTGTTCTTCCCGGTCACCGCCTTCGGGCCGGACGGCGCGGTCGACCTCGACGTGTACCGCGCCCATGTGCGCCGCGGGGTCGAGGCCGGGGCCGCCGCGGTCTTCGCCTGCTGCGGCACCGGTGAGTTCCACGCGCTCACGCCCGAGGAGTTCGAGGTATGCGTGCGGGCGGCCGTCGAGGCGACGGACGGGCGGGTGCCGGTCGTGGCCGGCGCCGGGTACGGGACCGCGCTCGCCGTGCGCTACGCGCGCCTCGCCGAACAGGCCGGTGCGGACGGGCTGCTGGCCATGCCGCCCTACCTCGTGGTCGCCGGGCAGGAGGGGCTGCTGCGGCACTACCGCGAGGTGGCCGGCTCGACCGCGCTGCCCGTGATCGTCTACCAGCGCGACAACGCCGTGTTCACCCCCGAGAGCGTGGCCGAACTCGCCCGCACGGACGGGATCATCGGCTTCAAGGACGGCGTCGGCGACCTCGACCTGATGCAGCGCATCGTCAGCGCCGTACGCACCGATGTCCCCGGCGACTTCCTCTACTTCAACGGCCTGCCGACCGCCGAGCAGACGCAGCTCGCCTACCGCGCCATCGGTATCCACCTGTACTCCTCCGCCGTGTTCTGCTTCGTCCCGGAGATCGCACGCGCCTTCTACGAGGCCCTGCGCACCGGCGACGACACCACCGCGCAGCGCCTCCTCGACGGCTTCTACCGTCCGTTCGTCGAACTGCGCGCCCAGGGGCGGGGCTACGCCGTCGCCCTGGTGAAGGCGGGCGTACGGCTGCGCGGCCTCGACGTGGGCGAGGTGCGCGCCCCGCTGCACGAACCGACCGAGGAGCACGTCAAGCAGCTCGCCCAGCTGATCGAGCGCGGGTACGCGCTGCTGGAGGAGTCCCGGTGAAGGCGTCCGCTTTCGTCTACCCCTGGGACGTCAACGGGGACCCCGAGGCCGCGGGCCGCATCGCCGCGCTCGGCGTGCGCCAGGTGACGCTCGCCGCCGCGTACCACTCGACGCGCGCGCTGACGCCCCGCCACCCGTGCCACCGCATCGTCACCGCCGAGCATGCCGCCGTGCTCTACCCGGCGGACGCGCGCTGGGAGGGGCGTGAGCTCAGGCCGTACGCGGCGGGGGACTGGGCGCCCGGGGACGCGTACGGCGAGGCCGCGGAGGCGCTCGCGGACGCCGGGCTCGAGGTGCACACCTGGGTCGTGCTCGCGCACAACTCCCGCCTGGGCGCGGAGCGTCCCGGGACCTCCGTGGTCAACGCCTACGGTGACCGCTACCCGTGGGCCCCGTGCATCGCACAGCCGGCCACGCGCGCGTACCTCGTCGAACTGGCCGCCGAGGCGGCGGTACGGCCCGGGGCGCGCGGCACCGAGCTGGAGTCGCTCGGCTGGTACGGGCTGCAGCATCTGCACGCCCACGACAAGACCGGCGGGATCGGCCTCGGGGACGCCGGCTCGTATCTGATGTCGCTCTGCTTCTGTCCCGCCTGCCGACAGGGCTACGCTGAACAGGGCCTGGACGCCGACGAGTTGGCGGACGCCGTACGCGAGGCGCTGGAGCCGCTGTGGCGGGGCGCGCCCGACGACGCGGGCTGGGCCGGGGTCGAGAAGCCGCTCGGCGAGGCGAAGGCGGCCGCCACGCGCGCGTGGCGCGACGAGAGTGCCCGCACGCTGCAGGAGTCGGCGGTCCGGGCGGTGCGCGCGGCGGCCCCCGAGGGCTTCCAGGTGCTGCTGCACGCCGACCCGGTGACGTACCACGTCGGCGCCAACGTCGGCGTGGACCCCGCGCACATCCTGTCCGTCGCCGACGGCGTGGTGGTGCCGTGCGCCGGTGGCACGGGCCTGCTGACGCCGTTCGCCGAGCAGGGCCGCGAAGGGGCCGTCCTCGCCGCCAACTTCACCATCGTCTCGGGCATGGGCGGCAGCCCGGGCACGCTGGCGGCGGACGCGGCCGAGGCCCGGGACCGTGGCGCGACCGAACTGCGGCTCTATCACGCCGGGTTGGCGTCGGACGGCGACCTGTCGCTGGTACGGGAGGCGCTCGCCGGACGGTGAAGAAGGGCCCCGGCGATCATCAGCAGCGCCGCTCCGAGGAAGGTCGACACCGGCCGGTAGCCGACCAGTTCGACCAGGGCCGCGCCCATCGCCAGGCCCACCACGTTCGGCGTGAACATCAGGGTGTTCGCCGTGGCGGCCGTGCGGCCCAGCAGCGCGCCCGGGGTCTCGCGCTGCACGGCCGTCATCGCGGCGATCAGCACACAGGGCAGCCCCACTCCGCTCGCCGCGCTGCACGCCAGGGCCACCGGGTCGGCCGGTATCGCCCGCGCCGCCACCGCGCACGCGGTCAGGGCGATTCCGGCCGCCGCGAACCGGCGCTCGCCCAGCAGCCGCAGTGCGGGCCCGGAGACCAGCCCGAGCACGACCGAACCCGCACCCTGCACGGCGTACAGGACACCGGCGTAGGCGGGGGCGTGCCCGAGCCCGTCGACGACGGCGTAGAGCAGCGCGCCGCTCAGGCCCGCGCAGAGCATCGTGCCGCCCGCGGCCAGGACCAGGCGCCGCAGCCGGGCATACGCCCACAGGAAGCGCGTGCCCTCGGCCGTCCGCGCCCACCAGCCCGCCGTCACCGGCGCCGCCCTGTCCTCGCGGACGCGCAGCAGGGTGCACACCCCCGCGGCCAGGACGAAGGTGACCGCGTCCAGCACGGCGACGCTCGGGCCGCCGTAGGCCGCGTACAGACCCGCGCCCGCGAGCGGCGCCACCAGCTTCATGCCTTCGTTCGCCGTCATGCGCAGCCCGTTGAAGTCGCCGAGCAGGGACCGGTCGACGGCGGCGGCGACCAGGGCGGACTCGGCCGCGTCCTGGACGACGCCCGCCGCCCCGTACAGGAACAGGACCGTGTAGATCAGCCACAGACGGCCGGGGGAGTGGACGCCGAGGAGGGCGAGCAGCAGGACGGCCAGCAGGAGGTTCGTGCCGATCAGCAGGGGCTTGCGGCGCACCCGGTCGGCGAGCGTGCCGAGCAGGGGGCCGGCCAGGGTGGGCGCCCACATGGCGAGCAGGCAGAGCGCCGCGAGGCCGTTCGAGCCCGTCAGGTCCTTGACCCACACGCCCGACGCCAGCCACAGCGCCGACGTCCCGAAGCCCGAGACCACCACGCCCGCGAGATACAGCCCCGCGTCGCGGTCCCGCAGGACGCGCACCACCGCCCATGCCGGATCCGGGTTCGATGCCGATGCCGATGTCGTCATGCCTGGCCATCGTGGGTCTAAGGCCCCCGCCGGGGCATGGGGCAACTGCCTTAGAACGGCGGCGGAAACCCGTGGGAAGCTGTCGGTAATCCCCATGGGACGCGCATCGCGGCGGCCCTAGCGTCGACGACCATGAGCTACGTCGCCCCGATCTTCGTCGGGATTCTCTACGTCCTGCTGATGTGCCTGGTCCGCGAGCCGCACCGGCGCAGACTGAACGCCGTCATGGTCGGTGGGGCGGGCGCCGCCTACCTCAGCGGGGGCGGCCTCGGCGGCTGGGAGTTCGCGTTCACCGCGGTGGCCACCTATGTCGCCTACCGGGGCCTGGACTCCTGGACGTTCATCGGCATCGGCTGGCTGATGCACACCGCGTGGGACGTCGTCCATCACGTCAAGGGCAACCCGATCATCCCGTTCGCCCACAGCTCCTCGCTGGGCTGCGCGATCTGCGACCCGGTGATCGCCCTGTGGTGCCTGGGCGGAGGCAGGACACCGGCCGAGCTGCTGCGCACGGTGCGCGTCGAGACGGGGGTGAACGCAAAATGATGTGCGGGGCGCGATGAATTTCGGCGGCCGCGCCGGTCCATTCATGCAAGGACCAAGAACCTGAGGAGCAGCGGATGACCGACACGACCCTCGACCTCGGACCGCAGACGCGGGTCATCGCGAGGCTTGCGGAGGGGGTGCGCGAGGAGCACATGGCGGGGCCGACGCCCTGTCCCGACTACACGGTGCACGCCATGCTGGGCCACATCCTCGGCCTGACCGTCGCCTTCCGCGACGCCGCCCGCAAGGACCTGGGCGGCACCACCGACACCTCCCCGCAGGCCGGCCTGCCCGAGCTCGGGCCGGGCTGGCGCGATGAGCTGCCCAAGCTGCTCGACGAGCTCGCCGACGCCTGGCGCGACCCGGCCGCCTGGACCGGCATGACCCGGGCCGGCGGCGTGGACCTGCCGGGCGCGGTCGCCGCGGCCGTCGCCACCGACGAACTGGTGATCCACGGCTGGGACCTGGCCCGCGCCACCGGCCAGGACTACACCCCGGACCCGGCCGCCCTCCAGGTCTCCCACGACTTCCTGCAGGCCGCGGCCGACGACCCGAGCCGCGGCGCCATCTTCGGCCCGGTCGTGTCCGTTCCGTCGGACGCGGCCCTGCTCGACCGGGCGATCGGGCTGAGCGGACGGGCGCCGGACTGGCGTCGGCCGGCCTGAGCCGAGCCCGCCCGAGCCGAGCCGTACGACACCCCGGTCGGGGCCGCGCACGCCGCGCGGCCACGGACTCTTTTTGCCAGAACCATTGACGAAATCCGCGCCCCCTCCTACCTTCAACGCGTCGTACTTCGTACGTCATATATGAGACGCGATACGCGAGATCGGATACTCCAGATCTCACACGTGACTTCCGAGAGGCGCGCATGACCTCTGTGCCCATGCCGATCCCGTCCCGCACGCAGTACGTGCTGGACGCGATCAAACACCGCATCCTCACCGGGCAGCTGACGCCCGGGCAGGCTCTGGTCGAGACCGAGCTGGCCGCGCAGTTCGGGGTCTCCAAGACCCCGGTGCGCGAGGCGCTCAAGACCCTGGCCGGAACGGGACTCGTGGTGATGAGCCAGTACAAGGGCGTCACGGTGCGCATGGTGGACGCGGACATGGCGCGCGAGGTCTACGACGTACGCCTGCTGCTCGAACCGGAGGCGCTGAAGCGGGCGGTGCGGCGCGGAGCGTCGCTCGACGCCGCGCGCGACGCCCTGACCCGGGCCGACGGCGCGGGCGACACCGCCGAACGCTCCCTCGCCAACCGGGAGTTCCACCGCGCCCTGTACCTGCCCTGCGGCAACCCGCTGCTCGGCCGGATGCTCGACGAGGTGCGCGACCAGGCCGCCCTGGTCTCCGCCGTGGCCTGGGCCTCCGACCCCTCCTGGGAGCGGGAGGCGGGCGAGCACCGGGAGATCCTGCGGCTCGCCCTCGACGGCGACGCGGACGGCGCGGCCCGCGCCCTGCACTCGCACATCGCGTCCTTCGTGCGGCGAGCGTTCCCCGAAGTCCAGGCAGAGGAAGCCCAGTCAGAGGAAGCCCAGTCACAGGAAGGCCAGGAATGAGCAGCGTGGTGTTCGAGACCCAGCGGACGGCCCTGGCCGACGTGGTGGCGATCCCGGTGACCCCGTTCGCCGAGGACGGCACCGTCGACCAGGACGCCCACCGGGCCCTGCTGCGCCGGCTGCTCGACGGCGGAGTCACCACCCTCACCCCGAACGGCAACACCGGCGAGTTCTACACCCTGACCCCGCAGGAGCGCCGGCTGGTCACGGAGCTGACCCTTCAGGAGGCGGGCGGCCGGGCAGCGATCCTGGCCGGCGTCGGGCACGACGTGTCCACCGCCGTCGCCTCCGCCCGGCACGCCCGCGAGCACGGCGCGCAGATGGTGATGGTCCACCAGCCCGTCCACCCGTACGTCTCGCAGGCCGGCTGGGTCGACTACCACCGCGCCGTCGCCGCGTCCGTCCCGGAGCTGGGCGTCGTCCCGTACATCCGCAACGCCCAGCTCACCGGTGCCCGTCTCGCCCAGCTCGCGGACGCCTGCCCGAACGTCATCGGCGTCAAGTACGCCGTGCCGGACGCCGCCAGGTTCGCCGCCTTCGCCCGGGACGCGGGCCTCGACCGCTTCGTCTGGGTCGCCGGTCTCGCCGAGCCGTATGCCCCCTCGTACTTCTCCGCGGGCGCCACCGGCTTCACCTCCGGCCTGGTGAACGTCGCCCCGTCCGTCTCGCTGAACATGATCGACGCGCTGCGCGCCGGCGACTACCCGGCCGCCATGAAGGTCTGGGAGCAGATCCGCCGCTTCGAGGAGCTGCGCGCCGCGAACGGCTCCGCCAACAACGTCACCGTGGTCAAGGAGGCCCTCGCCTCCCTCGGCCTGTGCCGCCGCGAGGTCCGACCGCCGAGCAGGCAGCTGCCGGAGGACGAACGCGCGGAGGTCGCCGCGATAGCCGCCGGATGGTCCCTGTGAACGCGCCCGCCGGCAGAAGGCGCCCCGAGGAGCTCCGCAGCCACCAGTGGTACGGCGGCGAGGGCCAGCTGCGCACCTGGTCGCACAACGCCCGTATGCGCCAGCTCGGTTACGAGGCGGAGGAGTACCGGGGCCGCCCGGTGATCGCCGTCCTCAACACCTGGTCCGACATCAACCCCTGCCACGTCCATCTGCGCGAGCGCGCCGAGGCGGTCAAGCGCGGGGTGTGGCAGGCCGGTGGCTTTCCGCTCGAGTTCCCGGTCGCCACGCTCTCCGAGACGTACCAGAAGCCGACCCCGATGCTCTACCGCAACCTGCTCGCGATGGAGACGGAGGAGCTGCTGCGGTCGTATCCGGTCGACGCGGCGGTGCTGCTCGGCGGCTGCGACAAGTCGACGCCGGCGCTGCTCATGGGTGCGGCCTCGGCCGATGTGCCCGCGCTCTTCGTCCCCGCGGGGCCGATGCTGCCGGGGCACTGGCGCGGCGAGACCCTCGGGTCCGGCACCGACATGTGGAAGTACTGGGACGAGCACCGCGCGGGCAACCTGACCGACTGCGAACTGCGCGATCTCCAGGGCGGGTTGGCGCGCTCCCCGGGTCACTGCATGACCATGGGGACCGCGTCCACGATGACCGCGGCCGCGGAGGCCCTCGGCATGACGCTGCCCGGTGCCTCCTCGATCCCGGCCGTCGACTCCGGGCACGAGCGGATGGCCGCCGCCTCCGGGCGCCGCGCCGTCGACCTCGCCTGGACCGGGCTCAAGCCGTCCGCGATCCTCACCCGCGAGGCGTTCGAGGACGCCGTCACCACCGTGCTCGGGCTGGGCGGCTCCACCAACGCGGTCATCCATCTGATCGCGATGGCGGGACGCTGCCAAGTAGCGCTCACCCTCGCCGACTTCGACCGCATCGCGCGTACCGTGCCGGTCCTCGCCAACGTCCGCCCCGGCGGACAGACGTACCTCATGGAGGACTTCTACTTCGCGGGCGGCCTGCCCGCCTTCCTCTCCCGGATCACCGATCTGCTGCACCTGGACCGCCCGACCGTGAACGGCACGCTCCGGGAGCAGCTGGAGGGCGCCGTCGTCCACGACGACGACGTCATCCGCACCCGCGAGAACCCGGTCGCGAGCGAGGGCGGAGTGGCCGTACTGCGCGGCAACCTCTGCCCGGACGGCGCCGTCATCAAGCACATCGCCGCCGAGCCGCACCTGCTCAAGCACACCGGTCCCGCGGTCGTCTTCGACGACTACAGGACCATGCAACGCACCATCGACGACCCCGGGTCGGGCATCACCGCCGACAGCGTGCTGGTGCTGCGCAACGCAGGGCCCAAGGGCGGCCCCGGCATGCCCGAGTACGGCATGCTGCCCATCCCCGACCACCTGCTCAAGCAGGGCGTGCGGGACATGGTGCGGATCTCCGACGCCCGGATGAGCGGCACGAGTTACGGCGCCTGCGCGCTGCACGTCGCGCCCGAGTCCTACGTCGGCGGACCGCTCGCCCTCGTCCGCTCCGGGGACCTCATCACCCTCGACGTCGAGGCACGCGCCCTCCATCTCCACGTGGACGACGAGGAGCTGGCGCGGCGCAGGGCCAAGTGGACGCCGCCGCCGACCCGTTACGAGCGCGGATACGGCGCGCTCTACAACGAGCAGATCACCCAGGCCGACACCGGCTGCGACTTCGAGTTCCTGGCCCGCCCGGGCAAGGTCGCGGACCCGTACGCGGGCTGAACCCCCGAAGACAGCGGAACCGCGCATCACCACGTACCCGAAGAAAGCGCTTCACCCCAGACCGCACACGACCCACCGCAAGCGAACGGAGAATGTCATGGCCCAAGCCGCAGCCGTGGCGAAACCGCCCGCGCCGGCCCGGCGGCGCCGTGCCTCCGCCACGCCACGCAGGCTCCCGTACCTGCTGATCACACCGGCCGCCCTGCTGATGCTGGGCTTCATCGCCTATCCGGTGCTCAGCGTCTTCTACTACAGCCTGCAGAACTACAACCCCACCAAGCCGTGGCGCAACGGCTTCGCGGGCCTCGGCAACTTCACCGAGATCTTCACCAGGGACCCGCAGTTCTGGGACACGCTGACCTTCAGCGCCAAGTGGGTCGTCGTCGAGGTCGGCCTGCAACTGCTCTTCGGGCTCGCACTCGCGCTGATCGTCAACCAGACGTTCGCCGGACGGGCCCTGGGCCGCGCGCTGGTCTTCTCCCCGTGGGCCGTCTCCGGCGTGCTGACCTCCGCGATCTGGGTGCTGCTCTACAACTCCCAGACGGGCATCACCCGTTACCTCGCCGACGCGGGGATCGGCTCGTACGGCACCAGCTGGCTCTCGGACACCTCGACCGTCTTCCCCGCGGCGATCGTCGCCGACCTGTGGCGCGGCGTCCCCTTCTTCGCGATCCTCATCCTCGCCGACCTCCAGTCCGTCTCGAAGGACCTGTACGAGGCCGCCGAGGTCGACGGGGCGAGCCGCCTCAAGCAGTTCTGGCACATCACGCTGCCGCATCTGAAGGACGCGATCGTGCTGTCGACACTGCTGCGCGCGGTGTGGGAGTTCAACAACGTCGACCTGCTCTACACGCTCACCGGCGGCGGACCCGCGGGAGAGACGACGACCCTCCCGCTCTACATCGCCAACACCAGCGTCGACGCCCACAACTTCGGCTACGCGTCCGCCCTGACCACGGTGGCGTTCGTGATCCTGCTCTTCTGCTCGATCGTCTATCTGCGGCTGAGCAAGTTCGGAGGCGAGAAGTGATCACCGAGATCGCACCCGCGCCGGAGCGCGTGACCTCCCCGCCCACCCGGGCGAGGAAGAAGCGCCGCGCCTGGGACGAGGTCCCGCGACGGCACATCTACGTCCCGCTCGCCGTGTACCTGCTCTTCACGCTCGTCCCCTTCTACTGGATCCTGCTCTTCGCGCTGCGCCCGGCCGGCTCGACCTCGCTCGTGCCCTGGCCGATGACCTTCGACCACTTCGAGAAGGTCTGGAACGAGCGGGCCTTCGGCACCTACTTCCAGAACAGCGTGCTGGTCGGCCTCGCCACCCTGGTGATGACGACGCTGGTCGCGCTGGCCGGCGGCTACGCCCTCGCCCGGTTCGACTTCCGGATCAAGAAGGGCTTCATGCTCGCCCTGCTCTGCACGCAGTTCGTGCCGGGCGCGCTGCTCCTGGTGCCGCTGTTCGAGATCTTCGCCAACCTGCGGATGATCAACTCGCTCGGCAGCGTCATCCTCGCCGAGACCGTCTTCCAGCTGCCGCTGTCGATGATCCTGATCAGCGGGTTCATCCGGAACGTGCCGTACTCCCTGGAGGAGGCCGCCTGGGTCGACGGCTGCAACCGGTTCACCGCCTTCCGCATCGTCGTACTCCCGCTGCTGCGGCCCGGGTTGATCGCCGTCGGCTCCTTCGCCTTCGTGCACGCCTGGAACCACTTCCTCTTCGCCCTGATGTTCCTCAGCGACCAGGGCAAGCAGACCATCCCCGTCGGCCTCAACACCCTGATGAGCGCGGACAGCGTCGACCTCGGCGCGCTCGCCGCGGGCGGCATCATCGCGGCCGTACCCGTCGTGATCGTGTTCGCCTTCATCCAGAAGTGGCTGATCACCGGCTTCAGCGCGGGGGCGGTGAAGGGATGAGGGCCGTACCCGTCGTGCTGGCGGGCGCGCGCGGCCACGGGCGCCGGCACCTTGACAACATCCGCCGGCTCCAGGACGAGGGCGTCGTACGCCTCGCCGGGATCTGCGAACTGACCCCGCTGACCGCCGACGAGATCCCCGAAGGACTCGGCACGCCCGAGCAGTCCGCCGACCTCGGTGCGCTCCTCGACTCCACCGGCGCCCGGATCGCGGTGATCTGCACACCGATCCCGACCCACGCCGACCTGGCGCTCACCGCCGCCCGCCGGGGTGTGCACCTCCTGCTGGAGAAGCCGCCCGCGCCCTCGTACGCCGAGTTCCGCCGGATGGCCGACGGGGTCGCCGCGGCGGGCGTGGCCTGCCAGATCGGCTTCCAGTCGCTGGGATCGCGGGCCGTCCCCGCCATCCGCGAAATGGTCGCCGAGGGGGCGATCGGCGGGGTCGTCGGCGTCGGCGGGGCGGGCGCCTGGGCGCGGCCAGAGTCCTACTACCGGCGCGCTCCCTGGGCGGGCAGACGGCACCTGAACGGCGTCGACGTCATCGACGGCGTGCTCACCAACCCCCTCGCGCACGCCGTCGCCACGGCGCTCGCCCTGAACGGCACCACCCGCGCGGAGGACGTCACCGGCATCGAGCTGGAGCTGCTGCGCGCCAACGACATCGAGTCGGACGACACCTCCTGCGTACGGGTCAGCACCACCCGGGGCGTCCAGGTCACCGTCGCCGCGACCCTGTGCGCCGAGGACCCCGACGAGCCGTACGTCGTGGTGCACGGCACCAGCGGCCGGATCACCTTCTGGTACAAGCAGGACCGCGTCCTGCTCCAGCGCGCCGGCCGCGGCCCCGAGGAGTACGAGTACACCCGCACCGACCTGCTGGAGAACCTGGCAGGCCATCTCGCCGACGGCACCCGGCTGCTCGTGCCGCCTGCCTCGACGGGCGCCTTCATGAGGGTCGTCGAAGCCATTCGGCGGGCGCCCGACCCGGCCCCGCTGCCGGACGGCGCCTGGCAGCTGATCCCCGGTGAGGGCCGCCGGACCGTGCCCGGCATCGACGGCCTCGTCGCCGCCTCGGCGGACACCCTCGCCCTCTACTCCGAACTCGGCGCCACCTGGGCCCTACCGAAAGAGGTGAGCACCTGATGACGACCAACGACTCGCCCGTCCTGCGCGTCGCGGGCCGCCCGGTCGGCCGCTACGTCACCCGGCCCGAGCTGCCGGCCCGGCTCGCCCCGCGCCCGTATCTGCACCCCGTCACCACCCTGGCGGGCACGGCGGTCACCGAGCTGAGTCCCGCCGACCACACCCACCACCTCGGCGTCGGTGTCGCCGTTCCCGACGTCGAGGGGCACAACTTCTGGGGCGGACGCACCTTCGTCCGCGACCAGGGCCCGACCGAGCTGGACAACCACGGCGCCCAGCGCCACAGCTCCTTCCAGCTGCGCGACCCCGACGGCTTCGTGGAGGAGCTGCGCTGGGTGGCCTCGGGCGCGGAGCTGCTGCGCGAGCGCCGTACGGTGGCGGCCGGCGAACTCACCGACGCCGCCTGGGCGCTGGACTTCACCTTCTCCCTGACGAACGTGACCTCCGGACTGCTCTCCATCGGCAGCCCGGCCACCAACGGGCGCCCCGGCGCGGCCTACGGCGGCTTCTTCTGGCGGGCCCGCAAGGAGCGCGAGGCGCCGCACGTCTTCACCGCGGACCACGAGGGCCAGGAGCGGGTGCACGGTGCCCGGGCCGACTGGCTCGCCCTCGCCGGCGCCACCTGGACCCTGGTCTTCGCCGGCGCCACGGACGCCACCCGCCACGACCCGTGGTTCGTGCGCACCGCCGAATACCCGGGCGTGGGCTCGTCGTTGGCTTGCGCCGAACGGCTGCCGATCGAGCCGGGCGACACCGTCGTACGGCGCGTGGTGACCGTCGTGGCCGACGGCCCGCTGAGCCGCGACGAGGCGGCCGCGCTGGTCCGCAAGGCGGTGAGCCGGTGACGAGCTACACCAATCCGGTCCTGAACGCCGACTGGTCCGACCCGGACGTGGTCCGCGTGGGCGACGACTTCTACCTCACCGCCTCCAGCTTCGGCCGCGCCCCCGGACTGCCGCTGCTGCACTCCCGCGACCTGGTCAACTGGACCCTGGTCGGCCATGCGCTGCACCACCTGGAGCCCGCGGGCGAGTTCGGCACCCCGCGCCACGACTGCGGGGTCTGGGCCCCCTCGATCCGGCACCACGACGACCGGTTCTGGATCTTCTGGGGCGACCCCGACCAGGGCCTCTTCCAGGTCAACGCCCCCGAGATACGGGGCCCTTGGACCCGCCCGCACCTGGTGAAGGCCGGCAAGGGGCTCATCGACCCCTGCCCCCTGTGGGACGAGGAGAGCGGCGAGGCCTATCTCGTGCACGCCTGGGCCAAGTCCCGCTCCGGCGTGAAGAACCGCCTCACCGGCCACCGGATGCACCCCGAGGGCACCGGACTCCTCGACGAGGGCAAGGTGATCGTGGACGGGGACCGCATCCCCGGCTGGTTCACCCTCGAAGGCCCCAAGCTCTACCGGCACGACGGCTGGTTCTGGATCCTCGCCCCCGCCGGGGGAGTGGAGACGGGCTGGCAGGGCGCCTTCCGCTCGCGCGGCTTCTTCGGGCCGTACGAGGAGCGGACCGTACTGGAGCAGAAGGACACCGACGTCAACGGCCCGCACCAGGGCGGCTGGGTGCGCACCCCGTCCGGCGAGGACTGGTTCCTGCACTTCCAGCAGCGGGGCGCGTACGGCCGGGTCGTGCACCTCCAGCCGATGCGCTGGGACACCGGGGGAGGCTGGCCGGTGCTCGGGGACGACGGCGCCCCCGTCGCCGTACACGAGAGGCCGGACCTGCCGCCGCAGCCTGCCGCCGCGCCCGCCACCGACGACGACTTTCCCGGCGGACGCTTCGGCCGCCAGTGGTCGTGGACCGCCAACCCCCAGCCCGGCTGGGCCACTCAGCACTCCGGCGACGGCCTGCGCCTGGCCTGCGTCCGCTCGCCGGACGCACACGACCTGCGCCGGCTCCCGAACGTCCTCACCCAGCGGCTGCCCGGCAGGCCGTCCGCGGTCGAGGTGGAGCTCAGGCTGCACGGCGAGGAGCCGGGGACGCGGGCCGGTCTTGCGGTGCTGGGCGACGCGTTCGGCTGGATCGGGTTGCAGCGGGGGACCGACGGGACGGTCCATCTCGTGCACCGGTTCGCCGAGGCGGCCGCCGAGAAGGAACGGGACGCCGCCCCCGCACGGCTCGCCCCTCAGGGACGTGTACGGCTGCGGATCGAGATCGGATCCGGCGCCCGCTGCCGATTCTCCTACGACGTCGGGGACGGCCCGCGCGCCTCCGGCCCGGTCTTCGCCGCCACCCCCTGGCGCTGGGTCGGCGCCCTGCTCGGCCTGTTCGCGCTCGCGCCCGTCGGGACCGGTCACGCGGGCGCGGCAACCTTCACGCACTTCAGGATCAACTCCCTGTAACGGCGCACCCCCCACGACTTCGCATGTCCGTCCGTCCATAAGAAGAGAGCCGACCAATGAAGAGCAGCATCCGCAGAAGCAGGCGCGCGGCCGTCGCCGTCGCCCTGGGCTCCGTGCTCGCGCTGACCGCCACCGCCTGCGGCGACGACGGCAGCGGAAGCGCGGGCGACAAGGGCAACGAGGGCTCCGGCAAGGGCCAGATCACCTTCTGGGACAACAACGGCGGTGTCCGCACCGACATCTGGAAGGAGATCATCGCCGACTTCGAGAAGAAGAACCCGGACATCAAGGTCAACTACGTCGGCATTCCCGCCGCGAGCGCCCAGTCCAAGTACGACACCGCCATCCAGGGCGGCGGACTGCCGGACGTCGGCGGCGTGGGCACCGCGATGCTCGCCGAGGTCGGGGTACAGGGCGCGCTGGAGCCGCTGGACAGCCGGCTGGCCAAGAGCCCGCTGAAGAACAAGCTCAACCAGAACCTGGTGGACAGCAGCAAGGCCGCGGGCGGCGGCGACCAGCTCTACCAGATCCCGACGTCGTCCAACAACGGCACCCTGTGGTACCGCACCGACCTGTTCAAGAAGGCCGGCCTGGACGCGCCGACGACGTGGGCCAAGTTCTACACGGCCGCCGACAAGCTCACGAACGAGGGCAAGAACGAGTTCGGGTTCACCATTCGCGGCGGTGAGGGCTCGATCGCCCCGGCGCTGGACGCGGCGTACAGCCAGAGCGGGATCGCGTCGTTCTGGAACGGCGACAGGACGACGGTCAACGACCCCAAGAACGTGGCCGCGTTGCAGAAGTACGTCGCGCTCTACAAGAAGGACACCCCGTCCGCCGACGTCAACAACGACTTCACCAAGATGGTCGCCCAGTGGGACAGCGGCACCATCGGAATGCTGAGCCACAACCTCGGTTCGTACCAGGACCATCTCAAGGCGCTGGGCGCGGAGAAGTTCCGGGGTCTGCCGAACCCGACGCAGGCCGACGGCACGCGCGTGCAGATCTCCAACCCGGTCGACGGGCTGAGCCTGTTCAAGTCCAGCAAGAACAAGGCGGCGGCCTGGAAGTTCATCGAGTTCGCCCTCTCGCGCGAGGAGAACTCCAAATTCAACGAGTCCGCCGGGCAGATCCCCGCGAACACGGACGCCGCGGGCGACGAGTGGATCCAGAAGGCGGAGCCCACGAAGCTGGCCGCCGCCGCGCTGAACGGGGGCGACACCAAGATCGTGCAGTTGCCCTACTACCTGCCGGACTGGAACACCATTTCCAAGGCCGACAACGAGCCGAACTTCCAGAAGGTGCTGCTCGGGAAGATGAGCGCGAAGGACTTTCTGAATCTGCTGGCCGATCAGCTGAACAAGGCGCAGGCCGATTGGAAGCAGAACCACTGATCTCGGGTGGTTGCGTTGTGGGGGACTGCCGGCCGGTTGTGGCCGGTCGCGCAGTTCCCCGCGCCCCTGAAAAACAAAAGACACAAGACAAAAGCCTGAAAGGTGCAGGGTGTTGTCCCTTTCCCGAAGACAGGTCACCGCGGCCGTCGCCGCAGCCGTTCCTCTCGCCCTCGCGAGTGCCGGTACCGCACGAGCAGCGCAGCGCCACCGCACGCTCCACATCGCCGGCGACTCCACCGCCGCCCAGAAATACGCCGACGCCGCTCCCGAGACCGGATGGGGCATGGCGCTCCCGTTCTTTCTCCGCAAGGGCCTCGTCGTCGCCAACCACGCGGTGAACGGGCGGAGTTCGAAGAGCTTCGTCGACGAGGGCCGGCTGGACGCGATCCTCGAACTGATCCGGCCGGGAGACCTCCTCCTCGTCCAGTTCGCGCACAACGACGAGAAGAGCGAGGACCCTGCCCGCTACACCGAGCCGTGGACGACGTACCAGGACTACCTGCGGCAGTACCTCGACGGCGCGCGGGCGCACGGCGCCCGGCCCGTGCTCTCCACGCCCGTCGAGCGCCGCAGGTTCGACGCGGACGGCAACGCCGTGCCGACCCACGGCGAGTATCCGGCGGCGATGCGTGCGCTCGCGGCGCGGGAGCGGGTGACGCTGCTCGACATCGAGGCCCTGTCGCTGGCGCTCTGGCAGGAACTCGGCGTCGAGGAGACGAAGGTCTACTTCAACTGGACCGCCACCGAGCAGGACAACACGCACTTCAATCCGCCGGGCGCGATCGCCGTGGCGCGGCTCGTGGCGCGGGAGTTGCTGCGCACCCGGGTGCTCGCGCCGCGGGACGTCGTCCGGCTGCACGACGACATTCCGACGTCCTGGATCACCTGGCCCGAGGCGACCGGCGCCCCGGTCGCGTAACCAAGGAGAGCCGCACAGTGCGTACACAGATATGTCATGGACGCGTCATAGCGTCGATCGTGGGCTGCACCGCCCTCGTGCTCGGCGTCACGGGGACGGCCGCCGCGCACCCCCGGCCCCGCGACGCCGCCCGGCAGGTGCTGGGCGCGAACGACGGCTGGGGCTCCCACGGCACCGGCACCACCGGCGGCGCTGCCGCCCACGCCGCGCACGTCTACACCGTCACCGACTGGGACGGCTTCAAGGCCGCCCTCGCCGACGGCGGCAGCGCACCGAAGATCATCAAGGTGAAGGGGACCATCGACGCCGACGGGCCGAGCTGCGCCTCGTTCCAGGTACCGGGCTACGACTTCGACGCCTATCTCGCGAAGTACGACCCCGCCGTGTGGGGCCACGACAAGAACCTGGACGCCGAGCCCGACGACAGCCCCGAGGGCCTGCGCCGTGCCTCCGCCGTCAACCAGGACGCCTACATCAAGGCGTCCGTCCCCGCCAACACCACCATCGTCGGCGTCGGCAGGAACGCCGGCTTCAACGGGGCGAGCCTGCAGATCAAGGACGTCGACAACGTCATCGTCCGCAACCTGACCTTCGAGAGCCCCCTCGACTGCTTCCCGCAGTGGGACCCCACCGACACCGCAGACGGCAACTGGAACTCCGAGTACGACAGCGCGGTCGTCTACGGCTCCACACACGTGTGGATGGACCACGACACGTTCACCGACGGCGACCACCCCGACAGCACGCTGCCGTCCTACTACGGGCGCATCTACGAGCAGCACGACGGCGAACTCGACATCGTCAAGGGCGCCGACTACGTCACGGCCTCCTGGAACGTCTTCGCGGACCACGACAAGACGATCCTGATCGGCAACAGCGACAGCGCCTCCACGGCCGCTGTCGACCGCGGCCACCTCAAGGTCACCTTCCACCACAACCTGTTCTCGAACCTGGTGGAGCGGGCGCCGCGCGTGCGCTTCGGGCAGGTCGACTCCTACAACAACCACTTCGTGGCGAAGGACGGCTACGGCTACAGCTACGGCGTCGGCATGGAGTCCCAACTCGTCGCGCAGCACAACGCGTTCACGCTGCCGGCCGGGATCGGCGCCGGGACGGTCCTCAAGCGGTGGAACGACTCGCCGCTGACCGCCGACGACAACTACGTCAACGGCGTGCCGACCGATCTGATCGCCGTCCACAACGCCGAAGTGCCCACGGAGGTCCTGCGCTCGGGCGCGGGCTGGACGCCCACGCTGCGCACCGAGATCGACCCGGTGAAGGCCGTCCCCGGGATCGTCGACCACCGCGCGGGCGCGGGCAAGCTGCGCTGACACACCGGCCGGGGTGCTCCGTCGCCCCGGCCGCCCTGACCCCAGTCACCTCGCGAAGGAGCACCCGCATGCCCTCGCCCCACCCCCGACCACCGCTGTCCAGACGGGGTTTCCTGCTGGCGAGTGCCGGGGCGGCCGCCGCGCTCGGCCTCGCGTCCGTCCCCGCGCACGCCGCCGGCGAACCCCGCCCCTTCGGCCGCTTCGGCACCCCGGAGCGCCGCCTCACCCCCACGACGCTCTACGTCGACCCGCACGCGCGCGGCGACTTCACCACCGTGCAGGCCGCCGTCACCGCGGCGGCCGGCAGCGGCTGGACCCTGGTCCTCGCGCCCGGCATCTACCGGGAGACGGTCGTGCTCGACGCCAGCCGTACCGAGGCGACCTGGATCGGCGCCTCGGAGGACCCCCGCGACGTCGTGATCGTGTTCGACCGCGCGGCGGGCACCGCCAAGCCCGGCGGCGGCACCTACGGCACCACCGGATCCGCCACCACCACCGTGCAGGCGGACGGCTTCACGGCCCGCTGGATCACCTTCGCCAACGACTGGCTGCGCGCCGACCACCCCGACATCGGCGGGACGCAGGCGGTGGCGGTCAAGGTGCAGGGCGACCGCAGCGCCTTCACCCACTGCCGCTTCCTCGGCCATCAGGACACCCTGTACGCCGACTCCATGGCGCTCGGCACCTTCGCCCGCCAGTACTACGCCCACTGCTACGCCGAGGGCGACGTCGACTTCGTCTTCGGGCGCGCGACCGCGGTCTACGAGCAGTGCCACTTCCGCACCCTGAACCGCACCGACCTGGCCGCCGCCCCGTACGGCTTCGTCTTCGCGCCCTCCACGGCGGGCGCCAACCCGCGTGGCTACCTGGTGACGCGGAGCGGCGTGAGCAGCGAGGCCCCGGACGCGGCCTACAAGCTGGCCCGCCCCTGGGTGCCCAGCTCCGACACCACGGCCCGCCCGGGCCTCGTCGTCCGCGACACCCGCCTGAGCGCCGGCATCGACGCGACCGCTCCGTACACCAACATGTCGGACGCCTATCCGTGGCAGGACCAGCGCTTCGCGGAGTACCGCAACACCGGACCCGGCGCCGTGATCTCCGTCCCCGGGAACAGGCCCCAACTCACCGCCGAACAGGCCGAGTCGGCGACCCGCACCTCCTACCTCGGCGACTGGACACCGTGGAAGGAGACTTGCTGACATGCGCCGCCGCACCGTCCTGGCGGGACTCACGGCAGGGCTGACCGCGCTCGGCGCCGGGTCCGCGTCCGCCGGCGCCCGCCAGGTCCTGCACGTCCGCCCCGGCGACTCCGTACAGGCGGCCGTGGACGCGGCCGACGGACCCGGCACGACGATCGTCGTGCACCCGGGGACGTACCGCGAGGTGGTCGACGTGCCCGCGGACAAAGCCGAGTTGACGATCCGAGGCGCCGGTCGCGACCCGCGCGCCACCGTCATCGTCTTCGCCCGCGCCAACGGCACGGTCAAGCCCGACGGAACCACCTACGGCACCGCGGGCTCCGCCACCTTCACCTCCGCGGCGCCCGGGCTGACCGTCCGCGACCTGACCCTGGCCAACGACTGGCTGCGGGCCGACCATCCGGACATCACCGGCACCCAGGCCGTGGCCGCCTACGTCCGCGGCGACCGCACCCGCTTCGAGAACGTCCGGCTGCCGGCCCACCAGGACACCCTCTTCGCCGACACGACCGCGCTCGACACCTTCGACCGCCAGTACTTCCGCCACTGCCACATCGAGGGCGACGTCGACTTCGTCTTCGGGCGGGCGACCGCGGTGTTCGAGCAGTGCCGCTTCCACACCCTCCAGCGGGACGTGGACTTCACCCCCAAGGGCATGGTCTTCGCCCCCTCCACCGCCCGCGCCAACCCGCACGGCATCCTCGCCGTACGCTCCCGCGTCACCTCCGGCGCCGAGGACGGGGCGTACGAACTGGCCCGCCCCTGGGTGCCCTCGTACGAGACGCCGGACTGGCCTTCCCTGGTCGTCCGCGACACCTGGATCGGGCCCGGCATCGACGCGGCCGCGCTGTACACCAATATGCGCGACGCCTATCCCTGGCAGTCCATGCGCTTTCGCGAGTACCGCAACTCGGGCCCGGGCGCGGTGATCTCCGTGCCGGAGAACCGGCCGCAGCTGAGCGCCCAGGAGGCGACGGCGCACACCCCGCGCGCGTACCTCCGGGACTGGAGGCCGTATGAACTCCCGTGAACCGGTGGGCGCGGCGGTCGTGGACGGACCGCTGCCCGAGCAGGACTTCCTCCGGAATCGGCCATGTCTTCACCCGGCCCAGGCAGGACGAGGTCTTCGCCCGGCTCGACGCCGTCCTGTGAACTCCCCTACGAAGAAAGGGACTTGTGCCCCCATGCGACGCATCAGGACCGCCCTCACCGCCCTCGCCGTTCTCACCGCGGGCGCCGGCCTGGCCGCATTACCCACCTCGGCCCAGGCCGCCACCGTGGTCGTCAGCAACGCGACCGACCTGACCAACGCCGTCAAGAACGCCACGGCAGGCACCGTCATCCAGGTCCGCGGCGGCACCTACTACCCGACGGCCACGCTGCAGTCCACGGCCAACGGCACCTCGTCGTCGCCGATCACGCTCACCGTGTACGGCTCCGAGACGGTGAAGATCGACGGCTCGAACCTCCCCGCCGGCGACTGGATCTTCAAGCTGACCGCCGACTACTGGAACGTCTCCGACATGACCTTCCAGAACTCCCCGGACAGCGCGGTCGTCTGCCAGTCCTGCACCGGCACCAACTGGAACAACATCAAGACCGTCGACGGCGGCGACTCCGGCTTCACGCTCACCGGGGACGGCACCGTGAACAACACGGTCAAGAACATCGACTCCTACGGCAACTACGACGCCGCCGAGCACGGCGAGAACGCCGACGGGATCGCCGTCAAGTTCGGTTCGGGCAGCGGCAACCTGGTCACCGGCGCCCGGCTCTACAACAACTCCGACGACGGCATCGACTTCTGGTCCTTCTCCTCGCCGGTCACCGTCGAGCACACCTGGTCCTTCGGAAACGGCGTCAACCGCTGGTCCGACCCGGCCTTCGCGGGCGACGGCAACGGCTACAAACTCGGCGGGGACGGCGAGGTGGTGGCGCACGTCGTCAACAACTCGGCGGCCTGGGGCAACGCGGGCAACGGCTTCACCGAGAACTCCAACACCGGCGCGATCGCCATCAACCGCACCACGGCCTACGCCAATGGCAGCTGGGGCCACTACTTCGCCACCAGCTCCGCCAGGCTCGGCAAGAACCTCGCCGTCGGCAACGGCAGCGGCTCGGTCAGCAAGGGCTCCTCGGTCACCTCGGCCGGCAACAACTGGGACTCCGGGATCGCGACGCCGGCCTTCAAGTCGACGGACGCGAGCAGCACATACAACGCGCGCGGCTCGAGCGGCACGCTGCCCACGACCACGTTCCTGACGACGGGCAGCACCACCATCGGCGCGACGATGAACTGAACCGGAACTGTCCGCTCCGGGGCGCTTGACCCGTTTTTTACCCGACATGGAGATATCGATCGGGCAACGGTCTCGCGCCCAGCAGCATGACGCGCGTAGAAACCTGTCATGCATAAGCCACTGCGTATCGCGGCGATCGCCGCAGCGTGTGCCCTCGCCGGCGGCGCTCTCTACGGCGCCGGTGCGGCCACGGCCGGACAGTCCACGGCCAACTCCACCCACGAGCCCTACAACATCGGGCTCCTGGTGAAGGACATCGACACCTACTACGGCACGGCGGCGGACGCCGACGGCGTGTACCAGGCGTCGCCGACCAGTCCGTACGCCAAGGACCTGGCGCGTATCGACTCCGCCGCCAGGCAGTACATCGACAAGGCGGCGCGCAAGGCCCACCACCACGGCGAGAAGCCCGCGGTCGTATTCGACATCGACGACACGCTGCTGCTCAGCCTCGACTACGAGAAGCGGTACAACTACACGTACAACTCGGCCACTTGGGCCGCGTACGTGAACAAGGCCGACCGGCCGGAGGTCTTCGGCAGCCCCGAACTCGTGCAGTACGCCCAGAAGAAGGGGGTCGAGGTCTTCTACAACTCGGGCCTCAGCGAGGCGCAGCGCACGGCCGCCGTGCTGAACCTGAAGAAGATCGGCGCGGACGTCAACCTCGACGCCGGCCACATGTTCCTCAAGGACGCGGCCAACCCGCCGTCGTACCTGAGCGCGTGCGCCACCCCGGGCACCTGGACCTGCACGACCGTGCAGTACAAGTCCGGCACCCGCAAGCACATCGAGCAGGACCTCGGGTACGAGATCATCGCCAACTTCGGCGACCAGTACTCGGACCTCGACGGCGGCTACGCCGACCAGAAGTACAAGCTGCCGAACCCGACGTACTTCGTCGGCTGAGCCCGCGCGGGGGGCGGACCGGCTCGAGGGCCGGCCCGACGGGCTGAAGGGTACCCTCCGCGGCGAACCACAGCCGGTCGGCGAGCGTCCCGCGCCCCCAGGACCGCGAAGCGCCCCCGCCGGTCTCGACCGGCGGGGGCGCTCTGTCGCCGACGAGGGGGGCTCGATCGGCGGCTGCCGGCCGAGGGGGGCTCAGGCCGACAGGTCCATGTGCTTCTAAGTCGCCGCTGCCGGGGAAACGGTTGCCGGGCCCCGCAACATTTTTTACGAGCCGCCCGCGAAGCCGCCGCCCACCGTGCGCCGCGCGCCGTCCGCCGTGGCCGTGACGGTGTAGCCGTCGTCCCCGGCGTCCCGGCCGCCCCGCCGGTGGTCGTACTGCCCGGCGAACACCCACTCGCCCTGGGGAACCGTACGGCCCTTCCTGAGCACCCAGGTGTAGACGAGGAAGCCGTCGCGCTCGCCGATCGTGAGGTCGAAGTCCTGCTCGGGCAGGGAGCGCCAGGCGCCGGCCGAGCTGACACCGCCGGTCTGCGCGATCCTCAACCGTACGGTGAGCGCGGTGAGTTGCCCGCCGGTCCGCAGGGTGAGGTCGCTCTGCGCCCAGAAGTCGTTGCTGTGCGGGTCCACCGAGCCGTCCGACCACAGCGGGCCGTCCGTCGCCGCGTCGGCGGACGGCGGCGCGGAGGCGGGGGGCTTGGCCGAGGGGGTGCCGCTCGCGCCGTCGTGGGCCTTCGGCGACGTGCCCGCCGAGGACGTCGGCGTCGGCGCCGGGTCCACCGGCGGTGCGGGCGCGCGTCTCGTCGCCTGCGATGACGGCGTGGGCGTCGGGGAGACCGCGACCGTCTGCCGCTGCGGGGGAGTGTCGTCCTTCACCGCGGACGCCACCGCGTAGCCGCCGGCCGCGAGCATCCCCGCGACCGCGGCCGTGGCACCCGCCACCCGGGCCCAGCCCCACAGCGGCGCACGCGTCTCCCGCTGGCCGGCGCGGCCGTTCCCGCTCATGCCCCGCTCGATCCGGGCCAGCATCGCGTCCCGGTCCGGCTCGTGCGCCTCGCCCGCCTCGTGCAGCCGGGCGCGCAGTTCGGCGTGCACGTCCTGCCGCCTCATCGGTCCGCTCCATCGGTCCGCCCGCCGGGCGCCATCGCCGCGTGCACCTTCTGGGGCTCGCCCTGCGCGCCCAGCAGCCGCTGCAACTCGGCCATCCCCTTGGACGTCTGGGACTTCACCGTTCCGACGGAGACTCCCAGCGCGAGGGCGGTGTCCTTCTCCGAAAGGTCGAAGGCGTGCCGCAGCACCACGCACGCCCGCTTTCTGAACGGCAGCCTGCGCAGGGCCTCCTGCACGTCGACGACGCCCGCGATGTCGGGGTTCTCGGTCCTCTCCTCGCGCTGCGACCAGAACAGCGAGATCCGCCGGCGCTCGCGCACCGCGCTGCGGATGCGGGTGCGGGCCAGGTTGGCGACGACTCCGCGGGCGTAGGCGACGGGGTGGTCGGCCGTGCGCACCCGGTCCCAGCGGTGCCACAGTGCGAGCAGCGCGTCGGCCGCGAGATCGTCGGCGGCGTCCGCCTCGCCGGTCAGCAGATGAGCGATGCGGGACAGTTCGGCGTAGTGGCGCTCGAAGAAGGCGTGGAACTCCACGGAGGCCGCGTCGTCGACGACAGTGCCCACGGGACGGACCTCCCTGCGTATGTCATGGAGATGACATTCCGTAACACGGGGAAAACCTGAAACCTGTTCAAGGGGGGAACAATCCAGCCAGCATCCGCACACTGATCCGCCCGGCGACGAGGAGCATCCGCCATGACCGACACCGAGACGACGGCCGACCGGCCAAGTGCCTCACCACCAGCGGCGAACGGCGTCGACCGGTACTTCAGGATCTCCGAGCGGGGATCGTCCTTCGGCCGGGAGATACGCGGCGGCTTCGCCACGTTCTTCACGATGGCCTACATCCTTGTCCTGAATCCCATCATCCTGGGCAGCGCGAAGGACAAGTTCGGCCACACCCTCGACACCGGCCAACTCGTCACCACCACCGCCCTGGTGGCCTGCGTGATGACGGTGATCATGGGCGTCGGCGGCAATCTGCCGCTCGCCATCGCGGCGGGCCTCGGCCTCAACGCCGTCGTCGCCTTCCAGCTCGCCCCGATCATGAGCTGGTCCGACGCGATGGGCCTGGTCGTCATCGAGGGCATCGTGATCTGCGTCCTGGTGGTCACCGGGCTGCGTAAGGCGATCATGGACGCCATCCCGCAGCAGCTCAAGCAGGCCATCGGTGTCGGCATCGGCCTGTTCATCGCCTTCATCGGCTTCGTCGACGCCGGGTTCGTCAGCCGTATCCCGGACGCCGCCGACACCACCGTGCCGGTGCAGCTGGGCGCCGTCGGGCGGCTCACCGGCTGGCCCGTGCTGGTCTTCTGCGTCGGCGTGCTGCTCACCATCGCGCTGCTCGCACGCAAGGTGAAGGGCGCGATCCTGATCAGCATCGTGACGATGACGGTCGTCGCGATCGTCATCGACGCGATCGCGGACATCAAGAGCTGGGGCCTGACCACCCCGCACGTGCCCGACAAGATCGTCTCGACGCCCGACTTCGGGCTCATCGGTCACTTCAGCCTGTTCGGCGGCTTCGCGAAGGCCGGTGTCCTCACCGCGGTCCTGCTGGTGTTCACCCTGATCCTGTCGGACTTCTTCGATGCCATGGGCACCATCGTCGGCATCAGCGCCGAGGCCGGACTGCTCGACGACCAGGGGCAGGTGCCGGGCATCGGCCGCGTGCTGTTCATCGACGGCGCGGCGGCCGTGGCCGGCGGTCTGGGCTCGGCCTCCTCCAACACCGCCTACATCGAGTCCGCGGCCGGCGTCGGCGAGGGCGCCCGCACCGGGTTCGCCAACCTGATCACGGGCGGCCTCTTCGGGCTCGCGCTGTTCCTCACCCCGCTGCTGACGATCGTCCCGCTGCAGGCCGCCGCGCCCGCGCTGATCGCGGTCGGCTTCCTGATGATGACCCACGTCAAGCACATCGACTGGGACCGCTACGAGATCGCCATCCCGGCGTTCCTGACGATCGCCACGATGCCGTTCACCTACTCGATCACGGACGGCATCGGCGCCGGCTTCCTCGCCTACGTCGTCATCAAGTCGGTCCTCGGCAAGGCCAAGGAGGTGCACTGGCTGCTGTGGGGCGTGTCGGTGCTGTTCCTGGTGTACTTCGCGATCGATCCGGTGGAGCAGATCCTCGGCGTGAAGTAGGCGTCCGGGCCGCTCAGTTCTTCAGCGCCGCCTCCATCACGGCCTTGGCCACGGGGGCGGCCAGCCCGTTTCCGCTGACCTCCGAGCGTGCCGCGTCCGACTGCTCGACGACGACGGCCACCGCGACCTCCTTGCCGCCCGCCTTGCCGTAGGAGGTGAACCAGGCGTACGGCGTCTTGCTGTTCTTCTCGCCGTGCTGGGCCGTGCCGGTCTTGCCGCCCACGGTCACGCCCGAGATCTGCGCGTTGGTGCCCGTGCCGTCCTCCACGACCGTCTGCATCGCCGACCGGAGCTGCCCGGCGGTCGAGGAGCTGACGATCTGCTTCGTGCTCGTGCCGTCGTCGTAGTTCTTCAGGACGTCGCCGCCGCTGTCGGTGATCTGGGAGACCATGTGCGGCGAGAGCAGCTTGCCGCCGTTGGCGATGGCCGCGGACACCATGGCCATCTGGAGCGGGGTCGCCGTCACGTCGTACTGGCCGATGCCGGTCAGGGCGGTGGAGGAGCGGTCCATGTCCGAGGGGTAGACGCTGGTGTAGGCGCGCACCGGCACGTCCTGCTTCGTGTCGTTGAAGCCGAACTTCTCCGCCATCGCCCGCACCTTGTCCTGGCCGAGGTCGACGGCCATCTTCGCGAAGACGTTGTTGCAGGAGTACTGCAGCGCGGTGCGGATCGAGGCGTTCTCGCAGGGTGCGCTCGGGTTCTCGTTGGACAGGTCCTTGGTGGTGCCGGGCAGGGTGTACGGGTCCGGACTCTTGGTCTTCTGGTCGACCGTGGAGTACAGCCCGTCCTCCAGCGCGGCGGCCGCGACGACCAGTTTGAACGTCGAGCCTGGCGGGAGCGGCTGGCGCAGCGCGCGGTTGGTCAGCGGCTTGTCCTGGTCGGTGTTGAGCTTCTTCCAGGCGGTGCCCGCGGTGTTGGCGTCGGTCAGGGTCGAGGGGTCGTACGACGGAGTGGACACGACCGCGAGGATCTTTCCGGTCTTCGGGTCGATCGCGACGGCCGCGCCCTTCTTCTCGCCGAGCGCGTCGTAGGCCGCCTTCTGCACGTCCGGGTCGATCGTCGTGACCACGTCGCCCGGGTCGGCGCGCTTGCCGGTGATTGTGTCCATCAGCGTGCTCAGGCGGGTGTCCGTGCCGTCGAGCAGATCCTGGTAGATGCCCTCGAGCTGGGTCGGGGCGTAGGCCTGCGAGGCGTAGCCCGTCACCGCCGCGTACAGCTTTCCGTCCTTGTACGTGCGCTTGTACTTCAGGTCGCCGTTCTTCGTCGGCGCCGAACCGGTCACCGACCGGCCGCCCACGATGATGTTCCCGAGCGGCTCCGCGTACGTCTTGATCGCGTTGCGCCGGTTGTTCTTGTCGTCCGCGAGGGCCTTGGCGCCGTAGAACTGCACCCAGGTCGCCCTGGCCAGCAGGGCGATCACGAGCAGCAGTGTGAAGACGGAGGCCCGCCTGATCGTCTTGTTCATCCCGCTCTGGATGACGAGCGGAACCGAGCGGATCGTTCCCTTCCGACCCGATTTCTCATCGGCTGCTCATGAAGCCGGTCTCGTAGGCCGCGATCACCGCCTGGGTGCGGTCCCGGGTGCCGGTCTTCGCCAGCACCGCCGCGACGTGCGACTTCACGGTGGCGGGACCGACCCCCATGCGGCGCGCGATCTCCGCGTTGGTCAGCCCGTCCGCCATGTGCCGCAGCACCTCGCTCTCCCGGCCGGTGAGCTTCGCCGCCCAGGGCGGCGGCGCGGCGAACACACGCGCGTGCTCCTCGGCCAGCGCTCGCACCGCCGACGGGAACAGCAGGCTGTCGCTGCGGGCGACGAGCCGTACGGCCTGCACGAGCGCGTCGGCGTCGGCCCGCTTGAGCAGGAAGCCGGCGGCCCCCGCGCGCAGCGCGTCGTACACGTAGGAGTCGTTCTCGAACGTCGTCACGACGACGATCCGCGGCGGCCCGTCGAGGGTGCCGAGGATCCGCTCGGTGGCGCGGATCCCGTCGATCCCGGGCATCCGGACGTCCATCAGCACGACGTCGGGCCGCACCTCCCGCACGACCGCCACCGCCTCGGCCCCGGTCGCCGCCTCGCCGACCACCTCCAGATCCGGCTCGGCGGACAGGATGGCCCGCAGCGCGGTGCGCACCATGCGCTCGTCGTCGGCGAGGACGACACGGACGGGGGAGCTGGTCATACGGGTCCCTTCGGTCGTACGGGCCCCTTCAGGGGCAGACGTGCGCGCAGGCGCCAGGTGCCGCCCTGTGCCGGGCCGGCCTCTGCCGTGCCGGCCAGCAGCCGGGTCCGGTCCGCGATGCCGCGCAGCCCGTGGCCGCCGCCGGGGCGGCAGGGCGCGGGGGTGCCGAGCGGGTTGTCGACGGTGATGTCCAGGTGGCCGTCGGCCTCCGTGATCCGCAGTGCCACGCGCGCCTCGCCGCCGGTGTGCCTGAGGGCGTTGCTCAGGCCCTCCTGGACGATGCGGTAGGCCTCGCGGGACAGGACGGACGGCAGTGCCGCGCAGTCCGTGGTGACGGTGGCGGTCACCCGCAGTCCGCCGGCGCGGACGCGGCGCAGGAGGCCGTCCAGGTCCGCGGCGAGGGTGGGCGCCGGGCCCGTGCCGGGAAAGTCGCCGTCACGCAACACGCCCAGCACCGCGTCGAGTTCGCCGACCGTGCGGCGGGCGGTGTCCTCGATCGCGGTGAGCGCCTCGCGGACGAACTCCGGGTCGCTGCCGAGGACGCGCCGCGCCGCGCCCGCCTGGAGGGTGACGGCGCTGAGCGCGTGGCCGACGGAGTCGTGCAGCTCGCGCGCCAGCCGGTTGCGGACGGCGAGGTCGGCGGCCCGGGCCTCGGCGGCCGCGAGCCGGTCCTCCGGGCTCGGCCCGAGCAGGCGCGGCGCCCAATGTGCGAGGAGGGCGCCGGCGGCGGCCGCGCAGCCCGCGAGTGCGACCAGACAGGCGGCGCCCGCGACGGGCGAAAGGGCCAACGCCCAGGGGCGGCCGAGGAGTTCGGGCAGGCCGAGCGTGCCGTCGCCCAGCCACGCGAGAAGCGGCAGCGCGATGAGCACGGCCGCGAAGGGCGGCACGGCCAGCGACATCCCGGCGATCACCCCGCCGCACCCCAGGTGCAGCGTGAACCAGGCCGCCGTGCGCCCCTTGGCCGCTCGGCTGCGGGCGGGGCCGTAGAAGAGACGGTCCGCGTCCACCCCGCACAGCCACCGCACGGCGCTCGCCTCCAGCGGACGCGTCAGCGGGAACAGGGAGGTGACGGCGGCCAGGGGCAACCCCACGGCGAAGGACAGGAGTTGGAGGCGGAAGTCCGAGAAGACGTCCTGCGAGCCGGTGGCCGGGCCGACGGCGGTCGCGCCGAGCAGGACGTACGGCATGGCGAGCGCGCCGCCGAGGATCAGATGGACCCACCGCAGCCGCGCCCGCCGCCCGAACAGCACCCGGGCGAACCCCCTCACCCGGACCGCTTCCCCTGCACCATGGGGCCACGGTCGCGTACGGAGGCCGGGTCCGCGTCCTGCCCGGCGACGATCCGGCTCCGCCTGTGGGTGGAGAGCGGCGCGCCCGGAGCTCATCCGTCCAGGGTCAGCACCACTTCGTCGATCTCGCAGCCCCGCGCGTTCGCGAACCCCGACGCCTGCGCCGTGACCTTGAAGCCGCACTTCTCCAGCACCCGCCGCGACCCGGCGTTGTCCGCCGCCGCGCGCGCGTACAGCGGGCGATCGCGCACCTCGGCCAGCAGCTCCCGCAGCGCGGCCGTGGCGATTCCCCGCCCCCAGTACGCGCGGTCCACCCAGTAGGTGACCTCGCGCTCGCCCGGCTCCCCGTACACGCTCGCGCTGCCGACCACGTCACCGTCGGCCAGGACCGTCCGCGCGAGGGCGTCCGAGGAGCGGATCCCTTTCCACAGGGACTGGAAGGCGTCCCAGTCGGACGGATCCTCGGACGTGAACGCGGCCATGTGGGCCGCCTCGGGGTCGTTCATCTGCCGGAAGAAGACCGGCAGATCGCTGTCGTGCACTTCGCGCAGTACGACGTCCATGCGGTCAGAGCCTCCGGGTCGCCAGGGTCAGCCGGTCGCGGGCGTCGAACAGGGCGTCCTTCACCATCTGCTCGTGCGCCGGGGTCAGCCGGGCCACCGGCACCGAGCAGCTGATCGCGTCCCGCGCCGGGGTGCGGTACGGGATCGCCACGCCGAAGCAGCGCAGCCCCAGCGTGTTCTCCTCGCGGTCCACCGCGAAGCCCTGCTCACGGACCTGGTGCAGCTCCTCGATGAGCTTCTCCCGGTCGGTGATGGTGTTCTCGGTGAGGGCCGGCAGCGTCTCCGGGAGCAGCTTGCGCACCTGCTCGTCGGTGTACGTGCTCAGCAGCGCCTTGCCCAGCGAGGTGGAGTGCGCGGGCAGCCGGCGCCCGACCCGGGTGAACGGGCGCAGATAGTGCTGCGACTGGCGGGTGGCCAGGTACACGACGTTCGTGCCGTCCAGGCGCGCCAGGTGGATCGTCTCGGTGGTGTCGTCCGAGAGCCGGTCCAGCGTCGGCCGCGCCGCCGCGACCACCTCGTCGCCGTCGATGTACGACGTGCCGACCAGCAGCGCCCGCACCCCGATGCCGTACCGCGTGCCCGTCGCGTCGGTCTCCACCCAGCCGAGCTCCACCAGCGTGCGCAACAGCATGTACAGGCTGGACTTGGGGTACCCGACGGCCTCCTGGACCGAGGCGAGCGAGTGCATGCCGGGGCGACCGGCGAAGTACTCCAGCAATTCAACGGTCCGCACCGCGGACTTGACCTGCGCCCCGCCGCCTGTCTCGACTGCCGACATCGCCCTTGACCCCTTCGTTGGACGGGAAATAGTCTCCAACAGCATATTCATCATCAGAGACAGCGTTCAGCATATCGAACGACCCTGGTGAATGACCCAGCAATACGTGGAGGGACCGCGGTGGCAGCAGCACCAGTCTGGAGTGTCGACCCCCGAACCGGGAAGCAGCGTGAACAGGTTGCGGTGGAGGCCACAGCCCAGGAGGTGGACGCCGCCGTCCGTGCCGCCCACGCGAGCCGGAACTCCCTCGCCGACCGCGCGGTCCGCTCGGCCTTCCTGCGCACCGCCGCCGAGCAGCTCGAGGCCGCCAAGGACTGGCTCGTGGAGACCGCCGACGCCGAGACCGCGCTCGGCCCGGTCCGGCTCACCGGCGAACTCGCCCGCACCTGCTACCAGCTGAGGGCGTTCGCGGACATCGTCGAGGAGGGCGCCTTCCTCGACGTGATCATCAACCACCCGGACGACACCGCGACCCCGCCGATCCCGGACCTGCGCCGCTACAAGGTGCCGCTGGGCGTCGTCGCCGTCTACTCCGCCTCCAACTTCCCCTTCGCCTTCTCCGTCGCCGGCGGCGACACCGCGAGCGCGCTGGGCGCCGGGTGCCCGGTCGTGGTCAAGGCCCACCCCGACCACCCGGCCCTGTCCGAGCTGGTCGCCAAGGTGCTGCGCCGGGCCGCCGCCGCGCACGGCATCCCCGAGGGTGTCGTCGGCCTGGTGCACGGCTTCGAGGCGGGCGTCGAGCTGGTCCGGCACCCGCTGGTCGCCGCCGCCGGCTTCACCGGTTCCGTCAAGGGCGGCCGGGCGCTGTTCGACGCCGCCGCCGCGCGCCCGAACCCGATCCCCTTCCACGGCGAGCTGGGCTCGCTGAACCCCGTCGTGGTCACCGAGGCCGCGGCGGCCGAGCGCGCGGAGGCCATCGGCACCGGGCTCGCCGGGTCGATGACGCTGGGCGTCGGGCAGTTCTGCGTGAAGCCCGGCCTGGTGCTCGCACCGTCCGGCGCGTCGGGCGACCGCCTGCTGAAGTCCCTGACGGACGCGGTCAGCGACACCGACCCGGGGGTCCTGCTGGACCACCGTATGCGCGACAACTTCGTCGCCGGGGTGGCCGAGCGCGCCCAACTCCCCGACGTGGACTCGCCGGTGACCCCGGGCGCGGGCGGCGACCACACGGTGAGCGCGGGCTTCCTGACGGTGGCGGCGGACAAGCTGGCCGCCGAGGGGGCGTACGACCTGCTGCTGGAGGAGTGCTTCGGGCCGGTCACGGTCGTGGCCCGCTACGAGGACGAGGCCGAGGTGCAGTCGGTGCTGTCCCGGCTGCCCGGCAACCTGACGGCGACGGTCCACCTCTCGGCCGAGGAGGCGGCGGGCGAGGGCCGGGGCGCGGAGCTCCTGGCCGAGCTGACCCCGCTCGCGGGCCGGGTCCTCGTCAACGGCTGGCCGACCGGTGTCGCGGTCGCCCCCGCCCAGCACCACGGCGGCCCGTACCCGGCGACCACGTCGACGTCGACCTCCGTGGGCGGCACGGCGATCGAGCGCTGGATGCGGCCGGTGGCGTACCAGGGCGCGCCCGAGGCGATCCTTCCGCCGGAGCTGCGCGACGACAACCCGCTCGGCCTGCCGCGCCGCTACGACGGCCGCCTCGAGCGCTAGGGGCTCGACACCCCAGGCCCGCATCGCCCGCACAGAGGTGCCACACTCACGGGATGGACGTGGAACTCCCCGAACTGCCCTTCGCACTGCGCACATACGGCCCCGAAGGCAACTGGTCCTACGAGGACGGGATCCTCACCGGTTGGGCCGGTCCCCGGCAGGACCGCTTCGTACCACCCACCGGTGAGGCCCTGGAGCCCGCCTCGGACGCGCCCCGGCTGCTCGGGGCGCCCGAGGGCGACTTCCAGCTGATCGCGCGGGTCACGGTGGGCTTCGCCGGGGCGTTCGACGCGGGTGTGCTCTACGTCCATGTCGGCGAGCGGGCCTGGGCCAAGCTCTGCCTGGAGTACTCCCCGGACGTGCCCACCGTGTGCACGGTGGTCACCCGGGGCCACTCCGACGACGCCAACTCCTTCACCGTGGAAGGCAGTTCGGTCTGGTTCCGGGTGAGCCGCACCGGCCGGGCCTTCGCCTTCCACGCCTCCCGGGACGGCCGGCGCTGGACCTTCGTCCGCCTCTTCACCCTCGGCACCGAGAAGGAGACCGGTGACGCCCTGATCGGCTTCATGACCCAGTCCCCGATGGGCGAGGGCTGCGTGGTCACCTACGACCACGTCGAGTACCGCCCCAGCTGGCCGGAGGACCTGCGAGACGGGAGCTGAGGGCTGCCGTCGCCGCCAGCAGGGCAGCCCCGACCAGCAGGCTCAGCCGCATCCCGGACTCGAAGTCGTCCGCGACCAGCCCCCCGAACACCGCGATCCCGAGGCCGCCCGAGACCTGGCGGGCCGCGTTGAGCAGGCCCGCGGCCACGCCTGCCCGTTCGGCGGGTACGGCGTCCATCATCGCGGCGGTCAGCGGCGGCACCGTCAGGGCGCAGCCCAGGGCGAGCGGGATCAGGAGCACGGCCACCAGGGCCGGGGGCGTGCCGGCGTCGACGTAGAGCAGGACGAGCAGGGCGACGGCGGCCAGTGCCTGCCCCACCGTCATCGGCAGCCGGGCGCCGTAGCGTCCCGCGAGCTTGCCCGCCACCACGTTCGTCACCGCGATCAGGCCCGTCATCGGCAGGAAGAGCAGGCCCGCGAAGAGCGGTGAACGCCCCTGCACCTGCTGGAAGAAGAGCGAGAACACGAACACCATGCTGTAGAAGGCGACGCTGACCGCCGCTCCCGCGGCGACCGTCACCGCCACCGTGCGGTCGCGGAACAGGGTGAGGGGGACCACCGGGTGCGCCCCGCGGGACTCGATGCGCAGGAAGGCGGCCGCCGCGGCGACGGCCACCACCAGTGCCGCCCAGCCGGCCGGCCCGCGCTCGATCACCGCGAAGGTCAGCGCGGTCAGGCTCACCACCGCGGTCGCCTGCCCTGCGAGGTCCAGCGGCGCCGGACGGCGCTCGGAGCGCGGAGCGCGCGCCGCCAGCAGCAGGATCGCCGCTCCCACGGGCACGTTCACGAAGAAGATCGCCCGCCAGTCCCAGGCCGTGGTCAGCAGACCGCCCGCCACCGGCCCGAGCGCCACCGCCACCGAACCGCCCGCCGCCCAGACCGCCACCGCACGGGCCCGCCGCCCCGGATCGGCGTACGCCTGCCGCACCAGCGCCAGCGACGCCGGCAGCACGACCGCCGCCGCGACCCCCTGCACCACCCGCGCACCGATCAGCGCCGGCAGCCCGGGCGCCAGCCCGCAGGCGACGGAGGCGAGCGTGAACACGGCCGTGCCGAGCGCGTACGCACGGCTCGCCCCCGCCCGGTCCGAGAACGCGCCGGTGGACAGCATCAGCGCCGCGAACGGCAGCGTGTAGGCGTCCACCACCCACTGCAGCCCGGACATCCCGCCGTCGAGCGAGGCACCGATCGAGGGCAGCGCCACGTTCACCACGGAGGCGTCCAGGCAGATCAGCGCGAACCCGAGCAGCGCGGCGGTGAGGGTGACTGCGGGAGCGGGCCTCTTGGGCGGCAACTCACGCTCGATGACAGGGAGTTGAACGCCCCCGAGGGTCTGTTCGGTCGACATGCCTCCATGCTGCGGATTTCCGGCGCCGTACAGTAGTGGCCTGAATGCCATACACCCGGAGGTTCTGGCCATGCCCGCGCACCGTATCGCCGTCATCGCGCCCTCGCCCGTCTCGATGTTCAACCTGGCCATCCCCGAGCTGCTGTTCGGCAAGGTCGAGGTGGACGGGCGGCCGGGCTACGAGGTGGTCATCTGCGCCGCCGAGCCGGGTCCCGTGCCCACCTCCGGCGGCCTCGACCTGTATGTGCGCCGCGGCCTCGACGCCGTGCACGAGGCGGACACCGTCGTGGTCGCGGGCACGGGCGCGCCCTACGAGCCGGACCCCCGCATCGTGGCCGCCGTCCGCGAGGCGGACGCCGCCGGAAAGCGGATCGCGTCGCTGTGCACCGGCGCCTTCCAGCTCGCCGAGGCGGGCCTGCTGCACGGCCGCCGGGCCACCACGTACTGGGCGCACGCCGAGGAGCTGCGCCGCCGCTACCCCCAGGTCGACCTCCAGGGCGACGTCCTCTACGTCCAGGACGGCCCCTACGTCACCGCCTCCGGTTACGCCGCCGGCATCGACCTGTGTCTGCACGTCATCCGCACCGACTACGGCGCCGCCGTCGCCAACGAGGTCGCCCGGCTCGCCCTCGTCGCCCCCGTACGCCCCGGCGGCCAGACCCAGTTCACCCACACCCCGCTGCCGCCCGAGCGCGGCGTCGTCTGCGCCGACACCCGCGGCTGGGCCATGCGCAACCTCGACAAGCCGCTCACCCTCGCCGACCTGGCCCGGCACGCGGGCGTCTCGGTGCGCACCCTCACCCGCCGATTCCACGCCGAGAACGGGGTGAGCCCCCTGCAGTGGCTGCTCCACCAGCGCATCGAGCGCGCCAAGGAGCTGCTGGAGACGACCGCCCTGCCGATGGACCAGGTGGCCCGTGCCTGTGGCCTGGGCACCGCCGACTCGCTGCGCGCCCACGTGGTCCGCCGCACCGGTCTGACGCCGAGCGCCTACCGGACGCAGTTCACCCGGCTCCAGCCGGCTGGAGCGCCCGGGAGGCGATCAGGAAAAGAGGGAACCGTGGCCGCCGGGGACACGTCCTCCGCTGCATGATCGAAGCGAACCGGACCGTCGACTCACTGATGATCAGAACCGCCCTGCCGGCCGAGGCCGCGGCCGTCGCCGAGCTCCATGCGCGCGCCCGCGCCACCTACTACCCGGACGGCCTGCCCGACGACGGCCTCGACTGGCCGGCGCTCTGGACGCAGGCCATCGCCCGCCCCGACGGCCAGGTCCTGTGCGCGGTCCGCGAGGGCCGCATGGTCGCCATCGCCTCCTTCCGCACCCCCGAGGGCGCCTGCGCGGAAACGGTCAAGCTGTTCCAGTTCCACGTCGATCCGGGCCACTGGCGCTCCGGCGTCGGCACCGCCCTGCACACCGCCTGCGTCGAGCAGTGGCGGGCCGACGCCAGGCGCACCGCCGTCCTCGACGTGCATGCCGGCAACCACCGCGCCCAGGCCTTCTACGCCGGCCAGGGCTGGGTACCGGATCCGGAGAACCCGCCCGCCGAGGACGACCACCACCTCTTCCTGCGCTTCCCGGTGCCGGGGGAATGATCCTCGCTGCTTGAACGTTCACGTACTGATCGGAGGGTGTCTCCGTATCCGTACGAGCGGGAGTGAGCCGAGAGCATGAAGGTCGAGATCTGGTCGGACATCGCCTGTCCCTGGTGCTACGTGGGCAAGGCCCGCTTCGAGAAGGCGCTGGCCGCCTTCCCGCACCGCGACCGGGTCGAGGTCGTGCACCGCTCCTTCGAGCTGGACCCGGGCCGCGCCAAGGGCGACGTCCAGCCGGTGCTGACGATGCTCACCAGGAAGTACGGCATGAGCGAGGCGCAGGCCCAGGCCGGCGAGGAGAACCTGGGCGCGCAGGCCGCCGCCGAGGGCCTGGACTATCGCACCCGCGACCGGGACCACGGCAACACCTTCGACATGCACCGCCTGCTGCACCTCGCCAAGGAGCGGGGCCGGCAGGACGAGCTGATCCAGGCCCTCTACCGGGCGAACTTCGCCGAGGAGCGCTCCGTCTTCTCCGAGGGCGACGAGCGGCTGGTCGAACTCGCCGTCGGGGCCGGACTCGAGGCCGAGGACGCGCGCAAGGTGCTCGCCGACCCCACCGCCTACGCCGACGAGGTCCGCACCGACGAGCGCGAGGCCGCCGAGCTCGGTGCGAACGGCGTGCCCTTCTTCGTCCTCGACCGCAAATACGGCGTCTCCGGCGCCCAGCCCGCCGAGGTCTTCACGCAGGCGCTGGCGCAGGCGTGGGGCGAGCGGTCCCCGCTGACGCTGATCGACGAGGGCGGCGCGCAGGCGTGCGGCCCCGACGGGTGCGCCGTTCCGCAGCAGTGATCGCGCAGGCCGCCGCAGAACCGCAGGTGGCGGCCCATGTATAAGCGTCACTTGGCGAAACCACGTAGAAATCGGCAATGGACTATGGGTTCCCGGGGGACCACAGTGGATCCATGGAAACCTTCGAGAGCCTCGTCCGTGCCGAGTTCGCCCCGAAGAACACCTACCTGAACACCGCGAGCACCGGGCTGCTGCCGGCCCGCACCGTGGCCGCCATGCGCACCGCCGTGGAGGCCGCCGCGGCCGGCGACCCGACCGACATGTTCGCGGACGTCGAGGCGAGCCGCGCCTCGTTCGCGCGGCTCGTCGGGGTGCCCGGGCGCCGGGTGGCCGCCGGAGCCTCGGTCGCCGTCTACAGCGGACTGATCGCCGCCTCCCTCCCGGCCGGTGCCGAAGTCCTCACCGCCGAGGGCGACTTCAGCTCGGTGGTCAACCCCTTCCACGTCCGCTCCGACCTCAAGGTGCGCAGCGTGCCGCTGGAGCGCGTCGCCGAGTCCGTGCGGCCCGGCACCGCGCTGGTCGCGGTCAGCGCCGTCCAGTCCGCCGACGGCCGCGTGGCCGACCTGCCCGCGATCAGGGAGGCGGCGCGCGAGCACGGGGCACGTACGTACGTCGACGCGTCCCAGGCCGCCGGGTGGCTGGACTTCGACGCGGACGCCCACGACTACTCCGCCTCCGTCGCCTTCAAGTGGCTCGTCTGCCCGCGCGGCGTGGCCTTCCTCGTCGTCCCGGAGGACTTCGGCGGACTCACGCCGCTGTTCGCCGGCTGGGTGGCGGGGGAGCATCCGTGGGACGCCTGCTACGGCCCCATCGACGAACTCGCCCACTCCGCACGGCGGTTCGACGAGAGCCCCGCCCTCTTCTCCTACGCGGGCGCCCGCCGTTCCCTGGAACTGCTGGAGGAAGCGGGACCGGACGCCGTGCGCGCCCACGACCTCGCCCTCGCCGACCGCTTCCGCGCCGGCCTCGCCTCCCTCGGCCACGAGCCCGTCCCGGCACCCGGTTCGCCGGTCGTGTCCGTCCCCGGCCTCGGCAGCCGCCAAGGCGATCTGAGCAGCGCCGGAGTGGAGGTCTCGAATCGCGCGGGCAACCTGCGTGCCGCCTTCCACCTCTACAACTCGGCCGCCGACGTCGACCGGCTGCTGGACGTTCTGTCCGCCTGAACCCCTGGCGCGGGCCCTGCCGGGACGCCAGGAAGGGCACGTGGAGTCCACGGGCACCTCCCCCGCACCCCGGCCCGCAGACGCGGAGCTGCACCGGCGCCTGGTGTACGGGGACGAGTCCGCGCTGGCCGAGGTCTACCAGGCGTACGGCTCCCTGGTGCGCCGGATCGCCGTGCGGGTCACCCGCAGCCCGGCCGCCGCGGAGGACGTGGCCCAGGAGGTCTTCGCCCAGCTGTGGAGCAGACCGTACGCCTACGACGCGGACCGGGGCAGCCTGCGCACCTGGCTGTCCGTGCTCGCCCACCGGCGGGCGGTGGACTGGGTGCGCAGCGAGGCCCGGCACCGCAAGGACGTGCGCGCCGACGACTCCGCGCTGCACGCCATCCCCGACGCCGCACCCGGCCCGGACGAGAAGGTCGTCGACCGCGAACGCTCGCTCCTGCTGCACTCGGCGCTCGCCGAACTCCCGCAGCCGCAGCGGGAGGTGGTGCATCTCGCCTACTTCGCGGGCCGCACCTACCGGCAGGCCGCCGTCGAACTCGGCATCCCCGAGGGCACCGCCAAGACCCGTCTGCGCACGGCTTTACGCTCCTTGGCCGAGACTTTGGCCGACCCTCCCGACCCCGCGCTGGAACGAGGCGCATGATGGCGACACGGCAAGCCGGGAAGGGAGGCCCGCGGTGACCGAGCACGACGGCGTACGCGACCTGCTGGCGGCCTGGGCCTTCGGCGCGCTCCCGCCGGACGAGGAAAAGGCCGTCCCCGGGCACCTCGCCGAGTGCGAGAGCTGCGCGGCGGAGGCGGAGCGCCTGCGCGAGACGGTACGGCTGCTGGAGGGGCCGGCCCCGAACGGCTCGCAGGCACCGCCCGCCCACGACGTACTGGCCGCCGCCCTGCGCGCCCGCCCCGCGGCACCCCCGGTCGCCGTGCACGCCGCTCCCTACGCGGCCGCGGTCGCCGGGCTGAAGGCGCTGCTGCCGGAGGCGGAGGGCCGCTGGAGCACACCCGTCGTGCACGACTGGGACGTGCACGCCACCGTGGCCCATCTGCTCGCCGCCGACGAGCCGCTCGCCGGGCGGCTCGGCATCGCGGCGCGCGTCCCGGCCGCCGCGGCCGCCGAGGACGTGAGCTGGGTGGAGGTGTGGAACCGCCGCAGCGCCGAGGTCATCGCGCACGAGCACGGCCGTGCCCCCGCGGACACGGTCGCCGACTGGGCGGCGCAGGCCGCCGCCCTGCTCGCCGCGCCCGAGGCCCGCGAACCCGAACTCGCCGCCAGGGCGACGATGTTGATGGGCGTCCGGCTGCCCGTCGCCGACCACTACGTCGTGCGCGCCTTCGAGACCTGGATCCACACCGACGACCTCGGCCGTGCCCTCGGCCACGCCGTGCCCCCGCCGCCCGCCGGGTACCTGGGGCAGCTGGTGCGGCTGGCCGTCCGCGTCCTCGGCCTGGCCCTCGGTCCCGCCGCGCCGCCGGTGCTGTTCGCCGTGGACGGCGGTGAGCAGTGGGTGCTCGGCTCGGAGGACGAACCGGTGCACGCCGAACTCGCCCTGGACCCGGTCGAGTTCTGCCTCCTGGTCGGCGGCCGCCGGACGCCGGACGAGGTGCCCCGCCGCGCCGCGGGGGACGAGGGCGCGGTCAGGAACGTACTGGAGCGGGCGGCGTCACTGTCGTGGCTGTGAAGCCAGTGACGCCGCCCGCTCCGGAACCGCTGAGCCCGGCTACTTCACCGGGGTGAAGTCGCGCGCCCCGATGAACTCGGGCCGCCGCACGGGAGCCGCGAACGGCTCGACCGCGGCGTTCTCCACGCTGTTGAACACGATGAAGACGTTGCTGCGCGGGAACGGCGTGATGTTGTCACCCGAGCCGTGCATGCAGTTGCAGTCGAACCACGTCGCCGAACCGGCCTTGCCGGTGAACAGCTTGATGCCGTAGTCGCTCGCCATGGCGGTCAGCGCCTCGTCCGAGGGCGTGCCCGCGTCCTGCATCTGCAGCGACTGCTTGTAGTTGTCCTTGGGCGTCTCGCCCGAGCAGCCCAGGAACGTCCTGTGCGAGCCCGGCATGATCATGAGGCCGCCGTTGGTGTCGTAGTTCTCGGTCAGCGCGATCGAGACGGACACCGTGCGCATGTTGGGCAGGCCGTCCTCGGCGTGCCAGGTCTCGAAGTCCGAGTGCCAGTAGAAGCCGCTGGCCCCGAAACCGGGCTTGACGTTGATCCGCGACTGGTGGACGTACACGTCCGAGCCGAGGATCTGCCGTGCCCGGCCCACGACCCGCTCGTCGCGCACCAGGTTCGCGAACACCTCGCTGATCTTGTGCACCTCGAAGACCGAGCGGATCTCCTTGGACTTCGGCTCGACGATCGAGCGCTCGTCCGCGCGGATCCGCGGGTCGGTGACGAGCCGCTCCAGCTCCTGGGCGTAGAGCGGGACCTCGTCCGGCGTGATCAGCTGGTCGATGGCGAGGAACCCGTCGCGCTCGAACGACTGGAGTTCGGCCGCCGCGATCGGGCCCGGTGTGTCGGGGGAACCCCAGACGACCGGGTCCTTGCGCGGGACGGACACTTCGCCGGGGCCGCGGCTTGGATAGAGATCAGTGATGGTGGTCATGTGATGTCACACCTCCTCGGGCTCGGTGAGCAGCGGGTAGACGCCGTTCTCGTCGTGGTCCTCCCGTCCGGTGACGGGCGGGTTGAAGACACAGATGCAGTGGAAGTCCTCCTTGACCTTGAGCGTGTGCCGCTCGTGGCCGTTGAGGAGGTACATCGTGCCGGGCGTGATGTGGTACGTCTTCCCGGTCTCGCGGTCGGTCAACTCGGCGTCGCCCTGCGTGCAGACGACGGCCTCGATGTGATTCGCGTACCACATGCTGGTCTCGGTACCCGCGTACAGGATCGTCTCGTGAACCGAGAAGCCGACCCTCTCCTTGGCGAGGACGATCCTTTTGCTTTCCCAGGTGCCGGACGCGGACTTCACATGCCGGTCGGTGCCTTCGATCTCCTTGAACGAACGGACGATCACGGTGGTGCCTTGCCTCCTAGATGATGCCCAGAAACGGGGCTTTCTCGGTTGTTCAGGCGGACTCGCGCACGGCGCGGGCGAGGATGCTGAGCCCCTCGTCCAGTTCTTCCGCCGTGACGGTGAGCGCCGGGAGGAGTTTGACGACCTCGCTCTCCGGGCCCGAGGTCTCGATGAGCAGCCCCAGCTCGAAGGCGCGCCGGGCGATCCGGCCCGCGCGCTCCTTGTCGTGGAACTCCATGCCCCAGACGAGACCGCGGCCCCGGTACTCCTTGACGGCGGCGGGGTTCTCCTCGGTGATGGCGGCGAAGGCCTGCTCGACCTGCTCGCCGCGGGCACGGGTCTGCTTCTCCATCGCCGACCCGTCCGCCCAGTACGCCTCCAGAGTGGCCGTGGCCGTGACGAAGGCGGGATTGTTGCCGCGGAAGGTGCCGTTGTGCTCGCCCGGCTCCCAGACGTCCAGCTCGGGCTTGAACAGGCACAGCGACATCGGCAGTCCGTAGCCGCTGATGGACTTCGACACGGTGACGATGTCCGGCGTGATGCCGGCCTCCTCGAACGAGAAGAACGCACCGGTGCGGCCGCAGCCCATCTGGATGTCGTCGACGATGAGCAGCATGTCCTGGCGCTCGCACAGCTCGGCCAGCGCACGCAGCCACTCGGGACGCGCGACGTTGATGCCGCCCTCGCCCTGCACGGTCTCGACGATCACGGCGGCGGGCTTGTTGAGCCCGGAGCCCTGGTCCTCCAGGAGCCGCTCGAACCACAGGAAGTCCGGGACCTGGCCGTCGAAGTAGTTGTCGAACGGCATGGGCGTGCCGTGCACCAGCGGGATGCCGGCGCCGGCCCGCTTGAAGGCGTTGCCGGTGACGGCGAGGGAGCCGAGCGACATGCCGTGGAAGGCGTTGGTGAAGGACACGATGGCCTCGCGGCCCTTCACCTTCCGGGCGAGCTTGAGCGCCGACTCGACGGCGTTGGTGCCCGTCGGGCCCGGGAACATGACCTTGTACGGCAGGTCGCGCGGCCGCAGCACAACGTCCTGGAAGGTCTGCAGGAAGGCCCGTTTGGCGGTGGTCGACATGTCGAGCCCGTGCGTGACGCCGTCCCGCTCCAGGTAGTCGATCAACGCCCGTTTCAGGACGGGGTTGTTGTGCCCGTAGTTGAGTGAGCCGGCCCCGGCGAAGAAGTCCAGGTACTCATGGCCGTCCTCGTCGTACATGCGGCTGCCCAGCGCACGGTCGAAGACGGTGGGCCAGCCGCGGCAGTAGCTGCGCACCTCGGACTCGAGGGTCTCGAAGACGCTGAGGTCGGGCTGGGTGATGGTCACGACGATTCGCTCCTCGTTACGTGGGGGAGTGCGTGGGGGTCGTCAGGGTCTGTGGAAGTCTTCGTCGACTTCGCCGAAGTCCTCGGTGACTTCGGAGGGAGATCAGGGGAGATCGGGGGAGATCAGAGGGAGAGGGGACCGATGCGGTACAGCACCTCGGGGTCGTGCGGCCCGTCGGGGAACAGGCCCGTGTCGAAGAGCACCTCGCGCTCCACCGCGGCGCCGTGCCGCTCGGCGAACGAGGTGAAAAGACGCTCGGAGGCGGTGTTGCCGGGCGTGATGGTGGTCTCCACGGCGGTTATCCGGTGCTCGCCGGAGCTGCGCGCCACCAGCCCGTCGAGGAGCGTGGCGGCGAGCCCGCGTCCTCGGTACGCCTCGTCCACCGCCACCTGCCAGACGAGCAGGGTGCGCGGGCGGTCCGGCCTTACGTATCCGGTCACGAAGCCGACCGCCTCCCCGCGCCCGTCGCGTGCCACGGCGGTGGTGCCCGCGAAGTCGCGGCACCACAGCAGATAGCTGTACGACGAGTTCAGGTCGAGTGTCTTCGAGTCCCGGGCGATCCGCCACAGCGCGGCGCCGTCCGTCACCGACGGACGATCTATTTGCAGTTCTGCTCGGTCTGCGTGTGCGGCAGTCATGTGAATTGAACTTACCGATGGAAAATCTAAAATGCATGGCGGAATGGGGTTACGCCTGAGCGTGCGATGTGTTATCGCGCGAGCGCGAGTCGCGCCCGAAAAGACGGGCGATTACGCCCATTTTGCGCGGTGAATAAGGGGCGAACCGGACACAGTGTGTAACGCGTCACAGAGGTCTAATCCTCACGAGATCCGCCCGAAATGCACCCGTTGGCGTTCGCGGAATCTTTGCGTTTAGGATGAAAAAAAGCGGGCAGAAGAATACGGGGAGCTGCCCCCGATAAACCTCGAAAACATTATCACTAATGGCGCCGAATTCAGGGCTGTCGCCAGGAGTTCTCGACCGCGCGCCGCGCCTTTTCCAGGTCCACCGGCAGCCCCTTCTCCGCCAGTGCGGCGCCCAGCGCCGCCAGTGACGCCTGGACCGCGCCCACCGTGGCGTCGGGGCCGTAGTGGTTGACGCGGATCATCTCCGCGGCCAGGGCGCCACCGCCCGCGGCCAGCGGGAGCGCGGGGTCGGACTCCAGCGCCCGTGCCACCAGCTCCGACGCGGCGACCCCGGCCGGCGCCCGCAGCGTCGTGGCGACCGGGGCCGCTTCCCGGTCCTGGTGGACGTACGGCTCCAGCCCGCCGCCGAGGGCCAGGGCGCCCGCCCGCGCCGCCGCGGCGGCGGACGCGTGCCGGGCCATCACCGTCTCGATCCCGGCCGCCTCGATCCGCTCCACGCACGCCTGCAGCGCCAGCATCTCCAGCTGCGCCGGCGCGTGCAGCAACGCCTTGCGGCCGCCGTCGATCCAGCGCTCCTTCCAGTCCAGCAGGGAGAGGTAGGAGCGGCGCGGCGCGCCGGGGTTCGCGGCCATCCGCGCCCACGCCCGCTCGCTCACCGACACCGCCGAGACGCCGGCGGGCCCGCCCATCGCCTTCTGCGCGCCGATGACGCACAGGTCCACGCCCCACTCGTCCGGGAGCACCGGCTCCGCGCCGATCGACGCCACCGCGTCCAGGTAGAACAGCGCCCCCTGCTCCCGTACGGCCTCCCCGATCTCCGCGACCGGATTGGTGTTGCCGGTCGCGGCCTCCGCGTGCACCAGCGACACGAAGTCGATCCCCGGATGCTCGGCGCAGGCCTCCCGGATCCGGTCGGCGCTCACCGCCGTGTGGAAGGGCACCGCCAGGTCGATCACGGTCGCCCCGCAGTCCCGCAGCCAGTTGCCGAAGGTCTGGCCGTACGGACCCGTGACGACGTTCAGCGCGGTCGTCCCCGGCCCGGCGGTCCCGCGGATCGCCCCCTCCAGCGGCAGCAGCGCCTCACCCTGCATGATCACGACGTCCTGCCCGGTGGCGAGCAGTTTCGCCACGCGGTCCTCGATCGAGGCGAAGTGCGCGGCGCTCATCGGGGGCAGGTCGAGGAAGGGGTGGGTCACGGCGTGCTCTCTTCGCTCACGAGTGGTCGACTTCCGTCGAGGGTATCCGGCATGTATCCGCCACTTTGATCCCTCCGTGCACTTGAGACTTCCTAGGCCGGACAGCCCCTCGACCATGGGTTTGGTTTGAGAGGCTCAAACCTCTCCTTATAATCGGAACCCACAGTTCCCCCACAGGAGGCACCCCGTGCAGATCTTCTCCGGGCGCCGGACCCGCGTTCTGGCCGCCACCACCGCGACGGCCGGGCTGGTGCTCGTGGCCGCCTGCACATCGAGCGGCAACGGCGGCAGCGGGAGCAAGACGGCCGCCGGCGGGGTCGAACTCGTCAAGGCCGGACAGCTCACCACGTGCACGCACCTGCCGTACCCGCCCTTCCAGTCGGAGATCAACGGCAAGGTGCAGGGCTTCGACGTGTCGATGATCGACCTCGTCGCCAAGAACCTCGGCGTGAAGCAGCAGATCCTCGACACGCCCTTCGAGAACTTCAAGACCGGCGCATTCCTCAACTCCGGCGAGTGCGACCTGGCCGCGGCCGGCATGACGATCACCGCCGAGCGCAAGAAGAACGTCGACTTCTCCGACCCGTACTTCGACGCCACCCAGGCCCTGATGGTCGCCAAGGACAGCGGCATCACCTCGCTCGCCGACGCGAAGGCCAAGAAGGTCAAGCTCGGCGCCCAGGCGCAGACCACCGGCGAGGACTACGCGAAGAAGCAGGGCTTCGACCCGGTCTCCTTCGAGTCCTCCGACGCGGTCCTCAACGGCCTGCGCACCGGCCAGGTCAAGGCCGTCGTCATCGACTACCCGGTGGTCCAGGGCTGGCTGAAGGACAAGGCCAACGCCGCGTACAAGGTCGCCGACAACATCAACACCGGTGAGCAGTACGGCTTCACGGTGAAGAAGGGCAACACCAAGCTCCTCGCCGCCGTCAACAAGGCCATCAAGGACGCCAAGGCCGACGGCACCTACAAGAAGCTGTACGAGAAGTGGATCGGCCCGTACGACACCTCCGCCGCCTCTCCGTCCGCATCCTGACCTCATGACCGATACGGACGTACGGCTCCAGCCGAGGAAAAAGGGCCTGACACGGCGGCAGAAGCGCAGTCTGTCGCGCGGCGTGCAGTACGTCGTCTTCGTCGCGGCCGTGATCGCCTTCGCGGTCTCGGCCGACTGGGGACGGCTCAAGAACCAGTTCGCGCAGGGCAGCATCGCCAAGCAGATGTTCCCCGACGTCATCACGCTGGCGCTGAAGAACACCGTGCTGTATACGCTGTCCGGCTTCGTCGTCGGACTGGCGCTCGGCATGCTGATCGCGCTGATGCGGCTGTCGTCGGTGGGCCCCTACCGCTGGCTGGCGGGCATCTACATCGAGATCTTCCGCGGCCTGCCCGCCCTGCTGATCTTCATCTTCATCGGGGTCGCGGTGCCGCTGGCCTTCCCCGGCACGGAGATCGTCGGCGGCACGTACGGCAAGGTCGCCCTCGCACTCGGCCTGGTCGCCGCCGCCTACATGGCCGAGACGATCCGGGCGGGCATCCAGGCGGTGCCCAAGGGACAGCTGGAGGCGGCCCGTTCACTGGGCTTCTCGCCCGCCCGCGCCATGATCTCGATCGTCGTCCCGCAGGCGTTCCGCATCATCCTGCCGCCGCTGACCAACGAACTCGTCCTGCTCTTCAAGGACTCCTCGCTGGTGCTGTTCCTCGGCGTCACCCTGGAGGAGCGCGAACTGTCCAAGTACGGGCGGGACCTGGCCAGCACGACCGCCAACTCCACGCCGATCCTGGTCGCCGGCCTGTGCTACCTGCTGGTGACCATCCCGCTCGGCTTCGTCGTACGACGCATGGAGGCCAAGGCCCAGGAGGCCGTGAAATGAGCGAGAAGCCGCTCGGTGCGGGCCCGGAGATCGAAGTACGCGGCCTGCACAAGTCGTTCGGCGACAACGAGGTGCTGCGCGGCATCGACCTGGAGATCGGCCGGGGCGAGGTGGTGTGCGTCATCGGCCCGTCCGGCTCCGGCAAGTCGACGCTGCTGCGCTGTGTGAACCTCCTGGAGGAGCCGACCAAGGGCCAGGTCTTCGTCGGCGGCACCGAACTCACCGACCCGGACGTCGACATCGACGCCGTACGCCGCCGTATCGGCATGGTCTTCCAGCAGTTCAACCTCTTCCCGCACCTGACGGTGACCGAGAACCTCACGCTGCCGCAGCGCCGGGTGCTCAGGCGGGGCAAGGCGGAGGCCGCGCGGGTGGCCGCCGAGAACCTGGAGCGGGTGGGCCTGTCGGAGAAGGCGGACGCCTATCCCGCCTCCCTCTCCGGCGGCCAGCAGCAGCGGGTGGCGATCGCCCGCTCGCTGTCGATGGGACCCGAGGTGATGCTGTTCGACGAGCCGACGTCGGCGCTCGACCCGGAGCTGGTCGGGGACGTGCTCGCGGTGATGCGCATGCTCGCGCGCGAGGGCATGACGATGATGGTCGTCACCCATGAGATGACCTTCGCGCGTGAGGTCGCCGACCGGGTCGTCTTCATGGACGGCGGCGTGATCGTCGAGGACGGCGCCCCCGCCCAGGTCATCGGCGACCCCCGCCACGACCGCACCCGCCACTTCCTCTCCCGGCTCCTCGACCCGGCGATGGCGGACGTCGAGGAGGAGACGTCGGACCAGGTGGGCAAGGACGGCTAGGGCCTTTCGCGACGGGCCCCGGCCGGGTCATTAGGGTGCAGGCATGAGCGATCGCGCTGTGCTGCACGTGAAGGGCCGGATCCTGGCCGGGCCCGACGACGTCCGGGACGAGCTGTGGGTGGTCGGCGGGCGGATCTCCTACGACCGCCCCGCGGGTGGCCGCGACGTCCGCACCGTCGAGGGCTGGGTGCTGCCCGGCCTCGTCGACGCCCACTGCCACGTCGGTCTCGGCCCGCACGGCCCGGTCGAGCAGGACGTCGCCGAGAAGCAGGCGCTGACCGACCGGGACGCGGGCACGCTGCTCATCCGGGACGCCGGCTCGCCCTCGGACACCCGCTGGGTGGACGACCGCGAGGACCTGCCGAAGATCGTCCGGGCCGGCCGGCACATCGCCCGCACCCGCCGCTACATCCGGGGCTACGCCTGGGAGATCGAGCCGCAGGACCTGGTCGCGTACGTCGCCCAGGAGGCCCGCCGCGGCGACGGCTGGGTGAAGCTGGTCGGCGACTGGATCGACCGCGAGGTCGGCGATCTGTCCCCCAGCTGGCCGCGGGACGCGGTCGAGGCGGCCATCGCCGAGGCCCACCGCCTGAACGCCCGCGTCACCGCGCACTGCTTCGCCGAGAACTCCCTGAAGGACCTGGTCGAGGCGGGCATCGACTGCATCGAGCACGCGACCGGCCTCACCGACGAGCTGATCCCGCTCTTCGCCGAGCGCGGCGTCGCGATCGTCCCGACCCTCGTCAACATCGCCACCTTCCCGGAGCTCGCGGACGGCGGCGAGGCCAGGTTCCCGCAGTGGTCGGCCCATATGCGGCGGCTGTACGAGCGCCGCTACGACACCGTGCGCAACGCCTACGACGCCGGGATCCCGGTGTACGTCGGCACCGACGCCGGCGGTCACCTCGCCCACGGCCTGGTCGCGGGCGAGGTGGCGGAGCTGGTCACCGCGGGCATCCCGCCGATCGAGGCGCTGTCGGCGACGACCTGGGGCGCGCGGCGGTGGCTCGGCAGGCCCGGACTGGACGAGGGGGCGCCGGCCGACCTCGTCGTCTACGAGCACGATCCGCGGGCCGACGTACGTGTACTCGCCGCCCCTCGGCGGGTAGTGGTGAACGGGCGGCCCTTCGCGTAGTGGGCACCTGGTCGACACGGCCGGTCGACACGGCCGGTTGACGGGGCGCACGCCGTCCGTGCGCCGGTGCGCCGGCCGTCGTACGCCCGCAAGAGGCGGTGCGGCGGTGAAAGAGTGGAACGCCTGTGCCGCGCGAATCGAAAATTTTCACGGGGAACGCACGATGGGGTGAAGTGGCGCCGGAATGCCGCCAGTTCACTCGTGGTGCGTAATTCTTGGCGGGTCCCGAGCAAGTCTCCACTGAGGGGTCCCCACCTTGAACGGCAAGAACTTCCGCCTGCCCGTACGCCGTCTCGCGGCCGTCGCGACGGCGACGGCCCTCGCCGCCGGTCCCGCGGTCCTGGCCGGCGCGGGCACCGCGCACGCGACCGGCGACCAGGGGCACGCGAGCGCCGTGGTCCTGCGCACCGGCCTCGACGTGTCGCTGCTCAACAAGACCGTGAACGTCCCGCTCGCCGTCTCGCTCAACCAGGTCGAGGCGCCGCGGAGCGCCGAGAAGACCGCGCTGTCCGCCACGCTGAACGGCGTCGACGGCGGCAAGCCCTTCAACGTGCTGGCCGCGCAGGCCGCTTCGGCGAGGGCGACCGTCTCCTCCGGCCGGGCCGAGGGCTACACCAACCTCGCGCACGCCGGCGTCCATGTCCCCGGCCTGCCGTTGCTGTCCCTCATCGAGATCGAGAAGGTCACCTCCGAGGCGACCTGCGCGGCCGGGAAGACGCCCGTCGCCACCTCGAACCTGCTCGGCTCGGTGAGCGTCCTGGGCAAGAAGGTGACCCTGACGACCGGCGGCACGACGGACGTCAAGGTGCCCGGCGTCGGCGAGGTCCGGCTCGACCTGTCGAAGCGGGAGACCACGTCGCGTACGGCGGCGGCCACCGCGCTCGAACTCAAGGTCTCCGTCAACCCGTTGAAGCTCAACGTGGCCGAGGTCGAGGGCACCCTGACGCTGGCGAAGGCGACCTGCGAGGCGCCGGCCGCGGCGGCGCCGCAGTCGCCCGCGCCGTCCGCCCCCGCCGGTGACACCAAGCCGCAGGGCGGCGAAGGGTCCGGCCTCGCCGAGACCGGCGGCAACTCCATGACGCCGTACATCGCGGGCGGGGCGCTCGCCCTCGTCGTGGCCGGCGGCGGGGCGGTGGCGCTGGCCCGCCGCGGCCGCGGCTGATCCGCCGGCCGAAGGAGCGGTACGGGCGGTACGGGCGCCGCGGTTCAGGGATGCGAGGCCAGGGTCAGGGCCCGGTCGAGCGCCTGCAGGAAGGAGTTGACCGTCGCCCGGTCCCGCACCGCCAGCCGCAGCCACTCCTCGCCGAGCCCGGGGAAGGTGTCCCCGCGCCGCACCGCGAAGCCCAGATCGCGCAGATGCCGCCGTACGGCTGTCGCCCGGGGCAGCCGTACGAGGACGAAGGGGCCCTCGGCCGGTTCCACCAGCCGCAGTCCGTCCGAGGCGAACTCGCTGAGTCCGGCCACGAGATGGGCGCGGTCCGCGGCGATGCGGTGGGCCGCGTGCCCCGCCTCGGCGAGGGCCTGCGGCCCCATGCAGGCCTCGGCGGCGGCCAGCGCGGGCGTGGACACCGGCCACAGGGGCTGGGCGCGCTCCAGGGCGGTGATCGTCTCCGGGGCGGCGAGAACGTAGCCGATCCGGAGTCCCGCCAGCCCCCAGGTCTTGGTGAGGCTGCGCAGGACCACCAGGCCCGGTACGTCCGTCCGGCCGGCGAGCGCCTCCCGCTCGCCGGGCACCGCGTCCATGAACGCCTCGTCGACGACCAACGTCCGCCCCGGGCGGGCGAGTTCGGCGACCACCGAGGCCGGGTGCAGGACGGACGTCGGATTGGTCGGGTTGCCGATCACCACCAGGTCCGCGTCCTCGGGGATCGCCGCCGGGTCCAGGCGGAAGCCGTGCTCCTCGCGCAGCAGCACCCGGTCCACCGAGTGGCCCGCGTCCCGCAGCGCCGCCTCCGGCTCCGTGAACTGGGGGTGCACCACGACCGGTCTGCGGACCTTCAGGGCCCGGGCCAGGAGCACGAAGGCCTCGGCCGCACCCGCCGTCAGCAGCACCCGGTCCACGGGCAGCCCGTGCCGCGCCGCCACCGCCGCCCGTGCGGCCCGCCCGTCCGGGTAGGCCGCGAGCGAGCCGAGCGCACCGGCGACGCGCTCGCGCAGCCATGCCGGAGGAGTGCCGGTGCGGACGTTGACGGCCAGGTCGACGAGTGCCGAACCGTCGTCCCGCATCTCGGCGTCCCCGTGATGGCGCAGATCGTGCTCGCGGTCAGTGTGCATGGGCGTGTCCGCCGTGGTGTCCGTGGTGGTGGTGACCGTCGTCGTCCGGGTGGAAGTGCGGCTGCTGCGGCAACCCGACCTTGTCCTCGAAGCCCGGCAGCGCGATGCGGTACACGCACGAGTCGCAGTTCATCCGCAGATCGCCCCGCACGGCCTCCTCGTAGCGCTCCATCACCAGGTCGAGCAGCTCCGGCTCGGGACCGATGACGCCCGCCGAGCGCACCTCGGTCCGAGGGTTCGCGGCCGCCCAGTCCTCGGTCTGCCGGCGCACCCGGTCCGGCAGGATGCCGGTGAACAGGAAGTACGGCAGGACGACGATCCGCCGTGCGCCGAGCCTGGCGCACCGGTCCAGGCCGCTCGGCACGTCCGGCGCCGCGAGCGACACGAACGCCGTCTCCACACCCGCGTAGCCGCGGCCCTCCCACAGCAGCCGCGCCGCCTTGTGCACCTCGGCGTTGGCGTCGGGGTCGGTGGAGCCCCGCCCGACCAGCAGCACGGTCACGTCGGCGCGGTCCTCGCGCGTGCCGCCGCCGAGCGCCTCGTCGAGGCGGCGCTCCAGGACCGAAAGGATCTTGGGGTGCGGGCCGAGCGGGCGTCCGTAGGTGTACGAGAGCCCCGGGTGCCGCTCCTTCTCGCGGGACAGGGCCGCCGGGATGTCGCCCTTGGCGTGTCCGGCGGACACCAGCATCAGCGGTACGGCCGCGAACCGCCGCACCCCCCGCTGCACCAGCTCGGTCACCGCCTCGCCCAGCGGCGGCGGGGAGAGCTCGATGAAGCCGCCCGCGACGGGCAGTTGGGGATGGCGCTCTCCCAACTGCCGTACGAAGGCGCGGAACGCCTCGGCTCCGGCGTCGTCCCGGGTGCCGTGGCCGGCGATGAGCAGGGCGGGCGGAGGGGTGGTCACGATGGCTCCTCGGAGTGTGAAACAGGGTGGTACAGCAGGGCGTTGAGCGCGGCGGCGGCCACGGCCGACCCGCCCTTCTCGGACACGTTGCTCACGGCGGGCAGCCCGCTCTCGCGCAACGCGGCCTTGGACTCGACCGCGCCGACGAAGCCGACGGGCAGACCGATGACGAGCGCCGGAGCGGCGTCCAGGGCGAGCAGCTCCTCCAGGGCGGTCGGCGCGTTGCCGATCACCCAGAGGGCGCCCGGGCCGACCTGCTCGTAGGCCAGCCGTATCGCGTGTGCCGAGCGGGTCAGGCCCGGACCGGCCACGGCGTCCCCGAGACGGCAGACGGTCTCGCGCCGGGTGATGCCCGCGCCGACCATCGCCACGTCGACGACGACGGGCGCACCGCCGTGCAGCGCGGCGTGCGCCTTCGCCAACTCGCCCTCGTCCAGGACGAGATCGCTCGCGTACTCGAGGTCGGCGGCGGAGTGGATCACCCGCTCCACCACCGCGCGCGTCAGCGGCGGGAAGTGCGAGGTGTCCAGGCGGGCGCGGAGCCGCCGGTACGACTCCTCCTCGATCGGATGGACCACGCGGTTCACCGGGCGCCCTCCTCGATGCCCGTGGCGGAGCCACTGACGGACGGAGCCTGCCAGCGGTAGCCGCGCGGCGTCACCATGCGCCCCGCGATCTCTCGGGTCGCCGTGTTGCCGACGGTCACGACCGTCATCATGTCGACCGTCGCCGGGTCCAGGGAGGCCAGCGTCGTCAGGCGGCTGGATTCGTCCGGTCGCGAGGCGTTGCGCACGACCCCGACCGGCGTGGCGGGCTCCCGGTGCCCGGCGAGGATCGCGAGCGCCTTCGGCAGCTGCCAGTCGCGGCCCCGGGAACGGGGGTTGTAGAACGTGACCACGATGTCCGCCTCGGCCGCCGCGCGCACCCGCCGCTCGATGACCTCCCAGGGGGTGTGCAGGTCGGAGAGGCTGATGGACACGTGGTCGTGTCCGAGCGGCGCGCCCAGGATCGCCCCGGCCGCCAGCGCGGCGGTGACGCCGGGTACGCCGATCACGTCGATGTCGTCGGAGGCCTCGGCGAGCGCGGGGGAGGCCATGGCGTACACGCCTGCGTCCCCGCTGCCGATCAGCGCGACCGCCTGTCCGCGACGGGCCTCGGCCACCGCGGTCCGCGCCCGCTCCTCCTCGGCGCCGAGCCCCGACTCCAGGATGCGGGTGCCGGGCCGCAGCAGATCGCGGATCTGGTCGACGTACTGGTCGAGGCCCACGAGCACGGAGGCGCGCCGCAGTTCGGCCGTGGCGCGCGGGGTGAGCAGGTCGCGGGCGCCGGGACCGAGCCCGACCACCGCGAGCCGCCCGCGCGCGGGACGCCGTACGACGGCACAGGTCGCCATCGACGCATGCCCGTCCGCGCGCGCCGACTTCCGCTTGGGGACGAGGAGTTCACCGCCGCATACGAGCGCGGCGGCCTCGGCGACCGACGGGGTGCCCACGGCGCCGAGCGGGGCGTCGGAGGGGTTGGGGACCTCCACCTTCGCCAGCTGCTCGGCCGGGTACGTCACGACGGGCACCCCGAGCCGTGCGGCCGCCGTCACGATGCCGGGTTCGTCGCGCTTGGCGTCCACGGTGGCGAGGGCGGCGACGCTGAGGGGGGACAGCCCCGCGTCCCGCAGCGCGGCCTCGACCAGTTCGAGCACCTCGTCCGCCGGGGCGCCCCTGGAGGCGCCGACACCGACGACGAGGGACGGCGGACGGAGCAGCACCTCACCGCCGGCCGGCCGGTCCGCACGGTCCGTCAGCCGGACGGTGTGCGTGCCCTGCCCGGCGAACGGCAGCGGCGGCAGCGGCCACGGCACGTCGGCGTCCAGCGCGACCGGCTCGCCGTCCAGCAGGGCCCGCGTCACTCCGGCGACGTCGCCCTCCACGGGCAGCCCCAGGGTGTCCAGGCCGGGGATGCCGACGGCGTCGGTCGCCGTGGTCACCACGGGCACGGCACCCAGCAACTCTCCCACCTGCCCGGCGAGTTCGTTCGCACCGCCCCCGTGCCCGCCGACCAGCGACACGGCGAACCGCCCGCCCTCGTCGACGCACACCACACCGGGGTCGGTCGCCTTGTCGCCCAGCAGCGGTGCCACGAGCCGGACGACGGCACCGGTCGCGAGGAAGCACACGAGCTGCTCGCACTCGGCGAACGCGGCCCGTACGGCGTCCCCCACGGGACCCTCGTACACGCGCGTGCGGTCCGGCCAGGCCGCGGCCAGCCGGTCGCGCGCCGCCGCCCCCGCCGCGGTGGCGGAAATGAGGCCGATCACAGGGCAACTCCTTCGTCAGCAACGGCGTGCGGCCGCACGCCCCACAGCAGGAAAACGGGATTGGCCGCCGCCAGCCGGGTCACGTCCCCGGGCAGCGGCGCGAGCCGGGACGACTGGAGCAGCACCCCGTCGCAGCCGAACCCGGCGCCGGTCAGCGCGGCGCGCACCGCGGGCACCCGGTCCAGCGCGGCCATGGCGACCACGACCGCCCGCCGGGCCCGCCGGGCGCACTCGGCGACGATGCCGGGCAGCTCGCGCCCGCCGCCCCCGACGAACACCGCGTCGGGGGCGTCGAGTCCGTACAGCGCGGCGGGTGCCTCACCGTGCACCACGTGCACGTCGACGCCGTGCGCACCGGCGTTGGCGCGGATCCGCTCCACCCCGTCCGCGGCCTTCTCGACCGCGCTGACCGCGGCGCCGAGCCGCGCGCACTCCACGGCGACCGAACCCGAGCCGGAGCCGACGTCCCAGACCAGGTCGCCGGGGCGCGGTCCGAGCCGGGCCAGCGCCAGGGCCCGCACCTCGAACTTGGTGATCATCGAGTCGCGGTGCGCGAAGCCGTCCTCGTCCAGCGCCCATCCGTCAGGCCGGGCCGCCCCCGCGAGCGTGCGCACGGGACCGAGCGCCCCGGTCTCGTCCAGGCACAGGACGACACTGACCGCCGTACCCCAGTCGCGGCCCGCGGCCTCGGCGGGGGAGACCCGCTCCAGGCGCTCCTCGGCGGAGCCCAGCGCGGAGGCGACGACGAGGACCCGGCCTGGCGCGGTGCGGGCGAGCGCGGCGCCCAGTTCCGCGGGACCGGCACCGGGCCCGGTGAGCACGGCGGTCTTCGGGTGCGCGCGGCACACGTTGACGGCCGTCCGCCGATCCCGCCCGTGCGCGCTGACGACGACCGCGTCGTCCCAGGCCAGCCCCAGCCGCGCGAAGGCGGCGGCGACGGAGGAGACACCCGGCCGGACGTCCAGACGCCGCGCGCCGAACCGCTCGGCCAGCGCCCGCACGATCCCGAAGAACCCCGGGTCCCCGGAGGCCAGCACGACCACGCGCCGGTCCTTGGCGACGTACTCCTCGATGGCGTCCAGGGCGGGAGCCAGCGGCCCGAGCACGATCCGCTCGGCGCCCGCGGGCAGCCGTACGGCGTCCAGGTGCCGGTGCCCGCCCACGACGAGCTCGGCCTGCGCCAGCGCGTCGGGTGGAGGCGGCGTGCCCGTCCCGGTGCCGACGACCGTGATCACGTACTCGCCCCGCGCTCACGCAGGGCCCTGCGGGCCTGGGGGTCGGCCTTGCGATAGCCGTGGAAGTGGCCGGGGTGGTACAGGTGCGAGCGGGTGCCCTCGGCGTCCAGCGCCGGGCCGACCAGGAAGAGCGTGTGCTTCCAGAGCTTGTGCTCCTTGACCGTCTCCTCCAGCGTCCCGATGGTGCACTTCACGATCAGCTCCTCCGGCCAGGTCGCCTGGTAGGCGACGACGACCGGCGTGGACGTCGGGTAGCCGCCCTCCAGCAGCTCCCGCACCAACTGCCCGCTGCGGGCGGCCGACAGGAAGATCGCCATGGTGGTGCCGTGCTTGGCGAACTCCCGCACCTCCTCCCCGGGGGGCATCGGCGTCTTGCCGCCGCCGAGCCGGGTGAGGACGACCGACTGCGCGACCTCCGGGATGGTCAGCTCGCGCCGTGCGAGCGCCGCGACGGCGGAGAAGGCGGAGACGCCGGGCACGACCTCGGTCTCCACGCCGATTTGCGCACAGCGGTCGAGCTGCTCCTGCGTGCCGCCCCACAGGGCGGGGTCGCCGGAGTGGACCCGGGCCACCCGCAGCCCCTCGGCCCGGGCCCGTTCGTAGACGGCGACGACGTCCTCCAGCGACATCGTCGCCGAGTCGAGGATCTCCGCGTCCTCACGCGCGTGCTCGAGGACCTCCGCCTGCACCAGGCTCGCGGCCCAGATCACCACGTCGGCCTCGGCTATGGCGCGCGCGGCACGGAACGTCAGCAGGTCGGCGGCGCCGGGGCCGGCACCGACGAAGGTCACCTTGCCGGTGGGGGCATCGGCCATGAAAATCGGTCCTCTCTGGGCAAAAGGTCTTACAAGGTGTGCCGGCGGGGCCGCACGATGTGCGCGAACGGCCGTTGATCGGATAACAAAGCCCCATGGCGGTCTTCGTCGCGCTCGGCGCGTTCCTGATGACGCTGGCCGGCGGCTGGACGGCACAGCGTGTGACCGACCGCCGCCATCTGGTCCTCGGACTGGCCGGCGGACTGATGCTCGGTGTCGTCGGCCTGGATCTGCTGCCGGAGGCCCTGAAGGCGGCCGGCGGCGAGGTCTTCGGCGTGCCGGCGGCCCTGCTCCTGTTCGTGGCCGGCTTCCTCCTGGCCCATCTGGTGGAGCGGCTGCTGGCCGCCCGCCAGGCCTCGCACGGCGGCGAGGAGAGCAACGGCCGGGTGCCGGAGGTGGGTCTCACGGCGGCCGCGGCGATGGTCGGTCACAGCGCCATGGACGGTGTGGCGATCGGCGCGGCCTTCCAGGTCGGCAACGGCATGGGCACGGCGGTCGCGCTGGCCGTGGTCGCCCACGACTTCGCGGACGGCTTCAACACGTACACGATCACGAGCCTGTACGGGAACGCCCGCCGCAAGGCGCTGACCATGCTGTTCGCGGACGCGGCGGCACCCGTCGTGGGCGCCGCGTCGACGGCGTTCGTCACCATCCCCGAGGGCCTGCTCGGCGGCTATCTCGGCCTCTTCGGCGGCGTACTGCTCTATCTCGCCGCGGCCGAGATCCTGCCCGAGGCGCACCATGAACACCCCGCCCGCTCGACACTGCTGTGCACGATCGCGGGCGTGCTGTTCATCTGGCTGGTGGTGGGCCTCGCCGGCTGAGCCGGGCCCGCAGCCCCCTTCGCGGGGTGTCACAACTTGCCGCCCCGCCCGCCGTCGCGCCGCGCGGGCGCGATGAGCGTGGAGAGGTACGGCAGCGGGGCGCCGTCGAGTTCCGCGGCCGGCCGGATCGACTCGGTCTCCAGGCCCAGCGCGGAGCCCCACACGGCGTCGTCGAGCCGCCCGGTCTCGCGCAGCGCCTCGGCGACCTCGGCGGCCTGCCGGCCGAACTTGTAGGCCACGACGGTGCCGGGCCCGGCCAGGGCGTCCTTCAGCACGGCCGCCCCGGCGGTCACGGGCACCAGGGTGAGCGGCTCGGTGCCCTCGGTGAGGACGGCCCCGGACCGCGCCGCCAGATCCTGCATGGCGGTGATCCCGGGCACGGTCTCCACCACGGTCCCCGGCACCAGCCCGGCGATGGTGTGCGCGAGGTAGGTGAAGGTCGAGTACACGTTGGGGTCGCCGATGGTGGCGAACGCGACGGTGCCGCGCTCCCTGAGCAGCTCGGCGACCCGCGCGCCGGCCGCGTCCCAGGCCGCCTCGCGGCGGGCGTGGTCGCTGCGCTCGTTGAGCGCGAACACCACCCGGACGACCTTCTCCTCGGGCACGTAGTGCAGGACGGTGGCCTCGGCCCGCCCGCGCTCGCCGCCGTCCTCGCCGTCAGGCCCGGCCATGACCGGTACGACGACGACGCCGGCGGCCCGCAGGGCGTTGACCCCCTTGACGGTCACCAGCTCGGGATCGCCCGGGCCCACCCCGACTCCGATCAGCCTGCTGCTGCTCATGACGTCCGGCACCTCTCCACGAACCGACGGGCGACACCGGGCTCGGACGCCCAGTGCGTGTGCAGATAACTCGCGTGCACACCTTGTTGTACGAAACCTTCGAGCCGCCGCTCAGGGGTGCGCACACCCCAGGCGGGAGCAGCCCCCGCCCCCGGCTCGACCACCGTCCGGTGGAACTCGTGCCCCCGCATCCGGGTCCCGGCGGGCGCCAGCGCACTGTCGCCGACGGCGACCGCGTCCCGGTACCCGAGAGTGAGCCGCTCCGACATCCGGGCGCTCGCGCCGATCACCCCGCACATGGGCAGCCCGTCCAGCTCCCGGCACAGGTACAGCAGCCCGGCGCACTCGGCGGCGACGGGAGCGCCGGTCCCTGCGAGGCTCGCGACGGCTTTGCGCAGGGGTTCGTTCGCGGACAGCTCGGCGGCGTACACCTCGGGGAACCCGCCCCCGATGACCAACCCGCGCGTCTCGTCCGGCAGTTGCTCGTCCCGCAGCGGATCGAAGACGACGACCTCGGCACCGGCGGCGGTCAGCAGCTCGGCATGCTCGGCATAGGAGAACGTGAAGGCGCTCCCGCCGGCGACGGCGACCACCTCACGCTTCTCCACGGTGGCCGGGGGTGGTTCCCACGGGCTGCACGACAACGCACCCGCACTCCGCGCGAGCCGTAGCAACTCCTCCAGATCGCACCCTGCCTCCACCTGCGTCGCCATGGCCGCCACCGCGTCCACGGCCGCCGGCTGCCGTTCGGCCACCGGCACCAGCCCCAAATGCCGCGAGGGCGTGTCCACTTGGGGCGCCCGCCGCAGTGCGCCGAGCACGGGCACCCCCGCCTGGTCCAGCGCCTCCCGCAGCAGCGCCTCGTGCCGGTCGGACGCCACCTTGTTGAGGATCACGCCGCCGACCCGCACCTCGGGGTCCCACGAGGCGAACCCGTGGACGAGCGCCGCGACCGACCGCGACTGCGAGGACGCGTCCACGACGAGCACGACGGGTGCCCGCAGCAGCTTGGCGACATGGGCGGTGGAGGCCAGTTCACCTTCCCCCGCCGCGCCGTCGAACATCCCCATCACGCCCTCGACGACGGCGACGTCGCACCCGCGCGCACCGTGCGCGAACAGCGGCCCGACCAGCTTGGGGCCGCACAGGTACGCGTCGAGGTTCCGCCCGGTCCGCCCGGTGGCGAGCGCGTGATACCCGGGGTCGATGTAGTCCGGCCCGACCTTGTGCGGGGACACGGTGAGCCCCCGCGCGGCGAACGCGGCCATCAGCCCCGTGGCGACGGTGGTCTTGCCGCTGCCCGAGGAGGGCGCGGCGACGACCAGCCGGGGCACGGCACTCACCACTCGATGCCCCTCTGGCCCTTCTGGCCCGCGTCCATGGGGTGCTTGACCTTGGTCATGTCGGTCACGAGGTCGGCGAAGCCGACGAGCTTGTCGGGCGCGTTCCGTCCGGTGATCACGACGTGCTGGGTCCCGGGCCGGTTGCGCAGCACGTCGACCACCTCGTCCGTGTCGACCCAGCCCCAGTGCATCGGGTACGCGAACTCGTCGAGCACGTACAGCTGGTACGTCTCGGCGGCGAGGTCCCGCTTGACCTGCTCCCAGCCCTCCCGGGCCTTCTCCTCGTTGGTCGAGTTGTCACCCTGGATGTCCCGCTGGACCCAGGACCAGCCCTCGCCCATCTTGTGCCAGGCGACGGAGCCGCCCTCGCCGGAGTCCCCGAGCACCCGCAGCGCCCGCTCCTCGCCGACCTTCCACTTGGCCGACTTCACGAACTGGAACACCCCGATCGGCCAGCCCTGGTTCCAGGCCCGCAGCGCGAGCCCGAAGGCGGCGGTGGACTTGCCCTTCCCGATCCCGGTGTGCACGACCACCAGCGGCCGGTTACGGCGCTGACGGGTCGTCAGCCCGTCGTCCGGCACGACACTCGGCTGTCCCTGCGGCATTACGCGGCCCTCCTCTGTACGTCCTTCACGAGCCCGGCGATCGAGTCCGCCCGCAGCTCGTCCAGCGTCACCGCCGTGCCGCCGAGCTCACCGGCGACCTGGCCGGCGAGCCCCAGCCGCACCGGCCCCGACTCGCAGTCCACGACCACCGACGCGACGCCGTCGGCGGCGAACAGCCGAGCCGCCCGCCCCGCGAGCACGACCGGCTCCGGTCCGCCCGTGGCCCGTCCGTCGGTCACGAGGACGACCAGCGCCCGGCGGGCCGGATCCCTCAGCCGTTCCACCCGCAGCACGTCGTGCGCCTTGAGCAGCCCGGCCGCGAGCGGCGTCCGTCCACCCGTCGGCAGCGACTCCAGCCGGGCGGCCGCGGCGTCCACGGACGAGGTCGGAGGCAGCGCCACATCGGCGGCCGACCCCCGGAACGTCACCAGGCCCACCTTGTCCCGCCGCTGGTACGCGTCCAGCAGCAGCGACAGCACGGCGCCCTTCACGGCGCTCATCCGCTGCCGCGCCGCCATCGACCCGGAGGCGTCCACCACGAACAGCACGAGGTTGCCCTCGCGCCCCTCGCGGGTCGCCTGCCGCAGATCGTCCCGGCGTACGACCAGCCCGCGCCCGGAGCGTCCGCGCGCCCGCTGGTGCGGCGCCGCGGCCTGCACGGTGGCCGCCAGGTGCAGCTTGGTGAGGGCGCCCCGGGGCCGCCTGGCCCCCGTCGTCCGCCCGTGCTCGGTCCGCGCCCGCGAACGCCGCCCCGCGGCGCCCTCCCCGATCCCGGGAACGCTCAGCACCTTGGTGCGGAAGGGCTCGGCGGCGCGTACGGCGGACTGCTCGCCCGAACCCGCCCCGGACGGCTGCGGCTCGCCGCCCTCCCCGGCCTCGGGCCGCGCACCCGCGTCACCGTCCTGCGGACCGTCGTCCGGCGACGGCTGACCGCCGCCCCCGCCACCAGGACCACCGTCATCGGGGTCGGGATCGTCCTCGCCGGAGAACTCCTCCAGCGTCTCGTCCAGCTTGTCCTCGTCCAGGCCCGGCGCGTCGAAGGGGTTGCGGCGGCGCCGGTGCGGCAGCGCGAGCAGCGCCGCCTGCCGTACGTCCTCGGCGAGCACCTCGGTGCGCCCGTCCCAGGCCGCGAGCGCGGTGGCCGTACGGGCCATCACGATGTCGGCGCGCATGCCGTCCACCTCGAAGGCCGCGCAGGTCGCCGCGATCTGCCGCAGCGCCCCGTCACCGAGCCGCACCGACGGCAGCAACTCCCGCGCCGCGACGATGCGTCGGCGTACCGAAGCCTCCTCGTCGGCCCAACGGGCCGCGAAACGGGCCGGATCGTCGTCGTAGGCGAGCCTGCGCCGTACCACCTCGACGCGCTGGTCCGGCTCCCGCGAGGCCGCGACCTCGACGGTCAGCCCGAACCGGTCGAGCAACTGCGGCCGCAGCTCGCCCTCTTCGGGGTTCATGGTGCCGACGAGCAGGAAGCGGGCGGCGTGCCGCACGGAGACGCCCTCGCGCTCGACGTACGAGGCGCCCATCGCTGCGGCGTCCAGCAGCAGGTCGACCAGGTGGTCGTGGAGGAGGTTGACCTCGTCGACGTAGAGGATGCCGCGGTGCGCGTCGGCGAGCAGGCCCGGCTCGAAGGCCTTCACGCCCTCCGCCAGCGCCCGCTCGATGTCCAGGGCGCCGACCAGGCGGTCCTCCGAGGCGCCGACCGGGAGTTCGACCATCCGCGCCGGGCGGGTCTCGAACGCCCCCGGCTCGTGCGGACCGTCCGGGCACGCCGGGTCGGGGGCGGCGGGGTCGCAGGAGAACCGGCACCCGGACACCACGTCGAGATGCGGCATGAGGGCCGAAAGGGCGCGCACGGCCGTCGACTTGGCGGTGCCCTTCTCGCCGCGCACCAGCACGCCGCCGACCGCCGGGGAGACGGCGTTCAGCAGCAGTGCGAGCCGCAGGTCGTCCTGGCCCACGACGGCCGTAAAGGGGAACGGGGTGGTCACTGGTCGCCCTCCAAGTCGCCTTCCAGCTCCAGATAAGTGGCGCGCAGCCGCTCCAGCGTCTCCGCGTCCGGCTCGGCCCACAGCCCCCGGTCCGCGGCCTCCAGCAGCCGTTCGGTGATCCCGCGCAGCGCCCACGGGTTGGACTTCTTCATGAACTCCTGGTTCTCCGGGGCGAACACGTACTCGGCGCTGAGCTTCTCGTACATCCAGTCGTCGACGACCCCGGCCGTCGCGTCGTACCCGAAGAGGTAGTCGACGGTCGCCGCCATCTCGAAGGCGCCCTTGTACCCGTGCCGCCGCATCGCCGCCATCCAGCGGGGGTTGACCACGCGCGCCCGGAAGACGCGGTGCGTCTCCTCGCCCAGCGTGCGGGTCTTGACCTGGTCGGGGGTGGCGGAGTCGCCGACGTACGCCTCGGGGCTCTCGCCCGTCAGATGGCGCACCATGGCGACCATGCCGCCGTGGTACTGGAAGTAGTCGTCGGCGTCGACGAGGTCGTGCTCGCGGGTGTCGACGTTCTTGGCGGCGACCGCGATCCGCCGGAACGCGGTCTCCATGTCCCCGCGCGCGGCCCGACCGTCGAGCCCGCGCCCGTAGGCGTAACCGCCCCACACCGCGTAGACCTCGGCGAGGTCGGCGTCGGAGCGCCAGTTGCGGGCGTCGATCAGGGGCAGCAGCCCGGCACCGTACGCGCCCGGCTTGGAGCCGAAGATGCGGGCCGTCGCGCGCCGCCGGTCGCCGTGCTCGGCGGTGTCCTGGTCGGCGTGCGCCTTCACGAAGTTGCCATCGGCCGGCTCGTCCAGCTCGGCCACCTTGCGCACCGCGTCGTCGATCAGCCCGACGACGTGCGGGAAGGCGTCCCGGAAGAAGCCGGAGATACGGACCGTGACGTCGATGCGGGGGCGCCCGAGCTCCTTCAGCGGGACGATCTCGAAGCCGGTCACCCGGCGCGAGGCCTCGTCCCACACCGGCCGGCAGCCCAGCAGCGCCAGGATCTCGGCGATGTCGTCGCCCTGGGTGCGCATCGCGGACGTGCCCCAGACCGTCAGTCCGACGGACTTCGGGTACTCGCCGGTGTCGTCCAGGTACCGCTGCACGAGGGAGTCGGCGAGCGACTGCCCGACCTCCCAACTCAGCCTGGACGGGATGGCCTTGGGGTCGACCGAGTAGAAGTTGCGGCCGGTCGGCAGGACGTTGACCAGACCGCGGGTGGGGGAGCCGGACGGCCCTGCGGGTACGTAACCGCCGTCGAGCGCCTTGAGGATGTGGCCGATCTCGTCGGTGGTGCGGGCGAGCCGCGGCACGACCTCGGTGCAGGCGAACTCCAGTACCGCGACCGCGTCCGGGAGTTCGGTGCCGAGGACGTCACGGACGAGGGCAGGAACCGCGGCGACGGCCCACTCCCGCTCCTCCATCCCCTCCGCGAACCGCCGGCACAGCTGCTCCAGCAGGTCGATGGCGTCGGCGGCCGAACGGGACGGCCCCTCGACGACGTCCGTGAGCTCCACCGGCGCCTTCACCGGCGCACCCGGCTCGGCCAGCAACTCCTTCTCCACCAGCCCGAAATGGGCGGCCAGCGAAGCCCTGAGCCCCGGCAGCGCGTTCGCCCGCCCGCCCCACACCTGCGAGGCGCGCAGCACGGCGAGCACGAGGTTCACGCGCGGCTCGCCGACCGGGCCGCCGCCCAGGATGTGCAGGCCGTCGCGGATCTGCACGTCCTTGATCTCGCACAGATAACCGTCGATGTGCATGACGAACGAGTCGAACTCGCCGTCGTCCGGCTGCTCGTCCACGTGCAGGTCGTGGTGGAGTTCGGCCGCCTTGACCAGCGTCCAGATCTGCGCGCGCACCGCCGGGGCCTTCGTCGGGTCCAGGTCGGAGACGAGCGCGTACTCGTCGAGCAGCTGCTCCAGCTTGGCCAGGTCGCCGTAGGTGTCGGCGCGCGCCATCGGCGGTACGAGGTGGTCGACGACCGTGGCGTGCCCGCGCCGCTTGGCCTGGGTGCCCTCACCGGGGTCGTTGACGATGAAGGGGTAGATCAGGGGCAGTTCGCCGAGCACGGCGTCCGGCGCGCAGCCGCGGCCGAGTCCGAGTCCCTTGCCGGGCAGCCACTCCATCGTGCCGTGCTTGCCCATGTGGACGACGGCGTCGGCGCCGAAGCCACCCTCCGACGGAGCAGCCTCCAGCCAGCGGTAGGCCGCCATGTAGTGATGCGAGGGCGGCATGTCGGGGTCGTGGTAGATCGCGATCGGGTTCTCGCCGAAGCCGCGCGGCGGCTGGATCATCACGACGACGTTCCCGAACTGGAGGGAGGCGAGCACGATGTCCTCCCCGTCGACGTACAGCGAGCCCGGCGGCTCGCCCCACGCCTCGGTCATCGCGTCTCTCAGCCCGGGGTCGAGCTGGTCGAACCACGCTTGGTAGTCGGCGAGGGGCACGCGCGCGGGCGCCGAAGCGAGCTGGTCCTCGGTCAGCCACTCGACGTCGTGACCGCCCGCCTCGATGAGCCGGTGGATCAACTCGTCGCCGTTGTCGGGGTATCCGGTGACGCCGTACCCCGCCGCCTTGAGCGCGTCCAGCACGCGCACCGCCGACGCCGGCGTGTCCAGGCCGACCGCGTTGCCGACCCGGGAGTGCTTGGTCGGGTAGGCGGTGAAGACGAGCGCGAGCTTCTTCCCGGCGTTCGGCCGATGCCTCAACTCCGCGTGCCGGACGGCGATCCCGGCGACCCGCGCGGCCCGCTCCGGGTCGGCCACGTACACGGGCACGTCGTCGGGGCCCTGCTCCTTGAAGGAGAACGGAACGGTGACGAGCCGGCCGTCGAACTCCGGGATCGCGACCTGCATCGCCGCGTCCATGGGGGAGAGGGCGGCGTCGGACGCCTCCCAGGCGGCCCGCGACGAGGTGAGGCAGAGCCCCTGCAGCACCGGGACGTCGAGGTCGGCGAGCGCCCCGATGTCCCACGCCTCCTCGTCGCCGCCCGCCGACGCCTGCGAGGCGTGGGTGCCGCCGGCGGCGAGGACGGTGGCGACCAGGGCGTCGGCCTTCGCCAGCAGCTCGTACAGGCCCGCGTCCGCGCCGCGCAGCGAACCGCAGTACACGGGAAGGGCGTTGACACCACGCGCCTCGATCGCGTCGCACAGGGTGTCCACGAAGGCGGTGTTGCCGCTCAGCTGGTGCGCCCGGTAGAACAGCACTCCGACCGTCGGCCGTCCTTCGGCGTGCGGACGCTCGCCGTGGACGCCGTACTCGGGCATCTTCTGCGGCTCGACGAACCCCTCGCCCGTCAGCAGCACGGTGTCGGAGAGGAACCGGGCGAGTTCGGTGAGGTTGACGGGCCCGCCCTCGACGAGGTACCTCAGCGCCTCCGCCACCACACCGGCGGGCACGGACGACTCGGCCATCAACTCCGCGTCAGGGACGGCCTCCCCGCCCAGCAGCACGGTCGGCACGCCGGACTCCTTCAGCGCGGCGAGACCGTCCTCCCAGGCCCGCTTACCGCCGAGCAGCCGTACGACGGCGATGTCGGCGCCCGCGAGGAGACCGGGCAGCTCTTCGGCCACATCCACCCGGGTGGGGTTGCCGATCCGGTACGTGGCACCGGACGCGGCCCGCGCGGCCAGCAGATCCGTGTCGGCGGTCGACAACAACAACACTGTGCTCATGCGGGTGCTCCCGGTGGAATGAAAGGCAGTCCTTGCGGCGCGCCGGACTCGATGAGCCGCCACAGCGCGTCGGTGTCCGCGTGCTGTTCGATCAGGTCGCCGAGCCGGTCGAGCTGCTCCTCGCGCAGCGCGGCGAACGAGGTGTCGGCGGCCGGCACGAACCGGCGGCCCGCGGCGGCCGCCACCTCGCGCAGGAAGGCCCGCCGGAACCCGTCCGACTCCAGCGAACCGTGCCAGTGCGTGCCCCAGGTCCCGCCGACCCGGCAGCCGTCCAGGCTGTGTCCTCGGTCATCGCAGATGAAGGGCTCACCGCCCTCGACGGAGGCGACACCGTGATGGATCTCGTACCCCTCGACGTGCTCGCCGAGGGCTTCCCCGGCCGGACGGGTCAGGGTCTTCTCGCGGGCGAACCGCACGCGCACGGGCAGGACTCCGAGCCCCTGGACCGCGCCGGCCCGCGACTCGACCTCGTCCTCGATGTGCTCGCCGAGGACCTGGAAGCCGCCGCAGATGCCGAGGATGGGCCGCTGTTCGGCGGCCCTGCGCTCCAGCGCGTCGGCCAGACCCCGCTTCCGCAGCCACTCCAGGGCACGCACGGTCCCGCGCGTGCCCGGGACCACCACCAGGTCGGCGTCGGCCAGTTCCTCCGGCCGGTCCACGAACCGCACCACGACGCCGGGTTCGGCGGCCAGCGCGTCCACGTCGGTGAAGTTGGACATCAGCGGGAGGGCGCACACCGCGACCCGCAGCACGTCCGCACCGACCGGCGGGGCGGTGTTCGACTCCCGTACGGTCCCGCGCAGCGAGACGCGCAGCCCGTCCTCCTCGTCGATCCCGAGGCCGTGCCGGAAGGGCAGCACGCCGTACGTCCGCCGCCCGGTGAGCCCGTGCAGCATGTCGAGCCCGGGCTCCAGCAGACTCACGTCGCCCCGGAACTTGTTGACGAGGAACCCGGCGACGAGCTCCTGGTCCTCGGGCGAGAGCAGCGCGACGGTCCCGAAGAAGGACGCGAAGACGCCGCCGCGGTCGATGTCGCCGACGACCAGCACGGGGAGCCGGGCGTTGCGCGCGATCCCCATGTTCACGATGTCGGTACGCCGCAGGTTGATTTCGGCGGGGCTGCCGGCCCCCTCGCAGATCACCGCGTCATACGTGCCCCGCAACTCGGCGAGGCAGTCGAGAACGGTCCCGAGCAGTTGCTGTTGCCGCCCGCCGTGGTACCCGCGCGCACTGAGCTCGCCCACCGGCCTGCCCATCAGCACGACCTGACTGCTCTGCTCACCGCCCGGCTTCAGCAGCACGGGGTTCATGAGCGCGGTCGGCTCGACCCGGCACGCCTGCGCCTGCATGGCCTGCGCCCGCCCGATCTCGGCACCCCCGCGCGTCACGAACGAGTTCAGCGACATGTTCTGCGCCTTGAAGGGCGCGACCTTGACGCCCTGCCGCACCAGCCAGCGGCAGATCCCGGCGGTCACGACACTCTTGCCGGCGTCGGAGGTGGTACCGGCGACGAGAAGCCCACCACCGCTCATGACGTACGTCCCTTCACCACGAGGCGGGCGGCGGCACTGACACCGAGCGCGAGCAGGCCGACGCGCCGGGAGAGCCGAACGGCCCGTTCGATGTCGGAGACGGCGACCGGGCGGCCTTCCCGATTCAGGACCGGCCGATGCTCGACCCGCCCGCCGTACGACAGGGTTCCGCCGAGGCGCACTCCGAGCGCTCCCGCGAACGAGGCCTCCACGGGACCGGCGTTGGGGCTCGGGTGCCTGCCTGCGTCGGCACGCCATGCACGCACCGCCCCGCGGGGATCGTCCCCGGCGGCCGTCGCCAGCACGGCGGTCAGCCGCGCCCCCGGCCACCCGGCGACGTCGTCCAGCCGGGCCGAAGCCCACCCGTACCGCCGGTACTTGGCCGACCTGTGCCCGACCATGGCGTCAAGGGTGTTGACGGCCCGGAACCCGAGCAGCCCCGGCACCCCGCAGGCCGCGCCCCACACCAGCGCCCCCACCACCGCGTCGGAGGTGTTCTCCGCCACGGACTCGACGACGGCCCGGGCGATCCCGTCGGCGTCGAGCGCCTGCGGATCGCGCCCGCACAGATGCGGCAGCCGCGCCCGCGCGGCCTCCACGTCCCCGGCCTCCAGGGCCTCGCCGACGGACCGGGCCTCGTGCGCGAGTGAAGTCCCGCCGACCACGGCCCAGGTGGCGGCGGCGGTCAGCGCGACGGAGGCGGCACGGGAGGGACGCAGACGGGACTGCGCCACCGCACCGAGCGCCACGGCGCCTCCGGCGCACACGGCGGTGTGCAGCGCGCCCCACCCGCGGTGGTCCCGCCACAACACCTTCTCCACGGCAGCCGCGGCCCGCCCGAAGCCGGCGACCGGATGCCCGCGGCGCGGATCGCCGAGGAGATGGTCACCGAGGAGTCCGGCGGCGGCGCCGTACGCGAAGACGCGACCGGCACGCATCGCGCTCAGCCGGCCGTGGGGACGGGCAGACGTCGGGCGTCGGGTCTCAACAGGCAGCCGCGCATGGCGATATGTCCTCACTCAGGGTTTCCGCGCCCTGGTTCGACGAGACCGGCGGTGGGAGTTCCTGGCTCCCGGGGCTATCTACCCCGGTGACAGTGGCGGGACCGCGCCGGACTCGCACCGGCTTCCTCCCTTGCCGCCGTATATGGCTCCGGCAGTCCACCACGGGGTTGGAAGGGCCGTCAACTTGCCGTTGACCTGCGGCGGGAGAGTGTGCTGAGGCCCACACACCGGAGGTCGCGGGGGTCACGCAAACGCGTGGTGGGGGGGGGGGGGGGGGGCCCCCCCCCCCCCCGGGGGGGGGGGGGGGGCGGGGGGGCCGCCCCTCCGCCAGCAAAGGATGTTTTCCGGAGGCCCCCCCCCCCCGCCGGCCCGC
>NZ_JBICXT010000012.1:0-62218 GCF_043200415.1 Streptomyces sp. NPDC048419 | reverse complement strand
AATTTGCCGGTGTACGTGGGGGGGGTGTGTTTGCTGAGGCCCACCCCGCGGATGTCGGGGGGTACACGAAACGGGGTGGGGCCGGGACGTACCCCCGGCCGGCCACCACGCGTGCGTCGGTCTTCGGCCGGGGCCTCAGCCCTTCGCCATGATCAGATGGATGCCGTACGCCACCGCCGCCAGGCAGGCCGCGAAGCAGACGTACGCGCCGGTGACCGCGAGGGCCGCCGAGTTGCCCTGGGCCACGGCCCGTTCGCGGCGCGACAGGCCCATGATGCCGAGGGTGAACAGGGTCACGAGGCCCACGGTGACCGCGAGGCTGACACCGAAGACGGAGCCCAGAGCTGCCCAGTCGATCTTCATGCTGCTTCTCTTCCTTCGTACCGGGTGCGCCGGCTCAGACGGTCGCGGCCGGCGGGGTCGCCGGGGCCGCCTGTTCGGGGGTGACGGTCGGGGCCGGGGCCGGGACGGTGGCCTTGAGGTCCTCGGTCACCGTGGCCGCGGGAGGCGGCGCCACGGCGGCGATCGCCGTGGTCACCACGCCGGCCGGCTCCGCGGTGTCGTTGACGTTCGCCGCGTCGACGACCTGGCGCCGGGCGAGCTTCCAGATCGTGGCGCTCGCCGCGACCAGGAAGACGGCGACGACGGCGGTGCCCCAGTCGCCGAGGTCCGTCACGGACTCGGCGCCGGCGGCCACCAGGGCGGCGGCCGGGAGGGTGAGCACCCAGGCGATCAGCATCCGGGTCGCGGTCGACCAGCGGACGACGCCGCCCTTGCGGCCGAGGCCCGCGCCCATCACCGAACCGGAGACCACATGCGTGGTGGACAGGGAGAAGCCGAGGTGCGAGGAGGCCAGGATCGCCGTCGCCGCGCTGGTCTGGGCGGCGAAGCCCTGCTGCGGCCGCAGCTCGGTCAGGCCCTTGCCCATCGTGCGGATGATGCGCCAGCCGCCGATGTAGGTGCCGAGCGCGATGGCGAGGCCGGCGGAGAGGATGACCCAGGTGGGCGGGTCGGAGTCGGGGGCGACGACACCGCCGGCGACCAGGGCGAGGGTGATGACGCCCATCGTCTTCTGCGCGTCGTTGGTGCCGTGGGCCAGGGAGACCAGGCCGGCGGAGGCGATCTGCCCGGTGCGGAAGCCCTTCTCGGCGGCCTTGCCGTCGGCCTTGCGGCTCATCGTGTACGACAGCCGGGTGCCGATCATGGCGGCGACGCCGGCCACGATCGGGGCGGCGACCGCCGGGAGGAGCACCTTGGTGACGAGCACGTCGCCGTGCACGGCACCGAAGCCGGCCGAGGCGACGGTGGCGCCGATCAGACCGCCCATCAGGGCGTGCGAGGAACTGGAGGGGAGCCCCACCAGCCATGTCACGAGGTTCCAGAGGATCGCGCCGACCAGCGCCGCGAAGATGACCTCGGGACGGATGCCGGCCTCGTCGACGAGGCCCTTGGAGATCGTGTTGGCGACCTCCACGGAGAGGAAGGCGCCGACAAGGTTGAGCGCGGCCGACATGGCCACCGCGACCTTGGGCTTGAGTGCGCCGGTCGAGATGGTGGTGGCCATCGCGTTGGCGGTGTCGTGGAAACCGTTCGTGAAATCAAACGCGAGTGCGGTTACGACCACAATCGCGAGGATCAGCGAGAAGTTTTCCATTTACCCAGGCAATCGTTCGAAGTCATCGGTCGCTTGACCGTAGGAAACCTGAGTGAACGGAAGATGAACTGAGCAGGGCGTTGAGGTGACCTGATGACGGGGGCGCCGCTCCGCCTCGGCCCGGCGTCCCCCTCGCCCCTCGGCGCCCCTTGGTCAGCCGCCCCGGGCGAACCTCTTCAGCTGCGCCCGGGAGCCGTTGAAGAGATTTTGGTCACCCGGCAGGCTGCCCTTGGTGCCGTACTGCCAGAAGGTCCAGTACGACCACCCGGCGGGCAGCGATCCCGACTCCGCCGGGCTGCGGCCGGCCAGCCACAGCGCGTGGTTCGAGGCGAAGGAGCGGCTGCCGCCGGTGCAGGTGTTCCACCAGCGGGCGGTCGTGTAGATCACCGGCCGGCGCCCGGTGCGCCGCCGCACCTCGTCGCTGAACGAGTGGAGCCAGCGGACCATGGCCGCCTTGCTCAGGCCGTAGCACCGGTGCTTGGCGCTGTAGGGGTTGTATTCGATGTCGAGCGCCGGCGGCAGGGTCCAGCCGTCCGCGCGCCACCGGCCGCCGTTGCGGACGAAGTACGCCGCCTGGGACCTGCCCGAGGACCGGTCCGGCAGCGCGAAGTGGTAGGCCCCGCGGATGATGCCGGCGTTGCGGGCGCCGTTGTACTGCCGGGTGAAGTACGGGTTGCGGTACGTGGTGGACTCGGTCGCCTTGACGTAGACGAACCGGGCGCCTCTGGCCCTCGCCCGCGACCAGTTGACGTTCCCCTGGTGCGAGGAGACGTCGTGCCCCTTCGGCAGACCGGCCGCCGAGGCCGGAAGCTCGGTGAGGACGGTGCCGGCGACGGTGAGCGCCGCCACGGAGACCGCGACGGCGCAGCCACGGCGGCGGAACGCCTTGTGATCACGAGCCATGTTTCCCCCCGGAATGGCGACGTGCACGGCAGATCAACGGGAGATTACTGGAAGGTCGTTGCATGTGCCGTGTTCTCAGGCCAAGCATGGCGAGGGGGTGATTTGTCTTCATATGTGGTCTTTCGGAGGCTCGGCCTCCGTCCTAAAGTGCCCCCGGTCCGGCCGCGTGTCGGGGTGCGCCTGGCAGGATCACGGCATGGCTGAGCAGGGGCAGGATCAGCGGGACGGCCGGGATGCCCGGGACGGCGGACGGGATGCGCCAAAAGCGTGGCGGAGGGATGTGCTCCCCGGGGAGGCGCGCGCCTGGGAGGCTCTCGTCGCCACGGCCCGCCGCACCGTGTCCGAGGGGCTGGTCGTCGGCACCTCCGGCAACGTCTCGGTGCGCGTCGGCGACACCGTGCTGGTCACGCCGTCGGGCGTCCCCTACGACCGGCTCACGCCCGAGGACGTGACCGGCGTCGGCCTCGACGGCCGGCAGGTGCTCGGCACCCTGGTCCCGACCAGCGAGCTGCCCATGCACCTCGCGGTCTTCCGCAGCACAGATGCCCGTGCCGTCGTCCACACGCACGCCGTGCACGCGACGGCCGTCTCCACGCTCGTCCCCGAGCTCCCGACGATCCACTACATGACGGCCGCCCTCGGCGGTCCGGTCCGAGTCGCCCCTTATGCGACCTATGGCAGCGACGAGTTGGCCGAGAACATGCTCCGCGCCCTGGCCGGCCGCACCGGCTGCCTCCTGCAGAACCACGGCACGATGACCTACGGCGCCACCCTGGACCAGGCCTACGACCGCACCGCGCAGCTGGAGTGGATGTGCCGGCTGTGGCTCACGGCGTCGTCCGTGCCCGGCCTGTCGCCGTCCCTGCTCTCCGGCGGGCAGCTGGCGGAGGTGGCCGAGAAACTGCGCGGGTACGGGCAGCGCGGGTGACTCCGCGGGGTACCCGCAACGGCGTGAGCAGACCAGAGAATCGCCGAGAACTCGCGTCACCCCGTGCCTTCCTCCCGCTGGCCGGTCACCGGGTCCGCCGGGACACTGGAGGGGTGCGCACAGTCAAAGCGACGGCCGCGGCCGTCACCGTAGCCCTGGCGGCCGGCGCGGCGAGCGTGGCGGCGGGCCGGTTCGCGAGCGACGCAGCGCTCAAGGCGCCCCCGGGCAAACCGCTGCCCACCGAGCCCCGGCTCACCGTGCACGCCACGGCCGCGGGCCAGATCGCCCTCACCCGGGACCTGGCGGCCCTGCGCCCCGGCGTCTACGGCCTCGCCGGCAACGGCACGCACGCGGTCGTCGGCCCGGTGCTCGGCGCCGCCACGCACTCCGCCGACACCGTCGTGCGCCGCCTGGAGCGGGTCACTCAGGGCACGCTGGAGGCGGGAGACAAGGTGCGGCTGACGCCGGCCGTGCACACCGGCGACCCGCGCTCCGCCCTCGGCCTCGACCACCGCGACGTCGAGATCCTCGGCGAACTGGGCGCCCTGCCCGCCTGGTTCGTGCCCGGCGTGCGCGACACCTGGGTGATCACGGTGCACGGCCTGGGAGCCACCCGCGAACACCCCATGAACGTCATGGAGTTCCTGCACCGCCAGCGCTTCCCGGTGCTCGACCTCGCCTATCGGGGCGACCGCGGCGCACCCCGCTCCCCGGACGGCCTGAACCACCTGGGCGAGACGGAGTGGCGCGACGTGGACGCGGCCGTCCGGTACGCCGTGGACAACGGCGCCCGGCAGGTCGTCCTGCACGGCTGGTCCACCGGCGCCACCATGGCGCTGCGCGCCGCCGTGCGCTCCGCGCTGCGCGAGCGGATCTCGGGGCTGATCCTCGACTCCCCGGTCCTCAGCTGGCCGACGACGCTGCGCGCCCTCGCGGCGGCCCGCCGCACCCCTGGCGCCCTGCTGCCGCTCGCCGTACGGGCCGCCCAGGGGCGCACGGGCCTGCGGCGCGACCGCACCGCGGAGGCCGCGCAGCTCACCGTGCCGGCGATGATCTTCCACGGCCCGGACGACACCCTGGCCCCCTGGGAGTACTCCCGCCGGCTCGCGAACGCCCGCCCCAACCTGATCGCCCTGCACACTGTCGCGCAGGCGCCGCACGGCGCGATGTGGAACGCCGACCCCGAGGCCTACGAGGAAGCGCTGCGCCGCTTCCTCACCCCGCTCATGTGACTCGCACCCGGCCCCGCGCGCGGGGCCGGGCGTGCGCGCACCTGTACGGTCGGCCCGGTTCCGTTTAAGGCCGTACGACTGGCCTGTTCTCGGCCCCGGGCCGCCCGCCGGACCCCGTGCGTTGGCCAGTCCCGTCGCCCGCCGTGACATTCCGTTTGGGTTTTCGGACCGTCAACCGGAAGACTGCACCCGTGACGTCCCGTATCCCGCGCGACTCCAGGCTTCGACTCGTCCGCCCGCGACCCCTGGCCGCCGCCCCCACAGCAGTGAACCAACGGCGCTCACGCCGCCCCGCGCCCCGCCCTCCGGAGGGCACACCGGCACCCGCGGAGCTGGCCAGAATGGCGCGCTCCGGTCTGGCCGCAGCGGCCCGCGTCGCCCGCTGGGCCGACGCCGCCCTCGGCCCGGGCGGTGACGGCGCGACAGCGGACGGCAAGTCCACCCTGTCCGACGACACCGCCGAACGCGCCGCCGTGGAACTGGGCCTGAGCTCGGCTCAGGTCCGCGCCGACTGGGACACCGCCCGCCTCGCGGGCCTCATCGAGGTCCACGGCGACAGCGCCCGCCCAGGCTGGCGGCTGCGCGCCTGGAACCGCGACGACAGTGCCGTGCTGCGCGGCTGGGTCGCCCTCTTCGACGCCTGGTCGCTCGCCCACCCCGAGCCCGCGGAGCACGAGCCCGCCGGCGTCGCCGAGGTCGTCTCGGCCATGCCCCAGGTGCTCTCGTTCCTCCAGCTGTCCGCCGGGCCAGTCCCGGTCGACCAGCTCCTCGACCTCCTGGAGCAGCGGGTCACCGAACTGCGCACCGCGCGCTGCGAGATCACCTACGGCCCGCAGCCGGAGCCCGTGCAGCAGCAGCCCACGGACACCCCGCTCGCCCCCCTCCTCGAATGGTCCCTGCGCGCCCTCGCCGCCGTGGGCGCGCTCACTTACGGCGACGGGCACGCCACGCTCACCCCGCTCGGCAGCTGGGCGGTCTGGGTCAAGCTGGAGCAGATCTGCGTCGCCGCGCAGAGCCCCGCCGGGAACATCGAGCAGGCGGCCGAGGACATGCTCCGCGGCTGCGCCCAGCTGCGCCCCAACGCCGCCCGCGCCGAGTACCGCGCCTGGCTCGCCGCCCGGCCCGTGGGCAGCGCCGTCACCGAGCTCATCGACGCCGCGCGCGGTGACGACGCCCTGCTGCGCGGCCTCGCCTTCGAGGCGCTGCGCGTGGTCGGCGCCCCCGCCGAGCCCGACGTCAGCGCCGTGGTCGAGGAGCCCACGCTGCGGCCGTACGCGCTGCTGTGGCTGGCCGAGCACGACGGTGTGGACCCCGAGGACGCCCACGAGGCGCTCACCCGCGAGGAGGCCACCTGGCTGTGGGTCGACACCGCCGCCGCCGTCGCCGACCACGGCGAGGCCCCGATGCTCGTACGCCACCTGGAGTCGGCCGTGCAGCCGACCGTCCCCTCGCTCCTGGACGAGGTGCGCGCCGTCGGCCACCCCCGCACCGTGCAGGTCCTGGTCGCGCTCGCCGCGGCGCACCCCGACCCCGCCCTGGCGAAGGCCGTGCGCCGCGCCGCCTTCCAGGTGCACACCGGCGGCTGAGCCGAGGGGCGCACGCGCGCCCGGGCGTGCCCTTCGTCACGCCCGGGCGACCGAACACGCGAACCCCGAAAAACTCGTTGCATCGCCCCGTTAGACTTGGCCCATGGCCATTCTCCTCGCGCATTAGACGGCGGGAACGTCCTCAGCCGCCCACCCGACCCTGTCTGCCCTGGAGCCTGTCCGTGATCTCCGCCTCCGGTATCGAGCTGCGCGCCGGCGCCCGTGTCCTCATCGAGTCCGCCACCTTCCGTGTCGCCAAGGGCGACCGCATCGGTCTGGTCGGCCGTAACGGCGCGGGCAAGACCACCCTCACCAAGTGCCTGGCCGGGGAGGGCATCCCGGCGGGCGGCACCATCACCCGCTCCGGCGAGGTCGGCTACCTCCCGCAGGACCCGCGCACCGGAGACCTCGACGTCCTCGCCCGCGACCGCGTCCTGTCCGCGCGCGGCCTCGACGTACTGCTGCGCAAGATGCGCGAGAACGAGCAGCGCATCGCCAACGGCCAGGGCAACACCCGCGAGAAGGCCCTCAGGCAGTACGAGCGCCAGGAGACGGAGTTCCTCACCAAGGGCGGGTACTCCGCCGAGGCCGAGGCCGCCACCATCGCCGCCGCGCTCAACCTGCCCGACCGGGTGCTCGGCCAGCCGCTGCACACCCTCTCCGGCGGTCAGCGCCGCCGTATCGAACTGGCCCGCATCCTCTTCTCGGACGCGGACACGCTCCTCCTCGACGAGCCCACCAACCACCTCGACGCGGACTCGATCATCTGGCTGCGGGACTACCTGAAGACCTACCGCGGCGGCTTCATCGTGATCTCCCACGACGTCGACCTGGTCGAGACGGTCGTGAACAAGGTGTTCTACCTGGACGCCAACCGCGCCCAGATCGACATCTACAACATGGGCTGGAGGCTCTACCAGCAGCAGCGCGAGGCCGACGAGAAGCGCCGCAAGCGCGAGCGGGCCAACGCCGAGAAGAAGGCCGCGGCGCTGCACTCGCAGGCCGACAAGATGCGCGCCAAGGCCACCAAGACGGTCGCCGCGCAGAACATGGCCCGCCGTGCCGACAAGCTGCTCGCCGGTCTGGAGGCCGTCCGGCAGTCCGACAAGGTCGCCAAGCTCCGCTTCCCGGAGCCCGCGTCCTGCGGCAAGACCCCGCTGATGGCCGAGGGCCTGTCGAAGTCGTACGGCTCGCTGGAGATCTTCACCGACGTCGACCTGGCCATCGACAAGGGCTCGCGCGTCGTCATCCTCGGTCTCAACGGCGCGGGAAAGACGACCCTGTTGAGGCTCCTCGCGGGCGTCGAGCAGCCCGACACCGGCGCGGTCGTCCCCGGCCACGGCCTCAAGCTCGGCTACTACGCGCAGGAGCACGAGACCCTGGACCCCGACCGCACGGTCCTGGAGAACATGCGCTCGGCCTCCCCCGACATGGACCTCGTCGAGGTCCGCAAGGTGCTCGGCTCGTTCCTGTTCTCCGGCGACGACGTCGACAAGCCGGCCGCCGTCCTCTCCGGCGGGGAGAAGACCCGGCTGGCGCTCGCCACCCTCGTGGTCTCCGCCGCGAACGTCCTGCTGCTGGACGAGCCCACCAACAACCTGGACCCGGCCAGCCGCGAGGAGATCCTCGGCGCCCTGCGCACGTACCAGGGCGCGGTCGTTCTCGTCACCCACGACGAGGGCGCGGTCGAGGCGCTTCAGCCGGAGCGGATCATCCTGCTTCCGGACGGTGTCGAGGACCTGTGGGGCTCGGACTACGCGGATCTCGTCGCCCTGGCTTGATCGAAAGCGTGATCCACAGCGTATGGATCATTCGGCCCATCGGTGATCCATCATCTGTGTGAGATCTCCTCGTACCGAGGTGTGTCCTACATCGAAATCCCGGCCGAGCCCTTTATCCGCAAGGGCTCGGCCGCCGTACGCCGCTGACCTGGCACTTCGCGGAACAACCCGTTCGGCGGTACGAACGCCGCCGGGTGGAATCCCGGATTCCCCTTGTGGGGATGCGCTCCTGTCGTCAAATCCCTGTCTTACGGACCTTGCCGAATGGGTGGCCATGAAGCCCCGGAGGGGTGATCATGAGGAGACCAGAGCGCACTTCCCATGAGGAGGCACGGGTGGCCGAGACTCTGAAGAAGGGCAGCCGGGTAACCGGCGCCGCGCGCGACAAGCTCGCGGCAGACCTGAAGAAGAAGTACGACTCCGGTGCGAGCATTCGGGCGCTGGCCGAGGAAACCGGCCGCTCGTATGGCTTCGTACACCGGATGCTCAGCGAATCGGGCGTCACGCTCCGTGGGCGTGGCGGGGCGACGCGGGGAAAGAAAGCCTCAGGCTGACCCCGGGCGGCCCCTCGGCCTCGATGGTGGCCACCCGGTCGGTCGGACGATCGGCCGGGTGGTTACTGTGCAGTCACTTAGCTCTGCTCTGCTGACCGCACCCATCGGAGGCGCCCCATGGCCACGTCCGCCAAGGACCTCGGTCCCGTACTCGACAAGGACGGCGTACGGCTCACCGTCGACGACGCGATCGCCACGGTGACGCTGACCAATCCGGCCAAGCGCAATGCGCAGAGCCCCGCGATGTGGCGGACGCTCGCAGAGGCCGGGCGGGTCCTGCCGGGGTCGGTCCGTGTCGTGGTGCTGCGTGCCGAGGGCCAGTCCTTCTCGGCCGGCCTCGACCGGCAGATGTTCACGCCCGAAGGCATCGAGGGCGAGCCGACGTTCATCGATCTCGCGCGCAGCAGCGACGGTGAACTCGACGCGAGCATCGCCGAGTTCCAGGACGGCTTCACCTGGTGGCGGCGCAGCGACCTCGTGTCCATCGCCGCCGTGCAGGGGCATGCCATCGGAGCGGGCTTCCAGCTTGCCCTCGCCTGTGACCTGCGCGTCGTCGCCGACGACGTGCAGTTCGCCATGCGCGAGACCAGCCTCGGGCTGGTGCCGGACCTGACGGGCACGCACCCGCTCGTCGGGCTGGTCGGGTATGCCCGCGCCCTGGAGATCTGCATCACCGGGCGCCTCGTCCAGGCCGAGGAGGCCGTCAGCACGGGCCTCGCCAACCTCGCGGTCCCGGCCGACCAGCTCGACGGCGCCGTCCACGACCTCGCGTCCGCGATCCTGGCCGCGCCCCGCGACGCCGTGATCGAGACGAAGGCCCTGATCCGCGGAGCGCACGGCCGCTCCTACGACGACCAGCGCACCGCGGAACGCTCGGCCCAGGCCCGCCGCCTGCGCGACCTGGCGGGCCTCGGCGAGTAACACCTCGGCTCGGCGCTGCGGCCCCCGTTCGGCCGCGGCGCGAGCCGGCCGTCAGGCGCGGCGCCACAAGCCGGCCGGCCCGTCGCGGGCTGCCGGGGGTGCGGTGGTCCGCGTTCGCCGGCCGGCCCGTCGCGGTGGCGTGTCAGCCGATCGCCGTCACCAGTACCGCCACCGTCGGGCGGTCCGGCAGGGCGTCCTGGACCGCCGTGCGGACCTGCCGGGCCACGTCCGACGCGCGGTGGCCCGGGTCGACCGCGAGTTCCACGCGCGCGTGGCGGTGGGGCAGGGCGTTCTGAGCGGGTCTCTCCTCGAGGTGGACCGCCCGGCCCAGGCCGGTCGTGAGGTGGGTGACCCCCGGGACGGCCAGGGCGGCGGTCGCCGCGCGGCCCTCGTCGTCAGGCCCGGGCTCCGCGGCACGCGGCGGGTCGGGCTGCCGTACGGGGACGGATTCCGGTTCCTCGTCCAGGAGGGCCGTGACCTGCAGGTCCACCTCCGCCACCTGAAGGCCGAGCCGGTCCTCCGCCGCGGCCGTCAGCGTCGTACGCACCAGGGCCGCCGTCGCCGGCAACGGCACGGCGGCGGTCGCCGCGAACTCCGCCGTCACCCGCAGCGGTCCGGGCGGCAGGGCGCTCGGCGGCGCAGGCACCACCGGATCGTGCACGTCCTCCGGGTCGGCGAGGGCGATCCGGAGGACGTCCAGCCGTACTCCCGGCATTTTCTCGGCCGCACGGCGCAGCGCCGCCTCGGCCGCCTCCTCCGAGATCCACGCACCGTCCCGCGGGCCACCCAGGGGCAGCAGCCTGCCCAGACCCAACTGATGCCGCACCGTCTGCGCCCATCGTTCCGCCGTCATTGCTCCAGCCTGCCGCATCCCTGGCGCGCGGGAGCGCAACCCCACATACCGTGGTCTGAGGAGGACGAACCGAAGGGACGTACGGCGATGACCGATATGACGGAGCAGAACCGGACGAGGACCCCCGGAGGAGAGAAGGACGTGCCGGACACATCCGCGACCGTGCGCAAGACGACGCGGCGTGGTGGCGGAGACCCGGCCACCCGGGGACGGACGACGATCGCCGACGGCGTCGTCGAGAAGATCGCGGGGCTCGCCGCACGGGACGTGGTCGGCGTGCACGCCCTGGGCAGCGGCCTCAGCCGTACCTTCGGGGCCGTGCGCGACCGGGTCCCCGGCGGCTCGAAGTCCGTGACGCGGGGCGTCAAGGCCGAGGTCGGCGAGGTGCAGACGGCGCTCGACCTGGAGATCGTCGTCGACTACGGCGTCTCCATCTCCGACGTCGCCCACGCCGTGCGCGAGAACGTCATCGCGGCGGTGGAACGCATGGCGGGCCTCGAGGTCGTCGAGGTCAACATCGCGGTGAGTGACGTCAAGCTGCCGGACGAAGAGGACGAGGAGCCGGAGCCCCGGATCCAGTGACGCGCCGGCGACCTGACAACCGCACCGCTGAGGGGAGCGCACGATGAGCATGGCCGTGGTCGGCATGATCGCCGGCATGGCACTGGGCTTCGCCGGATACTTCGGCGGCTTCGGGGCCTTCCTTCTGGTGGCCGCGCTGGGCGCCATCGGTTTCGTCGTCGGCCGGTTCCTGGAAGGGGACCTGCAGGTCGGTGACTTCTTCCGTACGCGTGACGACCGTCGGCGGTGACATCGGTGAGTGAGAGCGTCGGCGAGCTGCCCAGATCCCCGGCCGCCGTCACGCCGGGCGAACGCGGGGCCACCCGGATCGCCGACCGGGTGGTCTCGAAGATCGCCGCCCAGGCGGCCCGCGAGACGCTCGCCGACCAGTCCGCGGCCACGGCGCACCCGCACGCCACGGTCGTGGTGCACCATGCGTCGTTCGCGCACGTCCGCGTCCACATCGAGCTCGACTATCCCTGCGACATCGGGACCCGCTGCGCCGAGGTGCGTCGACATGTCGCTTTGCGGGTACGCGCGTTGGTGGGCATGGAGGTGCCGGAGGTCGCCGTCCACGTGGAGCGGCTGCACCTGACCCCGGCGCACGGCGCGGCACAGGGGAGGACGCGATGAGCGAGTCCCAGGGCTCCGAGGGCATCACACAGCGACTACCGGTCATCGAGAAGGAGTTCGACGACGGCCTCGACCTCGGGGCGCCACCCCCGGCCGCCGACGAGGGCGCGCGCGAGGGCCGCTTCTGGTCCGCGCGCCGCGTCCCGGCGGCCATCGTCGCCGTCCTGGTTCTCGCCGTCGCGGGCGTCTTCCTCTACGACATCGCCGCCGTCCGCGCGAACCGGCCGGCGATGAGCTGGCGCCGCGAGCTCGCCAAGCAGCTCGCCGAGCGCCCCCTCGACGACATCTGGGTGCTCGTCGGCGCCGGCGTCGCAGCGGCCCTCGGCCTCTGGCTGATCGTGCTCGCCGTCACGCCGGGCCTGCGCGACGTGCTGCCGATGCGGCGCCCGCAGGCCGACGTACGCGCCGGACTGCACCGCGACGCGGCCGCCCTGGTGCTGCGCGACCGCGCCATGGAGGTCGCCGGCGTCCAGTCCGTACGGGTGCGGACGCGCCGCCGCCGCGCCGATGTCTCCGCCCTCTCGCACTTCCGCGAACTGGACGACGTACAGGCCGATCTGGACGGCACGCTCGGCGAGGCGGTCAGGGGCATGGGGCTCGCCCGGCCGCCCGCGCTGACGGTGCACGTACGGCGTCCCGGACGGAAGGGGTGAGCGCGGTGCTGAGGACCGTCAACCGCGTACTGATCGCGATCGCCGGGCTGGTGCTGCTCGTCCTGGGCGGCGCCGTACTGGCCGTGGGACTCGGGGTGCGGCCGCCCTCCTGGTGGATCCACGACGGCCGGCACGACGTTCTGCTCAGCGACGCCGAACGCACCCACTGGCGGGACTCCGGGTGGTGGTGGCCGACCGTCATCGCCGCGCTGGCCGTGCTGGTCCTGATCGGCCTGTGGTGGCTGACCGCGGTCCTGCGCCGGCGCCGCCTCGCCGAGGTCCTGGTCGACACCGGCGACGGCGAGGGCGCGCTGCTGCGGGGCCGGGCCCTGGAGAACGTACTGGCGGGCGAGGCGGGCCAGTTGGAGGGCGTGGCGCACGCCCGCGCCCGGCTGACCGGCGGCCGGACCGCCCCCGAGGCACGTCTGCAGCTCGAACTGGAACCGCACGTGGACCCGGGAACGGCCCTCCACGAGCTGGCCGCCGAGGCGCTGACGCACGCCCGCAACTCGGCCGGCCTCGCGGCCTTCCCCGCGGAGGTGCGGATGAAGGCCGTCAAGCACCGGGCGGAAAGGGTGAGTTGAGCGCTGTCAGAAGCCGTGCCGCATGCCGCCGTCGACCGGGACCATGATCCCCGTCAGGTAGGAGGCGGCCGGCGACAGCAGGAACGCCGCCGTACGCCCGAACTCGTCCGGCATGCCGTAACGGCGAAGAGGGATCCGGGACTCGTGGGCCGCCCGCGTCGCCTCGGGGTCGGCGGACAACCCGTCCAGCTCGCGCACGCGATCCGTGTCGATCCGGGCCGGGAGCAGGCCGACCACGCGGATCCCGCGCGGGCCCAGCTCGTCCGCGATCGACTTGGCGAAGCCGGCCAGACCCGGGCGCAGTCCGTTGGAGATGGTCAGCGCCGGGATCGGCTCGTGCACCGAGCCGGACAGCACGAACCCGATCACACCCCCGGCCTCCAGCTCCGCGGCCGCCGCCCGGGCGAGCCGGACCGCACCCACGAAGACCGACTCGAACGCCGTACGCCACTGCTCGTCCGTGTTGTCCGCGAGGAACCCGGCGGGCGGCCCGCCGACGCTGATGAGGATGCCGTCGAAGCCGCCGAACCGCTGCCGCGCGGCCTCGATGAGGCGTGCCGGCGCGTCCGGGTCGGAGTTGTCGACGGCGATCCCGGCCGCGTTCGGCCCCAGCTCGGCCGCCGCGTCGCCGGCCCGCTTCTCGTCCCGGCCCGTGATGACCACCTTCGCGCCGTCCGCGACGAGCTCGCGCGCGGCGGCGTTGCCGAGGCCCCGCGTGGCCCCGGTGACGACGTACACCCGGTCCTTCAGTCCAAGATCCATGGCCCCTATCCTGCCTCCTCGTCACCGAACAGGGCGAGGGCGGTGTTCACCAGGCCGACATGGCTGAAGGCCTGGGGGAAGTTCCCGAGCTGCCGGTGCTCCACGGGGTCGTACTCCTCGGACAGCAGACCCACGTCGTTGGTGAGGCCCACCAGCCGTTCGAACAGCTCCCGGGCCTCCTTCCGACGGCCCGTCATGTTCAGGGCGTCCGCGAGCCAGAACGAGCACACCAGGAAGGTGCCCTCGTCGCCGGGCAGCCCGTCGACCGCCGTCCCGGCCGTGCTGTAGCGGCGCAGGAAGCCGCCTTGACCCAGTTCCTCGCGGACCGCGTCGATGGTGCCGAGCACACGCGGGTCGCCGGGAGGCAGGAAGCCGACCCGGGGGATGAGCAGGACCGCGGAGTCGAGTTCGCGCGAGCCGTAGTACTGCGTGAACGTGTTGCGCTCCGGGTCGAAGCCCTTCTCGCACACCTCGCGGTGCACCTCGTCGCGCAGCGCGCGCCAGCCGTCGAGATCGCCGCGCAGCTCCGGGTTCTCCTCCAGGGTGCGGACCGCGCGGTCGGCGGCCACCCACACCATGACCTTGGAGTGCACGAAGTGGCGCCGGCCGCCGCGCACCTCCCACAGCCCCTCGTCGGGCTGCCGCCACTGCTCCCGCAGCCACTCCATCAGTGCTGCCTGGATGTCCCACATGTGCGGCTTGGTGGGCAGGCCCTCGCGCCGTGCCAGATGGAGGGAGTCCATCACCTCGCCGTACACGTCCAGTTGGAGTTGTCCCACGGCCTCGTTGCCGATGCGCACCGGGCGCGAGCCGGCGAAGCCGGACAGCCATGGCAGCTCGAACTCCGGCAGCCGCCGCTCGCCCCCGAGGCCGTACATGATCTGCAGGTCGGCCGGGTCGCCCGCGACCGCGCGCAGCAGCCAGTCGCGCCAGGCCTCGGCCTCCTCCCGGTAGCCCGCCGACAGGCCCACGTTCAGGGTCAGGGTGGAGTCGCGCAGCCAGCAGTAGCGGTAGTCCCAGTTGCGGACGCCGCCCGGCTCCTCGGGCAGCGAGGTGGTGGGCGCGGCGACGATGCCGCCGGTCGGGCGGTAGGTGAGCGCCTTGAGCGTGATCAGGGACCGGACGACGGTGTCGCGGTACGGGCCGTCGTAACGGCAGCGCCGCGCCCACATCTGCCAGTCGCGGACGCTGGCGCGCAGCGTCTCGTACGGGTCGACGAGCGGCGGACGGGGCTCGTGCGAGGGGTGCCAGGTCAGGACGAACGCGACCTGCTCGCCCTCCCTCACCGTGAACTCCGAGTGCGTGGCGCGGTCCTTGCCCCACGTCTCGACCAGCGGTTCGCTGCGCAGCCACACCGAGTCCGGGCCGGCCACGGCCACCCGGTGGTCGCCGGACCTGCGCATCCAGGGGACGATCGAGCCGTAGTCGAAGCGGATCCGCAGGGTGCTGCGCACGGTGACCTGGCCGCTCAGGCCCTCCACGACGCGCACGAGTTCGGGCGAGCGGTCGCGTTGGGGCATCAGGTCGGTGACGCGGATCGCACCCTTGCCGGTCTCCCACTCCGTGTCCAGCACCAGGGTGTCCGGACGGTAGGCGCGGCGGGTGCAGTGGCCCGGCGCGTGCTTGGGCGCGATGCGCCAGTGGCCGTTGTCCTCGTCGCCGAGCAGCCGGGCGAAGCAGGCCGCGGAGTCGAACCGGGGCAGACACAGCCAGTCCACGGAGCCGTCCCGGCCGACCAGGGCGGCGGTCTGTTCGTCGCCGATGAGGGCGTAGTCCTCGATGCGGTGGTGGTGCACGCAGTTGCGGATTCCCGGCCCGGGCGCCGGGCAATCAGGCCGGGGGCCGCGGGAGTGACGGCCGGGCGGCGCGGGACGCGTGGGTCAGACGGTGGCCGGTTCCGTCTCCTCGGACGGCGACTCGGCAGCCGCCTCCTCCCGCTCGCGGCGCTCGCGCCGCACCAGCACCCACCAGCCCACCGGCACGGCGGCGGCGAACAGCCACCACTGGATCATGTACGCGTAGTTCAGCGGGGCGTCCTCGCTGCCGGGGTCGGAGATCTGCTCGGGGCTGCCGCCCTTGGCCTCCGGCGACGTCTGCTCGACGTAGCCGCCGAGGACCGTGGCGCCGAGACGGCGCGCCTGCTCCTCGCTGTTGATCAGCATGATCTGCCGGTCGGGCAGTCCCTTGATCTCCTTGATGCCGCTCGCCGCGGTCGTCTCGTCGGCCTTCAGACGGCCCTTGATGGTGACCTTGCCGGCGGGCGGCGCGGGGATCTTCGGGAAGGTGGTCTGCGCGCCGTTCGCCGGGATCCAGCCGCGGTTGACCAGCACCACCTTGCCGTCGGTGAGGACGAGCGGGGTCAGGACGTGGAAGCCGACCTCGTCGTCGGAGTTGGTGCGGCGCCGCACGACGACCTCGTGCGCGGTGTCGAAGGTGCCCGTCGCGGTGACGGTGCGGTACTTCTCGGCGGTGGTCACCGCGTGTCCGGGCGAGCTGAGCCGCTCCACGGGTACCGGCTTGGCGTGCAGCGCCGAGGAGACCAGGTCGTTGCGCGCGGTCCGCATCTCGTACCGGTGCTTCTGCCAGATGCCCAGCCTGATCATGGTGGGGATCAGCACGAGGGCGACGAGGGTGAGGATCACCCACTGCCGGGACAACAGGAAGCGGTACACCCCACGACCGTACATCTCGGTCGTGGGGTGTCATCGCGGGGGGTGCCGCCGGGCGGGCGAGGGGTCACACCTTGTCGACGATTCCCGCCTTGCCCTCCTCGCGGGCGCAGTGCCCGCCGCAGTACCACTGGCCCTCGACCTCCACGCCCTGGCCGATGATCGGCACCCGGCAGTGCTCGCACTGGGGTGCCATGCGATGGATCGCGCAGGAGAAGCAGTCGAAGACGTGCACCGCTCCCTGAGCATGCACCTCGAAGGACATTCCGTAGTCATTGCCACATACTTCACAGGTCGCCATGCGCCACAGGGTGAGCCCTCGCCGTCGCACGGGCGAGAGGGCGGCGGGCGAGTCGCGCGGCAATCACCCGTCCGTACGGGTCACCCGTCCGAGGGCTCGACGTCCCGCAGCAGCTGGCCGAACGCCGCCTCGTCCACCACCGGCGTGCCGAACTGCCGGGCCTTGACCACCTTCGAGGTGCCCGAGTCCGGGTCGTTCGTGACGAGCAGACTGGTCAGCCGGGACAGGCTCGTCGCGACATGCAGCCCCGCCTCCGTCGCGCGGTCCTCCAGCAGGTCCCGCTCCACCGAGGTGTCGCCGGAGAAGGCGACCCGCATGCCCTGCCTGAGCGGCTTGCCGTCCTCGTAGCGCCCCGGGTTGGGGTAGGGGCACGCGGGCCTCTTGCGGGCGGGACGCCAACTGGTCGGCCGGTAGGCGCCGTAGCCGCCGGACTGGCGCGGCACGGGCCGGTCGGTCCACTCCGTCAGCGGCCGGCACTCCAGCAGCGGCAGCCGTACGTCCCCCTCCGCCGCGGCCCTGAGGCTCGGCCGGAACGCCTCGGCCAGCACGCGCGCGTCGTCCAGCGCGTGGTGCGCGCGCTGCTGCACGACGCCGAAGTGGGCGGCCAGCGACTCCAGCTTGTGGTTGGGCAGCGGCAGACCCAGCTCCTTGGACAGCGCGATGGTGCACAGCCGCTGACGTACCGGCGCCTCGCGCTTCACGCGCGCGTACTCGCGCGCGATCATCTGCCAGTCGAAGACCGCGTTGTGCGCGACGAGCACCCGGCCCTGCAGCCGGGAGGCGAACTCCTCGGCGATGTCGTGGAAGAGGGGCGCGCCCTCCAGTACGTCGCTCGTCAGACCGTGGATCCACACCGGGCCCGGGTCCCGCTCGGGGTTGACCATCGTGTACCAGTGGTCCTCGACCTCGCCGCGCGCGTCCAGGCGGTAGACGGCCGCGGAGATGATCCGGTCGTCGCGGGCCAGGCCGGTGGTCTCCACGTCAACGACCGCGTATCCCACCGGATACGCGGCCGGCCACGCTGTGGGGGAGGACGCTGCGGTCGTACGGTCTTCGAGCATGGTCCCTGAGGATACGGGCCGCCACTGACAGTCCTGACCGTCAGGTGGCCTTCCACGCCGGTCCGTTCGCGTGCCGCGAATGGCGCGAATGTCTGTGCCCATGGCTATGGACCTTTTCGGTCCCCGGTGCGACCGTGCTGCCCGCCCGGCGTGTGACCCTCGACGGAAGGGCGGTACGGTGTATGGCACGCGTACGGTACGGCGCACGGACCGAGGCGGAGATCGCCGCCGCGCGCACGGCGAGCGCGCGGCTGCCCGACATCTGGTCCACCGGGGTCGTGGCCCGGTGGGAGACCGACCCGGACGCACTCGCCGCGGTCCTGCCGCCACCCCTCAAACCCACCGGCAGGCCACTGGTCCGGGTGAACATCAGCAAGGTCGAACTGCCCGGATACCCGCTCGGAGCGGGCTCGTTCGCGGTCGCCGCCAGTCACGCCGGCGTCGACGGCTGGTATCCGCTCGTCATGCCGATGACCCACGAGCGGGCCCTCACCGGCGGCCGTGAGGTCTTCGGGGAGCCGAAGAAGCTGGGCGAGGTGGCGGTCGAGCGGGACGGGCTCGTCGTGCACGCGTGGATGGCCCGGCACGGCATCTCGTTCGTCGAGGTGCGCGGCGCGGTGGACGGGGAGCTGCCGCTGCCCGAGCCGAGCCGGAAGACCGACTTCTACTTCAAGTTCCTTCCCGCGGTGGACGGTTCGGGCTTCGACGCCGGCCCGGTGCTGGTGCACTGCCGGCGCCACGAGAAGGTGCGCAGGCTGGAGCGCATCACCGGGGACGTCGTCCTGCGTGAGTCCATGTACGACCCGGTCGCCGACCTCCCGGTCCTCGAGCTCGTCGACATCACCATCGGCGAGAAGACCAGCGACCAGCGCGGCAAGGTCGTGGAACGGGTCGGCGCCGAGGCGCTGTTGCCGTACGTCCACCAGCGCTACGACGATCCGCAGCAGGTCCACGACGCACCGCCGTCCGAAGGGACGCGCTGATGGAGCTGAAGGCCGGACAGGTTGCCGTCGTCACCGGCGCCGCGAGCGGGATCGGGCTCGCGATGGCCCGGCGGTTCGCGGCCGAGGGACTGAAGGTCGTCCTCGCGGACGTCGAGCGGGACGCGCTGGACAAGGCCGCCTCCGGCCTGCGCGCCGAGGGCGCCGACGTGTACGCGCGCGTGGTGGACGTCGGGGAGCGCCAACAGGTCCTGGACCTCGCCGAGTCGGCGTACGAGACCTACGGCGCCGTCCACGTGCTGTGCAACAACGCCGGGGTCGGCTCGGGCGCCGAGGGCCGGATGTGGGAGCACGAGCCGAACGACTGGCAATGGGCGTTCTCCGTCAATGTGTGGGGCGTCTTCCACGGTGTCCAGGCGTTCGTTCCACGGATGATCAAGTCGGGTCGACCCGGTCATGTCGTCAACACGTCCTCCGGCGACGGCGGCATCGCCCCGCTGCCCACCGCCTCCGTCTACGCCGTCACCAAGGCGGCCGTCGTGACGATGACCGAGTCCCTCTACGCCCATCTCAGGGCCGAGCACGCGCGCGTGGGCGCGTCGGTGCTCTTCCCCGGACCGCACATGCTGCGCACCGGCCTGTGGGAGTCGCACCGCAACCGGCCCGCGCGGTACGCCAAGGAGCGGCCGCGCAGGACGCCGTACCGCAGCCTCGGCCAGTGGGAGGGCGCGATGCGCGACGCCGGCAAGGAGGTGCACTTCACGCCCGTGGAGGAGGTCGCGGACCTCGTCGTCGACGGCGTACGAGCCGACCGCTTCTGGCTCCTGCCGCCGAGCGAGCACAGCGACGCGCAGATCCGCGCGCGGGCCCGCTCGATGCTCGACCGCACCAACCCGTCGTATCTCGAGAGCTTCATCCTGGACTGACAGGGGGATCGCGTGACCGGCCAGGACCCGCAGGACCCGTACCTGATCATCTCCTCCGACTGCCACGCCGGGCTGCCCACCGAGGAGTACCGCCCCTATCTGGACACGCGCTTCCACCGGGACTTCGACGACTTCCTCGCCGGGCGCGACCGCCGCCGTGAGGAGATGACCCGGCTCGGCATCCGCAACGAGGCGTTCGCGGCCAAGTGGTTCCACGACAACGAGGAAGGTTTGCGCGGGGGTTGGGACGCCGCGCAGCGGCTCAAGGAGCTCGACGGCGACGGGGTCGCGGCCGAGGTGGTCTTCCCCGACGCGGACGCGGTGGACAGCCGCACGGCCGCGCCCTTCGGCGTGGGCCTCGGCCTCTCCGGCGACCAGGACCCGGAGCTGGGCATGGCGGGCGCCCAGGCGCACAACCGCTGGCTGGCGGACTTCGTCTCGGAGCACCCCGAACGGCACTGCGGGGTCGCCCTGCTGCCGATCACGGCCGACGTGGACCGCGTGGTCGCCGAGGTGCACCGTGCCAGGGAATCCGGCCTCCGCGCCCTGATGATCCCGTCCATGTGGGTCGACAAGGAGCCCTACCACGACCGCCGCTACGACCCGGTGTGGGCGGCGGCCGCCGAGTGCGCGATGCCCGTGGTGACGCACTCGGGAGCGGCTCCGCGCCACGAGTACGGCGACCACCTCGGCATCTACGTCTCCGAGGTCACCTGGTGGCCCGCGCGGCCGCTCTGGTTCCTCCTGTGGTCCGGTGTCTTCGAGCGCCATCCGGGCCTGAAGTTCGGTGTGGCGGAGTCGGGTTGCTGGTGGCTGCCGAACCTCCTGTGGTTCATGGACCGCCTCTACCTGGGCGCGCACGGCGGCAAGAAGCTCTCCCCGTTCCAGGAGCTGAAGCGTCCGCCGCACGAGTACCTGGACCGCCAGGTCTTCATCTGCGCGACCAACACCAAGCGCCGTGAACTGGCCCAGCGTTACGAGATCGGCGTCGACAACATCCTCTGGGGCAGCGACTTCCCGCACCCCGAGGGCACCTGGCCCGACACGCGCGCGTGGCTGCGGCGCACCTTCCACGACATCCCGGTGACCGAGACCCGCCGCATGCTGGGCCTCGCTGCCGCGGAGGTCTTCGGCTTCGACACCGCGGGGCTGACCCGACTGGCCCGCCGCATCGGCCCCACCCCGGCCGACCTCGGCCAGCCCGACGACCAGGAGGCCGTGGCGGCGTCCTGGGCACGCTCGCGCGAGGTGGGCCGGCACTGGCTGACCGACCACGACTTCCCGATGCTGGGGGTGACACAGTGAGCGACCGGTACACGGTCATCTCGGCCGACTGCCACGCCGGAGCCGACCTGCTGGACTACAGGCCGTACCTGGAGAAGCGGTACCACGACGACTTCGACGTCTGGGCGGCGACGTACGTCAATCCGTACGAGGACCTGCTCGCCGACACGGCCGACAAGAACTGGAACTCCGACCGCCGGGTGGCCGAGCTGGAGGAGGACGGCATCGTCGCGGAGGTCGTGTTCCCGAACACGATCCCGCCGTTCTTCCCCTCCGGCTCCCTGATGGCGCCCGCCCCGACCGCCGGGGAGCTCGAGCTGCGCTGGGCCGGCCTGCGCGCCCACAACCGCTGGCTCGCGGACTTCTGCGCGGCGGCGCCCGGACGGCGGGCCGGCGTCTTCCAGGTCCTGCTGAACGACGTGGACGCGGCGGTCGCGGAGATCCGCCGGGCCGCCGAAGCCGGCCTCAAGGGCGGCCTGATGCTGCCCGGAACACCTCCGGGCTCGGGCCTGCCCGAGCTCTACTCGCAGGCGTACGACCCCGTCTGGGCGGTCTGCGCGGAGCTGGGAGTCCCGGTGAACCACCACGCGGGCTCGGCGTCCCCGCCACTGGGCGACGAACCGGCCGCCCGCGCCGTCTTCATGGTCGAGACGACCTGGTTCTCCCACCGCGCCCTGTGGCACCTGGTGTTCGGCGGCGCCTTCCGCCGCCACCCGGGGCTGAACCTGGTGCTGACCGAGCAGGGCTCGGGCTGGATCCCCGGGGTGCTCGACATGCTGGACTACTACCACGGCCGCCTGGTCGCGGCGGCGACGAGGGCGAGCACCGCCGAGTCCAAGTTCGGCGCGGGCCTGGCCGCCCGCATGGGCCGGCCACCCTCCGAGGTGTGGCACGAGAACTGCTTCGTCGGCGCCAGCTTCATGCGCCCCCACGAGGTGCCCCTGCGGGACCGTATCGGCATCGACAAGATCATGTGGGGCAGCGACTACCCGCACGACGAGGGGACCTACCCCTACTCCAGGGAGGGGTTGCGCATCGCCTACGCGGATGTGCCGCGTGACGAGGTCGCGGCCATGATCGGCGGGAACGCGGCCCGCGTCTACGGCTTCGACCTGGACCTGCTGGACCCGATCGCCGCGAAGGTGGGCCCCACGGTGGAGGAGGTCGCGCAGCCGCTGGAGAAGTCCCCGGCGGACGCGACGAGCCCGGCGTTCGCGCGGGGAGCGTCGGTACGGGTCTGGTGACGCCCGGGGTGGCATCCTCCCGGGTGTGACGGAACCTACGCACGACGAGGCGCACTCAGGCGCTCTGGGGGAGCGCCTGAACTGGCTGCGGGCGGCCGTTCTCGGCGCGAACGACGGCATCGTCTCCACGGCGGGTCTCGTCGTGGGCGTGGCCGGCGCGACCGACGACCGCTCCGCGCTGCTCACCGCCGGGCTCGCCGGTCTGCTGGCCGGCTCGATGTCGATGGCCGCGGGCGAGTACGTGTCCGTCTCCACCCAGCGGGACTCGGAGATGGCCGCACTCGCCCAGGAGCGGCGGGAGTTGCGCGAGCAGCCCGAGGCCGAACTGGAGGAACTGACCGAACTGCTCGAGCAGCGCGGGATGTCGCGCGAGGTGGCCCGGGAGGCGGCCGAGCAGCTGACGGAGCGGGACGCGCTCAGGGCGCACGCGCGCGTGGAGCTCGGCATCGACCCCGACACGCTGACCAACCCCTGGCACGCGGCATGGGCGAGCTTCCTGTCGTTCACCGTGGGGGCGCTGCTGCCGCTGCTGGCGATCGTGCTGCCGCCGCCCGACTGGCGGCTCGGGGTCACGGTGGTGTCGGTGCTGGCGGCCCTCGCCCTCACCGGCTGGAGCAGCGCGCGCCTGGGCGCCGCGAAGCCGCAGCCGGCGGTCGTCCGGAACATGGTCGGCGGGGCCCTCGCCATGGGGGTCACGTACGCGGCGGGTGCGTTGCTGGGTGCGGCGGGGGTCTAGCGGCCGGCCGCCCGCGCGTCGGCGTGGGACGACCTTCGGTACTTGTGGGTAACAACGTCTGGCCGTGGCCGATCAGTGGTCCTACGGTGCCTACATGCCGAACCTGCCCAACACCGTGATGTGGTCGATACCCGCCTTCGTGCTGCTCACCGTCGTCGAGATGATCAGCGTGCGCATCCATCCCGACGAGGACGCCGCGGGATACGAGTCGAAGGACGCCGCGACCAGCATCGGCATGGGGCTCGGCAGCCTCTTCTTCGACTTCCTGTGGAAGGCCCCGATCGTCGGCATCTATACGGCGATCTACGCACTGACCCCGTTGCGCGTGCCCGTGCTGTGGTGGACCGTCGTCCTGATGCTGCTCGCCCAGGACTTCTTCTACTACTGGCAGCACCGCGGCCACCACGTCATCCGCATCCTGTGGGCCTGCCACGTCGTCCACCACTCCAGCCGGAAGTTCAACCTCTCCACCGCGCTGCGCCAGCCCTGGACGTCCCTCACCTCCTGGCCGTTCTACGTCCCTCTCGTCGCCGCCGGCGTGCACCCCGCCGCGCTCGCGTTCTGCTCCTCGGTGAACCTCGTCTACCAGTTCTGGATCCACACCGAGCGGATCGACAAGATGCCGCGGTGGTTCGAGTTCGTCCTCAACACGCCGTCGCACCACCGCGTCCACCACGCCTCCCAGGGCGGCTATCTGGACCGCAACTTCGGCGGCATCCTCATCGTCTGGGACCGCGTGTTCGGCTCGTTCGTGGCCGAGGACGAGCGGCCCGTCTACGGGTTGACCAAGAACATCAACACGTTCAATCCGATCAAGGTGGCCACCCACGAGTACGTCTCCATCGTCAACGATGTACGGGCGGCCCGGAGTTGGCGCGAGCGGGCCGGGCGGGTGTTTTGCGGACCGGGCTGGCGGCCGGCACCGGTGACGCAGCCGGCCGCGGTCGCGGAGCCGGCCGCCGCAGAGGGGACCGCGGCCGCCTGACGTACCCCGGGGAGTGTTTCGCCTGCTCCGGGCGCCCTCGCCGCGCGGCCCGCACCGGTGGCGGCGTACGGTGAAGTGCGCTCGCCACCCCTGAGCGCGCCCACGACACAGCACGAGAAGGACCCTCGCCATGCGCGCCACCACCATCCACGCCCCGTACGACATGCGCGTGGAGGACGTGCCCGAACCCGTGGCGCAGCTGCCCACCGACGCCGTGGTGCGAGTGCTGCGCGCCTGCATCTGCGGCAGCGACCTGTGGGCGTACCGCGGCGAGGCGGCCCGGCAGCCGGGGCAGCGGATCGGGCACGAGTTCCTCGGAGTCGTCGAGGAGACCGGTTCCGAGGTGATCACGGTGCGCCGCGGCGACCTCGTCGTCGCGCCGTTCATGTGGTCCGACGGCGTCTGCGACTACTGCCGCGAGGGCCTGACCACCTCCTGCGAGCACGGCGGCTTCTGGGGCGCCGTGGGGCACGACGGCGGCCAGGGCGAGGCCGTGCGCGTGCCGTTCGCCGACGGCACCCTCGTGCAGCTCCCCAAGGAGGCCGCGTCCGACGACCACCTGCTGTCCTCCCTGCTGACCCTCTCCGACGTCCTCGGCACCGGCCACCACGCCGCCCTCGGCGCGGGCGTGCGCCCGGGTGCCACGGTCGCCGTCGTCGGTGACGGCGCCGTCGGCCTGTGCGCGGTGCTCGCCGCCAGGCGGCTCGGCGCGGAGCGGATCATCGCCCTCGGCCGCCACCAGGTGCGTACGGACATCGCGCGCCGCTTCGGCGCCACCGACGTCGTCTCCGAGCGCGGGGACGCGGCCGTCGAGGCCGTGCGCGAACTCACCCGCGGACAGGGCGCGCACGCCGTCGTCGAGGCCGTCGGCACCGAGCAGTCCATGCGTACGGCGGTCGACATCACCCGCGACGGCGGCGCGATCGGCTTCGTCGGCGTGCCGCACGGCAGCGGCACCGGTCTCGATCTCAGCGTCATGTTCGACCGGAACATCGCGCTGCGCGGCGGCGTCGCACCGGTCCGCGCCTACATCCCGGAGCTGCTGCCGGACGTCCTGGACGGCACTGTCGACGCCTCGCCGGTCTTCGACATGACGGTCGGTCTGGAAGGCGTCCCCGACGGCTACAAGGCGATGGACGAGCGCACCGCGCTCAAGGTGCTGGTGACCAACTGACGTTCACCATCTGATCGGCAGCGGCAGCGCCGTCAGCAGCCCCGACACCGTGACCACCACTCCCAGCACGGCGACCTCCGCGCGCGCGGGGGAGCAGGCGGTCAGCGGGTCGGCGGCACGGCTCAGGCGGACGCGCGCCCACAGGGCGAGCAGGGCGACGCCGGCCACGAGGACCACCTTGGCGAGCAGGACGCGTCCGTACGCCGTCGTGGTCAGCTGGTCGAGGACGGTGTGCGGCGGCATCCGGCGCAGCGAACTCCACACCCCTGTCGCGGTGATGGCGGCGAGCAGCACGGCCGCCACGCGCGCGTAGAGTCCCAGCAGCGCGGGACCCGCCTCCGCGGGACCCCAGCGGCGCAGTGTCCGCAGCACGTGCAGCAGGCCGCCCGTCCACAGGACGGCGCACGTCAGGTGGATCAGGGTCAGCCCCGAACCGAGGAGCGGATCGTGCTCGGGGGCGGGATGCGCGCGCAGCGCCTCCGCCACGATCACCGCGGCCAGGGGCCACAACTGGATCGCCGGGCGGCGCGAGCGGGCGCACAGGCCGGCCGCCAGGAATGCGTTGACCTGGATCAGCGCGAGCTTGCCGTCCCGGGAGTCGTACAGCCCGCCGACGTCGACCTGGGCGAGGCTGTGCGGCACCAGGTTGCCCGTGGCCACGACCGAGGCCAGTCCCAGGGCGGCGAGGAGACCGGCGCCGGCCGCGTACGGGGCCCAACTGTGGGGCGGCGCGGCGTCGGGGGCGCCCGGCAGCGCACGGGCCAGGCGGTTCACGAACAGCTCGCCCACCGGGACGCACAGCGCGGCGAACAGCACCGCCCGCAGCAGCGCGATGCCGCCGACGCCGGGTGCCGCGGCCTCGCCGGTGCCGTGCAGCGCGGCGGACGGGGCGAGCAGGGGTATGAGCGCCGCCAGCGCCACGAGGACGAGGACGGCGACGGCCCGGACGGTTCCGGGACGCCGTATCGGCCCGCTCGCGTCGGCCGCCCCGGCCGTGGGTCTGGTCAACGTCACCTCGAGATCTTCACCGGCCGTCGCAGAACCGGGCAAGTGAAGTAAAACAACTGGCGGCATGGCATTCCGCCCATGGGTACGTTTTCGGTCGCCCTGGGACTCAGCGGCTCCGCGGCCCAGGGATTCCGCGACTCGGCGGCCCAGCAGCTCCGCCGGTTCAGCGGGCGCCGGCTCAGAGCCACCGGTCGGGATCGGTTCCCCAGGGAGCCGGCGGCCGCGCCCAGTCGGCGGGTCCGCCCTCGAAGGACACCGGCGGCAGGGCGTACCGCAGCCGCCCCAGCGCGCTGTCCCGTTCGGTGAGCCAGGCGCCGGGCCCGTCGTACGCGACGTCCACCGCGCCCGCCACTGTGGCGTCGATGCCGTTGACGAGCCACTCGGCCGTCCGCGCCAGCGCCAGTCGTACGAGCCTGCTGCCGCCGTCGTACGACTGCTCGGTGACCGCGCGCAGCACGGCGGCCGCCAGCAGATACCCCGTGCCGTGGTCGAGCGCCTGCGCGGGCAGCGCACCCGGCCGCTCCGCCGAGCCCTCGACGACGGCGATCCCCGACGCCACCTGCACCAGGCTGTCGAAGCCCCGTCGCTCACCCCAGGGCCCGTAGACGCCCCAGGCCGACACCTGGGCCACGACCAGCCCGGGCCGGCGCTCGGCCAGTGCCCGCGGCGACAGCCCGAACCGGTCCAGGGTGCCCGGCCGGTAGCCGGTGACGACTACGTCCGCGGTCTCCAGCAGTTCCTCGAAGGCGCGCCGGCCGACGGTGAGGTCGAGCGTCGCGGACCGCTTCCCGAACCCCGTGTCGGCGTGCTGGTCGGGCAGTTCGGGCAGCCGCGGCGGGTCGACGCGCAGCACGTCCGCGCCCAGCAGGGCGAGCGTGCGGGTGGCGACCGGACCCGCGAGGACCCGCGTCAGGTCCAGGACACGCAGTCCCGCGGCGGGCAGCATCGGAGTGCCGTCGAGGGGCGCGAGCACGCGCGCGTGCGCTGAGTCCAGCCGCTCGCGCTCCACCAGGGGCCGCGCGGCCACCGCGGCCGCCTGCTCGTGCGAGGCCCACTCCTTGGGCGTCCGCAGCGCCACGGCCAGCCCGCCGGCCGCGTACACGGACTCCTCGATCTCGAGAGAGGACCGCTCCGCCAGCGCCGCCTCGACGGCACTCACGTCCTCGGACACGCCCAGCACGTCCAGCAACCGGGCACGGTGATGCGGATAGTTGGCATGCGTCCGTACCCAGCCGTCCGCCGTCCGCCACAGCCGCGACAACGGCGCGAAGGTGACCGGAGCCCGACCGTCGATCAGCAGATTCCGCTCGCTGCGGAAGGCCGCGGCGACGGCCCCGTCGTCCACCGGCACCCCGGGCATCTGCGCGAGCCCGCCCCGCCGCGCCGCCAGCTCGGCGGCGGCCAGCGCGCACGCTCCGACGCAGGCCCGCGCCAATTCCCGTACGGGAAGCCGTGCTTCGAGTGCTCCCGGGCGAGCGACGGTGGAGACCCGCGAGACCAGGGCGGGATCGCCGCCCAGCTCCGTCCATGCCGCCTTGATTTCTGTCATGACAGCACTATGCACTATTGATTCAATCAATATGACGGCACTGGACGGGGTCCCGGGCGGGACTTCCGGACGCGAAAGAGCCGGACGGTACGCATCCCGTCCGGCCCCTCACTTCACGCGTGCGAGCGCTACTTCACCGCGCGCAAGGCGTTCACGATGCCGTACCCGTAGAAGCCGTTGACGCGCTTGCCGCCCACGCAGGTCGCGTCGACGACGCCGTCGCCGTTGCCGTCGTACGGGGCGGTCGGGCAGCCCGGGTTGTCGGCCTGCGCCTTGAGGAGCGCCTGGAGCTGCGCCGGGGTGGCGTGCGGGTGCGTCGACTTCAGCAGGGCGGCGACGGCCGCGACGTGCGGCGAGGCCATCGACGTGCCCTGGAGGAAGCCGTACTGGTTGTTCGGCAGCGTGGACAGGATGCGGCCGTCCTTCGACGGGGTGTCCGCGGCCTTGTACTTGTCGCCGCCCGGTCCCGCGACGTCGATGACACCGTCGCCGTAGCTGGAGTAGTACGACTTGGCGCTCGTGACGCCCGTCGCGCTGACCGTGACGACACCGGGCAGCTGGGTCGGCACGTCGAAGCACTCGTGCGGGTCGACCGTCCGCGTCACCGGGGACCCGTCGTCGGGGCTGGAGGCGTCGGTCAGGGCGTGCGAGTCGAGGTCGTCGTTGGAGTTGCCCGCCGAGGCGACATTGAGCGTGCCCTTGCGCTGGGCGTACAGCTGGGCCCTGTTGATCGCATCGACGATGGCACGTTGATCGGGGTCGTCCATGCAGTTGTACAGCCACGGGTCAACGTAGTAGCTGTTGTTGGTGACGGAGATGTCGTGATCGCCGGCGAAGACGAAGGCGCACACGACGCTCTCCGGGTAGAACAGCGAGTTCGCGTCCGGCTGCGCCACCGTGATGCTCGCGACCTTCACGCCGGGGGCCACGCCCGCCACACCGATGCCGTTGCGGGCCGCGGCGATCTCGCCCGCCACATGCGTGCCGTGGTAGTGGTCGGCGTCCACCGGCCGCCAGGCGCCGTACGTCGTGTCGGCCTTGCCGCTCACGCAGTTCGCGGACTGCGAGGCGGAGAAGTTGGGCGCGATGTCCGGGTGGGTGTCGTCCACGCCGGTGTCGATGACGCCGACGGTCACCTTCCTGCTGCCCGGGTCGATCCGGGACGCCTTGTCGGCGCCGATCGCCCTGAGGTCCCACTGGTCGGCCTCGAGCGGCTCCTGGCCGGCCGCCGAGCTCTTCGCGACCTTCGCGGCCTGGGCCTTGGAGAGGTACTGGACCGCTCCCTCGTCCGTCGTGCCCGCCGCGGTCACCGGCGAGGTGCGCGAGGCACCCGCCGACTGCACGCCGCGTACCTTGCGTATCTTCGCGGCGAAATCGGGGTTCGCGGAATGCGCGACGATGACGCCGATCTTCTCGTACGCGACGACGACGCTGCCGCCGTTGGCCGCGATCGCCTTCTCCACCGACGAGATCGTGTGACGGTCCGTCCTCGTGTTGACGAGGTACGCGTAGGTTCCCGCGTCGGCCGCCTGTGCCGTGGACTCCGCGCGCGGGGCGGCCTGCGCCGCCGCCGGCAGGAAGCCGAGCGAGGCCGTCAGGGACAGCACGACCGGTACGGCGAGGGCGAGCCGGCGTCTGGAACGCAGATGAGCCATGGGATCTCCACATCATCCGGAAACGGAACCGCCCGAGACACGGTGGCGCTCGGGCAGGTACATGACGGGCGGTGCAGGCCAGAAACTAACCCCCGAAGGCGCTGGTCAGCAATGAGTTGCCCAAGACGAGTTCGGAAACTGGTCAAGCGAGTTGAACCCGCCATCGCGTGGCGCCGTGACCTTGAGCAGGGAGCACGAGGACACTCGCCCCCGATCCCCGTCACAACCGCATCCGTAACGCGAGGAGACTCCGTGGCCACCGAGACACCGCCCCCCTCGAAAACCCAAGCCCGGCTTCCTTCCACCGAGGAGTTCGTCGCGGAGCAGGAGAGCGCGGAGTTCGGTGAACTGCGCCGCTCCCACCGCTCCTTCGCCTTCCCGCTGACCGTCGCCTTCATCGCCTGGTACCTGCTCTACGTCCTGCTGTCGAACTACGCGGGCGACTTCATGGGCACCAAGCTGTTCGGCAACATCAACGTCGCCATGGTGCTCGGCCTCGCCCAGTTCCTCACCACGTTCCTCATCGCCTGGTGGTACTCGCGGTACTCCGCCGCGAAGCTCGACCCCAAGGCCGAAGCCATCAAGTCCCGTATGGAAGGCGGCGCATGAGCCCCGTTCAGAGCACCCTGCTGGCGGCCGGAGAAGCGAGCGAGCACCGGCCGCTGATCATCACCCTGTTCTCGGTGTTCGTCGTCGCGACCCTCGTCATCACCGTGTGGGCCGGCCGTCAGACCAAGGACGCGGCCGACTTCTACGCCGGCGGACGGCAGTTCACCGCCTTCCAGAACGGCCTCGCGGTCTCCGGCGACTACATGTCCGCGGCGTCCTTCCTCGGCATCGCGGGCGCGATCGCGCTCGCCGGGTACGACGGCTTCCTGTACTCCATCGGCTTCCTGGTCGCCTGGCTGGTGGCCCTGCTCCTGGTCGCCGAGCCGCTGCGCAACTCCGGCCGCTACACGATGGGCGACGTTCTCGCCTACCGGATGCGCCAGCGCCCCGTCCGCACGGCGGCCGGCACCTCCACGATCGTCGTGTCGATCTTCTACCTGCTCGCGCAGATGGCGGGCGCCGGCGTCCTGGTCTCGCTGCTGCTCGGCATCACCAGCGACGGTGGCAAGATCGGCATCGTCGCCCTCGTCGGCGTCCTGATGATCGTCTACGTCACCATCGGCGGCATGAAGGGCACCACCTGGGTGCAGATGGTCAAGGCCGTGCTGCTCATCGTCGGCGCCCTGCTGCTGACCTTCCTGGTGCTGCTGAAGTTCAACTTCAACATCTCCGACCTGCTCGGCTCGGCCGCCGACAACAGCGGCAAGGGGTCGGCCTTCCTGGAGCCCGGCCTGAAGTACGGTCTCACCTCGACGTCCAAGCTGGACTTCATCTCCCTGGGCATCGCACTGGTCCTGGGCACCGCGGGCCTGCCGCACATCCTGATCCGCTTCTACACCGTGCCCACGGCCAAGGCCGCCCGTAAGTCGGTGAACTGGGCGATCGGCCTCATCGGCGCCTTCTACCTGATGACGCTCGCGCTGGGCTTCGGCGCCGCGGCCCTCATCAAGCCGGACGAGATCATCGCCTCCAACAAGGCGGGCAACACGGCCGCCCCGCTGCTGGCGCTGCACCTGGGCGGCGTCGACTCCAACTGGGGCGCCATCCTGCTCGCCTCCATCTCCGCGGTCGCCTTCGCCACGATCCTCGCGGTCGTCGCCGGCCTGACCCTGGCCTCGTCCTCGTCGTTCGCCCACGACATCTACGCGAACGTCATCAAGAAGGGCGAGGCGAGCGAGAAGCAGGAGCTGCGCGCGGCCCGCTGGGCGACGGTCGGCATCGGCGCCGTCTCCATCGTGCTCGGTGCCATGGCCCGCGACCTGAACGTGGCCGGCCTGGTCGCCCTCGCGTTCGCGGTCGCCGCCTCCGCCAACCTGCCGACCATCCTCTACAGCCTCTTCTGGAAGCGGTTCACCACTTCCGGAGCGCTGTGGTCGATCTACGGCGGCCTGATCACGGCGGTCGGTCTGGTGCTGTTCTCGCCGGTGGTCTCCGGCAAGGAGACGTCGATGTTCCCCGACGCGGACTTCCACTGGTTCCCGCTGGAGAACCCCGGCATCATCTCGATCCCGGTCGGCTTCCTGCTGGGCGTCCTCGGCACGTACCTGTCCAAGGAGGAGCCGGACGCCGGCAAGTACGCGGAGCTGGAGGTCCGGTCCCTGACCGGCACCGGCGCCCACTGAGGACCAGCCTCGAACGTCCCCTGAGCGGCCGCGTCGTAGATCTCTACGACGCGGCCGTGCCGCACTCGTCGGATCGGGCCGATGTCGTTGTCGGTCGGGTCACGTAGGCTCGCAAGTGACGGGAAAGATTGCTGGGTACCGATCCGATACGAGGGAGGGGCCACGTGCTTATCGACACCTACGGCCGAGTGGCCACCGACCTGAGGGTCTCGCTGACCGACCGGTGCAACCTCCGGTGCACGTACTGCATGCCCGAAGAGGGCCTGCAGTGGCTGGCCAAGCCCGACCTGCTCACGGACGACGAGATCGTCCGCCTGATCGACATCGCCGTCACCTCACTGGGCATCAAGGAGGTCCGCTTCACCGGCGGTGAACCCCTGCTCCGCCCGGGCCTGGTCGGCATCGTCGAGCGGGTCGCCGCGCTGGACCCCCGCCCCCGGATGTCCCTGACGACCAACGGCATCGGCCTCAAGCGCACGGCGGCTGCCCTGAAGGCGGCGGGTCTGGACCGGGTGAACGTCTCCCTGGACACCCTGCGCCCGGACGTCTTCAAGACCCTCACCCGCCGGGACCGGCACAAGGACGTCCTCGATGGCCTCGAAGCGGCCCGCGCGGCGGAGCTGACCCCCGTCAAGGTCAACACCGTTCTGATGCCCGGGCTGAACGAGGACGAGGCCCCTGACCTCCTCGCCTGGGCCGTCGAGCACGACTACGAACTGCGCTTCATCGAGCAGATGCCCCTGGACGCCCAGCACGGCTGGAAGCGCGAGGGCATGGTCACCGCGGGCGACATCCTCGCCGCCCTGCGCACCCGCTTCGAGCTGACCCCGGAGGGCTCCCAGGAGCGCGGCTCGGCCCCGGCCGAGCGCTGGATCGTGGACGGCGGCCCGCACCGCGTCGGCGTCATCGCCTCCGTCACCCGCCCGTTCTGCGCGGCCTGCGACCGCACCCGCCTCACCGCGGACGGCCAGATACGCACCTGCCTGTTCGCGACGGAGGAGACGGACCTGCGCGCCGCGCTGCGTTCCGACGCCCCCGACGAGGAGATCGCCCGCATCTGGCGTCTGGCGATGTGGGGCAAGAAGGCCGGTTCGGGCCTGGACGACCCCTCGTTCCTCCAGCCGGACCGCCCCATGTCGGCGATCGGCGGCTAGGCCCCCTCGGGGGACTCCCACTCCGTCAGCAGGACCACGTCCTTCAGGAAACCCCGCACCCCGAGGAACTGAGACAGATGCTCCCGGTGCTCCTCACAGGCCAGCCACGTCTTCCGCCGCTCCGGCGTATGGATCTTGGGGTTGTTCCACGCCAGCACATAAACGGCATCGACACGGCAGCCCTTGGCGGAGCAGATGGGGGTTTCGTCACTCACGGATTTCGTCTCACAAGTACGGCAAACAAGGCGACGCCGAGCAGCCACGGGGGGAGCTGCCCGGCGTCGGTCCGTCGCTCCGACGGGGGATGCGGAGCGCTTAGGAAGTATGTCACGGGTAACCCGCCGCCCGGCACCGGAACAACATGATTGATCTGAGCATTTCTTGAGCTTGCCGCGGGGCCCGCGACCGTCTGCGCGTGGCCCGCAGCGATCACGTCCGGTCGTGCGGCTCGCTGCCCGAACCCGGCGCCGGCTCGGCCGCGACATCTTCCGGGACCGGTTCCGAGGCACGGTCGTCGGCGCGCGGTGGCGCGATCATCGGACGCGTCGGGACACCGATGAACGACGACGGCAGCGACGGCGCGTTCTCCCGCCCCGCGTTCGCGATCACCACGGCGACATAGGGGAGGACCAGCCCGAGGACCAACGCCACGACAGCGACGTACCGTTCGACGTTCCACAACGAGGCGGCGAGGATCACCGCCACCGTACGGACGGACATCGAGATGACGTACCTGCGCTGGCGCCCGCGTACGTCCTCGTCCAGGCTCGTCCGGGCGCCGGTGATCCGGAACACCTGGCCGTTGCCGTCGCCATGCTGCTTCCGCATCAGATTCCACCATCCGCCCGTATCGGACACTCCCCGTCCCCGTGTCCGGCCCGCCCCCGGTGGAGGGACGACTCCCGGACACGTCCCACGTTACGCCGCGCCTGCGCCGCCTACGAGACCGGGGCACCTCCTGCCTGGGCGGACGGCATCAGCCGTAGCGCGTACGACCGTCCCCGACATGCGCCGTAGCGTGCACGGGCCGACACTGGGCGTAGTGCTCACGTCGATCCGTACGAGGAGGCAGCCATGGGCTGGTTGTGGGCGATCATCGTGGGATTCGTGCTGGGTCTGATCGCCAAGGCGATCATCCCGGGCAAGCAGCACAGCCCCCTCTGGCTGACCACCATCTGCGGCATGCTCGGCGCGATCGTGGGCAACGCGATCGCTCGCGCCGTCGGCGTCGAATCGACCCGGGGCATCGACTGGAGCCGCCACGCCTTCCAGCTGGTGGCCGCGATCATCATCGTCTTCGTGGTCGACATGCTCTACATGGCGACGCTGGGAAAACGCAAACAACAACACGCCTGAGCACCACGAAAGGTGCGGAACCGCATCGACATACGGTCCCGCACCCCTATGGCGGCGTCTACGCCCCGGTCACCTCGACCGCGGCCAGATTCTTCTTGCCCCGCCGCAGCACCAGCCACCGCCCGTGCAGCAGCTCCTCCTTGGCGGGGACCGCGTCCTCGGAGGCGACCTTCACGTTGTTCACGTAGGCCCCGCCCTCCTTCACGGTCCGCCGCGCGGCCGACTTGCTGGCCACCAGCCCGACCTCGGCGAAGAGGTCGACGACCGGGCCGAGTTCGGTGACCTGGACGTGCGGCACCTCGGAGAGCGACGCGGCGAGCGTCTTCTCGTCCAGCTCCGCCAGCTCACCCTGACCGAACAGCGCCTTCGACGCGGCGACGACGGCGGCCGTCTGGCCGGCGCCGTGCACCAGCGTCGTCAGCTCCTCCGCCAGCGCGCGCTGCGCGGCACGGGTCTGCGGACGCTCCTCCGTCTGCTTCTCCAGCTCCTCGATCTCCGCGTGGGACCTGAAGCTGAAGATGCGCAGGAACTTGGAGACGTCCCGGTCGTCCGCGTTCAGCCAGAACTGGTAGAAGGCGTACGGCGTGGTCATCTCGGGGTCGAGCCAGACCGTGCCGGACTCCGTCTTGCCGAACTTGGTGCCGTCGGCCTTGGTGATCAGCGGCGTGCCCAGCGCGTGCACCACCGCGTCGGGCTCGACCTTGTGGATCAGGTCGGTGCCCGAGGTGAGGTTGCCCCACTGGTCGCTGCCGCCGGTCTGCAGGGTGCAGCCGTACCGCCGGTACAGCTGCAGGAAGTCCATGCCCTGCAGGATCTGGTAGCTGAACTCCGTGTAGCTGATGCCCTCCTGGGACTCCAGGCGCCGGGCGACGGCCTCCTTCGCGATCATCTTGTTCACGCGGAAGTGCTTGCCGACGTCGCGCAGGAACTCGATGGCCGACAGGCCCTGCGTCCAGTCCAGGTTGTTCACCATGACCGCGGCGTTCGGACCCTCGAAGTCCAGCAGCGGGGCGATCTGTCCCCGCAGCCGGTCGACCCACTGGGCCACGACCTCGGGGGCGTTGAGCGTGCGCTCGGAGTTGGGCTTGGGGTCACCGATCAGGCCGGTGGCACCCCCGACCAGGCCCAGCGGCCGGTTGCCGGCCTGCTGGATGCGGCGCATCGTCAGGATCTGCACGAGGTTGCCGAGGTGCAGGCTGGGCGCGGTCGGGTCGAAGCCGCAATAGAACGTGACGGGACCGTCCGCGAACGCCTTGCGCAATGCGTCCTCGTCAGTGGAGAGGGCGATCAGCCCGCGCCACTTCAGTTCGTCGACGATGTCCGTCACGGTTCTCGTATCTCCTTGATGATCTTCGGGCAGTCGCGCGACTACCGGCTACGAGGTTATACGCCCCGACTGACAGAGCTCATATTGAAGTCGGGCACCCGCAGTGCGGGCATCGCGGCCCTAGTGAACCAGTCGCTCCATTCCCGCGGCAGCGTCTTTTCCGTGCGCCCGGCCTCGGTGGCCCGCCCGAGCAGGTCGACCGGCGACTCGTTGAACCGGAAGTTGTTGACCTCGCCGGTCACCTCGCCGTTCTCGACGAGGTACACGCCGTCCCGGGTCAGACCGGTCAGCAGCAGCGTCGCCGGGTCGACCTCGCGGATGTACCACAGGCAGGTCAGCAGCAGCCCGCGCTCGGTGCCGGCGACCATCTCGTCCAGGGAGCGGTCCTCGCCGCCGCTAAGGATCAGGTTGTCGATCGCGGGAGCCACCGGCAGCCCGGTCAGGCCCGCGCTGTGCCGGCTCGTGGTGAGGTGCGTCAGCTCGCCCTCGCGCACCCAGTCGGTGGCCGTGAGCGGCAGGCCGTTGTCGAAGACGGACTGGTCGCCGCCCGAGGAGTGCGCGAGGACGAACGGCGCCGACTCCAGACCCGGCTCGTTCGGGTCGCTGCGCAGGGTCAGCGGCAGCTCGCTCAGCCGGTCGCCCACGCGCGTGCCGCCGCCCGGCCGGGAGAACACCGTGCGGCCCTCCGTCGCGTCCCGGCCCGACGCCGACCACAGCTGGTAGATCAGCAGGTCGGCGACGGCGGTCGGCGGCAGCAGCGTCTCGTACCGCCCGGCCGGCAGGTCGATGTGCCGCTCGGCCCAGCCCAGGCGCACCGCCAGCTCCGCGTCCAGCGCCGCGGGGTCGACGTCCTTGAAGTCCCGCGTGGAGCGGCCCGCCCACGCCGAACGGGTGCGGTCCGGCGATTTGGCGTTCAGCTCCAGCGTCCCGTTGGGCTGGTCGTGCCGCAGCCGTAGTCCCGTCGACGTCCCCACGTAGCTGGTCACCAGCTCGTGGTTGGCGAAGCCGTACAGCTCTCGGCCGCCCGCACGCGCGCGTGCGAACGCCTCGCCGAGCGCCGGGGCGAAGTCGGCGAACACGGCGGAGGTGGTCTCCGCGGGCGCGTCGGTGAAGTCGGGCGAGTGCGCCACGCCCGTCACCAGCGGCTGCGCGTCCTCGGCGGGACCCGCTCCGCGCGCGGCGGCCTCGGCGGCCCGGACCAGGGGCTCCAGCTCGTCCACGGTCACGGCCGAGCGGGAGACGACACCGGAGGCCGTGCCCTCCTTGCCGTCGACGGTCGCGACGACCGTGAGGGTACGTCCCCGGGTGACGCCGTTGGTGGTGAGCGTGTTGCCGGCCCAGCGCAGGTTGGCGGTGGACTGCTCGTCGGCGATGACGACGCAGCCGTCGGCGGTGGACAGCTCCAGGGCCCGCTCGACGACCTCGTGCGGCTTGCTCGTACGCGCGCTCATCGACCGGCCTCCTGCGTGGTGTTGAGACTGTGCCTTCCCGGGGGACGACCCCCGGACCCCCGGCCGAGTCCTGCACTGACGCTCATCGACCGGCCTCCTGCGTGGTGTTGAGACTGTGCCTTCCCGGGGGACGACCCCCGGACCCCCGGCCGAGTCCTGCACTGACGCTCATCGACCGGCCTCCTGCGTGGTGTTGAGGATGTTGACGCCCTTGAAGAGCGCGGCGGGGCAGCCGTGCGAGACGGCGGCGACCTGGCCCGGCTGGGCCTTGCCGCAGTTGAAGGCACCCCCGAGGACATAGGTCTGCGGGCCGCCCACCGCGGCCATCGAGCCCCAGAAGTCGGTGGTCGTCGCCTGGTACGCGACGTCCCGCAGCTGCCCGGTGATCCGCCCGTTCTCGATCCGGAAGAACCGCTGACCGGTGAACTGGAAGTTGTAGCGCTGCATGTCGATGGACCAGGAGCGGTCCCCGACGACGTAGATGCCGCGGTCGACCCCGCCGATCAGGTCCTCCGTGGACAGCCCGGCCGGATCCGGCCGGAGCGACACGTTGGCCATGCGCTGCACGGGCACGTGCCCGGGGGAGTCGGCGAAGGCGCAGCCGTTGGAGCGCTCGAAGCCGGTCAGCTTCGCGATGCGCCGGTCCAGCTGGTAGCCGACCAGCGTGCCGTCCTTCACCAGGTCCCAGGACTGGCCCGCGACCCCCTCGTCGTCGTAGCCGACCGTCGCGAGGCCGTGCTCGGCGGTGCGGTCACCGGTGACGTTCATCAGTTCCGAGCCGTACCGCAGCTTGCCGAGCTGGTCGAAGGTGGCGAAGGAGGTGCCGGCGTAGGCGGCCTCGTAGCCGAGCGCGCGGTCCAGCTCGGTGGCGTGACCGATGGACTCGTGGATGGTCAGCCACAGGTTGGACGGGTCGACGACCAGGTCGTACAGGCCCGACTCGACACTGGGCGCCCGCATCTTCTCGGCGAGCAGCTCCGGGATCTGCTCCAGCTCGCCCTCCCAGTCCCAGCCGGTGCCGGTGAGGTACTCCCAGCCGCGCCCGACCGGCGGTGCGATCGTCCGCATCGAGTCGAACTCGCCGCTCGACTCGTCGACCGAGACGGCCGTCAGCGACGGATGCAGCCGCACGCGCTGCTGCGTCGTCACGGTCCCGGCGGTGTCGGCGTAGAACTTGTTCTCGTGCACGGTGAGCAGCGAGGCGTCGACGTGGTCCACGCCGTTCGCCGCGAGCAGCCGCGCGCTCCAGTCCGCCAGCAGCGCCGACTTCTCCTCGTCGGGCACGGTGAACGGATCGATCTCGTACGACGAGATCCAGGTCCGGTCGGCGTGCACGGGCTCGTCGGCGAGCTCGACCCGCTCGTCGGAGCCGGCCGCCCTGATCACCTGGGCGGAGAGCTTGGCCATCGCCACCGCCTGCGAGGCGACCCTGGCGGCGGCGTCGAGGCTCAGGTCCACCCCCGACGCGAAGCCCCACGTGCCGCCGTGCACGACCCGCACCGCGTACCCGAGGTCGGTGGTGTCCGACGAACCGGCGGGCTTGGCGTCCCGGAACCGCCAGGACGCGTTGCGCACCCGCTCGAACCGGAAGTCCGCGTGCTCGGCGCCCAGCGCACGCGCGCGTGCCAGCGCCGCGTCGGCGAGGGCGCGTAGAGGAAGTGCCGTGAAGGCTTCATCGATGGAATGAGGCACCGAGGTCTCTCCTTGCTGTCGTGACCCGTCGTGACCTGTGGCTGCTCCGATCATGTCGTGAGAGCCGCCCGGCGGACCACAGGTTTGGGTCCGGTACGGAGAACTTTCTGTAGGGACCCGACAGCGAGTCCCGTTAGCCACTGTCGGTGCCCGATTGTCCGCCGGAGGTCCCGGACCGATAGGTTTTCGAGGAAGCCGCCTGTCATCCAGGTGTTCGGGCGGAGGCATCAGACCGCTATCGAAAGGGTGATCCGTTGAGCCGCTCGGTTCTCGTCACCGGAGGCAACCGGGGCATCGGCCTCGCCATCGCCCGCGCATTCGCCGACGCCGGCGACAAGGTCGCGATCACATACCGCTCGGGAGAGCCGCCGGCCGGCTTCCTCGCGGTCAAGTGCGACATCACCGACACCGAGCAGGTGGAGCAGGCCTACAAGGAGATCGAGGCCGAGCACGGCCCGGTCGAGGTCCTGATCGCCAACGCGGGCATCACCAAGGACCAGCTCCTGATGCGTATGTCCGAGGAGGACTTCACGTCCGTCCTCGACACCAACCTCACCGGCACCTTCCGCGTGGTCAAGCGCGCCAACCGCGGCATGCTGCGCGCCAAGAAGGGCCGCGTCGTCCTCATCTCGTCGGTCGTCGGGCTGTTCGGCGGCCCGGGCCAGGCCAACTACGCCGCTTCCAAGGCCGGTCTCGTCGGCTTCGCGCGCTCCCTCGCCCGTGAGCTGGGCTCGCGCAACATCACCTTCAACGTCGTCGCGCCGGGCTTCGTCGACACCGACATGACCAAGGTGCTCACCGACGAGCAGCGTGAGGGCATCGTGAAGCAGGTGCCGCTCGGACGTTACGCGCAGCCGGAGGAGATCGCCGCGACGGTGCGGTTCCTCGCCTCCGACGACGCCTCGTACATCACTGGAGCCGTCATCCCCGTAGACGGCGGACTGGGAATGGGTCACTGATCACCATGAGCGGAATTCTCGAGGGCAAGCGCGTCCTGATCACCGGTGTGCTGATGGAGTCCTCCATCGCCTTCCACGCCGCCAAGCTGGCCCAGGAGCAGGGCGCCGAGATCATCCTGACCGCGTTCCCGCGGCCCACGCTGACCGAGCGCATCGCCCGGAAGCTCCCCAAGCCCACCAAGGTCGTCGAGCTCGACGTCACCAACGACGAGCACCTCGGCCGCCTGGCCGACATCGTGGGCGAGGAGCTCGGCGGCCTCGACGGCGTCGTGCACTCCATCGGCTTCGCGCCGCAGGACGCGCTCGGCGGCAACTTCCTGAACACGCCGTTCGAGTCGGTCGCCACGGCCATGCACGTCTCGGCGTACTCGCTGAAGTCGCTCACCATGGCCTGCCTGCCGCTGATGCAGAACGGCGGCTCGGTCGTCGGCCTCACCTTCGACGCCCAGTACGCCTGGCCGCAGTACGACTGGATGGGCCCGGCCAAGGCCGCCCTCGAGGCCACCAGCCGCTACCTCGCCCGTGACCTGGGCAAGCAGAACATCCGCTGCAACCTCGTCTCGGCGGGCCCGATCGGCTCGATGGCCGCCAAGTCCATCCCGGGCTTCAGCGACCTGGCCGCGGTGTGGGACAGCCGCTCCCCGCTGGAGTGGGACCTCAAGGACCCGGAGCCGGCCGGCAAGGGCATCGTCGCGCTGCTGAGCGACTGGTTCCCGAAGACCACGGGCGAGATCGTCCACGTGGACGGCGGTCTGCACGCCATCGGCGCCTGATCACGGACACTGCCGTACGACCGCCTTCGAGGGCGCGCGTCCTGCGGGACGCGCGCCCTTGGCGTATCACCCGTTCGGCCTATCCGGCCGGGCGGGCCGGGCCCCAACTGGGCACTCTGGATTACGTGTTCAGCACGTGATTCCCTCCCCAGCCCGGCCGAGGAGGTCCCCTTGTGCGCCTGTTCCGCAGCCTGGCCTCAGCGGCAGTAGCCGTAGCCCTCGTGATGTCCCTGCCGTACGAGGCGATGCCCCACACGCGCGTGGCGCCCGGGAAGCCGCCCTCCCCGCAGCTCTTCGGAGCGGACTGCCGCACCAGGATCACCGGCTCGCACGTGACCGCGTACTGCCACAACCCCTATCCGCAGACCGACGCCGTCAGCCTGCACGTCGAATGCGCACGCTGGTGGGACCTCGACACCGACGGCACCCCGGTCGACACCGGTCCGGCGATGACCGTACGGCTCACCGGCCGGTGCTGGGAGGAGGTCCGCTCGGTGTGGATCAGTCACCAGAAGCGGTGAACCGCCCGGCACGGCACAGGAACGGATAGCTCGCCGCCGCCACGCCCGCCGCCTCGGCGTCGCCCGCGCGGATCGCGTCGACCAGGCGCGTGTGCTCCATGTACGTCTCCGGCGTCAGGGCCTCGCCGACGTCCTCGCGCAGCCAGTCCCGCAGCACCTCGCCGAGGTCCGCGTACATCGCGCTCATCACGTCGTTGTGGGAGGCCGCCACGACGGCGAGGTGGAAGGTCGCGTCCGCCGTGACGAACGCCTCCGTGTCGCCCGACTCCCAGGCCTCCTCGCGCCGCACCAGCAGCGCGTCCAGCTGCTTGAGGTCCTTCTCCGTGCGCCGCTCGGCGGCCAGCCTGGCGGCGGCCGACTCCAGCGTGGAGCGCAGCTCGGCGATGTGCCGCGGGTCCGCCTCGGCGAAGCGGCGGTGCATCACGCCCGCCAGCTCACTGGTCGCCACGACGTAGGTGCCCGAGCCCTGGCGGATGTCCAGCAGGCCGTTGTGCGCAAGCGCGCGGACGGCCTCGCGGACCGTGTTCCGGGCGACGCCGAGCTGCCCGACCAGCTCCGGCTCGGTCGGGATGCGCGAGCCGACCGGCCACTCGCCCGAGGTGATCTGGTGCCGCAGCGCGGCGATGACCTGCTCGGACAGTGCCGAGCGACGGGGGTGGCTCAAGGGCATGGCACACCTTCGCACGGGGGTACCCGGAACGGACGGACCGGGGATGGACAACCAATCATCCCATGATTCTATGATGGGCGACATGGCAAGCGAGGAATCCAGGACGATCACGTCCCAGCAGATACGCCCCCCAAAGGCGCCGACGACCACAGGGCCCGCCACGCGCGCGTGGGTGACGCGCCTGCTCATGGTCGGCATCGTCCTCACCGCCCTGAACCTCCGCCCCGCCATCACCAGCCTGGGCGCGCTCCTGGAGGAGGTCCGCGACGGGCTCGGCATGAGCGGCAGCGTGGCCGGGCTGCTCACCTCCGTGCCCCCGCTCTGCTTCGCCGTCTTCGGCGTCACGGCCCCGCGTCTGGCGCGCCGCTTCGGGCCGGCCGCGGTGGTCTGCGTGGGCATGGTCGCCATCTGTGCGGGCCTGCTGGTACGGCCGTACACGCACAGCACGGCCGGCTTCCTGGCCGCCAGCGCGCTCACCCTGATGGGTATCGCGGTCAGCAACGTCCTGATGCCGGTCATCGTCAAGCGCTGGTTCCCGGACCGGGTCGGCCCCATGACCGGCCTCTACTCGATGGCCCTCGCCCTGGGCACCGCGGCCGCGGCGGCCGTGACCGTGCCCATGACCGAGGCCCTGGGCGGCAGTTGGCAGTCGGGCCTCGCGGTCTGGTCGGCCCTCGCGGCGGTGGCCGTACTGCCGTGGATCCCCTTGGTGCGGCACCGGGGTGCCGGGCCCGCCGAGGAGCCGGCCGCGCCGCAGGAGCACGCGCGCGTGCAGCCGCCCGCGCTGCGGATCACCCGCAGCCGCACCGCCTGGGCGCTCGCCGTCTACTTCGGGCTCCAGGCCACCGGCGCCTACATCACCATGGGCTGGATGGCGCAGATCTTCCGGGACGCGGGCGTGCCCGCCGGCACGGCGGGACTGCTGCTGGCCGTCACCATGGTGATGGGCGTGCCGCTGGCATTCGTCATCCCGCGCCTGGCCACCCGGCTGCCCCACCAGGGGCCGATCGTGGTCGCGCTGGGCGCCTGCGGCCTCGTCGGCTACGCCGGCCTGTTCCTCGCCCCGGCGGCCGGCTCCTGGGCGTGGGCCGTGCTGCTCGGCATCTCCAACTGCTCGTTCCCGCTGGCCCTCACGATGGTCGGCATGCGGGCCAGGACCAGCGCGGGCGTGGCCCAGCTGTCCGGCTTCGCGCAGAGCACCGGCTATCTGCTCTCCATCCCCGGCCCGCTCCTGGTGGGGGTGCTCTACCAGCACAGCGGCGGCTGGAGCCTGCCGATCGGCCTCATGACCGCCCTGCTGATCCCGCAGATGCTCGTCGGCGTCCTGGCGGGGCGCAACCGCACGGTGGAGGACGAGGCGGCCGGCTGACCCCGGACGGGCGGCGGCGCGCCTTGCTCACCCCCGCCGCACCGCCGCGGGCGCGGGGTGCGAGACTTGCCGCATGCCAGTGCTCGACCCGAACCCGCAGAACGGCCAGAAGAAGATGCTGCTCGTCTTCGGCTCGTTCTTGGCCATCTTCGTGATCATCGCCATCATTGCGACGATCGCCTCGCCGTGACCCCCGACGGCCTCGCCGCGCGGCCGTGACACCCGATGGTGGGGCTAGCCCCACCATCCCCTAGGGGGCGGGTGTCAGGGTCAAGTGGGTGGGTCTCCGGATGGGTTGGGGACCACCGGATCCGTACCTTCGAACTGTGACCGCGAGAAGCGGACCACGGACCACTCGAAGACCAGCGGAGGTACCCATGTCGGCCCGCACGCACACCCTGCCCCACCCGGCGACCAAGGGTGGCGTCGACATCCGGCTGCCCTGGTGGGCCCTCGCGCTGCCGGCGCTCGCCTTCATCGTGCTCCTGGCACTGATGCTGAACCCGACCGACGCGCAGGCCGCGTCGGGCGACCCGGCGATCACCCACCTCTTCGAGCGCCTGCAGCAGCTGATGGCGCACTGAGTGCCGCGCGGCCACCGGCCAACTACCTGCGCCCATTGGCCTGTTTCATGCGAAGCTGGATTCCATGAGCGTCGCTGAACCCCGCAGGATCGTCCTCTTCCGGCATGCGAAAGCCGACTGGCCGCAGGTGACCGACCATGAGCGCCCCCTCGCTGAGCGGGGGCGGACGGACGCCGCAGTCGCCGGACGCAAGCTGGCCGACACCGGCATCCCCTTCGACCTGGCTCTCTGCTCCACCTCGGTCCGGACCCGCGAGACCTGGAAGCTCGCGGTCCACGAGTTCCCGCAGCGGCCGAAAACCATCTACGAGGAGCGGATCTACGAGGCCTCGCCCGGCGAGCTGATCGCGCTGCTCAACGAAATCCCGGACGACGCGCAGAACGCCGTACTCATCGGCCACAACCCGGGCGTGCAGGGCCTCACCGACATCCTGGCCGGCTCGGCCGAGGGTGACGCCCGCGAGCGGATGGACCGGCGCGGCTTCCCGGCCGCCGCCTTCGCCGTCCTGTCCTGCGAGGGCTCCTGGAAGACCCTGGAGCCCTCCGCGGCCAAGCTGCTCGACTACTGGGCGCCGTCCGAGTAGCCGGCACCACGCGCGAGGGCCCGGCACCAGCGCGGTGCCGGGCCCTCGACGTCTGCGGAAGGTCTGCTCCTCGACGTAGGCGGAAGGTCTACTCCTCGTCGTGCGTGTCCGCCGCCTCGACCTCTTCGCGGGTCACGCCCAGCAGGTACAGGACGGTGTCCAGGAAGGGCACGTTCACCGCGGTGTGCGCGGCCTCGCGGACGACCGGCTTGGCGTTGAAGGCGACGCCGAGGCCGGCCGCGTTGAGCATGTCCAGGTCGTTGGCGCCGTCGCCGATCGCCACGGTCTGGGCCAGCGGTACGCCCGCCTCGGCGGCGAACCGGCGCAGCAGCCGCGCCTTGCCCGCGCGGTCGACGATCTCGCCGGTGACCTTGCCGGTGAGCCGCCCGTCGACGATCTCCAGGGTGTTGGCCTGGGCGAAGTCCAGCCCGAGCCGCTCCTTGAGGTCGTCGGTCACCTGCGTGAACCCGCCGGAGACCACGCCCACTTGGTACCCGAGCCGCTTCAGCGTGCGGATCAGGGTGCGGGCACCGGGTGTCAGGCGTACCTCGCTGCGCACCTTGTCCACCACGGAGGCGTCGAGCCCCTCCAGGAGCGCCACGCGCGCGTGCAGCGACTGCTCGAAGTCCAGCTCGCCGCGCATCGCGGCCGCGGTCACCTCGGCCACCTTGTCCGCGCAGCCCGCGTGCGCGGCGAAGAGCTCGATCACCTCGTCCTGGATGAGCGTGGAGTCGACGTCCATGACCACCAGCCGCTGTGCCCGCCGGTGCAGACCCGCCGCGACGACCGCCACGTCGACACCGAGTGCCGCCGCGTCCGTCACCAGGGCGGTGCGCAGCGGCTCCGTCTCCACGCCGGACACCGCGAACTCGACCGCCGTGACGGGGTACTTGGCGAGGCGGAAGATGCGGTCGATGTTGCCGCCGGCCTTGGTGATCTTGGCCGCGATCCGGGCGGTCGCCTCCGAGGTGAGCGGATGACCGAGGACGGTGACCAGAGAGCGCCCGAGGCCGCGTGGCCGGTTGTCTCCGTGGCCGGAGATGATCTCCGCCTGCATCCTCATCGACTCGGCCCAGCTGTGCACGGTCGCGCGCAGGTCGCCCTCGAGTCCGGCCGGCGGCGGGGTCACGAGCGCGCACAGCACGATTCGGCCACGGGTGACGACCTGCTCGATGTCGACCACGTCGACGGAGTAGGCGGCGAGGGTGTCGAAGAGGCCGGCCGTGATGCCGGGCCGGTCCTTGCCGAAGATCTTGACAAGGAGTGTGGGAACGTCGGAGGTCGAGGTCTGCTCAGCGCTCATGGTGGCTCCACCGTATCCGGCACCCAGTGCCTACCGCCGCCGCGGTCCGCCTAGCGGACACGGAACAGTGGGTGTCGAGTGGGTGACGACGGATTGAAGGGTCAACCACGACTGCACCGAGAGCCCACGGCCGCAGCAGAAGCTTCGCAGACATCACGGGGGCAGGCCATACCGGCCGCTCCCTCAGCTCACGGACGCCTCTCGGCGCCCACCGACACCCCCTGCACGCTCACGGACGCCTCTCGGCGCCCACCGACACCCCCTGCACGCTCACGGACGCCCCTCGGGTGCCCACCGACACCCCCTGCACGCTCACGGACGCCCCTCGGGTGCCCACGGCGTCCCCCGCTCGCTCACGGACGCCCCTTGGGCCGCCCCGGAGGGGGCGGCGGCGGAGGCGGCCCGTCGTCCCGCGAAGTCCGTGGCCGCTCACCGGGCCGGGGGCGGCGGCGCGGGGGCGGCGGAGGCGGGTCTCCGGCCTGCCAGGCGACCGTGGGAGCGCCGTACATGCCGCCGTCGCCGCTCTCACCGCCGCCTTCGCCGTTCCCGGGTGGCGGCGCCTTCCCGGGGCCCTGCGCGTCGCCGGACGGTGGCCGTGCGTCCTCCGGCTCGCGGAGTTCGTCCGGCAGCTGGAGATAGGGATTGGTGGCCGGGTTCGGCGCCCGGTACGGCGTGCCGGGCGTGTACGGCCCCGCCGCACCCCCGCGCCTGCCCCGCTCACCGGCGGACACCCCGGCCTCGCGCACGTACTGCGGCTGTACGGCGCCCTCGGCCGGCGCCCCCACGGCCGCGGTCCTCAGCGCGAGCGGCGCCGCCCGCCGCCCCGCCGACCCGGACGACCAGGCCAGCAGCGCCCCGACGGCCCCCGCCCCCGCACCCCACAGGGCGCCGAGGAGCAGTGCGAGGCCGAGGCTCCCGTGCAGCGTGATCCCGGCGCCGAAGGCGTCGAAGCCCAGCACCGACAGCGAGGCGTTCACCGACACCTCCGTCAGCCAGGCGAGCAGCGGCAGCGTCAGCGCCGTGACGAGCCCGAGCCGCACCGCGCAGCGCCCCGCGAACGCGAGCGCGCCCGGCCCCCGTACGCCCTCGACGCCGACCGGTGTCCGTACCGCCGTCAGCACCCCGGCCAGCAGCATCATCACGGCCGCCGCCACGGCCAGCAGCCACACCCGGCCGTCCAGGTCCGCCAGCCGTCCCAGCGTCACCGACTGGTCGGTCCTGGCCGTGAGCAGGTCGTCCAGCGGATTCGGCAGCAGCTTGGCCAGTTCACCCGTCGCCTTGCCGTCGTAGGGCACGAAGAGGCCGATCGGGACGGCCAGCCAGGTGCCGTTGGGCGCGCCCAGCAGCGCGGCGCCGAAGATCCGCTTGGGGTGGTCGTCGCCGATCGCCGCGTACACCGCCGCCGCGAGGCCCGCCAGCACCGACATCACCATCACCATGACGATCGCCGACACCGCGGGCCGCACGACCCGGTGCACGGCCTCCCAGCCGCGCGGCAGGGGCGTGCGGCGCGAGGCGAGCAGGGCGATCAGCAGGACGCCGGCCGACCAGCCGAGACCGCCGAGCAGCGTCGGGGCGGTGTCGACCGTGAAACCGACCGCCGCCTTCGCGTGGATGAGGTCGCCGATCTTGCCGGGCAGCAGCCCGCCGATGTCCCCGATGTCGCCGAGGCCGGGGATGTTGACGCCCCCGCCCCCGCCTCCGCCGCCCGGCAGCTTGTCCAGGCCCAGCGAGCCACCGTCGATCGTGATGACATCGTGTCCTGCCCAGGCGAGCCCGCCCAGCGTCGCCACGAACAGCGCGACCACCGCGCCCGCACGCGCGAGGAGTTCGGCCGGTTCGACCACAACTCCCGCTGCACGCAGGGACCTTAGGAAGAACCAGGACAGCAGCAGCGCTCCGACCAGGCTCACCCCCAATGGCGTGATCGTGACGGCCGTGTGTGCTTCCGCGCCTTTCAGTCCGAATGCGGACACATCGCCGGACGGGGTGACCGAGCCGCCCGCCCCCAGTGCGACGACCGCCGCGGTCATCGGCCCGAGCGAGGCCGACGCGTCCGCCCCCAGCAGGTGCAGGCCGAGCGCGGCCGTCCCCGCCATTCCTATCAACGCCCAGCTCACGGAGGCGATCGCGGACAGCACGACGTCTCCCCACGGCACCTTCGTGCCGCTCCGTCCCGACTCGACACTCGACGACACGCTCATGGCAGACCCCCCGATCCGCGACACGGCACGGCCACCGCGCCTGTCCCACCTCGCGTGGATTACCACTCTCCGGGTCGGTTTCAACCCCGTCAACGGAACCATCCGATGCGCACCTGCGTGCTCTTCACAAGGCCCGACTTTCGGTCAGGGGGGCGAGCCTGAAATAGTTCCCGACGATGTTCGACATCCCTAGACTCCCTGTGATGGGGGCAACTCGGGGGACTACTCATGGGGCATGGAGTGCCTGAACTCGTACTGGAATTGAATGGACGTACCTGGACGCTCGACCCGTCCAGGCCGTACGCCCTCGGACGCGATCCGCAGGGCGACATCGTGATCGACGACGCCAGGGTGTCCTGGCGTCACGCCACGATCAGCTGGAACGGCCGCAGTTGGGTCATCGACGACCACGGCAGCACCAACGGCACGTTCGTGCAGGGGCAGCGGATCCATCAGTTGGAGATCGGGCCGGGCGCCGCCGTGCACCTCGGCAACGCGACCGACGGCCCGCTGGTGACCGTGACCGGAGCGGCGGCCGCCGTCGCCCAGCCCCAGCAGCAGCCGTACGCCGCCCAGGGCGCGGGCCCAGGCTGGGCGCAGCAGGCGCCGCCGCAGCAGCAGGCCCCGCAGGCCGGCTGGCCGCAGCAGCCCGCGCCTCAGCAGGCCGCACCTCAGCAGGCCGCGGCGCAGGTCCCGGCGCAGCAGGGCCCCGGTGGTGGCGCGGGGGCGCCGCCGGTCTACGGCGACCGCAGTCCGACCACGTTCCACCAGTTCTCCCTCGGCCGCGTCATGCGCATCGGCCGTGCGCTGGAGAACGAACTGGTCGTCTCGGACCTGCAGGTCTCCCGCCACCACGCCGAGTTCCACGCGACGCCCGACGGCCGCTTCGAGATCCGCGACCTGGGCTCGCACAACGGCACCTACGTCAACGGCCAGCCGATCGCCAAGGGCGGCTCGCAACTCCTCGGCCCGAACGACATCGTCGGCGTCGGCCACTCCACCTTCCGTCTGGTCGGTGACCGGCTCGAGGAGTTCGTCGACACCGGTGAGGTCTCCTTCTCGGCCCGCCACCTGACCGTCACGGTCGACGGCGGCAAGCAGATCCTGAAGGACGTCTCCTTCGGGGTCCCGGAGAAGTCGCTGATCGCGGTCATCGGCCCGTCCGGCTCAGGAAAGTCGACCCTGCTCAAGGCGCTCACCGGCTACCGGCCCGCCAACCAGGGCGACGTCCTCTACGACAACCGGAACCTCTACAAGCAGTTCGCCGAGCTGCGCCAGCGCATCGGTCTGGTCCCGCAGGACGACATCCTGCACAAGGAGCTGACCGTCAAGAAGGCCCTCAAGTACGCGGCCAAGCTCCGCTTCCCGGCCGACACGACGGGCGCCGAGCGCGAGGCCCGTATCGACGAGGTGCTGCGCGAGCTGAAGCTGGACGTCCACAAGGAGAAGAAGGTCACCTCCCTCTCCGGCGGCCAGCGCAAGCGTGTCTCGGTGGCCCTGGAGCTGCTCACCAAGCCGTCGCTGATCTTCCTGGACGAGCCCACGTCGGGCCTCGACCCGGGCATGGACCGCGACGTCATGCAGCTGCTGCGCGGCCTCGCCGACGACGGCCGCACGGTCCTCGTGGTCACCCACTCCGTTGCCGAGCTGGCGATCTGCGACAAGCTCCTGGTGATGGCCCCGGGAGGCTCGGTGGCCTACTTCGGCCCGCCGGAGGAGGCGCTGAACTTCTTCGGCTACGACACCTGGGCCGACGTCTTCTCCGCCTTCGAGAACTACCGCGACTACGACTGGGCGGGCCGCTGGAAGGGCTCGCAGCACTACCAGATGTACGCCGCGGACATCGACGCCGTTGCGCCGCAGTCCGTACAGATGCCGCCGATGCAGGCGATGAAGCCGCCGAAGCCGCAGGGCTGGATGTCGCAGTTCGTCACGCTGGTGCGCCGCTATGTCTCGGTCATCGCCTCCGACAAGGGCTTCCTGGCGCTGACGGTGATCCTGCCGCTCGTCCTCGGCGCGGTGAGCCTGCTCATCGACTCCGGCAAGGGCCTGCTGCCGAATCCGATGATCAACCGGGCCACCGGCCAGCCCGTCCCGAACGGCACGGCCACCACCGTCCTGCTGATCCTCGCGGTCGGCGCCTGCTTCGCCGGCGCCGCGAACTCCGTCCGTGAGCTGATCAAGGAACGGGTCATCTACGAGCGCGAACGCGCGACCGGACTGTCCCGCTCGGCCTACCTGATGTCCAAGGTCTTCGTGCTCGGTGTGGTCACCATGCTGCAGGGCCTGATGGTCGGCGTCATCGGCTTCGCCAGCCGCGAGATCCCCAAGGAGGGACTCGTCCTGGGCAACGCCACGCTCATCGAGCTCACCCTGCCGATCATGGGCCTGGGCTTCACCTCGATGATGTTCGGCCTGGTCATGTCCGCGCTGGTGAAGACGGCCGAGAAGACCATGCCGCTGCTGGTCATGTTCGCGATCATCCAGGTCGTGTTCACCGGCTGCCTGTTCGCGCTGAACGGCTCGATCGGCGCCAACCAGATCTCGTACCTGATGCCGTCCCGCTGGGCGGTCGCCGCGGCCGGCGCCACGCTGGACTTCAACAAGATCAGCCCGCCCGGCAAGGGCAAGAGCAACGACCCGCTGTGGGAGCACACGGTCGGTGCCTGGGGCATGGACATGCTCGCCCTGATCGTCCTGGGCGTCATCTGCGGCTTCTTCGTGGCCCGCTTCCTGCGCCGCCACGAGCCGGAGGTCATGCGCAAGTAGTCGCCGTTCTGCGACGTGCGAAGGGCGGCACCCGTGAGGGGTGCCGCCCTTCGGCGTTCACGTGAAGAGGTCCGCGCCGACCTCAGTACGCGCTGTTGACGTTGTCGATCGAGCCGTACTTGTCGGCCGCGTAGTTGGCGGCGGCGGTGATGTTGGCTACCGGGTCGTAGATGTTCCAGGCGGTGCCGGACACGTGGTACGCGGTGAAGGTCGGCGGGATGACCTGGAGCAGACCCTTGGACGGGATGCCGTTGATGGCGTTGATGTCCCAGCCGTTGATCGCGTTCGGGTTGCCCGAGGACTCACGCATGATGTTGCGGTACAGGCCGTTGTAGCTGCCCGGGATGCCCTTGTTGTGCATGATGTCGAGGGCGTGGTTGATCCAGCCGTTGAGGTTGTTCGAGTAGAGCTTGGGGGCGGCCTTCTTGATCGTGGGCCGGTGGGCGGACCGGCTCGCGGCCGCCTTGGCCTTACGCGCGGCCTCGGCCTTCTTGGCGGCGGCAGCGGCGGCCGCCTTCTTCTTCGCCAGGGCCTTCTTCGCGGCCGCCTCGGCGGCGGCCTTCTTCTTGGCGGCGGCCTGCTTCGCGACGGCCTCGGCCTTCAGGTGCTGGCCGGCCAGCTGGTCGGTGACGCTGGCCTTGACGTCCTTGATGGGCTTGTTGCTGTACTCCACCTTGGCCGTGGAGACGGCGGCCTCGCTCGTGGTCGTGTCGGCGTTGCTGGGGACCGCGGAGAACGCGAGGGCAGCGGCGCCGAGGGAGGCGACACCGGCTATCGCGATCTTCTGGTGACGGTTGAGCGAGCGACTGAGTCGGCGAATCTGGATGTTCTTGGGCATTGCAGACAGACCTCTTCGAATAGCGCGGAGGTCGCTCTACGCCGGCGGGGGACATGGGGCCCTTCCCGCACAAAAGCCGCGGTGGTAACCCGCGGCGCTGAGCGACGGAAGCAATTCTTAGCGGCCGCAAAATGCCTAGGCAAAGATGTGACGTACGATCCTGGATAGTGGATCGGGGATGGGCAAAACGGGGCAGACTGGACCGTCTGCCCCGCTCAAAAGGGGACGCTGTATCTCCTACCGGGCTTCGTACGTGATGTGGACCCTATGCGCGGGCTCACATCAGAGGCGTAACAGTCTCACCGGCAGTTGCTGGCGCAATGCGCTGTGTGAGTGCCCTCCTCCGGCAGGATGAGGTGGACGTCCCCGAACTCGTGCCACAGGTAGAGCCCGCGCAGCGCCTCGTCGTAGCTGCGGTCGACCGCGGCCCGTCCGGCGATGGCCTCCAGCATCAGCAGATGCGAGGCCTCCGGCTCGTGCAGCCCGGTCAGCAGCCCGTCCACCACCCGCACCCCGCGCTCCGGGGTGACCACCAGGTCCGTCCACCCTTCACGCGCGCGTACGGCCCCGTCGGGACCGGCAGCCGACTCCACGGCCCGCACGGCGGTCGTCCCGACGGCGACGACCCGGCGGTCGCCGGTTTTCGCGGCGTTGATCAGCCGTGCCGACGCCTCCGGCACCGAGAACCGCTCCGGATACGGCGGCTCGTGCGCCTCCGTCGAGGCCACCCCGGTGTGCAGCGTGACCGGCGCGAACTGCACACCCCGGCTCACCAGCTCCGCGACCAGCCGCGCGGTGAAGGGCCGCGCGGCACTCGGCATCTCCGCACTGCCCGTCCCGTCGGGGGAGGGGAGCGCGAACACCGTCTGGTAGACGGACAGCGGCTGGTCCCGCTCCGTGTACGAGTACCGGATGGGCCGCCCGTGCTCCCGCAGCATCCCGAGCACCTCCGCCCCGGACACGCGTGCCCACCACAACCGGTCCGCACGCATGCTCAGCGGCTCCTCCAGAACCAGCCGCACACCGCCGGGCGCCCACACCTCCGTACCCGCGGGCCCGCCCGCACGCGCGCGTGTGGTGCCCCTCCCGTCGGGATCCCGCAGCTCGACCGCCCACCGCCCGTCGTCGCCGCGCGTGGAGAAGTGCACCACCACGCGCGCGTGCCCGACCCGCGCGTCCACCGCGGCGGCCAGCGTGGGCGAGGTGTTCACCACCAGCAGATCCCCGGCCCGCAGCAGCCGCGGCAGCTCCCTGAAGGCGTGGTGCGACACCTTCGTCCCACGCGACACGAGCAGCCGTACGGCGTCCCGGCCGAGCCCGGCGCCGCGCTGCTCGACCGGGACACGCGCCGACAGCTCCCGCGGCACCTGCGCCGCCACCGTCATCGCTGTCCCTCCAGCAGCGCCTGAGCCGCATAGCGGCCGCTGGACGGACGCTCGTCCAGCAGCCTGAGGAAGCCCGGCACCACACTCGCGGGCGCCGGCCGTGGATCCCCGTCGTCCGGTACGGCCGCCGCGTACAGGTCGGTGGCCATGTCGCCCGGGTCGACCGCCCAGACCCGCAGTCCCGGCTCCTCCGCGCCGAGCACCGCGGCAAGGTGGTCCAGGGCCGCCTTCGACGCCCCGTACCCGCCCCAGGTCTCGTAGGCCTCTGCGGCCGCGTCCGAACTGATCGCGATCACCGTGCCCGCCCCGGACGCCCGCAGCAGCGGCAGCGCCTCCTGCACCAGGCCCAGCGCGGCCACCACGTTCACCTCCAGCGCCCGCCGCAGCCCGTCCGGATCGAGCGCCTCCAGCCGTACGAGCGGCTCCGCGCCCAGCGCGCTCGCATTGCTCACCAGCAGATCGAGCCCACCCAGCTTCCGGGCCGCCGCCACCAGCTCGGCCCGGTGACCGGCGTCGGTGACGTCCCCGGGCAGCGCCGTCACGCGCGTGCCGTACGTCTCCAGCCGGTCCGTCGTCTCCTGGAGCACCGCTGCCGTCCTGGCGTCGAGCACCAGATCCCAGCCGCGCGCGGCCAGCGCCTCGGCGAGCGCCCGCCCCAGCCCCTTCGAGGCCCCCGTGATGATCCCTACCGGCATGACACGTCCCCTCGTCTCGCCCGCCTGTCGATCGGCGGTGACTTCAACGTAGGAACCGAGCCGCCCGCCGCGCGTCGGACGCGGGCCGCAAAGTGCCGGGGCCCTTCGCCCTAAGCCGCAGGTCCGGGGCTCAGGGCCTAGGTCGCCGGACCTAGGCCCACCGGCGCAGTCCGGGCGGTCACAGGTCCGATCCGCGCTGTCACACCCCGCCGGTACCTTGAGGACATGAGTCAAGGACCCAGGTCGGGCCTGGCCGCGGTGAGCTCCGCGCTGCTGGCCATGAGCAGGCATCTCGAGGTGCGCGACGTCCTCAAGACGATCGTCGCCTCGGCCCGCGAGCTGCTCGGCGCGCAGTACGCCGCGCTCGGGGTCCCCGACGACCACGGCGGCTTCGCCCAGTTCGTGGTGGACGGCGTCAGCGACGCCCAGTGGAAGGCCATCGGCCCGCTCCCGCGCCAGCACGGCATCCTCGCGTCGATGCTCCGGGAGGCGAAGATCGAGCGCCTCGCGGACGTCCGCAAGGACCCCCGCTTCGAGGGCTGGCCCTCCGCCCATCCCGACATGTCCGACTTCCTGGGCCTGCCCATCAAGGACGGCGACGAGGTCATCGGCGCGCTCTTCCTCGCCAACAAGGACTGCCCCAAGCCGGAGGGCGGCTGCGGCTTCACCGAGGACGACGCGGACCTGCTGGAGATCCTCGCCCAGCACGCGGCGATCGCCCTGACCAACGCCCGCCTGTACGAGCGCAGCCGCGAGCTGACGATCGCCGAGGAGCGCTCCCGCCTCGCGCACGAACTGCACGACGCGGTCAGCCAGAAGCTCTTCTCCCTGCGCCTGACCGCCCAGGCCGCCGCCGCCCTCGTCGACCGCGACCCGTCCCGCGCCAAGGGCGAGCTGCAGCAGGTCGCCGTGCTCGCTGCGGAGGCTGCGGACGAACTGCGCGCCGCCGTCGTGGAGTTGCGCCCCGCGGCCCTCGACGAGGACGGCCTCGTCGCCACCCTGCGCACCCAGATCCAGGTCCTCGACCGCGCCCACAGCGCGCGCGTGACCTTCGACAGCTGCGGCGTACGGGCCCTGCCCACCTCCCAGGAGGAGGCCGTCCTGCGCGTCGCCCAGGAGGCGTTGCACAACGCCCTGCGGCACTCCGGCGCGGAGCGCGTGGACGTCACCCTGGCCCGGCGCGGCAGCGCCGCGGTCCTGCGTGTGGCGGATGACGGCAGCGGTTTCGACCCGAAGGCGATACGACGGGCGGGACGCCACCTGGGCCTGGTGTCCATGCGCGACCGCGCGGGCGGGGTCGGCGGCACGCTGACGGTGGAGTCGGCGCCCGGAAGGGGCACCACGATCGAGATGGAGGTCCCCGGTGGCTGACGCAATCAAGGTGCTGCTCGTCGACGACCACCAGGTGGTCCGGCGCGGCCTGCGCACGTTCCTGGAGGTGCAGGACGACATCGAGGTCGTGGGCGAGGCGGCCGACGGCGCCGAAGGAGTCGCCCGCGCCGAGGAGTTGCGGCCCGACGTCGTCCTGATGGACGTCAAGATGCCGGGCATGGACGGCGTGGACGCCCTGCGCAAGCTCCGCGAGCTGGACAACCCCGCGCGCGTGCTGATCGTCACCAGCTTCACCGAACAGCGCACGGTGGTCCCGGCCCTGCGCGCGGGCGCCGCCGGCTACGTCTACAAGGACGTGGACCCGGACGCCCTCGCCGGCGCCATCCGCTCCGTGCACGCCGGGCACATCCTGCTCCAACCCGAGGTCGCGGGCGCCCTGTTGTCCCAGGAGGAGGCCAACTCGGGCCAGGGCAGAGGCGGTTCGCTCACGGACCGGGAGCGCGAGGTCCTCGGCCTGATAGCGGACGGCCGCTCCAACCGCGAGATCGCGCGCGCCCTGGTCCTCTCCGAGAAGACCGTCAAGACCCATGTCTCGAACATCCTCATGAAGCTCGACCTCGCCGACCGCACCCAGGCCGCGCTCTGGGCCGTACGCCACGGCGTGACGGGCTGAGACGCGCCGCGCGCGCCGGTGCTCCCGACGGCAATTCGGAGGGTTCCCTTCCGGGCTGAGATTCATACCGTCGTGGGAATGTCCCCCGGATGGCGCATCCTTCGTGGATCTCCGCCGTTCTCCAGTGCGTGCCGCGGCGAACGTCGCGGCAATCGCTAGGGAGGGCTCAGAAAGTGAAGAACCTGAAGAAGGCAGCGGCAGTGACGATGGTGGCCGGTGGACTGATCGCGGCCGGTGCCGGAATGGCCTCGGCCACCGACGCGCACGCCGACGGCACCGCCGTGGGCTCGCCCGGTGTCATCTCGGGCAACCTCATCCAGGCCCCCGTCCACGTCCCGGTGAACGCGGTCGGCAACAGCGTGAACGTCATCGGCGTCCTCAACCCGGCCTTCGGCAACCTGGGCGTCAACCGCTGACACCCCCCATACGCATGCAGTGACCACCGGCCTCCCGGCACCCGGGAGGCCGGTCAGTTCTGTGTGGGCCTCTTCAGCCCGGCTCAGCCTTTCCAGCCTGGCCGGCGTTTGAGGAGGAGGCCGTCCAGGCCGAAACGGGGGTCTGGGGGCAAAGCCCCCCAGGTGCGGCACCGCAGAGCACCGGCGCCGAAGAGACCGACGCTCACCGCACCCCCCGCTCCCGCTCCTCCACAACGGAGTTGTACGCCGCGACCTGAGCCCGCCGCCCCACCCGCTCCACCGGCCGCAAGGCCTCGGCCCGGGCCGCCATCTCGGCGGAGCTCACCGCACCCCCGTGCCCGTTCTCCCGCGCGATCAAGACCAGCAACCCGATCCGCTGCGCCAGCTCCAGCACCCGCACCGCCCGCGGCGGATACCCCGGAGCCAGTACTTCCTGCCCGCGCCCCCGCTCGGCCCGCGCCCGATACGCGTCGATCGCCGCCTCCGCCACCGGCCCCGACGCGGCGACGTCCAGCCGCGACAGCACCTCCGTGGCATCCCTAAGCGCCTCCGCCAGCTCCCGCTCGGCCTCGCCCAGCGAGGGCACGTCGGCCGGCGGGGCCTCCCGCACCGGCAGACAGTGCCAGACGACCTCGACATGGACATCGCCGTCGGGCCCGGCCTCGTACACCTCGGGAACCAGCCCGAAGGCGGCGCCGTAGCAGATGACCGCCTCCCCGGCCTCGATCGCCCGCGCGTTGAACTCCGGCGGGCCGCTCAGTCCCAGCGGATGTCCCGGCGCCGGCAGTGCGAGCCGCAGCCCGGTCACCCCGAGGGCGCGCAGCCGACCGAGCCCGAGCGTGAGCCCGACCGGCCCCGACTCGCCGGGCAGCCCCTCCATCCGGTGCACGGCGTCGTCCCCGACGATCGTGACCACGGCGTCATCGGGTGAGGCAAGTCCGGCCAAAAGGGCATTTCCCCAAGCCGCAAGGCGTCCTGAGCGCGGTTCCGAGAGCATGCCTCCACCCTAAGGACCGGACCGATGGAATGGTCGGGCCGACCGGTGGCGTAGATTTCGTCGAGGGCAGCGCCCACAACGCGCACGCGACAGCCGAGACGCCGAGACCGGTCACACTGCAAGGGGAGACAACGCGCTCATGAGCGATGTTCTGGAGCTTCAGGACGTATCAGTGGTCCGGGAGGGCCGGGCTCTGGTGGACCAGGTCTCCTGGTCGGTCAAGGAGGGCGAGCGCTGGGTCATCCTCGGACCGAACGGCGCCGGCAAGACCACGCTCCTCAACGTCGCGTCCAGCTACCTCTACCCCAGCAAGGGCACCGCGACCATCCTCGGCGAGACCCTCGGCAAGCCCGGCACCGACGTCTTCGAACTGCGCCCGCGCATCGGCATGGCAGGCATCGCCATGGCCGACAAGCTCCCCAAGCGCCAGACCGTCCTGCAGACCGTGCTGACCGCCGCCTACGGCATGACGGCCGGCTGGCAGGAGGAGTACGAGGACGTCGACGAGCAGCGCGCCCGCGCCTTCCTCGACCGCCTCGGCATGACCGAGTACGTGGACCGCAGGTTCGGCACGCTGTCCGAGGGCGAGCGCAAGCGCACCCTCATCGCCCGCGCCCTGATGACCGACCCCGAGCTGCTCCTCCTCGACGAGCCCGCCGCCGGCCTCGACCTCGGCGGTCGCGAGGATCTGGTCCGCCGCCTCGGCCGGCTCGCCCGCGACCCGATCGCCCCCTCGATGATCATGGTCACGCACCATGTCGAGGAGATCGCCCCCGGCTTCACCCACGTCCTGATGATCCGTCAGGGCAAGGTCCTCGCCGCCGGCCCCCTGGAGCTCGAACTCACCTCCCGCAACCTCTCCCTCTGCTTCGGCCTCCCGCTCGTCGTCGAACAGATGGGCGACCGCTGGACCGCTCAGGGCCTGCCGCTGTCCTGACCGTGTGAAGTACCCGCGAAAACAAGGGCAAGAAGCCCCTCCCCGCCACATCGCGCCCTGTCCGAGGCGGGACTCGCGGTCCTACCATGACGACGTGAACGACATCGACGCATGGGTGTGGTGGCTCGTCGGCGCGGCTGCGCTCGGAATCCCCCTCGTGGTCACGGCGATGCCGGAGTTCGGCATGCTCGCGGTGGGCGCCGTCGCCGCCGCGGTCATGGCAGGACTCGGCTTCGGCGCCGTGGCCCAGGTGATCGCCTTCGGCGTCGTCTCGGTCGCCCTCATCGCCGTCGTACGGCCCATCGCGGCCCGGCACAGCGCGCAACGCCCCCAACTCGCCACAGGCGTCGAGGCGTTGAAGGGGAAGCAGGCCGTCGTCCTGGAGCGCGTCGACGGCGCCGGAGGCCGGATCAAACTGGCCGGCGAGGTCTGGTCCGCACGTTCGCTCGACGGCGACAGCGCCTACGAGGTGGGCCAGGAAGTCGACGTCGTGGAGATCGAAGGAGCCACCGCGATCGTCATCTGACCTCGCAGGACTCAACTGAACGGAACAGCCCACGAGTTGTGCGACGGTCTGACAGACTCGACCAGCAAGATCTTCAACAGCCCATAAGATCTTCCGAAAGCGCCGAGGCGGAGAAGGGTACGGGGAACGACGATGGAACCGGTCATCATCGTCCTGATCATTCTGGTGGTGTTGGTCTTCATCGCCCTGATCAGGACGATCCAAGTCATCCCGCAGGCCAGCGCCGCCATCGTCGAGCGCTTCGGCCGCTACACGCGGACTCTCAACGCGGGTCTCAACATCGTCGTCCCGTTCATCGACACGATCCGCAACCGCATCGACCTGCGTGAGCAGGTCGTGCCGTTCCCGCCGCAGCCGGTGATCACGCAGGACAACCTGGTCGTCAACATCGACACGGTCATCTACTACCAGGTGACCGACGCCCGCGCCGCCACGTACGAAGTTGCCAGCTACATCCAGGCGATCGAGCAGCTCACCGTCACCACGCTCCGCAACATCATCGGTGGCATGGACCTCGAGCGGACCCTGACCTCCCGCGAGGAGATCAACGCGGCACTGCGCGGCGTCCTCGACGAGGCCACCGGCAAGTGGGGCATCCGCGTCAACCGCGTCGAGCTCAAGGCGATCGAACCGCCCACCTCCATCCAGGACTCGATGGAGAAGCAGATGCGCGCCGACCGTGACAAGCGCGCCGCGATCCTCACCGCCGAAGGTACGCGCCAGGCCGCGATCCTCACCGCCGAAGGTGACAAGCAGTCCCAGATCCTGCGCGCCGAAGGCGAGGCGAAGGCCGCCGCCCTGCGCGCCGAGGGTGAAGCCCAGGCGATCCGCACGGTCTTCGAGTCCATCCACGCCGGCGACCCCGACCAGAAGCTGCTCAGCTACCAGTACCTCCAGATGCTTCCGAAGATCGCCGAGGGCGACGCCAACAAGCTCTGGATCGTCCCCAGCGAGATCGGCGACGCCCTCAAGGGCCTCTCCGGCGCCATGGGCAACTTCGGCCTCGGCGGCCCGTCCGGCGGTGGCGCCCCCGAGAAGGCAGCGGAACGCCGCGAGAAGCCGTCCATAGACTGAGGCACAACGACAGTGGGGCCCGCCTTCTCCAGGAAGGCGGGCCCCGAGTTCTGTCAGGGGCGCGGGGAACTGCGCGACCGGCCACAGGACAGCCGCACCCGGCATACGACCTGAAGCCCTACGGTCAGGCGGCGTCCCGTGAAAGCCAAGAAGGCAGCGCCCGAAACTCCTCCGCCCCCAGCGTCAGCAACATCGCATCCTGAGGAGTCGGCTCGAACGGCAGCCGCAGCAACGGCATCCCCGCCTGCTCCGGAGTCCGGTCGGCCTTACGGTGATTGTCCTCCGCGCACGAGGCGACCGTATTGAGCCACGAGTCCCGACCACCCTGCGACCGCGGCACCACGTGGTCCACGGTCGTCGCCCGCCGGCCGCAGTACGCGCACCGGTGCCGGTCCCTGACCAGCACACCCCGCCTGGACCACGGCGCTTGTCTTCGGAACGGCACCTTCACGTACCTGCACAGCCGGATCACCCGGGGTACGGGTATGTCGACCGCGGCTCCCCGCATGCGCAGTTCGGGGTGGGCCTGCTCGACGACGGCCTTGTCCTGCAGCACCAGAACGACGGCTCGGTTCAACGTCACCGTCGACAGCGGCTCGAAGCTCGCATTCAGCACCAGCGTGTCCCGCATCCAGCCCACCTCCCACGCGCACCGGCCCACCCCCTGGCGGGCTTGGATCAACTCTGGCCGGGCACGCCGAGATGGACAACGCAATAAAAAATGCCCGCCTCCGATCACTTCCATGACCGGGGGCGGGCAAACGTTCAATGAACGTCAGGCTTCCGCGGGCACCTCGTACTCACCGATCAGCTGGGCACGCGCGATCGCGTGGAACCGCAGATTGAAGCCGACAAAGGCGGGACTGGCGTCCGCGTCCGGACCGAGCTTCTCCTGGTCCACGGCGTACACCGTGAACACATACCGGTGCGGTCCGTCCCCGGGGGGTGGGGCGGCGCCGCCGAAGTCCTTGGACCCGTAGTCGTTACGAGCCTGCACCGCACCCTCGGGCAGCCCCTCGAACTTGCCGGTGCCCGCGCCGACCGGAAGCTCGGTCACGGAAGCCGGGATGTCGAACAGCACCCAGTGCCAGAACCCGCTGCCCGTCGGGGCGTCCGGGTCGTAGCAGGTCACGGCGAAGCTCTTGGTCCCGGCCGGGAAACCTTCCCACCGCAGCTGCGGCGAGGTGTTCCCGGCCGCGTAGACCTGAGCGTCCTTGAGCGTGGCGCCCTCCTGGACGTCCTCACTCGTCACCGTGAACGCGGGAACGGGCGGATGGAAGTCGTGGGGGAGCGGCCGCCGCTTGAGCTCGGTCACCTCGGTACCTCCTGATCGATTACGGAATCAGCAGTTCCGAGCCTAGAACCAGTTCCGCTTGCTGCCGACCTCGGACAGCCACTGGTTGAGGTACGCCGCCCAGTCGGTCCCGTGGAAGTCGTGCTGACCCACCTGGAACGACCGGTAGGTGTCGCTGCCCTCGCTGAACAGGCCGGGCTTCTTGTCCATCTCCAGGATGACGTCCATGGCGTGCTCGTCGGCGACGAAGCTCAACTCGACCTGGTTGAGGCCCCGGTACTGCGACGGCGGGTAGAACTCGATCTCCTGGTAGAACGGCAGCGTCTGCCGCGTACCCCGGATGTGGCCGCGCTCCATGTCGGCGTTCTTGAAGCGGAAGCCCAGCTGGATGAACGCGTCCAGGATCGCTTTCTGCGCCGGCAGCGGGTGCACGTTGATCGGGTCCAGGTCACCGGAGTCGATGGCACGGGCGATCGCCAGCTCGGTGGTCACACCGATGTTCATCCCACGCAGCGTCTGACCGTCGATCATGGTGACCGGCGTCTCCCACGGGATCTCGATCCCGAACGGCACGGCGTGCACGGCGCCCGCCTGGAGCTCGAAGGCCCCACCGAGGCTCACCTTCGTGAACTCGATGTTCTGCTTGTACTCCTCGTCGCCGCTCTCGACCTCGACCTTCGCCTGCAGCCCCACGGACAGGCCTTCGATGTCCTGGTTCACGGACCCGCCCTGGATCCGCACCTCACCCTGGACGACGCCACCCGGAACGACGTTGACCTCGGTCAGTACCGTCTCGACCGAAGCCCCGCCGGCCCCCAGACTCGCGAGCAGCTTCTTGAACGCCATGACTCTCCCTTTACGTATGGATCCTTGATCCCTACAAACGCGATCCGGGTCCGCCCGGTTCCGCGCCCTCACCCTGGCAAGCAGACGAAGCCTTGACCAGTCCTTGGCTCCCACCCGTCTGGACTAGGCTCGGGCCGCATGATCACGCCCCCGGACCGTACGCCACTCCCCAGGGAGTTCTTCGACCGCCCTGTCCTGGAAGTCGCCCCGGATCTCCTGGGCCGAGTCCTCGTGCGTACGACCCCCGACGGTCCGATCGCCCTGCGTCTCACGGAGATCGAGGCCTACGACGGCCAGAACGACCCCGGCTCCCACGCCTATCGCGGCCGCACCGTCCGCAACGGCGTGATGTTCGGTCCGCCCGGGCACGTGTACGTCTACTTCACCTACGGCATGTGGTTCTGCATGAACCTCGTGTGCGGCCCCGAGGACCGGGCGAGCGGGGTCCTGCTCCGCGCCGGTGAGGTGCTCGAAGGCGTCGAGCAGGCGCGTAAACGTCGACTCTCGGCCCGAAACGACAAAGAACTGGCCAAAGGACCCGCCCGTCTTGCCACGGCCCTGGGTGTGGACCGCGCCCTGGACGGCACGGACGCATGCGCCCCCGGGGAGACCCCCTTGCGCATCCTGACGGGCACTCCAATCGCCTCCGACCAGGTACTCAACGGTCCGCGCACCGGGGTGGGCGGCGACGGAGCCGTGCAGCCGTGGCGCTTCTGGGTCGCCAACGACCCGACGGTGAGCCCTTATCGGGCCCACGTCCCCAGGCGCCGCCGAAGTTGACTCCCCCTTGGAAGGTGCGTAACGTAGCCCGAGCCGCTTGAACCGGGTACGGCGATCGCCAGCAGCCGGAAGCGGCCAAACCACTACTTACGATCACCCTCAGCGAGGGCGAATTCTGCATGTCCGCATGCCTGAATTCAAACGCGCGGAACTCGATTATGAGTTGCAGAGGGAATCGGCTAACGTAGTGAATGCCGAAAGGCCCCGCCGACAGGGAATCAGGCCCGAAAGGATCTGATAGAGTCGGAAACACCGAAGGGAAGCGCCCGGAGGAAAGCCCGAGAGGGTGAGTACGAAGGAAGCGTCCGTTCCTTGAGAACTCAACAGCGTGCCAAAAGTCA
>NZ_JBICXT010000011.1:50766-291467 GCF_043200415.1 Streptomyces sp. NPDC048419 | reverse complement strand
GGTTACATTTCGAACCCGGAAGCTAAGCCTTACAGCGCCGATGGTACTGCAGGGGGGACCCTGTGGGAGAGTAGGACGCCGCCGAACAATCTTTGAGAAAACCCCCGCACCATTCGGTGCGGGGGTTTTCTGCGTTTAGGCTCAAGGTTATGCGCTACGACCTTGTGATCTTCGACAACGACGGTGTCCTCGTCGACAGCGAGCCCATCTCCAACCGGCTCCTCGCCGCCTACCTGACCGAGCTCGGGCACCCGACCTCGTACGAGGAATCCCTGCGTGACTACATGGGCTCCGCCATGCACCGCATCCATGACCTCGTAGAGGAGCGGACCGGGCGGAAGCTGCCGGCGGACTTCGACGACGTCTTCCATGCGCGGGTGTTCGCGGCGTTCGAGCGGGACCTGGAGCCGGTCGTAGGGGCTGTCGGGCTGCTGGAGAAGCTGGCTGCCGACGAGGTGCCGTACTGTGTCGCGTCCTCCGGGAGTCATGAGCGGATCCGGGTGGGGCATCGGAAGACCGGGCTGGACCGGTGGTTCGACGAGGGACGGGTCTTCAGTTCGCAGGATGTGGGGCGCGGGAAGCCGGCGCCCGATCTGTTTCTGTACGCGGCCGAGCGGATGGGTGTCGCGCCGGAGCGGTGCGTGGTCGTCGAGGACAGTCCGCTGGGGGTGCGGGCGGCGAACGCGGCCGGGATGGACGTGTACGGGTTCACCGCCATGACGCCGGCCGAGCGGCTCACCGGGGCCACGCAACTCTTCAGTGACTTGGGCGAGTTGACTGACCTGCTCGTATGACGTCGGCATCGGTGCTCTGCTGACATTTGTCACGCCGAGCTCCGGACGATCGTTTCTACTGGCGACCGGGTCCCGGACGAGAAGCTGAGGGCATGACGACGAACACGGTGTCCCAGAGCCTGAGCAGCACCAAGACTCCCAGCGCGCTCGACAACTTCCGTCCGCTGATCGTGGACGTGGCGGTTCCCCTCGGTTCGTACTACCTGTTCAAGAACGCCTTCGGGATGAGCACCTTCGCGGCGCTCGCCTGGAGCAGTGTCGTCCCGGCGGTGCGGACCCTCTGGAGCGTGGTCAAGGAGCGCAGGACGAACGGGCTGGCGGGGCTGATCCTCGTCGTCAACGTGGTCTCCCTGCTGCTGAGCTTCGTCTCCGGTGACCCGCGGCTGATGCTCGCCAAGGACGGCGCGGTCAGCAGCACCGTCGGCATCGGCATCCTGGTGTCGGTGATTCTCGGCAGGCCGATGATGACCGCCGGCCTGAAGCCCTTCCTGGTCAAGGGCGACCAGGCGAAGGAGGCCGCCTGGCAGCGGCTTGTGTCGGGCCGGTCGACCGCCTCGGCGGACTTCCTGCGCAAGGAACGGACGTTCTCCGTGGTGTGGGGCGTGGCGCTGCTCGCCGAGTGTGTGGCGCGGGTCGTGGGGGCGTACACCATCCCCGTGGACACCATGGTGTGGCTCGGTGGGGTCCTGATGATCGGTGTGATGGCGCTGACCTTCCTCCTCAGCGGCGGGCTGGCCGCCGGGCCGATGGAGGCGATGGTCCGTGCCGAGGCGGAGGCCGCGGAGGCGACCGCCCGGACCGAGGTCGCGGTAGCCGTCTGAGCGAGAAGGTGAAGCTGAGGAAAATTCATCTTTGGCTTGATCTACCCACAGGTAGCCAGGGGCCCTACGCTCGCCGCCATGACAGATGTGCTGCGGCGCGGCAGGGCCTCTTTGGCGTTCAGCTTCCTCGCTCAGGGCGCCACCTTCGCCCTGCTGGTGACCCGTATCCCGGCCATTCAGGACCGGTACGGGGTGTCCGACGCGCTGCTGCCCGTCTTCCTCGCCGCCGTGCCCGTCCTGGCCGGCGTCGGCAGCGTGACGACCGAGCAGCTCGTGAAGCGGATACGCCCGAGCCTGCTGCTGCGGTGCCTTCAGCCCGTGGTGCTGCTGGCGCTTCTCGGGGTCGGCGCGGGGGATCACCTGGCCGAACTGGGGATCGCGCTGGCCGCGTTCGGGCTTGCCGTGGGCGGGCTCGACGCCTCGATGAACATGCTCGGGGTGAGCCTGCAGCGGACGTACGGCCGCAGCATCATGCTCAGCTTCCATGCCGCGTTCAGCCTCGGCGGGATCGTCGGGGCGTCCCTGGCCTGGGTGGGGGCGCACTGGCATCTGGCGCTGTGGGTGTCGTATCTGCCGGTCGTCGCCGTGCTGCTTCCCGCCACGCTGGTGGGGAGCCGCTGGTACGTCGACGGGGGCTCCTCCGCGGTGGAGGAGCAGGAGCGGGAGCGGGCGCAGGGGCAGGGCATCGTCTTCAAGCTGCTGCTGCCGCTGTGCCTGGTGATGACCTTCGCGTACATCGGGGACTCGACCGTCTCCAACTGGAGCGCCAAGTACCTGAAGGACGTGCTCGGGAGCTCGGAGCAGTTGTCGACGGTGCCGTACAACGTCTACATGGTGACCACGCTGCTGGGGCGGTCGCTGGGGGACACCGGGGTGCGGCGGTTCGGGGCCGTGGCCGTCGTGCGGCTGGGTGCGGTGGTGGGGGCGCTGGGGTTCGCGGTGGTGGCCGTGGCGCCGGGGGCGTGGGCCGGGATGCTTGGGTTCACGCTGGTCGGGCTCGGGCTGTGCGTGCTGGTGCCGCAGACCTTCGCGGCGGCCGGGCGGCTGTTCCCGAACGCCTCCGATGCCGCCGTCGCCCGGCTGAACATCTTCAACTACGTCGGCTTCCTGATCGGCTCGCCGCTGGTGGGGGCGCTGGGCGACGCGTGGAGCTATCGCTGGGCGATGCTCGTGCCGATGCTGTTGGTGCTGGTGACACTGTTCTACGCCCGCTCGTTCGCGCCTCAACCGGACCGATACGGTGGCGGGCATGAGCGGCCGCGCACAGCTGATGTGGGACGAGGCAGTAACGGGCTATGACTTCGGCCGGGACCATCCGATGGACCCGGTCCGGCTCGCCCTGACCAGACACCTCGTCGATGCCTTCGGGCTCGATGAGGAGGTCCAGGTGGTGGCGGCGAAGTCCGCCGGGGAGTCGACGCTGCGGCTCGTCCATCGCGAGGACTACATCGACGCCGTGAAGGCGGCCTCGGCGGATCCGGAGGCGGCGGACGGGGCGTACGGGCTCGGCACGCTGGACGATCCCGCCTTCGCCGGCATGCACGAGGTGTCGGCGCTGATCGCCGGGCAGTCGGTCGGGGCGGCGGAGGCCGTGTGGCGTGGGGAGGCGCTGCACGCGGTGAACTTCGCGGGCGGGCTGCACCATGCGATGCCGGGCGGCGCGTCGGGGTTCTGCATCTACAACGACGCCGCGCTGGCGATCGCGCGGCTGCTGGAGCTGGGGGCGGAGCGGGTCGCGTACGTCGACGTCGACGTGCACCACGGGGACGGGGTGCAGGCGGCGTTCTGGGACGACCCCCGGGTGCTGACGATCTCCCTGCACGAGCATCCGCGGACGCTGTTCCCGCAGACCGGGTGGCCGGAGGAGACGGGGGCGGACTCCGCCGAGGGGTCGGCCGTGAACGTCGCGCTGCCGGCCGGGACCGGGGACGCCGGGTGGTTGCGGGCCTTCCATGCCGTCGTACCTGAACTGATCGCTGATTTCCGGCCGCAGGTGCTGGTGTCGCAGCACGGGGCCGATACGCACTTCGAGGATCCGCTCGCGCATCTGGCCGTCTCGCTCGACGCGCAGCGGGCGGTGCAGGTCGCCTGTCACGATTTGGCGCACGAGTACGCCGACGGACGGTGGGTCGCGCTCGGCGGCGGGGGATACGCGGTGGTCGAGGTGGTGCCGCGGTCGTGGACCCATCTCGTGGCGATCGCGGCGGGGCGGGAGGTCGCGCCCGAGACGATGATTCCCGAGGGATGGCGGCAGGAAGTCTTCGCCCGTACGCGGCAGTTGGCGCCGGCGCGGATGACCGACGGGCGGTGGCCGGTGTCGTACGCCGGATGGGACGAGGGATACGACCCCGCGGACCGGCTCGACCAGGCGGTGCTGGCCACGCGGCGCGCGGCCTTTCCGCTGCGGGGGTTGCTGGCGTAGGAGTGGTGCCGGGGGCGGACGCGGCGGCCCGCCCCCGGCGCCGGATCAGCTGCAGTGGCCCGAGTCGCCGGCCGAAGCGGTGCCGATGGTGCCGCTCCAGGCGACGCAGTAGCCACGGCCGGTGACGTAGACCGGGCCGGCGTAGCTCGTGTACTGGCCGGAGTCCTTGGCGGCCGGCTGGCTGCTGTCGATGGCCTTCAGAGCGACCTCCATGTGGGTCTTCGCGCCCGTGGTGTTGCGAACGGTCACGGCGCAGTTCTTGCCGGTCGACTGGTTCCAGGTCAGGAAGATCTTGCCGGAGTTGCCGACCGGCGTGGAGTCGATGACCTTGTAGCCGGTGCCGCAGGCGCCGTTGTACGTGGCGGCGGCGGCCGACTTGGTGGCCGCCGAGGCCGGGGTGGTCGCGGCGAGCGTGCCGCCGAGGGCCAGGACGGCGAGCGCGGTGGCGGTCGTGGCGCGACGGGACAGCTTCTTCATGGTTGTTCCCCCTGCTGTGGTGTGGTCCACGTTGCCCGTGTCGGTCAACGTGCCGTGAACGGTTGGTCGTTGCCGTCCACGCAAGATGAGACCGGGGAGCCCGGACGGTGGTTGTGGTGCCTTCCGTCACCGTTCTGTCACTGCCCACGGGGTGCGGCATTATGCGGCGTATTGAGCCACCCGTGCGGTAATTCACCGGTTTCCGCCGCGCGTTCGCCCGCGGTCCGCCACCATCACAGACGTGTTGAGCACCGGAGCCCTGCGAGCCCATCTCCTGGCGGCCCGTCTCGCCGGGCCCGTGGCCACCTCGCGCGAGGAGAGCCTGCGCAGCTATCGGCTCTTCGCCGCTCGCGATCCCCGCGTGCTGATCGGGCTCGACCCCGAATGGACGTGGAGACAGCGGGATCTGATCGAGTTGATGTCGGACAAGTGCGGGGTTTCGGCCGATCCTGGGCATGTCTCCGGCCAAGATGTGATCGATCCGGAGCGCACCCTGACCGCGCTGGACGCCTTCGCGGCTCGTCTCGCCGCAGCGGCCCAGCGCAGCGCCCCTGTGCTCCTCGGTACCGGTCACCCGCACCGTCTGCTCGGCTTCTACGCCGCCTTGGCGGACGCACTGTCGGCGGCGGGATGTACCGTCCTCACCCCTGCGTATGGTCGCAGTGTCGACATAACGACCCGGTTCGGTCTACGTACGTACAACCTTGACTACGCACAAGGAGTCGCGTTGGTGCGGGAACCCGGGACGCCCCGCCCCGGTTGTGCGACCGGCGTACACACGCACTCTCCGCTCCCGGTTCGTACCGCGCTGGCCGCGGCCGCCGAGGTCGGCGGGACCCTTCCCGAGCTGGTCGTCGGGGACCACGGCTGGGTCTGCGGGGCAGGTCAGCTGGGGTTCGAGGCCATTGGTCTGGCAGATACGGACGACCCCGCCCTCTTCGTGGGGGAGGCCGAGGGGTCCGTGTCCGTCGTCGTTCCACTTGATGACGCCGTGCGGTCTGATTACTACCGGCCGCTTACCCGCTACGTACTCAATCGAGCGTGTCTGTCACAGTAGGCCGCCGATGGGTGCACCTCTTCCCCACTCGCATCACCCGCCCCTACATTGGGGAGTGAGCACGCAGCGACGAAGAGTCACCGGAAGGGGAAGCCGGTGGCCGTCGAGTGCGGAAGGTTCAGGTGTGTCATGGCTGCTGAGCAGAGGCCTCTGAGTGAGGTTCAGTTCCTTACCGTGGCGGAAGTCGCCTCGGTGATGCGAGTGTCGAAGATGACTGTGTACCGGCTGGTGCACAGTGGTCATCTGCCCGCGATCAGGGTGGGGCGGTCCTTCCGCGTCCCCGAGAACGCGGTTCACGAGTACCTTCGCGAGAGCTACGTGGGGGTGGAAACCGCCTGACGGACATCCCGGGGAGATCCTCAGGGCACAGCAGGGATCTCCCCAGGAAGCCTCGATTACGACCTCAGCGCTCGGGCGGGTAGGCTAGCCCCTCGTAGGTCGTATGGGCCCATGGCGCCCAACACCGAGTGATGAGAAGTGAGCGAGGGTAGTCGTGGGCTCTGTTATCAAGAAGCGGCGCAAGCGGATGGCTAAGAAGAAGCACCGCAAGCTGCTCAAGCGCACGCGCGTTCAGCGTCGCAACAAGAAGTAAGCGATGCTCTAGGAGCGTGTTCTGTGGCCCCCCACCGCAACCGGTGGGGGGCCACACGCGTTTGGGCTTCACAGAAGCCACCGGAAGCACACGCGATCATCCGCTCGTCCTGTGCCTACGCACGAGTTTCACATGGCTTGGTCTGTTCGTACGCCTGTGGATGTCGTCACTTCGTGCATTGGGTGGTCATCACAGCGCAACATCGACCCGCTAAGTTGGCCGCAAGCGGGGAACGCGACAGGCTACGAGTACCGGATGGGCTGGAAGGAAGGCGCAGATCTTGGGCAAGGTCGTGCTCGTGACCGGAGTGGCCCGCTGGCTGGGGGGCCGGTTCGTACGACGGATCCAGCGTGACCCGGGGGTCGACCGGGTCATCGCCGTGGACGCGGTTCCGCCCGAGCACCACCTGGGCGGCGCGGACTTCATCCAGGCCGACATCAGACAGCCCACCATCGGGCGGGTGCTCGCCGAGACGGGCGCCGACACCGTCGTGCACATGGATGTGAGCGCCACCGGGCTGGGCAGCGGCAGCCGGGCGGCGATCAAGGAGACCAACGTCATCGGCACGATGCAGCTGCTCGGTGCCTGCCAGAAGTCGCCGACCGTCAAGCGGCTCGTGGTGAAGTCCAGTACGAACGTGTACGGCTCCGCGTCCCGCGACCCCGCGGTGTTCACCGAGACCACCCCGCCCAAGTCGCTGCCCAGCGGCGGCTTCGCCAAGGACACCGTCGAGGTCGAGGGGTACGTACGGGGCTTCGCGCGCCGCCGGCCCGACGTGGCCGTGTGCGTGCTGCGCTTCGCCAACATCCTGGGGCCCACGGCGGACACGCCGCTCGCCTCCTACTTCTCGCTGCCGGTCCTGCCGACCGTGTTCGGCTACGACCCGCGGCTGCAGTTCGTGCACGAGGACGACGTGATGGAAGTGCTGCGGATCGCCTCGCAGGAGCCGGCGCGGGGCACTCTCAACAGCGGCACCTTCAACATCGCCGGCGACGGGGTTCTGCTGCTCTCCCAGTGCTCCAGGCGGCTCGGCCGCCCCACGGTGCCGCTGCTGCTGCCCGCGGTCACCTGGGCCGGTTCGCTGGTGCGTACGCTGGGGATGACGGACTTCTCGCCCGAGCAGATCCGGCTGCTGACCCATGGCCGGGTCGTGGCGACGGACCAGATGCGGGAGACGCTCGGATTCAGGCCGAAGTACACGACGGCCGGGACCTTCGCCGACTTCGCGCGCAGTCATGGACCCGGGCTCCTGCCGCCGGAGGCCCTTGCCGGGGCCGTCGACCGGATCGCCGCGCTGCCCGTCCTGGGCAGCGGCCACCCCCCGACGCAGAGCGCCAACTGAGGAGCGCATCAACGATGGCGGATGCCAAGGTCATTCCGTTCGACGACGACCGGTCCCGCGGAAGCGCCGTTCAGCGGCCGTCGCGGCGCCGGGGCGCGGGGAGCCGACGCAAGACCACGGAACCCGCGCTGGTCGGTGAGGTCCAGCCCCTGCCCAGCAGGGCGCCTGCGCAGGATGATGTTCCCGTGACGCAAGAGGAAGAGCCGCTCGAGAAGCCGCAGGAGGACGCTGGCTGGGAGCGGCGCGTCGCGAGTGGCCTGTCCTTCTTGCGCCGCCGTCTCACCGGCGACTACGAGGTCGACGACTTCGGCTACGACGAGGAGTTGACCGACCAGGTCCTGATGTCCCTGCTGCGGCCGGTGTACGAGAAGTACTTCCGGGTCGAGGTGAAGGGCGTCGAGAACATCCCGACCGACGGCGGCGCGCTGATCGTCGCCAACCACTCCGGGACCCTGCCGCTGGACGGCCTGATGATGCAGGTCGCCGTGCACGACCACCATCCGGCCAACCGGCATCTGCGCCTGCTCGCCGCCGATCTGGTCTTCGTGCTGCCGGTGGTCAACGAGCTGGCCCGCAAGCTGGGCCACACCCTGGCCTGCGCGGAGGACGCAGAACGGCTGCTGGGCCAGGGCGAGCTGGTGGGGGTGATGCCCGAGGGTTTCAAGGGCATCGGCAAGCCCTTCAGCGAGCGTTACAAGCTGCAGCGGTTCGGTCGCGGCGGCTTCGTCTCCACGGCGCTGCGCCACGGCACCCCGATCATCCCGTGCTCGATCGTGGGCGCGGAGGAGATCTTCCCGATGATCGGCAACGCGAAGACCCTGGCACGGCTGCTGGGCTTCCCGTACTTCCCGCTGACGCCGACCTTCCCGTGGCTCGGTCCGCTCGGTGCGGTGCCGCTGCCGACGAAGTGGACCATCCAGTTCGGCGAGCCGATCCTGACGGACGGCTATCCGCCGGAGGCCGCCGAGGACCCGATGCTGATGTTCAACCTGACCGACCAGGTCAGGGAGCAGATCCAGCACACCCTCTACAAACTGCTGGTGCAGCGTCGGTCGGTGTTCTTCTGATTTCGGTACGACCGTTTTCGGTACGACTGTGGGGGCGCCCTTCGGATGAAGGGCGCCCCCACAGTCGTAGTGCCTACTGGCCGGTGTCCTCGCCGTCGATGCCGAGGCCGGGGAGCAGGCCCGGGAGCAGCGGCGGGATCGTCACGTCCGGTTCGCTGCTCGGGGGTTTGCTCGCGGACGGGGAGGCGCTGCCGCTGTCCTTCGGCGGGTCGAGCAGGCCGCCGGTGTTGCCGCCGAGCAGGCCCTCGCCGGTGGAGCCGGCCGACTGGCTGGGGGTGTGGGGACGGCTGTGCGCGGAGGAGCTGCCACCGGCGCTGGGCGACGCCGACTTCCGGCCGGAACCGGACGTGCCCCTGGAGGCCTTGCCCGAGCCGTGCTGCTTGCCGTCGCCGCCGCTCCGGGCCGGGGGCGGGGGCAGCAGGGACTGCAGCGGGGCGACCTCTTCGTCTATGGCGTTGAACACCGACGACACCTGCTCACTGACGTCGCCGAGCTGGAGCGGGAGCCGCTCGCGCAGGGCGCCCCAGGCGTCGCGGTGCGAGCGGGAGAAGGTGGACAGGGCCTGGATGGGGCCGAGCGAGTTGGGGTCGCGCTCGTACGCCTCGTGCAGCAGCCGGTGGCCCTCCGACGCGTCGTGCGTGACGCCGGCCAGGGTGCGGCGGATCTCGCCGAGGGACTCGTGGTCGATCCGGGTGTTGCCGCGGCCGCGCTCCATCAGGCGGCGCGCCTCGCTCAGCCGGGTGGAGGCCTGGTCGAGATAGGCCACACCGCGCTGGTCGTCGCCCTCGGACATGTAGTTGAGCTTGAAGTCCTCGATGCCGCGCTTGAGCCCGTAGAGCGAGTCACCGGGCAGGGCGTCCTGGCTGGCCGCGGCGACTCCGCCGAAGGCCCCCGCCGCGACGCCGACGCTCAGTCCGCCCGCGGCCAGGCCCTTCGTCAGCCGTGACCGGGGCCGCAGCTTGCCGAGCGGGCTCGCGCGGTGGGCACCGCGGGAGCGCTGCACGGGGACCGCGGATCCTGCCTCCTCGCCGCCGGCGCCCTCCTGCATCATGGCCTCGAACGCGGCCACCAGCTGGGCCCGCTGGACGACCTTGACCTCGGGATCCAGCTTCGGTCCTGGCACCTCGCCGAGACAGTCCGCGAGGGCCAAGAGGCGGCCCTGCTCGGTCTGTTCCGCAGCAGCCGGGCCCGGGGCCGATCCCTCGGGCTGCTCGGCCGCCGTGCCCCGGTCCGGCTGCTCCTCCAGGGCCTGGGCGAAGGCGTTCGCCCGCCGGTGTGCCGATACGTTCGCGATCACTGGCGGCACCTCCTCTCATCATGACGGTCGACTCCCCAGGGGGTCCTGAGGGTTGCACGCTCTGACCACATCCACACGATCGAGTGATCGGAGACGGCCAGGGAGTGACCACAGGGAGCCTGCATCCCGCACAACGAGCGGCTCGGCACTTGGGTTACGGACGACAGATGATCGGAACGAGAAGTCAACGGACTTTCACCGACTGCCAGTTGGACGTCACTGAGCGTCAGCGCACGTCGTCCGGGAGGAGTCGGGCCAGAGTGCGCACCGCGCGGTACTGGAGTGTCTTGATGGCGCCCTCGTTCTTGCCCATCACCCGGGCGGTCTCGGCGACGGACAGGCCCTGGAGGAAGCGGAGCGTCACACACTCCTGCTGCTGGGGATTGAGGCGTCGTACGGCCTCGAGCAGGGCGGCGTTGGAGAGGGACTCCAGGACGGAGTCCTCGGGCGAGCGCTCCACCTCGTTGGCGTCGAGCATCTCACCGGTCGTCACCTCGAGCCGGAAGCGGCTCGACTTGAAGTGGTCCGCGACGAGGTTGCGGGCGATGGTGACCAGCCAGGCCCCGAAGTCGCGGCCCTGCCAGGTGAAGGTGCCGATACGGCGCAGGGCGCGCAGGAACGTCTCACTGGTGAGGTCCTCGGCCGTGGCCTTTCCGCCCACGCGGTAATAGATGTACCGGTAGACGGTGTCGCTGTACTGGTCGTAGAGCCGCCCGAAGGCATCGGCCTCTCCGGCCTGGGCGCGTTCGACCAGGTCCATCATCCGGGCGCTGTCGCTGTCCGCGGCCGGTCGGCGGGTGGTGGTGCTGCCGGCCACCCGGCCGCGTCTGCCGACGGCGGCGGTGCCGTCGGCGAGCGCGTAGCACGGGCCGACGGGGGTGGTGGCAACGGCGAGGGCAGGGACGGCGTACGCGGTGGGGACGAAGCCGCGCAACAGGTCTAGGACCGTTGCGCGCAGCGTAGCCAGGCCCGAGGCGTCAACCCCGACGTGTGGGTACACGGGACTCCCAGAGGCAGAGCTTCCATCACGTGCAGTGCGGAACCGTTCACCCGTCGTAGCGACGGAGTGGTACCGGTTTGCGTCTGAGGAGAATAACGCTTCGTGCAGGCGCTGCTACACCCAGTTGCTCAAATCACCGATTCCGTCGCTTCTGTAACCGATTGAAGCCCGATCAAGTACCTCTGAGTGACCGGTTGTTGATCGAATTGGTTCGGATTACGAGTCGGAACAGGGCGTGTTGTGGCGGTGTGCAGCCAACTGGACTGCACAAACGCGGAACGGGCCGGGAAACATGTCCCGGCCCGTCGTGTCGCGCGCTGTACGGCGTCAGCGTCGCCGCTTGTGCAGGGCGATCGCCGCCGCGGTGCCCCCGGCGACCGCGCCCACGCCGGCCGCCGCAGGGATGCCGACCTTCGCCGCCTTGCGGCCCGTGCGGTAGTCGCGCAGCCGCCATTCGAGCTTGCGGGCGTGCTTGCGGAGCTTGGCGTCGGGGTTGATGGCGTAGGGGTGGCCGACCAGCGAGAGCATTGGGATGTCGTTGTGGGAATCGCTGTACGCCGCGCAGCGGGAGAGGTCCAGGCCCTCCGCGGCGGCGAGGGCGCGTACGGCCTCCGCCTTGGCCGGGCCGTGCAGCGGCTCGCCCACCAACTTGCCGGTGTAGACGCCGTCCACGGACTCCGCGACCGTGCCGAGCGCGCCGGTCAGGCCCAGGCGGCGGGCGATCACGGTCGCGATCTCCACCGGCGCCGCGGTGACCAGCCACACCCGCTGGCCCGCGTCCAGGTGGGCCTGGGCGAGGGCGCGGGTGCCCGGCCAGATCCGCTCGGCCATGTACTCGTCGTAGATCTCCTCGCCGATCGACTGGAGTTCGGCGACGCGATGGCCCTTCACGATCGACAGCGCCGAGTCGCGGGCCTCCTGCATGTGCTCGGGGTCCTCGACGCCGGCCAGCCGGAACCAGGCCTGCTGCCAGGCGAACTTGGCGAGGTCTCGGGTCTCGAAGAACTTCCGCTTGTACAGGCCCCGGCCGAAGTGGAAGAGGGCGGCGCCCTGCATCACCGTGTTGTCGAGGTCGAAGAACGCGGCAGCCTTGTCGTCGCCGAGTACGGGGAACTCCTGTTCCTCCGGGGGGACGTCCTGCGAGGACTTGCGGGCTGCCTCCGCAGAAGCCTCGCCTGCCAACACGCTCCGCGCCGTGGCGGAGCGCCTACGGGGAGTGAGCCATCCGAGAGCGGCCATGCCCGTGAGCATAGCCAGTTTGTTCGGTGCCTCCATACGCGCGAGGTTTGGAGCCTGTGAACTCTCCGCGACCATGTCGTTAAAGAACTCATCTCATCCGGGCGTTCCTTGGCGTTTTCGCGGGTGTCCCGGCGAGGGGCCCTCGCGCGAGAATGGCTGACATGAGTTCCCTCTTCCGTCGCAAGGTCCCGCAGGACCGCACCGTCACCCTCATCCGCAAGCCCGGGTGTCATCTGTGTGATGACGCACAGTCGGTGGTGGAAAAGGTGTGCGGTGAGGTGGGGGTGCCGTGGGAGAGCAAGGACATCTCGCAGGACCGGCAGCTCCATGAGCAGTATTGGGAGCAGATCCCCGTGGTCCTCGTCGACGGCAGGCAGCACACCTTCTGGCGCGTGGACGAGCAGAGGCTCCGCAAGGCACTGACCGAGTAGTCCAAACCGTCCGGCACGTCGCTTAGGATCGATGGTGTCTGGTCTCGGGGGCGGGGATCGTTGAGGAGAGTGTGCGGTTTTGCCCCCAGAAGAAAAGGAACGGTGGTGCGTGAGCGCCGGTTCCTCGTCAGTGCGCCGGGGGCGCGTGACCCCGGTCACGTTGGCCGGGCAAATCGGACACCGTCTTTGTGCACGCGTTCACAAAGACATAGCCTGCTGTCGACGGGGCGGTCTGGAAACACGTGACCGCCTGCAGCCCCGCTCTACCCGCAGGAGCACCGTGGCAACTGGCCGAACTCACCGACCGGCGACCCGCAGCCGAGGGATTCCCGAGGCCACCGTCGCCAGGCTTCCGCTGTACCTCCGCGCTCTGACCGCACTGTCGGAGCGCTCGGTCCCCACGGTCTCCTCCGAGGAGCTCGCGGCCGCGGCGGGGGTCAACTCCGCCAAGCTGCGCAAGGACTTCTCCTACCTGGGCTCCTACGGCACCCGTGGTGTGGGCTACGACGTCGAGTATCTCGTCTACCAGATCTCGCGCGAGCTCGGGCTCACCCAGGACTGGCCGGTTGTGATCGTCGGTATCGGTAACCTCGGCGCCGCCCTCGCCAACTACGGCGGGTTCGCCTCCCGTGGGTTCCGGGTCGCCGCCCTGATAGACGCCGACCCGGCGATGGCCGGCAAGCCGGTCGCGGGCATCCCCGTGCAGCACACGGACGAGCTGGAAAAGATCATCGACGACAACGGGGTGAGCATCGGTGTCATCGCCACCCCCGCCGGCGCGGCCCAGCAGGTCTGCGACCGGCTCGTGGCCGCCGGGGTCACCTCCATCCTGAACTTCGCGCCGACCGTGCTGTCCGTCCCCGAAGGGGTCGACGTACGCAAGGTCGACCTCTCCATCGAGCTGCAGATCCTCGCCTTCCACGAGCAGCGCAAGGCCGGCGAGGAGGCCGCCGCGGCCGACGGCGCGGGACCGGTCGCCGCCGCGCGCAAGAACCCGGCCGACAAGGGCCCGGACGGGGACGTACCCGCCGTGATGCCGGCATGAGTCTCCTCGTCGTCGGACTGAGTCACCGCAGCGCCCCGGTCAGTGTCCTGGAGCGCGCCGCGCTGAACCCGGACGCCCAGATCAAGCTGCTGCAGGACACGGTCGCCGCGGAGCCCGCCACCGAGGCCTCCGTCCTCGCCACCTGCAACCGCATCGAGCTCTACGCCGACGTGGACAAGTTCCACGCGGGTGTCGCCGAGCTGTCGACGCTGCTCGCCCAGCACAGCGGGGTCGGCCTCGAGGAACTCACGCCCTATCTCTACGTCCACTACGAGGACCGCGCCGTCCACCATCTGTTCTCGGTGGCCTGCGGCCTCGACTCGATGGTCGTGGGCGAGGGGCAGATCCTCGGGCAGATCAAGGACTCGCTGGCGAAGGCGCAGGACCTGCACACCGCGGGCCGGCTGCTGAACGACCTGTTCCAGCAGGCGCTGCGGGTCGGCAAGCGCGCCCACTCCGAGACCGGCATCGACCGCGCCGGGCAGTCCCTGGTCACCTTCGGCCTGGAGCAATTGGCCGCCGGGGGCGACGTCGAGGACTGGGCCCGCGGCAGGAAGGCGCTGGTCGTCGGAGCCGGTTCGATGTCCTCGCTGGCGGCCGCCACGCTCGTGCGGGCCGGGGTCGCCGAGATCGTCGTAGCCAACCGCACCGCGGAGCGCGCCGAGCGCCTGGCGCAGATACTGACCGAGGCCGACGGAACGGACGTGACCGCCCGCGCGGTACCGATGGAATCGGTGCCGGTCGAGCTGACACGTGCCGACGTGGTCGTCTCCTGCACCGGAGCCACGAGCCTCGTCCTGCCGGCCGACGCGGTCGCGGCCGCGGTCGAGGGCCGTACGGGCGCCCCCGCCGCCGTCTCGCAGAGCGCCGGAACGGCCGCGGACACCGGCGTACGTCCGCTGCCGCCCACCTCCGTCGGCACCGACGAGAACTGCCCGCTCGACCTGTCCGCCGCGCAGAGCGGCTTCTCCGTGATGGGGGATGCCGCCGTCGCCGGGATGGACGCGGCGACCTTGGAGCAGCACGCGGCCTGGGTGGACAACGGCACCGTCGACCGCCGCGAGGCCGCCCGCCGCGCGCCCGAGGCCGACGCCGAGCTGATCACCGCGCTCGCCGCCACCGCCGCGACCGTCGGCCGGATCCCCGAGCGTCGCAGGCCCGAGCCGGTCGCCGAGGTCCCGCGGCCCGCGCCCGTGCTCTTCCTGCTCGACCTCGCGATGCCGCGCGACATCGACGCGGCCGTGCACCGCCTGGCCGGCGTCCGGCTCGTCGACATCGAGTCGCTGGCCGGGGCCTCCGCCGACGCGCCGATGGCCGCCGACGTCGACGAGGTCCGCCGGATCGTCTCCGACGAGGTCGCGGCCTTCGGAGCCGCGCTCAGGGCCGCGCACATCACGCCGACCGTGGTCGCGCTGCGGACGATGGCCGCCGATGTCGTCGCGAACGAGATCGCACGCCTCGAGGGGCGGCTGCCCGCGCTCGACGACAAGCACCGCAGCGAGATCACGCAGACCGTCAAGCGCGTCGTGGACAAGCTGCTCCACGCGCCCACCGTGCGGGTCAAGCAGCTCGCGGCCGAACCGGGCGGAGCGGGGTACGCGGATGCCCTGAGGACCCTTTTCGACCTCGACCAGGAGGCGGTGGCCGCGGTCTCCCGCGCCGACGACGACTCAGAGAACAGCAAGAACCGAGGGCCGGCATGAACAGCAAGGCATTGAGACTGGGGACGAGGCGGAGCAAACTCGCCATGTCCCAGTCCCGGCAAGTGGCGGACGCCGTGAGCCGGGTGACAGGACGGCCCGTCGAGCTCGTCGAGATCACCACCTACGGCGACACCTCCCGCGAGCATCTCGCGCAGATCGGCGGCACGGGCGTGTTCGTCACGGCGCTGCGTGACGCGCTGCTGCGGGGTGAGGTCGACTTCGCGGTTCATTCGCTCAAGGACCTGCCCACCGCGCAGCCCGAGGGCCTGGCGCTGGCCGCCGTCCCGCTGCGCGAGGACCCGCGCGACGTGATCGTCGCCCGGGACGCGCTGAAGTTCACCGACCTGCCGCGCGGCGCGCGCATCGGTACGGGCTCGCCGCGCCGCATGGCGCAGCTGAACTCGTACGCGCGCAGCCACGGGCTGGACATGGAGACGGTCCCGATACGGGGCAACGTCGACACCCGGATCCGGTACGTGCGGGAAGGCGAGCTGGACGCGGTCGTCCTGGCCGCCGCCGGCCTCAACCGGATCGGCCGGAGCGACGAGGTGACCGACTTCCTGTCGGTCGACACGGTTCTGCCCGCCCCCGGCCAGGGGGCACTGGCGATCGAGTGTGCCGCGGAACGTGCGGACCTGATCGCAGCGCTCGGAGAGCTCGACGACCCGTTCACCCGGGCCGCCGTGACCGCCGAGAGGTCACTGCTCGCCGCCCTGGAGGCCGGTTGCAGCGCCCCTGTGGGCGCGCTGGCCGACTTGCTGGGGGACGGGCAGATTGCTAAGGAAATGCGCCTGCGCGGGATAGTCGGCACGACCGACGGCTCGCGCACGGTGCAGCTGTCCACCACCGGTCCCGTGCCCGAGACGTACGACCAAGCAATGGCGCTCGGCCGTGAACTCGCGGCCGAGATGCTTGCCCAGGGCGCGGCCGGTCTGATGGGGGAGCGAGCACATTGAGCCCCACCACCCTTCCCACCGGCCTCGAACACGGGCACGTCACCTTCCTGGGTGCCGGACCCGGGGATCCGGGACTGCTGACTCTGCGCGCCGTGGAGGCGCTGGCGAACGCGGACGTTCTGGTCGCCGAGCACGACGTGCTCGACGTGGTGCGCAAGCACGCCAGGCAAGGCGCCGCCGAGGTGCACACGGACGGGGGTCCTTCCTCGGACTCCCACCCGGGCACGGGCACACCTCAGCTGGCGGTTGTTGACGGCTCGTCAACAACCGTTGGGGTCCCCGTGGTACGGGATGCCGCACATCTTGTCATGGAGGCCGCGCGGGGCGGCAGGCGGGTCGTGCGAGCGGTCTCCGGGGACCCTGGCCTGGACGCTTACGCCGCCGAGGAGATGCTGGCCTGCGCCGCCGCGGGCGTGCCCTTCGAGGTCGTCCCCGGTGTCGCCTCCGCGGTCGGCGTCCCCGCGTACGCCGGTGTCCCGCTGCGCGACGCCGAGGGCGCGGACGTGCGGTTCGTGGACGCACGTACCGCCTCGGACCGGTGCTGGACGGAGGTGGGGGCCTCCGACGGGACCGTGGTCGTGTCGACGACGCTCGACTCCGTCGGTGCGGCGGCCGGGGAGCTGGTGTCGGCGGGCCGCAAGCCCGATACGCCGATGACGGTGACGGTCGCGGGCACCACCACGCGCCAGCGGACCTGGACGGCGACGCTCGGCACCATCGCGCAGGCCCTGAAGCAGGCCAAGGTACTGCCCTCGCCGGAGGGCGGCCGGCCGGTGATAGCCGTGGTCGGTGAGCGTTCCGCCGCCGCCCAGCGCGACCAGTTGTCGTGGTTCGAGTCCAAGCCGCTGTTCGGCTGGAAGGTGCTCGTACCGCGGACGAAGGAGCAGGCGGCGTCGCTCTCCGACCAGTTGAGGTCGTACGGGGCCGTGCCGCACGAGGTGCCGACCATCGCCGTCGAGCCGCCGCGCACGCCCCAGCAGATGGAGCGGGCGGTGAAGGGGCTCGTCACCGGCCGGTACGAGTGGATCGCCTTCACCTCGGTCAACGCCGTCAAGGCGGTGCGGGAGAAGTTCGAGGAGTACGGGCTCGACGCCCGTGCCTTCGCCGGCATAAAGGTTGCCGCGGTCGGTGAGCAGACCGCGAAGGCGCTCGTCGCGTTCGGCGTGAAGCCGGATCTGGTGCCGAGCGGGGAGCAGTCGGCCGCGGGTCTGCTGGAGGACTGGCCGCCGTACGACCCCGTCTTCGACCCGATCGACCGGGTCTTCCTGCCGCGTGCCGACATCGCCACCGAGACGCTGGTGGCCGGGCTCATCGAGCTGGGCTGGGAGGTCGACGACGTCACGGCCTACCGGACCGTGCGGGCGTCGCCGCCGCCGGCGGAGACGCGGGAGGCGATCAAGGGCGGTGGGTTCGACGCCGTGCTGTTCACGTCGTCGTCCACGGTGCGGAACCTGGTGGGTATCGCCGGGAAGCCGCACAACGTGACCGTCATCGCGTGCATCGGTCCCGCCACGGCCAAGACGGCCGAGGAGCACGGGCTGCGGGTCGATGTCATGGCTCCGGAGCCGTCGGTGCACAAGCTGGCGGAGGCGCTGGCCGACTTCGGCCTGAAGCGCCGAGCCGCCGCCCTGGAGGCCGGCGACCCGGTGACCCGCCCGAGCGAGCGTCGTCCGGGCGCCCGGAGGCGTCGCTCCACGACGTGAGCCGCGGATGGAAGTCGAGGTGACGGGACGCGCCGTGAGGGTGCGTCCCGCCGCCGTTCCCGAGCCTGCTTCCGGGGGAGCCGCGCGCCGACGCCACGTCGGCAAAGGTGTCCCTGAGCCGGGCGTAGCGTAGAGGGCATGACGAAGTACGGATCCTTTCCCGGTGCGCGTCCCCGGCGGCTGCGGACCTCGCCCGTCATGCGGCGGATGGTCGCCGAGACGCGACTGCACCCCGCCGACTTCATCCTCCCGGCCTTCATCCGTGAGGGCGTCAGTGAGCCCGTGCCGATCTCGGCGATGCCCGGGGTCGTGCAGCACACGCGCGACAGTCTGAAGAAGGCGGCCGCGGAGGCGGTGGCGGCGGGGATCTCCGGGATCATGCTGTTCGGTGTGCCGGAGGACGGGAAGAAGGACGCCGTCGGGACGCCGGGCACCGATCCGGACGGGATCCTCCAGGTCGCGCTCCGCGATGTGCGGGCCGAGGTCGGCGACGACCTGCTGGTGATGTCCGACCTGTGTCTCGACGAGACCACCGACCACGGGCACTGCGGGGTGCTCGACGCGCAGGGGCGGGTCGACAACGACGCCACCCTGGAGCGGTACGCCGAGATGGCCCAGGTGCAGGCCGACGCGGGCGCCCATGTCGTGGGCCCCAGCGGGATGATGGACGGCCAGATCGGCGTCGTCCGGGACGCGCTCGACCAGATCGGGCGCGAGGACGTGGCGATCCTCGCCTACACCGCGAAGTACGCCTCCGCCTTCTACGGGCCCTTCCGCGAGGCCGTCGCCTCGTCGCTGCAGGGCGACCGCAAGACGTACCAGCAGGACCCCGCCAACGTGCGCGAGTCCCTGCGGGAGCTGGCGCTCGACCTGGAGGAGGGCGCCGACATGGTGATGGTCAAGCCGGCCGGGCCCTACCTCGACATCCTGGCGCGGGTCGCCGACTCCGTGGACGTGCCGGTCGCGGCGTACCAGATCTCCGGCGAGTACTCGATGATCGAGGCCGCCGCCGAGAAGGGCTGGATCGACCGGGACCGCGCGATCCTGGAGACGCTGACCGGCATCAGGCGGGCCGGCGCGCAGAACATCCTCACGTACTGGGCGGTCGAGGCCGCGCAGAAGCTGCGCTGAGCGCGGCGCCGCCGTCTCAAGGGGCCGCGGGCGACGGCGCAGTGGCGGGGGCCGACCGCGCGGCCGGTGTGGTCAAGGAGGACGGTCCCTCGTCGCGCAGGCCCTCGCCGTCCTTGCACGCCGTCAGCATGAGCGCGGCGAGTGCGGCCGTCGCGGCGAGGAGCAGACGGGCCCTGGTGCGGGTGGGGGGTGCGGACATGGCTCGGCCCTCTCGATGGCGAACTCGGGGTCGGGACACCAGCCTGCTCGGTGATCGGTCCGGCCCGCCACTCTCCTCCAAGGATTCGGGACGCCGAGGTCGCGGGATCGCCGCTGACCTGCGGGGACGCCCTGTCCCGGGACGCGGGTCCGGGACGCCTCGCGGCGGGATCACGGTACGGGCACCATCAAGTTCCGCCGGGAGTTAGGTTGTTGGCGACTGCTCGTTGCCTGTTGAATGACCCGCCGACTCTTCTGGGAGACGCCCATGTCCGGTGACGCCCTCAGCCAGGATCCCGCCGAGCTGAGAAGGAGGATCGACACCAGCAAGGCGCACCCGGCCCGCGTCTACGACGTCTTCCTCGGCGGCAAGGACAACTACCCGGTCGACCGGGCGGCCGCCGCGGCCGCGCTCGCCGCCAACCCGCGCGGTTACCTCGACGTGCGGCACAACCGCGACTTCCTGCGCCGCGCGGTGAACACGCTGGTCCAGGAGGACGGCATCCGCCAGTTCCTCGACGTCGGCACCGGCCTGCCCACCGCGGAGAACGTCCACCAGATCGCCCAGCGGACCATCCCCGACGCACGGGTGGTGTACGTCGACAACGACCCCGTCGTGCTGGCCCACGCGCGGGCGCTGCTCACCAGCGGCCCCGAAGGGCGCACCGACTACGTCGACGCCGACTTCAAGAACCCGGCGCAGATCCTCGAACAGGCCGCGAAGACACTCGACTTCGACCAGCCGATCGCGCTCTGCCTCGTGGCGATCCTGCACTTCGTCGAGGACGAGGAGGCGTACCCGATCGTGCGCGAACTCGTCGAAGCGCTGCCGGCCGGCAGCCGACTGGTGCTCAGCCATCTCACCGAGGACCTCAACCCCGAGAACATCCGCGCGGTCCAGCGGACGTACACCGAGCGGGGTTTCACCTTCGTGCTGCGCACCCGGGCGGAGGTCGAGCGCTTCTTCACGCAGAGCTCCCTGGGGGTCATGGAGCCGGGCGTCGTGCCCGTCCACCACTGGCGCGCGGACGACGCCGCACCGGTCCCGGACCAGCCCGAGGCGTCGTACCTGGCGGGCCTCGACGACATCGAGAAGGTGCGGTACGCCGATATCAACGACGTGACGGACGCGGACATCAACGTGTATGCGGGAGTCGGCGACAAGGCCTGAGCGCAGCGGTCGGGGGCGGCCGCGAACAGGACCGTAACGCGGACGATCATGGAGCGTTATCGAGAGCGGTAGAAAACACACGTTCCGCTCACGGAGGTCTCTCATGCTCGCCACGCTCGTCCCCGGTCTGCTCGCTGCTGTGGTCGTTCTTCTGCACGGGGTGCTCGGCATTCTCTGAAAGGGACTTGGCGCGTCTCCCGCCTTGGGGGCGACGGCCCGGGGTCACCCGGGACCAAAGGCGGGGGACGACTCCGACCGACTCCGACCGCAGGTGGCGGACGGGACGCGAGCGGTGTGCCTACGGTGGCGGCATGTCCGACACAGTGGAGTTCGACCTTGACGCGTACCTCCGGCGGATCGGCTGGGAGGGGGAGCGGCGGGCCGACGCGGCGACGCTGCGGGGCGTGCATCTGGCACACATGAGGGGCATCCCGTTCGAGAACCTGGACGCCCTGCGCCGCACCGCCCCCTCCCTCGACCCGGCCGACCTTCTGGCCAAGCTCGTGCACAGCAGGCGCGGGGGCTACTGCTACGAGCACAACACCCTTCTCGCCTCGGCGTTGGAGGCGCTGGGCTTCGGCGTGACGCTGCTGACCGCGCGGGTCGCCGTCGGCGCCGACCGTGTCGAGAGCCGCCCGCGCACTCATATGGCGTTGCTGGTCGAGGCGCCCGGGGAGCCGCAGCCGTATCTCGCCGACGTCGGCTTCGGGGCGATCGGCGCGCTGCTGGAGCCGGTGCCGCTGCGGGCCGATGCCGAGTTCCAGGATGCCGGGCGGCGCCACCGCCTCGTCCATGTCCCGCACCGCGGACCGCTCCAGATGTGGCTGCTCCAGGCCCACGACCGGGGCAAGGACGACTGGGCGGGCCAGTACGCCTTCACCCTCGAACCCTTCGAGAAGCCTGACTACGACGTCATCAACTGGCACATCGCCACGAATCCGCGGTCGCCCTTCACGCAGCGGCTCTACGTCCAGAGTGTCAGCGCCGAGCGGCATCTCCAGCTGCATGGAAGCCTGTTGACCGAGACGCGGGCCGACGGGACGGTGCGTGAGCGGGAGTTGACCCGGGAGGTGCAGGTACGGCTTCTGCTGGAGCAGGAGTTCGGGGTCGTGGCGCCGGACGGGATCGCGCTGCTGAGCTGAGAGGTGGGAGGTGCGTCAGTCCCACCAGAAGAACCAGGCCGGCCTGTTGAGGAGTTGGCGCTCGGCATACGCGGTGAACGTCGGGTCGTTGCCCTGGTCGACGTTGTCCGGGCAGAACGCGTGGTGCTCCGCGGCCAGCGCCTGCGCCTCGGCGAGCGTGGTGGGCGGCGCGGCGACCGACACGAGCAGGGTGTCGAAGCCGAGCGCCACGACCCGTATGCCGAAGCGGTCCTCCCAGGAGCGGAGGATCGCGGACAGACGCGCGGTGTCGTTCTCGTGGTTCGCCGGTCCCATCCAGCCGATGGCCGTGGGTATGTCGGCGCTGCGGCGGGCCGGGACGAGGGCGAGGCGGGGCTCTTTGAGCGGACCACCGCCGTCGAGAAGGGACTCCACCACGTCCGCGGCGACGGCCTCTGGCTCCGCGCCGGGGGTGTGCGGCGTCCGCGCCAGGCCGGCCCAGTCCGCGTCTTCTTCCGCGTACTCGTCCCAGAACTCCTCCAGCACCTCCTCCGCGTCGTGATCCCCCGGGTACGACATTCCTCCGGGCGTCAACTCCCATAGCTCCGGCCCGCCGTGGCCCTGGCCTACGTCGAGGACGACGGGGAGGAGTCCGTGACGCGGTGCGGTCTGCCGCAGCGCGGTCCATTCGCCGGGCTCGGCCCGACCGCCCGCCAGCCACAGCAGCGGCTCGTGCCACGGGCCGTCGTCGGTCGCGTCCACCAGTACACCGGACGGGAGTCGAAGCCCGAGCTCCGCGAGCCGCGGCAGCGGGTTGGGAAGCGTGGCCATGTCAGTGGGCGGCCTTGAGGAAGGCGGTCCAGGTGGTGGGGCTCACCCGGAGGGTGGGGGCGTCTTCGGGGGTTTTGGAGTCGCGGATGTGGATGGCGTGGGGGAGGACGGCCACTTCGAGGCGGGCGGCGTTTTCGCTGTAGCTGGACTTGAACCACTGGGGCGGTATGCCGCTCATCGTTCTCCTGCGGGGAAAGGGCCTGGGAGCGGAGCATCGCATACTTGTGAGCCCTGTTGGCCGCCTGGTCAGGGTCGGAGATCCGGAGGCTGCCGAGCTGGTCGTCGGCGTGGACGAGGCGCTGGTGGTCGGGGGTCTCCAGGAACGGATCTCCGCCCCTCCGACGCGGTGGTGGAGCACCGGCTCCCCTGTGGTGCGGGTGGGTTCCGGCGTCACGCTGACGCGCCCGCCACCACCGCCGTCACGGACCGGCGTACCGTCTCCCGGTCCGGCGTCCCCGACTCCCGGTCCGCGAACAGCAGGTGGGCCGCGCCGAGGAGGGTCGGGGCCAGGACGTCCGCGTCCGCGTCGGGCGTGATGCGGCCGAGGGTCTGTTCCCGTGTGAGGTAGGCCGACAGCACGGCCGCCGCCTCTCCCATGAGCGGGATGCCCGTCGAGCCGGTCGCGCGCAGGCGGGCGCGGAGTTCGTCGCGGGCGATGACGAGGCCGACGACCGAGGTGGCGACCGGGTCGAAGAGGTCCACCAGGGCCGCGGTGAGGTTGTCGGTGACCGTGCCCGTGCCGGCGGACTCGTTCAGGGCCGTCCCCAGGGCGTCGAGCGCGCGGATGCGACCCCGCACCAGCTCCGCCAGGAACGCGTCGAAGTCCGGGAAGTACCGGTGCAGGACTCCCTTCGCGACGCCTGCCTCCGCCGTCACCGCCCTGCTGGTCAGCGCGTTGGGGCCGGCGCGCAGCAGGAGGCGTTCGGCGGCTTCGAAGAGCTGCTGACGGGGGTCGCGGAGGGCCGTACCTGTGGGCATGCGAGTCATTCTCCCCCGTCTCTTCGGGCAGCGGGTGGGCGCTTGCCCATTGACCTGTGGGCGTCCGCCCACTCATAGTGGGCGCATGCCCACTCCCTCGTCCGGCCCGAACGGCTCCGCTCCGAACCGGTCCACCCCGAACCGGCCCCATGAGCATCGGGACATCGCCGAGTCCTTCGGCGGAGACGCCGAGCGCTACGACCGCGCCCGGCCCCGCTATCCCGAGGCCCTGGTGCGGCGGATCGCCGATGCCCTGCCCGGTCCGGACGTCCTCGACGTCGGCTGCGGCACCGGGATCGCCGCCCGGCAGTTCCGGGCCGCCGGGTGCAGGGTGCTCGGGGTCGAACCCGACGCCAGTATGGCCGAGTTGGCGCGGCGATCGGGCCATGACGTCGGCGTCGGCGTGGACATGGACGTCGACGTGGCGACGTTCGAGCAATGGGAGCCTGGGCGGCGGCGGTTCGACGGGGTCGTCGCCGGGACGGCCTGGCACTGGGTCGACCCCGTCGCGGGCGTGGCCAAGGCGGCACGCGTCCTGCGGCCCGGCGGCCTGCTGGCCCCCTTCTGGAACGTGGCCGACATCCCGGCCGACCTCGCCGAGGCCGTCGCCGACGTCTGCGAACGCGTCATGCCCGACTCGCCGTTCGACTTCCGTGCGGCTCTGACGAGGTCGATGGTGGACGGCTACCGGACCTTCCTGGTCAAGACGGCCGACGTGATCCGGGAGGGCGGCTGCTTCGGCGAGCCCGAACAGTGGCGCCACGACTGGGAGTTCACCTACACCCGCGACGCCTGGCTGGACGTCATGCCCACCCAGGGCGCCTTCACCCGCCTCCCGGCCGAAGGACTCGCCGAGATCCTGGACGCCGCCGGGGCCGTCATCGACGCGCGGGGCGGCAGCATCACCATTCCCTACGCGACGCTGGCCGTCACCGCGGCACGGAGCTGAAGCATTCCTCGGCACCCTTCGCCGGGTCGAAACAGATCCGCAGCACGGTCCCGCGCGGCGTCACCGTCATCGGTGTGTAGACGAACGAGTCCGCGTCCACGCCGTTCCCGATCTCGGCCCCACGTGTCCGCCCGCCCGCCGTCACCCTGAGCCGGTCGCCGACCCGCGTGCCCCACATCCGGGCCCAACTCGTCCCGCACGCCTTGCTGTAGCGCACCTCCAGCCAGGCCCCTGAGTGCGTGTGGCGGGTGGCGAGGGTGTCCGGCGACGCGGCGCAGTGCATCTCCATCGGGCTCCCGCCCTCGCAGGACGCACCGCGGCAGCGCGGTCCGGCGGACGCCTCCGGCGCGGACGGCGGCCGGGGGTCGTGACCATGGCCCGGCAGCAGCAGAAGCGCGACCGTCACGCCGCCCACGGCCACCGCACACACGGACGCGAGCACGGCCACGAGCACCGCACCACGATGACCGGTACGGGTAACCCTCGGCCGATCCTGAGGCGTGTCAGAGGGTGAGTCCGGGGGAGTGTCCTGCGGCGCGTCCTGAGGCAGGTCCCGTGACTCGGCCGGAGCCGGCACCCGCGCCGGCGGCTTCGTCCGCGCCGCCTCCCTCCCGCGCCCGCTCCACTCCGCCTCCGCGATCTCCCACAGCGCGAGACAGCGGCCGTCCGGCTCGCCCGCGAGCCGGCACAGCTCCTCCACCGCCTGCCGCGGCGGCAGCGTCTTGCCGTTGAGGTAGCGCTCCCACGACGACTTGCTGAACGCCGTCTTCGCCGCGAGGTCCGCCATGCTCAGACCGGTGGCCGCCCGCAACTCCCTCAGCGCGGCGGCCAGTCGCGCCCGCTCCGGCGTCATCCCCGCAGAGCCTTCCAGGTGTGCGGCCCGACGATGCCGTCCCCGATCAGCCCGGCCCGCTTCTGGAACCGCACGACCGCGCCACGCGTGAGCGGGCCGAACATCCCGTCGATCCCGCCCGGCGAGACGCCCGCCCGGCGCAGCAGACACTGCACCTCGGCCACGTCCGGCCCCGCGTCGCCGTACGCCACGGTGGCCTTCGCGGTACGGCTGTTGCCCGCGTACCAGCGCCCGTCGACCCGCTCGACGCGGCAGCCGTACGAGGGCGGCGACGACGCCGGTGCCGACACCGCGAGCGGAGCCGTCCGCTTCGCCGCGCCGCCGTCGTGGTCCATCAGCCGCATCGTCACCAATACCGCCGACGACACGGCCAGCACCAGGGCCACCGCCCCGGCCACGAGTGCGACGCGTAGCGACCGCGTGTGCGGCCGCTCCTCCTCGTCGGGACCCCCCGACACCAACTCCGGTCCGGGTAAGGGTCCTTCGGGTACAGCGGCCTGGCCGCGCCCCGTGCGCCAGGCCTCGGCGGCGACCTCGCGCAGCGCGAGCAGCCGGGTCGGGTCGTCGCCGCCGATCCCGGCCAGCGCCGCGACGGCCTCCGGCGGCGGCAGCGAACTGCCGCCGAGGTACCGCTCCCACGACTTCGGGCTGTACCCCGTCCGTGCCGCGAGCTGCCGCACGCTCAGCCCGCTGTGGTCCTTCAGCCGGCGTAGGCGCACCACCAACTGCCGTACCCGTGGGTCGAGTTCCGCGGGCAGCGCCTTCCAACGCGACATGTTTCCCCCACTCGCGTCCGACTTCATCAGTGGCCGTGGTCAGTGGCCGCCGTGCCCCGCGCCGCATTCTGCACCAGCATTCACACAACCGCACCGGAACATGTGCAGTGCATCCACACGGAATGGGCCGTCGCCCGCCGCCGGCCGTCCCTCCCCGCCGCCGACCCGGACGGCGTCCGCGCAGGTCGGAGTGCGGGACGTCCCGTCGGAGCGTCACTTCCGCGGCAACTGTGGCCGTCCGCGCCGCCCGCCGCGCACTCTCGTGTCGCCACCTCAGCAACCACCCCGGAAGGGACACACATGCGATCCAACGCCTTGGCCAGGACCCTGGTCAGCGCTGCCGCCGTGATCGGACTCGCCGCCGGCGGACTGGCGACGGCCGGCACCAGCTTCGCGGCGCCCGCCCAGACCGCGCAGACCGGATCCGTCTCCATCCTCGCCACCCACAACTTCGGCCTGAGCAGCCAGCAGGCGAAGAACGTGCAGTGCTTCATGCGAGGGGCCCCGGCGAGCTACACGGGCTCCATCGACGGACAGCTGGGCACCAACAGCTGGAAGGCGATGCAACGCCACCTGAAGGCGTACTGGAACTACACCGACTCCATCGACGGCGACCCCGGCCCCAACACGATCAAGGCGCTCCAGCGCATGCTGGCCTTCGGCTGGAACTACACCGACAAGATCGACGGCGACGCCGGCCCCAACACCCAGGCCGCGTTCAAGCGGTTCGCCAACGACATGAGCGTCTTCTACCCCTGCAGCTGACGCCGATGGCCGCGGCCCGCCCTCCCCGTGCCGGGGAGGACGGGCCGCGCGCGCGTACCGGAACTCAGAGCCGCTCGGGCGTCCGGATGCCGAGCAGGGCCATGCCCTGGTGCAGGGTCCGCGCCGTCACGTCGCACAGGAAGAGGCGGTTCTCCGCGACGTGCTGGGCGGGGGCGGGCTTCACCACCGGGCACTGGTCGTAGAACGTCGTGTACAGGGACGCCAGTTGGTAGAGGTACGCGGCCACCCTGTGCGGTGCGTACTCCGCCGCCGACTCGAAGACCGTCTCGCCGAACGCGTCCAGGTGCAGGGCCAGCGCCCGCTCCGCCGGGGCGAGTTCGAGCTCCGGATGGGCGAGCGGGGTGCGGTCGCCGGCCTTGCCGAAGATGGACCTGATACGGGCGTACGCGTACTGCAGGTACACGCTCGTGTCGCCGTTCAACGACACCATCTGGTCCAGGTCGAACTTGTAGTCACGGTTCGGCGAGGTCGACAGGTCCGCGTACTTCACGGCGCCGATGCCGACGTACCGGCCGTTCTCGACGATCTCCTCCTCGGTCAGGCCCACCTTCTCGGCCTTCTCCCGCACGACCGCCGTGGCGCGCTCGACCGCCTCGTCCAGCAGGTCCTCCAGCCGGACCGTCTCGCCCTCACGCGTCTTGAACGGCTTGCCGTCCGCGCCCAGCACCGTGCCGTAGCCCATGTTGTGCGCGGTGACGTCCTCGGTCAGCCAGCCGGCCCGGCGGGCGGCCTCGAAGACCATCTTGAAGTGCAGCGACTGGCGCACGTCCACGACGTAGATCAGCGATGTCGCGTGCAGGTCGACGACGCGGTTGCGGATCGCGGTCAGGTCGGAGGCCGCGTAGCCGAAGCCGCCGTCGGCCTTCTGCACGATCAGCGGGACCGGCTTGTCGTCCTTGCCCCGGATCTCGTCGAAGAAGACGACGAGCGCGCCCTCGGAACGCTCCGCGACGCCCATCTCCTCCAGGAGGCGGGCGGTCTCGGGCATGCCGTCGTTGTACGCGGACTCGCCGACGATCTCGTCGTCGCGGATCTCCATGTCGAGCTTCTCGAAGACCGAGTAGAAGTACACCTTCGACTCGTCCACGAACTGCTGCCACAGCTCGAGCGTCTCCTTGTCGCCGGACTGCAGGGCGACGACCCGCTTGCGGGCCCGCTCCTTGAACTCCTCGTCCGAGTCGAAGACCGCGCGCGACGCCTTGTAGACCCGGTTCAGGTTGCTCATCGCCTGCTGGCCGTCGACGTCGGCCGCCGGGGCCAGCTCGCCGGGGTTCTCGAACAGGTACTGGATGAGCATGCCGAACTGGGTGCCCCAGTCGCCGATGTGGTGCCGGCCGATCGTCGTCTCGCCGGTGAAGTCGAGCATGCCGCGCAGGGCGTCGCCGATGACCGCCGAGCGCAGATGGCCGACGTGCATCTCCTTCGCCACGTTCGGCTGGGCGTAGTCGACGACCGTGATGCCCGCGTTCTCCTTCAGGGGCACACCGAGGCGGCCGGCTTCGTCGGCGTAACGCGCCGCGAGGTTCTCCGTGATCGCCCTGTCGGAGAGCGTGACGTTCAGGAAGCCGGGGCCGGAGACCTCGACGTCCTTGACGACGTCACCGGTGACGAGGTTGCCGACGACCTGCGTCGCCAGCTCCCGGGGGTTGGCCTTGGCCTTCTTGGCGAGGGCGAGGATGCCGTTCGCCTGGAAGTCGGCCCGGTCGCTGCGTCGCAGCAGCGGGTCCGCACCGGCGGCCTCCGGCAGGGTGGCCGAGAGGGCGGACGCGAGCTGCTGCCGGACGGAGTCGCTGAGGGACGTGACCGAGGCCATAGGAATGGGTGCCGTTCTCCTCGTGGGGATGGATAGACCCAGCAAGTATCCCACGGGGGGTAAAGCCGTTTTCTCCGTCGCATGCCCGTCTGTGAGAATGGAGCGTCACCCCGTTCAGAAAGAAGGACGTGCCGATCGTGGCTCAGAGCACCGAGACCACCGACTGGGTCTCCCGTTTCGCGGATGAGGTCATCGAGGAGTCGGAGCGCCGGGCCCCTGGCAAACCGGTCGTCGTCGCGTCCGGTCTCTCCCCGTCGGGACCGATCCACCTCGGCAACCTGCGCGAGGTCATGACCCCGCACCTGGTCGCCGACGAGGTCCGGCGCCGCGGACGCCAGGTGCGCCACCTCATCTCCTGGGACGACTACGACCGCTACCGCAAGGTGCCGGCCGGTGTCGCCGGGGTCGACGAGACGTGGGCCGAGCACATCGGCAAGCCGCTGACCTCCGTCCCGGCGCCGAAGGGCTCGCCGTACCCGAACTGGGCCGAGCACTTCAAGGCCGCCATGGTCGCCTCGCTGGCCGAACTCGGCGTGGAGTTCGACGGGATCAGCCAGACCGCGCAGTACACCTCGGGCGTCTACCGCGAGCAGGTCCTGCACGCGATGAAGCACCGGCAGGACATCGACGCCGTCCTCGCGCAGTACCGGACGAAGAAGGCCCCCGCCAAGAAGCAGCAGAAGCCCCTCGACGAGGCCGAGCTGGAGGCCGCGGAGGGCTCCGGCGCGGCCGCCGAGGACGACGGCTCCGGCTCGGCCGGGTACTTCCCGTACAAGCCGTACTGCGGCAACTGCGAGAAGGACCTGACCACGGTCACCTCCTACGACGACGCGACGACCGAGCTGACGTACGCCTGCACGGCCTGCGGCTTCTCGGAGACCGTCCGGCTCAACGAGTTCAACCGCGGCAAGCTGGTCTGGAAGGTCGACTGGCCGATGCGGTGGGCGTACGAGGGCGTCGTGTTCGAGCCCAGCGGCGTCGACCACTCCTCCCCGGGGTCCTCCTTCCAGGTGGGCGGGCAGATCGTCGGGATCTTCGGCGGCAAGCAGCCGATCGGGCCGATGTACGCCTTCGTCGGAATCTCCGGCATGGCGAAGATGTCGTCCTCGCGCGGCGGCGTGCCCACGCCCGCCGACGCGCTGAAGATCATGGAGCCCCAGCTGCTGCGCTGGCTCTACGCCCGCCGCCGGCCCAACCAGTCCTTCAAGATCGCCTTCGACCAGGAGATCCAGCGCCTCTACGACGAGTGGGACAAGCTCGACGCCAAGGTCGCCGACGGGTCCGCGCTCCCGGCGGACATCGCCGCGCACGCGCGTGCGGTCGGCACGGCCGCCGGTGACCTGCCGAGGACCCCGCGCCCGCTGCCGTACCGCACGCTCGCCTCGGTCGCGGACATCACCGCCGGGCACGAGGACCAGGCGCTGCGCATCCTCGGCGAGCTGGACCCCGCCAACCCGCTCGGCACGCTCGACGAGGTCCGGCCGCGCTACGACAAGGCCGAGGCCTGGATCAACACGCAGGTGCCCGCCGACCAGCGGACCATCGTGCGCGACGAGCCCGACGCCGAGCTGCTGAAGTCCCTCGACGAGCCGACCTCGCAGTCCGTAAGGCTGCTGCTCGACGGGCTCGCCGAGCACTGGTCGCTCGACGGGCTGACCCACCTCGTATACGGCGTGCCCAAGGTCCAGGCCGGGTTCGCCGCCGACGCCACGCCCAAGGAACTGCCTCCGGAGATCAAGACCGCCCAGCGGACGTTCTTCGCGCTGCTGTACCACCTGCTGGTCGGGCGGGACACGGGACCGCGCCTGCCCACACTCCTGCTGGCCGTGGGGCAGGAGCGGGTGCGGCGCCTGCTCGGCGAGTAGGACCGGGCCCCGCAGGGCCGGGGTCTACGCGATGTGATCGTCTTCCAGTTCCGCCGTGTGGCGGTTCTGGAAGCGCATCACCATGCGCTTGGCCTCGGCGTCCGGGACAGCCGCGCCGAAGGTGGCCTCGGCGTTGTCGCTGAACTCCCGCGGAGTCGGGTAGCTGCCGTTGATCGACTGCTTGAAGACCTGGTAGTAGGACTCCTCGTCCGGCTCCGGAGTGCCACCGCCCTCGCCCAGTTCACGGGTACGGCCCGGGCTCACCGGGATGGGAAAGCTGCCCGTCTCCTCACCCGGCATCTCCTCGTACAGAGGCTCTTCCTCCACCGGGAACTGCTCCGAGTACTGCTCCGGGAACCGCTCCGGCTCGAAGTACTGCTCGGGATACTGCTCCGGGTACTGCTCCGGCTCGTACATCGGGTCGTAGTCGCCGTGGTACTGGATCTGCTGCGGATGCCGGGCGTGCAGCCACGGGCTCTCCTCCGGCGGGCCGGCCTGCTGCGGGACGGGCGGAGCCACGGCGGCGCGGTTCTCCGCGGGGGCCGTGATCCGGGGCGCCGCCGGCAGCACCGCGGGCTCGATCCCCGCGGCGGCCAGGCCCGAGGGGGCCGTCTCCGCCAGCGGAACGCCGTAGCGGGCCAGGCGCAGAGGCATCAGGGACTCCACCGGGGCCTTGCGGCGCCAGGCGCGGCCGAAGCGGGAGCGCAGCCGGGCCTGGTAGACCAGCCGCTCCTGCTCCAGCTTGATCACCTGCTCGTAGGAGCGCAGCTCCCACAGCTTCATGCGCCGCCACAGCAGGAACGTCGGCACGGGCGAGAGCAGCCAGCGGGTGAGGCGGACGCCCTCCATGTGCTTGTCGGCCGTGATGTCGGCGATGCGGCCGATCGCGTGCCGGGCCGCCTCGACGGAGACCACGAAGAGGACCGGGATCACCGCGTGCATGCCCACGCCCAGCGGGTCCGGCCAGGCGGCGGCACCGTTGAAGGCGATCGTCGCGGCCGTCAGCAGCCAGGCCGTCTGCCGCAGCAGCGGGAACGGGATACGGATCCAGGTGAGCAGGAGATCGAGGGCCAGCAGGACGCAGATGCCCGCGTCGATGCCGATCGGGAAGACGTAGGCGAAGTTCCCGAAGCCCTTCTTGAAGGCCAACTCGCGGACCGCCGCATACGAACCGGCGAAGCCGATGCCGGCGATGATCACGGCGCCGGTCACGACCACGCCGATGAGAATCCGGTGCAATCGAGTCAGCTGCAGTGGCGCGGCCACCCGTACTCCCCTCCCCTTGCGTGTTGTTGCGCGCAACAGAGTGGCACAAGTGTCCGGTGAACGCGGTGCCGGGACGGCCGAAGCCCGGACCCCACAGGGGGCCGGGCTCCGTCAAACAGCCTGGCTGAGCTGCGAATTGGCGTCCAGGTGTGACAGTCAGCTCTTCTTCGCCGCTGAGGAGGACGGGGAGGGCGAAGACGACTTCGCGGCCTTCGACGGCGACGGGGACGCCCCCTTCGAAGCCGACTTGGACGGCGAGGGCTTCGCCGTGCCCGAACCCTTGCCGGAGCCCGAACCGCTGCCCGTGCCCGAGCCGCCCGCGCCGTTCGCCGACGCCACGGAGGCAACGGCCTCCTTGGCCGCCTGCTCGGCGTCCTTCGCCAGCGAACCGGCGTCCGGGGTCTTCTCACCGGCCAGACCGGCGCCGTTGTAGTCGAGCGTGACGACGACGTTCTCGACGCGCGTCACGATCGTCTGCTGCTTGAAGGCGCCTTCCTTCTTCTTCAGGTCGTAGCTCACCAGCGTCGCCTCGTCGCCCGTCCCGGCGACCGGCTGCGCCTTGGCGTTCTTCGCGCCCTCGACGCCCTGCGCGTCCTTGACCTGCTTCTCGTAGTAGGCGTGCGCCAGCTGGTTGCCCTCGCCGCGCTGGGCGTCCGAATCGAAGCGCAGCAGCGAGACGTTGAGCCAGCGGAACTGCGAGCCCTTCACGCCGTTGTTGTCCAGGCTGCTCCAGGAGCAGCTCGCCCGCGTGCCGGTGTCGTCCGACGTGCCCTCCTTGCCGGACTTCGCGCCCTTCGGCACCAGCGAGGTCAGCGTCTTCTTCGACAGCACCGCGCACGAGCCCGGCAACTTCCGGTACGCCGCGGCCTGGACCGTCGGCGACGCGCTCGCACCCGACGCGGCCGAAGACGTGTCACCGCCCGCCTTCTTGCTCCCCCCGTCGCCGGAGCCGGAGTCCGACGAGCAGGCGGCCGCGAACACCATCACGGGCAGTGCGAGTGCGCAGACGGCGACACGCCCCGCGCGCCTCGGCTGACGCTCTCGCTGGTTCCGCTGGTCTCGATCTGCTGCTCGCTGCATGGTTCCTTCACTCATGACGCTGTGGTTCCTGCGGTCGGCGGTTCGGGTCCGAGGGGCCACGGTACGCGGTGAGGAAACTGTGTGCTTCTGCTTCACGGGCTTTGCAGTCGGACGTCCTGGACGGCCGAAAGGGCCTCAGCCGCCCAGGGTGTCGGCCAGCTGAGCCGCCAGTTTCTGGGCCCTGTCCTGCATTTCCTTGCTGTCCGGCGCCGTGCCGACGACGGCCGGCTGCTCCTCGTACTGGATGGTCACAATGACGTTGGACGTGCGGAACGCCACAATCACCGTGCGCTGCTGAGCCGTCGACGCGGAGCCGCTGAGCGCGTCGTCCAGGTACGCCTCGTCGCCGAGGTCGGTCAGGACGCGGGGCTGGAGGTCGGACGGCGCGACGGAGGGGGAGGCGGACCCGGAGGCCGGGTCGGAGGCGGACGCGGAGGGTGAGCCGTCGGACCCGGTGGCGCTGGGGGTGGAACTCGCGCCGGAGCCGCTGTCGGCGGTGCTGGAGACCTCGGGCTCGGGCAGGTCGGCCGCCGTCTGTTTCTGCGCGAACAACTCCTGCGCCTGGGCGTCGTCGCTCACGGAGTTGTCGTAGGAGACGACGCGCTCGAAGTCGACGAGGAGATGGTCGGTCGCGTCCGACGACTGGACCTTCCAGCGGCAGCCCACCTTGCGGTCGGTGTCGTACGTGAGCGTGGCCTCGCCCTCGTACGCCTTCTCGCGCTGCTGCTCGTCGGTGATCTCCTTGATGCCCGGCAGCAGCGAGTCGAGGGTGCTGTGGCCGGGGGCGCTGCACGGCTCCGGGAGCGTGCGGTACTTGCCCGGCTGGGCCGCGGCGGTCGCGGTGCCGGCGTCTCCGGGGTTGGAGTCGTCGGTCGAACCGCCGCCGCTGGAGCCGCCGGTGCAGCCGGCCAGCAATGCCGCGAGGAGTGCGGCGATGCCGGATACGTAGGCCTTCCGCTGCACGGGCTGGCTCCTCTCGACGGTGGGGCTGGGGCCGTGGCTCCAATGTCCCCGCTGGTTATTCGCTTGCCGGGCGGGGGCGTCCCCCGGAGACAATGTGTATCGCACGCACTGCCGTGGACGCCGGTCCGCTGACCTGTTTCATCGACCTTGGCGCCGGTTTTGCGATTTCTAACTTCTGTTGTGTTTCCGGGGGAATGAGGACGATATGTCGTACGTGGAAATGCCGGGCGCGAAGGTCCCGATCCGTCTGTGGACCGACCCGGCGTCGGTCGAGGACGCGGCGCTCCAGCAGCTCCGCAACGTCGCGACCCTGCCCTGGATCAAGGGCCTCGCGGTCATGCCGGACGTCCACTTCGGCAAGGGCGCGACGGTCGGCTCCGTCATCGCCATGCAGGGCGCGGTGTGCCCCGCGGCGGTCGGCGTCGACATCGGCTGCGGCATGTCGGCGGTGAAGACGTCCCTCACGGCGAACGACCTCCCGGGCGATCTGTCCCGGCTGCGGTCGAAGGTCGAGCAGGCGATCCCGGTGGGGCGGGGTGCGCATCGGGCACCCGTTGAGCCGCGGCGGTTCCATGGGCTTGCCACCGCAGGGTGGGACCACTTCTGGGAGCGGTTCGACGGCGTTGCGGAGGCTGTGCACTTCAGGAAGGAGCGGGCGGTCACGCAAATGGGAACTCTCGGGCAGGGCAACCACTTTGTTGAGGTGTGCATCGATATGTCCGATTCGGTGTGGCTCATGCTGCACTCCGGCTCGCGGAACATCGGTAAGGAACTCGCTGAATTCCACATTGGCGTGGCGCAGAAGCTCCCGCACAACCAGGGCCTGGTCGACCGCGACCTCGCGGTGTTCATCGCGGACACCCCGCAGATGGCGGCGTACCGCAACGACCTGTTCTGGGCGCAGGAGTACGCGAAGTACAACCGCACCCTGATGATGGCGCTCCTGAAGGACGTGATCCGCAAGGAGTTCAAGAAGGCGAAGCCGACCTTCGAGCCGGAGATCAGCGCGCACCACAACTACGTGGCGGAGGAGCGCTACGAGGGCATGGACCTGCTCGTGACCCGCAAGGGCGCGATCCGGGCCGGCTCCGGCGAGTACGGGATCATCCCGGGCTCCATGGGCACGGGTTCGTACATCGTGAAGGGCCTCGGCAATGCGAAGTCCTTCAACTCGGCCTCGCACGGCGCGGGTCGGCGCATGAGCCGCAACGCGGCGAAGCGGCGCTTCTCGACGAAGGACCTGGAGGAGCAGACGCGGGGCGTGGAGTGCCGCAAGGACTCCGGCGTGGTCGACGAGATCCCGGGCGCCTACAAGCCCATCGAGCAGGTCATCGACCAGCAGCGGGACCTGGTCGAGGTCGTGGCGAAGCTGAAGCAGGTCGTCTGCGTGAAGGGCTGAAAGGCCAAGCCCCCGGCTGGTACCGGGGGCTTGTCTTCTTTGGCCACTGATCGCTGGGCTGCGGCGGTGTTGCGCTTCAGGCTGCGCTCGGCTCCGCTCACGTCCCTGCCGTAGTCGCGCATGCAGCATGCGATGGCGGTGCTGGCCGTGGTCGGGGAGATGAACGGGAACCCCTTGTTGGTGAGGCCGACTGAACCGTCTGCATCGATCAGGCCCGCCGTTCGGGTGATCGGCTGTGTTCACTCCTGTGAGCTGCACGAGCCGTCGGTCGGCTACTTGGCGTGCAGCACCGCGTAGATCATCACGAAGGCCACGATGTGGATGCCGAAGAGGAAGTAGGCGAGGTAGTACCAGACGTACCGTTCGCGTTTCTTCTCCAGTCGCAGGCGGCGGCGTTCCGTCTCGTCCGGAGTCACCGGTCGCGGTGGACCTTCGTGTTGGAGGCCTGGGCGCGGGGGCGCAGGACCAGGAGGTCGACGTTGACGTGGCTGGGGCGGGTGACCGTCCAGGTGATCGTCTCCGCCACGTCGTCGGCCGTCAGGGGGTCGGGCACGCCCTCGTAGACCTTCGAGGCCTTCTGCTCGTCGCCGCCGAAGCGGGTGAGGGCGAACTCGTCCGTCTTGACCATGCCGGGGGCGATCTCGATGACGCGGACCGGCTGGCCGACGATCTCCAGGCGGAGGGTCTCGGCGAGGACGTGCTCGCCGTGCTTGGCGGCGACGTAGCCAGCGCCGCCCTCGTACGTGCCGAGCCCGGCGGTGGAGGAGACGACGACGACCGTGCCGTCGCCACTCGCCACGAGCTTGGGCAGGAGCGCCTGGGTGAGGTTCAGGGTGCCGATGACGTTCGTCTCGTACATCGAGCGCCAGTCGGCCGGGTCGCCGGTCGCCACCGGGTCGGCGCCGAGCGCGCCGCCCGCGTTGTTGACCAGGACGCCGATCGTCTTGAAGGCGCTCGCGAACTCGTCGACCGCCGCGCGGTCCGTGACGTCGAGCTGGTACGCCGCGGCCGAGTGTCCCGCCGCGTTGATCTCCTCCGCGACCGCCTCGATGCGGTCCTTGCGGCGGGCGGTGAGGACGACGCGGTAGCCGGCCGCGGCGAGCTGCCGGGCCGTGGCGGCGCCGATGCCGCTGCTCGCACCGGTGACGATCGCGATGCGGGAGGCGGCGGACGGTGCGGTTGCCATGCGGTGCTCCTGGTCTGGGGTGTGCGGTCGGCTTTGTTCAGCGTAAGTGAGGCTCAGCCGCCGTTGCGCGGGGCCCACATGATCACGGCCATGCCGGCGAGGCACACCAGCGCGCCGGTGATGTCCCAGCGGTCCGGGCGGTAGCCGTCCGCGACCACGCCCCACAGGATCGAGCCGGCCACGAAGATCCCGCCGTACGCGGCGAGGATGCGGCCGAAGTGGGCGTCGGGCTGGAAGGTGGCGACGAAGCCGTAGGCGCCGAGGGCCAGCACGCCCCCGGCCATCCACAGCCAGCCGCGGTGTTCGCGCACGCCCTGCCAGATCAGCCAGGCGCCGCCGATCTCGAAGATCGCGGCGACGACGAACAGGGCGGCGGAGCGGGCGATGAGCATGGCGGCAGCCTGCCATGCGCGCTGTCACCTGATGGACGGCGCCTGCGGTGCGCTGCGCGTGGGATACATCCGTACGTCCGCGGAGTGAGGAGTGGTGGCATGCGCAGGGTTCTCCCGGTGTCGGTGTCGGTGTCGGTGGCGGTGTTCGCGGCGGTGGCCGCAGGGGCCGCGGGTGCGGTGCCCGCTGCCGCCGGCGGTGCTCCCGAGGCCGATCTGGCCTATCACGGCGTCGTCTCCATGACCGGCGGCCGCGTGGACCTGCGGCTCGTTCCGCGCAACCACGGGCCGTCCGCCGTGCCGGACGCGACGGTGCGGCTGCTCTGGTCGGCGCCGCTCGTGGACGGGCAGGCGCTGCCGCAGGGGTGCGCCCGGTCGGGCGCGCGGGTGGTGCTGTGCCGGGTGGGGGCGCTGGCCGCGGACGACGTGGGCCGGCCGATCGGGCTGCGGGTGCGGCTGCGGGGCGCGCCGTCCGAGGTGGTGCTGGAGACGGACACGGCGTGGAGCGGGGGCGCCGTCGACCGCAACCGGCTGAACGACCGGCAGCGGGTGCTCGTCCTCGACACCGGTGACGAGTACTACTTCTGACGAGTACTACTTCCAGGGATTGTGGAGAGCCGTACCACGACCGTGTGCGCCGTACGATCTCTGCACGGTGTGGACGAGGAGGAGCGAGGCATGGCCGGGAACGCGCGTGAGCGGCTGCTCGGGGAGCTGTCCGTGGTCTCGCGCCGCTACATGGCCTCGTACGCCCTGTTCAACCAGGCCGTCGCCGACCGTCTCGGGCTGCACCCCACCGATCTGCAGTGCCTGAATCTGCTGACGCTGGAGGGCGGGCCGGTGACGACCGGCCGGATCGCCGGCATGACGGGGCTGACGACCGGGTCGGCGACACGGCTGGTGGACCGGTTGGAGAGGGCCGGCTACGTCGTACGGCAGCGGGACGCGGCGGACCGGCGGCGGGTGCTGGTGGCGACCGTGCCGGAGCGGATCGCGGAGTTCGGGCGGATGTGGGACCGGCTGAGCGGCGGGTGGTCCGCGCTCTTCGACGAACTGGACGACGCCGAACTGGCCGTGGTGATCGGGCACATGGGGCGGACCGTGGAGTTCAGTGCGGCGCAGATCGCCCGGTTGCGGGCGGGCGAGGTCTAGGCCTTGGCCTTGGTCTTGTTCTTGCCCTTGGCGTCCTCGGACCCGGTGTCGTAGCGCTCGCGTGCCGCGTGCACCTCGTCGAAGTGGGTCTCGGCCCAGCTCTTCACCGCGGTCATCAACTGGGCGAGGCTGCCGCCGAGTTGGGTGAGTTCGTAGTCCACGCGGACCGGTACGGACGGGGTGACCGTGCGGGTGAGGATGCCGTCGCGCTCCAGTGAACGCAGCGTCTGCGTCAGCATCTTGGGGCTCACTCCCGCGATCTTGCGGCTGAGGTCGCTGTAGCGCATGGGCCCGGTGGAGAGCGCCGCGACGACCAGGCTGACCCACTTGTCGCTGAGGCGGTCGAGGAGCTGGTTGGTCGGGCAGGCGCTCAGGAAGGCGTCGTACGCGACGCGGGCCTGCTCGCGCTTCTGGGCCGCGGTCATGGTCGCCATGGGTCTCCTCCGGGTGAGGTAGGCACCTTCAGGTAACTACTTCCTCCTGGATAGTAACTCTTCCTAGGGTTGTTGCAGCACAGGGGAAACCTTACGAAGCATTTCGATTCCGGGAGACAGTCATGCGTGCTGCAGTGGTGAGGACCTTCGGCGGGCCCGAGGCCGTGGAGATCGTCGAGACCGAGGTGCCCGAGCCGGGTGCGCGCCAGGTGCGGATCAAGGTGGCGGCGGCCACGCTGAATCCGGTGGACGCGGGTGTGCGCGGCGGGTTCTTCGGAGGTGCGGGCAAGCAGATCGGGTTCGGCTGGGACGTCGCAGGGACCGTGGACGCCACGGGCGTGGCCACGGCCTGGAGCGCCGGCGACGAGGTGGTGGCCCTGGACCCCGGCATGGTGCGGCCGCTGGGCACGCACGCCGAGTACGTCGTCGTCGACACGGACGCGGTGGCGAAGGCGCCGGCCACGGTCGACGCGGTGCATGCGGCTACGTTGCCGCTGAACGCGCTGACCGCCGAACAGGCACTGGATCTGCTGGAGTTGGCGCAGGGGCAGTCGCTGCTGGTGACGGGTGCGGCGGGCGCGGTCGGCGGCTTCGCGATCCAACTCGCCGTCGCCCGTGGCCTGTCGGTGACCGCGCTCGCGAGGGAGGGCGACGAGGAGCTCGTACGGTCCCTGGGGGCCGCCCACTTCGCCTCCGGAACCGCCGAGGCGGGCGCCTTCGACGGCGTGCTGGACGCCGCGAACCTCGGCGAGGCGGCGCTGGAGTGGGTGCGCGACGGCGGCGCCTACGTGGGCGTCCGCCCCGGCGGCCACCCGGAGTCCGTACGCGACATACGGACCACCGCGGTCTCCGTCACCGCCGACGGAGCCCGCCTGTCCAAGCTGGCGACCCTGGTGGACGAAGGCGTCCTCACCCTCCGGGTGGCCGACACCTACCCCCTGGCCGCAGCGGCAAAGGCCCACGCCCGCCTGGAGGAGGGCGGAGTAAGGGGCCGCCTGGTCCTGATCCCCTGACCAGCAGCCCACGCAGGGGCGCGGGGAACTGCGCGATCGCCACGACGGCCCCGCAGCCGCCACCGGCCTATCCCCCCTCCCCGGAGTGCGACGGCGCACGACACGGCAGCAGCCGTACAAGAGGCAGGCAAACGAGCACGGTCACCGCGACGGCGGCGAGACTCGCCAGCAGGGCGTGGCTCTCGCCGCCGTCGACCGTCTTGAAGTACACGGTCGTCACCGCGGCGGCACCGACCGAATTGGCCAGCTGCTGCACCCCGTTGAGCGACCCGCTCGCGCTGCCCGCCTCCTCGGGGGCGATGTCGCCGATGGTGACGTCGTAGACGGTGCCGAAGCAGGTGCCCATGCCGAGGCCGACCAGGAGCAGCGGCGGAATCAGCACCCAGCCGTCGCGGTCGGCGAGCAGCGCCAGGCCGCCGCAGCCGGTGAGGATCAACAGCAGCCCGGCCACGACCAGCCGGCGGCCGTAGCGGTGGATCAGCCGGTAGCAGGCCATGGACGCGAGGACGATGCCCGCGGAGAGCGGGATCAGGCCGAGCGCCGTGCCCGCGGGGGAGCGGCCGAGGCCCCGCTGGAAGTGGAGCGAGACGACGTAGAGGAGGCCGGCGACCGCGGCGAAGGCGAGGGCGCCGAGGATCAGGCCCGAGGTGAAGCCGCGGTTGCGGAGCAGGCTCGGGCGGATCAGGGGCTCGGCGGCGGTGCGCTGGCGGTGGCAGAACGCGGCGAACAGCGCGAGGCCCAGTACGAGCAACGCGACGGGCCGCACGCTCCAGCCCGCCGAGCCGTCGATGAGGCCGCCGAGCAGGGCGAGCATGGCACCGCCGAGGAGCGCGGAGCCCGGCCCGTCGACGGAGACGGACGCATCGCCGGAGTCGCGCGGCAGCAACCGCGCGGCGGCGAGCAGGGCCGCGCCGCCCAGGAACAGGTTGATCAGGAACATGGGGCGCCAGCCAAGGCCCGCGAGATCGGCGTCGACCAGGAAACCGGCGAGGATCGGACCGCTGACGGCCGACAGCCCCATCACCGGCCCGAAGAGGCTGAACGCCTTGCCGATCTCCTCCCTCGGCCAGGTCGCGCCGAGGATGCCGAAGCCCTGCGGGATGAGCAGGGCCCCGAAGGCGCCCTGGACCAGCCGGGCGCCGACCAGGAACGACGGCGCCGGCGCCAGCCCGCACGCGAGCGAGGCCGCGACGAATCCGGCGAGCCCGGTGAGGAACAGCCGCCGGCGCCCGTACTTGTCGCCGAGCCGCCCGCCGGGCACCAGCAGCACGCCGAGCGCGAGGGCGTAGGAGGCGCCGAGCCACTGCACGAGGCTCGCGCCGCCGCCCAGGTCGCGGGTGATGGTGGGCGCGGCGACGTTGGTGATCGTGGCGTCGAGGAGGTCGAGGACGTCGGCGGCGAGGACGACGGCGAGGACGGCCCAGCGGGTGCGGCCGGGGAGCGGTGGAGCTTCTCTTGCGTTGCGAAGAATCTGTATCACGCAGATAAATATCCGCGGTGGACTCTTCACGGTCAACCGATTAGTGAGGGCGAAGCCCGTTGACGAGGTCTCAGTCCACGCCCTGCGCCGCGTACGCCGCCGGCGGCACGCCCACCGTCGCCGTGAAGTCCCGTACCAGATGGGCCTGGTCGGCATAGCCGAGGTCGGCCGCGAGGGCGGCCCAGTCCACGTCCTGCTCGGTCTCCGCGCGCTCCAGGGCCTCGTGGATGCGGTGGCGCAGGACGACCCACTTGGGGCCGACCCCCACATACCCGGCGAACAGGCGCTGGAGCAGTCGTACGGACATCCCCTCGGACCGGGCGAAGTCGGTGACGCGGCGGATCGTGCGGTCGGTGCGGATGCGGTCGGCCAGGGCCATGGCGAGCTCGGCCTGCGGGTCGGGGCGGGGGTCGAGTGCGAGGAGGAAGGTGTCCAGGGCGGCGATCCGGGCGGCCTCGTCGTCCGGATCGAGGACGGCGGCCGGGTCGGCGGTGGGGAAGTCCTCGGGGGAGCGGATCCGCCGTCCCGTCCACTCGCTCACCGCCCGCCCCGGCGCGAAGGGCCGGAAGGCGCCGGGCCGGAACTTGATGCCGCACACCCGGCCGCGGCCCTCCAGCTTCTGCGTGAACAGGCCCTGCTGGACGCCCGCGACCTCGACGAAGGCCTCCTGGCCCTCGAACCGCTGGAAGACGATGTGGACCGCGGGATGCGGCACCACGTGGGAGACGTACGGCTCGGTGAGGTCCCAGTCGATCAGCCAGTAGTGCTCGACATGGCGGCGCAGCGGTTCGGCGGGATCGGGGCGGCGGAAGTCCACGCGCGCGAGGAAGTCCGCGGCGCCGACGATGCCTCGGGTGTCACGGCGTGGAGCGGCCATGCGCTGAGCCTAGGGCGGGGTACTGACAGTCCGCGGAATACGCGGGGACCGGTCACCGTTTGCCGGTATAGTTGAAGCGTCAACAAAGTGGAGGTTGAGCGACCATGCAGTTCGGGATCTTCAGCGTCGGGGACGTCACCCCGGATCCCACGACGGGCCGTACGCCGACCGAGCGTGAGCGCATCAAGGCGATGGTCGCGATCGCGCTGAAGGCCGAGGAGGTCGGGCTCGACGTCTTCGCGACCGGTGAGCACCACAACCCGCCGTTCGTGCCCTCGTCGCCCACTACGATGCTCGGCTACATCGCGGCGCAGACCGAGCGGCTGATCCTCTCCACGTCCACGACCCTCATCACCACGAACGACCCGGTGAAGATCGCCGAGGACTTCGCGATGCTCCAGCACCTGGCCGACGGTCGGATGGACCTGATGATGGGGCGCGGCAACACCGGCCCGGTCTATCCCTGGTTCGGCAAGGACATCCGGGAGGGCATCAACCTCGCGATCGAGAACTACGCGCTGCTGCACCGGCTGTGGCGCGAGGACGTGGTGGACTGGGAGGGCAAGTTCCGTACGCCGCTGCAGGGATTCACGTCCACGCCGCGGCCGCTGGACCGGGTCCCGCCGTTCGTCTGGCACGGCTCCATCCGCTCGCCCGAGATCGCCGAGCAGGCCGCGTACTACGGCGACGGCTTCTTCCACAACAACATCTTCTGGCCGGCCGACCACACCAAGTGCATGATCGAGCTGTACCGGAGCCGCTACGCGCACTACGGGCACGGCACGCCCGAGCAGGCGGTCGTGGGCCTCGGCGGTCAGGTCTTCATGCGGAAGAACTCGCAGGACGCGGTACGCGAGTTCCGCCCGTACTTCGACAACGCGCCGGTGTACGGCCACGGCCCCTCGCTCGAGGACTTCACCGAGCAGACCCCGCTGACCGTCGGCTCCCCGCAGCAGGTGATCGAGAAGACGCTGGCCTTCAGGGAGTACGCGGGTGACTACCAGCGCCAGCTGTTCCTGATGGACCACGCCGGGCTGCCGCTGAAGACCGTGCTGGAGCAGCTCGACATGCTGGGCGAGGAGGTCGTGCCGGTGCTGCGCAAGGAGTTCGCGGCGGGGCGCCCGGCCGGCGTGCCCGAGGCGCCGACCCACGCGTCCCTGCTGGCCGCGGCCCAGGACTCGAAGGACTCGAAGAAGGAGGCCGCCGTATGAAGCTCGTCGTCGTCTCGGCGGGACTGAGCGTCCCCTCGTCCACCCGGCTGCTGGGCGACCGGCTCGCGGCCGCGGTGGGCCGGCAGGCTCCGGCCGAGGTCCAGGTCGTCGAACTGCGCGACCTCGCGGTGGAGATCGCGCACAACTTCACCAACGGGTTCCCGGGCCGGAACCTGTCCGCGGCGCTGGACGCCGTGACCGGTGCCGACGGGCTGATCGTCGTCACGCCGGTGTTCTCGGCGTCGTACAGCGGCCTGTTCAAGTCCTTCTTCGACGTGCTCGACAAGGACGCGTCGGCGGGCAAGCCGGTGCTGATCGCCGCGACCGGCGGCACGGCCCGGCACTCGCTGGTGCTGGAGCACGCGCTGCGCCCGCTCTTCGCCTACCTGCGCGCGGTGGTCGTGCCCACCGGTGTCTACGCCGCCTCGGAGGACTGGGGCGCAAAGGGCCTGGACGACCGCATCGAGCGGGCCGCGGGCGAGCTGGCGGCGCTGATGACGGGCCTGTCGGCGAGCCGGCGGCCGGTGAAGGACGACTTCACGGTGGTCCCCTTCGCCGATCAGCTGGCGGCGCTCTCGCCGCCGGCGAACGGCCGCTTTCGGTGAGAAGACGGTAGGCATCGCATCCGGGTTGCCTCTGTGACGGTGAGAGCGCGGTAAAAAGGCTGATCGTAGGCAAGCACGCTCGGCGGAACCGCCGGAGGCCAAGGCAGACTGGGGTACGTGTCCCAGACTGTGCTGCTCGCCGAAGACGACCGCGCCATCCGTCACGCCCTGGAGCGGGCCCTGAGCCTGGAGGGCTACCAGGTCACCGCGGTCGCCGACGGCGTGGAGGCGCTGGCGCAGGCCCACAAGTCGCCGCCGGACGTGCTCCTGCTGGACGTGATGATGCCCGGCATCGACGGGCTCCAGGTGTGCCGGGTGCTGCGGGCCGAGGGCGACCGGACGCCGATCCTCATGCTCACCGCGCTCGTCGAGACCGCGGACCGTATCGCGGGCCTGGACGCGGGCGCCGACGACTACGTGGTCAAGCCGTTCGACGTCGACGAGGTCTTCGCGCGGCTGCGCGCCCTGCTCCGCCGCACCAGCCCGGACCAGGGCATCCCGGTGGACGCGCCGAAGGAGCAGCCGCAGATCTCCGACCGGCAGATCGAGGCCGCGGGACTGCGCATGGACGTACAGGCACGGCGCGCCTGGCGCGCCGAGCGCGAGCTGGAGCTGACCCGCACGGAGTTCGAGCTGCTGGAACTGCTGGTCCGCAACGCCGGGATCGTCCTCGACCACTCCACCATCTACGACCGCATCTGGGGCTACGACTTCGGGCCCGGCTCCAAGAACCTCGCCGTCTACGTCGGCTATCTGCGCCGCAAGCTCGACGAACCGGGGGCACCGGCGCTGATCCACACGGTCCGCGGTGTGGGTTACGTGCTGCGGGAGGACTGAGTGGGGCGGCTCAGGCGGCTGCTGGACAGACGGCGGCCCGGGCTGGTCTCGCTGCGCACCACGTTCGCGGTGTCGTTCGCGGCCGTCACCGCGGCCGTGACGGTGCTGGTCGGCGTGCTGTCGTACAGCGCGGCCGCCCGGCTGGTCCGGGTCGACCAGGAGTCGGTGTTCGACCAGGTCGTGCAGGACGTACGCGACGAGGTGCGGCAGCACCGGATGACGCCCGAGGACTTCTCCTCGTCCGCGCCCGGCCACGACGTGGTGCGCCCCGCGCGCACGGACGTGCAGGTGCTGGGGCCGGCCGGTGACGTCGTCGACCGGGGCCGGCCCGGGCTGCCGGTCGGCGCGGACGACCGGGCGATCGCGGCGAGCCGGACGTCCGGGAAGATGGTCGAGCACAAGGACGTCTACGTCGCCGCGGACGTCTACCGCATCGCGACCGTCTCCCTGGGCGATGGGCGGGGCGCGGTGCAGGTCGCGCAGGAGTTCAGCGACACCGAGGACCTGCTGCGGGCGCTTCAGCAGCGCACGCTGATCCTGATGGGCGCGGTGGTGGTCGCCGCGGGCCTGTTCGGCTGGTGGCTGGCCCGGCGCATCACCCGTCGGCTGATCATCCTGACCTCGGCCGCGGAGGACGTCGCCCGCACCCGCCGGCTCGGCATCGACGTGCCCGTCACCGGCTACGACGAGGTGGGCCGCCTGGGCCGCGCCTTCGACCGCATGCTGGGCCGGCTGGCGCAGTCGGAGGAGGACCAGCGCCGGCTCGTCCAGGACGCGGGCCACGAACTGCGCACACCGCTCACCTCGCTGCGTACGAACATCTCGCTGCTGCGCCGTATCGACGAACTGCCTTTGGCCGCCCGCGAGGACCTGGTCGCCGACCTCGGCCAGGAGGCCCGCGAACTGACCGACCTGGTCAACGAGCTGGTGGACCTCGCCGCCGGGCAGTCCGACACCGAGCCCCCGCAGCGGGTGGACCTCGCCGAGATCGCCGAGGACGTCGCGGGGCTCGCCCGGCGGCGCACCGGCCACGAGGTCAGGGTCCGCGCGAGCGGCGACACGACGACCGACGGCCGCCCCGGCATGCTCCAGCGCGCGATCTCCAACCTCGTGGAGAACGCGGCCAAGTTCGACCGCGACGGCACCGGCCCCATCGAGATCTCCGTCTCCGGTCCCGCCCGGCCCGGCACGGTCCGCGTCGAGGTCCTCGACCGCGGCCCCGGCATCGCCGACTGCGACCTGATCCGCATCTTCGACCGCTTCTACCGCGCGGCCGACGCCCGCTCCCTGCCCGGCTCCGGCCTCGGCCTCTCGATCGTCCGCGAGGTCGCCACGGCCCACGGCGGCGCACCGTTCGCCTTCCAGCGGGAGGGCGGCGGGTCGGTCATCGGGTTCACGGTGGTGGGGGTGCCGGGAAACGCGTCACAGGGCCCTGCCTGACGGCTTTCCGGAAGCCGACCGGTGTAGCCATCTGGTGAACAGGGCGCCCCGAGAGCCCGCCCTCGCCCACCGACCCTCAGGTCAGGGCCACACCAGGCAGTACGGCTGATGCCCCGCCTCATGCAGGCGGTGGCTGAAGTCCTGCCACTCGTGCAGCAGTTGGTAGACGTTGAACGCGTCGCGCGGGCCGCCGCGGTCCGGGACCGTCGACCAGATGAAGGCCGCCGCGCCCACCGCCTCCTCGCCTATGCCGCGCAGCGGGTCGACGACCGTCATGGGGAGCTTGACGACCGCGTAGTCGGGGTGCAGGACGACCAGTTCGAGCGGCGGGACCTTGTGCAGGGGGACGCCTTCGATGCCGGTGAGCACCATCGCCGCCATCGTCTCCGGCTTGATCTTGGTGAACATGCCGTTCATCCCGAGCTCGTCGCCGCCGAGTTCCTCGGGGCGCATCGAGATCGGGACGCGGGCCGCCGTCGCACCGTCCGGCGCGCCGAAGTACTTGTAGGTCACCCCCACCCGACCACCATTCCTGCTCCCCGCCCGGAGCGTCTCGCCCCGCCGGTCGATCCGCCGGTCGATCCGCTCGGAGTCACTCGGTACACCCTGAGCCTGCCGGGACTCGGCCTCCTCCGCCTCGCGTCGGTGCCTTCCCCGCCGGGCACGTCGAGGACCCAGGTCATCAGTCCCCTCGCCCAGTCCGCCACCGCGATGCATATCTCCACCCGAGTGCTTTTCTAGGACGCGTGGCCCCCGCCGCGCAACCCGATCATCGTGTCAGTGACCTCCCCCACGGCCGCCCGCCGAAACGTGCGTCGAAACACCTGCCCGCAGGATCTCCGCAGCCTCTGGACAAGCCTCCGTACACCCTTCCGTACTGCTATACGTACGCGAGGGCCGTTTGAGCTGTGTGTATCAGGAGTCAGTTTCGCAGATCGATCCGGCGGGCGGCTGTCTCCCGGGTCAGCAGCGGTGCCCCGCTGGCGTGGTCACACCCTGGCCTACCCTGAGGAGGTCACTGGCAACCCGGAGCCGGACGATTCGGAGAAGGTCGGAGAAGTCGCAGGTCATGAGTGAACTGCCATATGCATACGAAGCGCCTGTCTCGCAGGCTCTGTTCGACCGGGCCGCGGCCGTCACGCCCGGCGGCGTGAACTCCCCGGTGCGCGCCTTCCGGGCCGTGGGCGGCACGCCCCGGTTCATGGTGTCCGGCGAGGGCCCCTATCTGACGGACGCGGACGGGCGGGACTACGTCGACCTGGTGTGTTCCTGGGGTCCGATGATCCTCGGGCACTCCCACCCGGCCGTCATCGACGCCGTCCGGACGGCCGTCGCGCGCGGTACGTCGTTCGGTACGCCCGGCGAGGGCGAGGTCGCCCTGGCCGAGGAGATGGTCGCCCGGATCGAGCCCCTGGAGCAGGTGCGGCTCGTCTCCAGCGGGACCGAGGCGACCATGAGCGCCATCCGGCTGGCCCGGGGCTTCACCCGGCGCACGAAGGTGATCAAGTTCGCCGGGTGTTACCACGGTCACGTCGACTCGCTGCTGGCCTCGGCGGGCAGCGGTGTGGCCACCTTCGCCCTGCCCGACACCCCCGGTGTCACCGGCGCGCAGGCGGGCGACACGATCGTCCTTCCCTACAACGACCTCGAGGCCGTACAGGAGGCCTTCCACCGGCACCCCGGCGAGATCGCCTGTGTGATCACCGAGGCCTCGCCCGGCAACATGGGCGTGGTGCCGCCGCGGCCCGGCTTCAACCAGGGGCTGAAGGACGCCTGCTCGAAGAACGGCGCCCTGTTCATCTCCGACGAGGTCATGACCGGCTTCCGCACCAGCCGCGCGGGCTGGTTCGGCATCGACGGGGTCACGCCCGACCTGATGACCTTCGGCAAGGTCATGGGCGGCGGCTTCCCCGCCGCGGCCTTCGGCGGCCGCGCCGACGTCATGGCGCACCTCGCGCCCGCCGGTCCCGTCTACCAGGCCGGCACCCTCTCCGGGAACCCGGTCGCCACGGCGGCCGGCCTCGCCCAGCTGCGTCTGCTCGACGACGCCGCCTACGCCAAGGTCGACTCCGTCTCGGAGCAGATCCGCACGCTCGTCACCGAGGCGCTGGCGAAGGAGGGCGTCGCGCACCGGCTGCAGAACGCCTCCAACATGTTCTCGGTCTTCTTCACGGACCGTGAGGTCCGGGACTACGAGGACGCCAAGCGGCAGGAGTCGTTCCGCTTCACCGCGTTCTTCCACTCGATGCTGGCGCAGGGCGTCTATCTGCCGCCCTCGTCCTTCGAGTCCTGGTTCGTGTCCACGGCCCACGACGAACAGGCCGTACAGCGCATCGCCGACGCCCTCCCGGCGGCGGCCCGAGCGGCGGCGGAGGCCACGGCAGCATGAGCGAGACCAACGACACGGCGGGCAGCGAGATCACCGTCGTCCACGTCATGCGGCACGGCGAGGTCGACAACCCGAGCGGGGTCCTCTACGGGCGGCTCGCCGGCTACCACCTCTCCGAGCTCGGGCGGCAGATGGCCGACCGGGTCGCCGAGCACCTCGCCCCGCGCGACATCACCTACGTCTGTGCCTCCCCGCTGGAGCGGGCGCAGGAGACGGCGACCCCGATCGCCAAGGCGCACGGCCTCGACCTCGCCACCGACGAGCGGCTGATCGAGGCAGACAACGTCTTCCAGGGCAAGACCTTCGGCGTCGGTGACGGCGCGCTGCGGCAGCCCGGCAACTGGAAGCACCTCGTCAATCCCTTCAAGCCCTCGTGGGGCGAGCCGTACGTCGACATCGTCGTACGGATGATGCAGGCGCTGGACTCCGCCAAGGACCGGGCGCGCGGGCACGAAGCGGTGCTCGTCAGCCACCAGTTGCCGATCTGGATCGTGCGGTCGTACGTCGAGAAGCGGCGGCTGTGGCACGACCCGCGCAAGCGGCAGTGCACGCTCGCCTCGCTGACGAGCTTCACCTACCAGGGCGACAAGCTCCTCTCCGTGGGCTACAGCGAGCCGGCCCGCGATCTCGTCCCGGCTCATCTGCTCGCCGGCGCCAAGCCGGTGAAGGGCCAAGGGAAAGCTTTCGGCGCCTGAGGGTAAGAGGCGATTCATCCCCTTTGGGTTCCCTGACGCGTCCGTGACATTTTGTTACGAAAGCAACATATTCGCGAGGAACCTCCCCGTTCGTCATGTCCTCTGACTGGGTGACCACCAGAGCACATGACGAATCGGGGATGGAATGCGCACGCTCTCTCGCAGGGGAATGCTCGGTCTCGGCGCGGGCGCCGCGGCAGCCGCCTCACTCTCGGCCTGCGGGGCCCTCAAGTCCTCAGACGGTTCGAGCCATGCATCGGGTTCCAACGCGGCCGGGTCCGGTGCCACGTCGCACCCGGCCCGGCCCATCGGTGACGGCTCGACGTCCTACACCGGCAGGCAGCCCCACCAGCCCGCCAAGGCCGAGCCGTTGGAGCCGGGCCAGACCCCGCCCCAGTTCGTGATCTTCTCCTGGGACGGGGCCGGCGAGGTCGGCAACGGCCTCTTCCCGCGCTTCCTCGACCTCGCGAAGGAGCACGGCGCGGCCATGACCTTCTTCCTCTCCGGGCTGTATCTGCTGCCCGAGTCGAAGAAGCGCCTCTACAACCCGCCGAACAACCCGCGCGGCGCCTCCGACATCGGCTACCTCACCGACGAGCACGTGAAGGCCACGCTGACCAACGTGCGCCGCGCCTGGCTCGAAGGGCACGAGATAGGCACCCACTTCAACGGCCACTTCTGCTCCGGCTACGGCACCGTCGGCAACTGGACGCCCGCGCAGTGGCGCAGCGAGATCGAGCAGGCCAAGTCCTTCGTGAAGGAGTGGCGCACCAACACCGGGTGGACGAACCTGCCCTCCCTGCCCTTCGACTACGAGAAGGAACTCGTCGGCGGCCGTACGCCCTGTCTGCTCGGCCAGAACAACCTGCTGCCCACCGCCAAGTCGCTCGGCTGGCGCTACGACGCCTCCTCGCCCGGCGGCCGCCAGACCTGGCCCGACAAGAAGCAGGGCGTCTGGGACCTGCCGCTGCAGCAGATCCCGTTCCCCGGGCGCAGCTTCGAGGTGCTCTCGATGGACTACAACATGCTCGCCAACCAGTCGGTCAACTCGACCAACGCGCCCGCCTACAACTACCCGGCCTGGCGCACCCAGTCCGCGAACGCCTACATATCCGGCTTCAAGCGGGCATACGAGACCAACCGGGCACCCTTCTTCGTCGGCAATCACTTCGAGCACTGGAACGGCGGCATCTACATGGACGCCGTCGAGGAGGCTTTCAAGCACATCGCGCGGGAGAAGGAGAAGGGCGCGGACGTACGCCTCGTCTCCTTCCGGCAGTTCGTCGACTGGATGGACGTGCAGAAGCCCGAGGTGCTCGGCAAGCTGCGCACCCTTGACGTCGGACAGGCGCCGGCCGGCGGCTGGAAGACCTTCCTCCAGGCCGCCCCGTCGTCCTCCTCCTCGCCCTCCGGGCAGGCCGCCTGAGAGGCGGAAATCCCCCCGCGAGGGGGGTGCGCAAGATCCCCGGAACGGACATGCGAAACTTTTCACATGAGTGCCGCCAGCCGCGCCCCCATGCGCTCGAACCGCGCACACCGCCGCGTCGTCCTGACCACCGCCGGTGCCGCGGTCGCCGCGCTGCTGATGTCCGCCTGCTCGTCCGGAGGGACCTCCGGCGGAGGCGGTGACACCAACTTCGTCATGGGCAAGGACGGCATCTCCACCGCCAAGAAGGGCGAGCGCGCAGTAGCGCCCGACCTGTCCGGCAAGACCGTTGACGGCAAACAGCTCGACGTCACCTCCTACAAGGGCAAGATCGTCGTCCTGAACGTGTGGGGCTCCTGGTGTCCCCCCTGCCGAGCAGAGGCGCCGGGCTTCGAGAAGGTCTCCCAGGACCTCCAGCGCAAGGGCGTCCAGTTCGTCGGTATCAACACCCGCGACACCAGCACCGCGAGCGCCCGCGCCTTCGAGGAGAAGTACGGCGTCAGCTTCCCCAGCCTGTACGACCCCACGGGCAAGCTGATGCTCCGCTTCAAGAGAGGCACCCTCAATCCGCAGGCGATCCCCTCCACGCTCGTCCTCGACCGGGAGGGCAAGATCGCCGCGCGTTCGCTCGCCGCGCTCAGCGATGACAAGCTGCGCAAGATGATCGCCCCGGTCCTCGCGGAGAAGTGACGTGAGCCCACTCACCACGCTCGCCGAGCCGGGCCTCAACGACACGGTGCTCAACGGCGCCCTGCTGACAGCCCTGCCCATCGCGCTCCTCGGCGGCCTCGTCTCCTTCTTCTCCCCGTGCGTCCTGCCGCTGGTGCCCGGCTATCTGTCGTACGTGACCGGCGTCACCGGCACCGATCTGGCCGAGGCCCGGCGCGGGCGGATGGTCGCCGGCGCCTCGCTCTTCGTGCTCGGGTTCACCGCCGTGTTCGTCTCCAGCGGTGCCCTCTTCGGCTTCTTCGGCGACACGCTGCAGGACAACAAGGGCGTCCTGTCGAAGGTGCTGGGCGCGCTCATGATCGTCATGGGTGTCTTCTTCATGGGCCTCATGCCCTGGATGAGCCAGCGCGAATTCCGCCTCCACAAGCGGCCTGTGGCCGGACTCGCCGGCGCCCCCCTCCTCGGCGCGCTGTTCGGCATCGGCTGGACGCCGTGCATCGGACCCACCCTCGCCTCCGTGCTGGCCCTGTCCTCCCAGCAGTCCAGCGCGGGGCGCGGTGCGATACTGACCGTCGCCTACTGCCTCGGCCTCGGAGTGCCGTTCGTGCTCGCCGCGGTCGCCTTCCGCAAGGCGCTCGGCGCCTTCGGCTGGGTCAAGCGCCACTACGTCTGGGTGATGCGGATCGGCGGCACGATGATGATCGTGACCGGTCTGCTGCTGCTCACCGGCGCCTGGGACCGCCTCGTGCAGGACATGCAGTCCTGGTCCGCCGGCTTCACTGTGGGGATCTGACTCGATGAGCACCACTCCAAAGACCGCGTCCGGCACGAGCGCCGAGCGGGCCGACGACGACCTCGGTGCGGCCGGCTCGCAGCTGTCCACCGCCCCCAAGGAGTACCTGCCGAACCTGCCCTCGCTGGGCGTGATCGGTTGGGCGCGCTGGTTCTGGCGGCAGCTCACCTCCATGCGGGTCGCCCTGCTCCTGCTCCTGCTCCTCTCGCTCGGCGCGATCCCGGGCTCGCTGATCCCGCAGGCCGGCACCGACGAGACCAAGGTCGCCGACTTCCGCAAGGCCCACACCTTCCTCGCGCCGGTCTACGACCGGCTCGGCCTGTTCCACGTCTACGGCTCGGTGTGGTTCTCCGCGATCTACATCCTGCTGTTCGTCTCCCTCATCGGCTGCATCATCCCGCGCACCTATCAGTTCGTCGGGCAGCTGCGCGGCCGCCCGCCGGGTGCGCCCAAGCGGCTGACCCGGCTGCCCGCCTACACGACCTGGCGGACCGAGGCCGAGCCCGAGCAGGTCCGCGAGGCCGCGCTCGCCCTGCTGAAGAAGCGCCGGTTCCGCGCGCACCGCGCCGGTGACGCCGTCGCCGCCGAGAAGGGCTATCTGCGCGAGATCGGCAACCTCGCCTTCCACATCGCGCTGATCGTGCTGCTGATCGCCTTCGCCTGGGGCCAGCTCTTCAAGTCCGAAGGCAACAAGCTGATCGTCGAGGGCGACGGCTTCTCCAACACCACCACGCAGTACGACGACTTCAAGTCCGGCAACCTCTTCACCTCCGACGACCTGGTGCCGTTCAGCTTCACCCTGGACAAGTTCACCGGGACCTACGAGGCCAGCGGCCCCAACAAGGGCACCCCGCGCACCTACCAGGCCGCCCTCACCTACAGCAAGGGCGCCTACGGCAAGGACCACAAGGACCTCGTCAAGGTCAACGAGCCGCTGCAGATCGGCGACGCCAACGTCTATCTCACCGCCCACGGTTACGCACCGCTCATCACCGTCCGCGACGGCAGGGGCAAGGTCGTCTACCGCGACGCCGTCCCCCTCCTTCCGCTCGACTCCAACGTCACCTCCACCGGCGTGATCAAGGTCCTCGACGGCTACAAGAACGCCAAGGGCGTCAGCCAGCAGCTGGGCATCTCGGCCTTCCTGCTGCCCACCTACACCAAGGGCAGCGAGACGGCCTCCACCTTCCCGGCGCTGAGGAACCCGGTCCTGAACCTCACGCCGTACTACGGCGACCTCGGCGTCGACTCCGGTATCCCGCAGAGCGTGTACCAGCTCGACAAGTCGCATGTGAAGGGCTTCAAGGACGCCAAGGGCGCCCAGCTCAGGGACAACCTGAAGCCGGGCCAGACCATGACGCTCCCGAACGGCGCGGGCACGATCACCTACGAGGGCACCAAGGAGTGGGCGAACTTCCAGGTCGTCCAGCAGCCCGGCACCGCCTGGGCGCTCGGCGGCGCGCTCGCCGCCATCTTCGGCCTCGCCGGCTCCCTGTTCATCCAGCGCCGCCGCGTCTGGGTGCGGGCGGTCCGGGGCGCCGACGGCGTGACGGTCGTGGAGATGGCCGGACTCGGCCGCAGCGAGTCCGCGAAGGTACCCGAGGAACTCGGCGACCTCGCCGGAATCCTGTACGACCAGGCGCCGGGCGCACCCGAGCCCGACGACTCCCCAGACCACGACACCACCCCCGACCCCCAAGTCGTACCTGCCGAAGGGGCTGAGCAGTGACTCTCGCCGCCGGAACCGAGTTGGCCACCGCTGCCAACGAACACCTCGCGAACATCAGCAACACGCTGATCTACTCCGCGATGGCCGTCTACACCCTGGCCTTCTTCGCCTACATCGCCGAGTGGCTCTTCGGCAGCCGCAGCAAGGTCGCGCGCACCGCGGCCGCGCTGACCACGACGGGGAAGAGCAAGGGGGCCCCGGCCGTCACCGTGCAGACGGCGGGCGGTACGGCCGTGCTCGAGCGGCCCAAGGTCGTCGTACGGTCCTCGGCCGGGTCCCGTGACGTGCCCGACGGGCCCGGGGCGCACGGCGGGGACGAGCAGGGCGACCTCTACGGGCGTATCGCCATCTCGCTCACGGTGCTCGCCTTTCTGGTCCACCTCGTCGGCGTGATCGCCCGCGCGGCCTCGGTGCAGCGCGCGCCGTGGGGCAACATGTACGAGTTCAACATCACCTTCTCCACCGTCGCCGTCGGTGTGTACCTCACGCTGCTGGCGCTGAAGAAGAACGTCCGCTGGCTCGGCCTGTTCCTGGTCACGACGGTCCTCCTCGATCTCGGCATCGCCGTCACTGTCTTGTACACCGCCAGCGACCAGTTGGTTCCCGCCCTTCACTCGTACTGGCTCTACATCCACGTCTCCACCGCCATCCTGTGCGGCGCGGTCTTCTACGTGGGCGCGGCGGGCACGCTGCTCTACCTCTTCAAGGACTCCTACGAGACCAAGCTGGAGAACGGCGGCACGCCCGGCCGCTTCGCGACGTCCTTCCTGGAGCGCCTGCCCGCGTCCTCGTCCCTCGACAAGTTCGCCTACCGCCTGAACGCCGCGGTCTTCCCGCTGTGGACGTTCACGATCATCGCGGGCGCGATCTGGGCCGAGTCGGCCTGGGGCCGCTACTGGGGCTGGGACCCGAAGGAGACCTGGGCGTTCATCACCTGGGTCGCGTACGCCTGCTACCTGCACGCCCGCGCCACCGCCGGCTGGAAGGGCCGCAAGGCCGCCTACCTGGCCCTGATCGCCTTCGGCTGCTGGCTGTTCAACTACTACGGCGTCAACATCTTCGTCTCCGGCAAGCACTCCTACGCGGGCGTGTGAGCCGAGCGGGCGGCGCGCTCAGCCCACGGTGATCGAGTCCAGCTTCGCGCGCAGGTACACGTGCGAGTCGACGGGCGGGTGCGCCACCCGCCCCACCGGCGCGGGCAGGGACTCCACCAGGGTGCCCGGGGTGCACTCGCCGAAGTAGACCAGGGACATCAGCTCCTCGGCGGGCGCGTCCGCGGGCGGCGGCAGCACCCGGTGCCGCCCCGAGCGCCAGCGGTCGCCGGTCCAACGGGCCAGCAGGTCGCCGATGTTGACGGTGAAGGCTTCGGGGTCGTACGGCGCGTCCTCCCAGCCGCCCTCGTCCGTGTAGACCTGAAGACCGCCCCTGCCGGCCTGCCGGTCGAGGATGGTCACCGTGCCGAAGTCGGTGTGCGGGCCGATGCGGAACTGCCCCGGCTGCGGCTCGCCGACGACCTCCGTGCCCGGATACCAGTTGATGTTGAAGCCGTACGTCGGGTGGTCCATGTGCCGGGCGAAGAAGTCCGGAGCGACCCCGAGGGCCTCGCCGAGCAGGGAGAGCAATTGCTTCTCCAGCCCGGCCATTTGCTCCAGGTACGCCTCGCACAGCCCCTTCAGTTCCGGCACCTCCGCGGGCCACACGTTGGGCGCGTACCACTCCGCGTTGACGACCGGGTCCTCGAAGGGCTCGTGGGTCGCGAAGGTCAGCGACTCCTTCAGGTCCGGCGGGGTCTCGGTCCCCTCCGCGTAGCCGTTGGCCTCCGCGCCGGGGCCGAGCCAGCCGCGGCCGCCGACCTTCGCCTCGTAGGCCCTCTTCGTCTCCGCCGGCAGGCGGAAGAAGGCGCGGGCCGACTCCCGTATGCGTGAGCGCAGTCCGGGGTCCACACCGTGGCCGGTGACCAGCAGGAATCCGGCGGTCTGGAGGGCGGCGTCGACGGTGCGGGCGATCCTGGCGCGGTCCTCGGGGCCGCCGGACGTCCAGGGCCGCAGGTCGATGGCCGGGATGCGCGGGGCGGGGGAGTCACTCACCGATGTCCTCGTTCCACAGCGCCGGTTCCCTCTCGATGAAGTCGCGCATCATCCCGACGCATTGGGGGTCGTCGAGCAGCACGATGTCCACGCCGTGCCCGGCCAGCCAGTCGTGCCCGCCGTGGAAGGTCGCCGCCTCGCCGACCACGACCCGCGAGATGCCGAACTGTCGGACCAGCCCGGAGCAGTACCAGCACGGCGAGAGCGTGGTGACCATGGTCGTCCCGCGATACGTGCGCTGCCGTCCCGCCGCGCGGAACGCGGCCGTCTCCGCGTGCATGGAGGGGTCGCCGTCCTGGACGCGCCGGTTGCGGCCGCGGCCGAGGAGGGTGCCGTCGGCTCCGTAGAGTGCGGCGCCGATCGGGATGCCGCCTTCCGCGAGTCCGGCGCGGGCCTCCTCGACGGCGGTGGTGAGCCAGGTGCGTGCCTGTGCCTGATCCATGTCTCCCACTGTCCAGGGGGCGGGGCGTCCGGGCAACGCCGCACTCGGGCCCAGGAGGGCGGGCGGTCAGCGCAGAGTCACCCGGCTCGGCCCGTTGAAGGGGGCGTAGCACGTCACCGTCCTCGGAGTGCGCAGGACGTCGTCCTCGGTGAACAGCTTCCGTACGGCGTCGAAGGAGATGTCACCGCTGACGACGGGGGCGACGCGGTCGTAGAGGAGGCGGGCCGGCTCGGGCAGGGGATCTCCGGGTTCGCCCTCGGCCTCGCCCCAGACGTCCCAGAGCAGCGGCTCCACCTTGTTCAGTGCGGCCAGGTCGAGCCGGACGTTGCCCGAGACGAACCGCTCGCCCCAGAACGGGCCCTGCTCCGGCGGATGCAGTCCGAAGGTCTCCGGGTCCGCGCCCTCCTCCCGGATCGCCCGCCAGGCCTCGCCCGCGACGAGGAAGCGGTCGCGCGGGACGTCCATCGGGTCGAAGTCCACGTTCCAGTGGCCGGCGACGAAGGGGTCGGCGAGCTCGGGGTCGGCGAGCAGCCAGCCCCGTTCCTCGTCCAGGTACTCGGTGACGACGTGGTCGACGTGGAAGCGGCCGTCCCCGAAGTAGTCGGCGAAGCCGCTCCGGGTGCGGGCGGGGATGCCGGCGTGGCGCAGGAACGAGCAGTGCAGCAGCGCGAAGTCCCGGCAGGTCCCGACGAACCGGCCCTCGAGCGCGCGCCGTTGGGCCAGCGGTGCGTCGTCGCGCGAGACGAGGACGCGCAGGATGTCGTCGACGTAGCGGGTCTCGGCGTCGTTGTGCAGGCGGTCGGACGGGTGGGTGTGGCCGAAGATGCCGTCTTCCAGGCGGTGGATGAGCAAGTCCCGTGTGATGCGGGCGAGTTGGGCCGGATCAGACGGCAGGTCGGCGTAGTGGGTGACGAGTTCACCGGGGTCGGAGAAGGTGCTCTGCGCTGCGTAGAAGGAGAGGGGCACGAAGCCTCCCTTTCGGCGTCATCGGCCACGTGTTCGATTACGGGCCGGTGCGCCTCACCGTGTCAAAATTCCCCGCGAATTGTCCAGCGGCCCGGCGATCGGGAGCCGGCCGTGGAGGTCAGCGCCTCCCCGTGCGCGGTGATCGCCGCCCACCCCCGCCAGCGCCTCCGGCGCCGCGGTCGCCGCGCGTGGATCCGTCGGCTCGGTGTGCGGGGCGGCATGTGCGGCGTCCACCAGGGCGAGGGCGCCGGCGACGTCGCCGGCGTGCACCGACCGCATGATGTGCGTCGCCGCCACCGGGCCGTACCCCTTGACCAGCGGGTGCGGATCCGCTTCGGGCCCGCCGTCGCCCGTTGCCGGATCTTCACCAACTGGCAGATTCATGGCGGAATCCGTACGAGAACGACCAGGTCCCCTAGTGTGACGGCGTGGACGAAGAAGAGGACCGGCATCTGTCCGCCATCGCTCCGGAGGTCTCCCGTCTCTCCATCGACCTGCTGCGCCGTGCGGTCGGCAGCTACCCCGCCGAACGCGTCGCCCAGGAGGCGCTCGACTGCGCCGACGACGTCCTGGACCGGTACGGCACGGACGGACTGCGGGTCCTCGCCATGAGCCTCGCGTGCTGGGCGACGGTCCAGGTGGAGATCAACGCGCACGCCTCGGGGCGGCCGGGGCAGTCGCTCCTGGACGACCTCCAGCTGACGTGGCTGGAGGCGGACCCGGAGGGCTGACCCGCTACTCGCCGTTCGCCCTGAGCAGGAGCTTGCCCGTGCTGGTGCGCGTGCCCATCAGGCGGTGCGCCTCCGCCGCCTCCTCCAAGCCGAACTCGGCGGTGACGGGCAGCGACACGGTGCCGTCCAGGGCCTTGGCGAAGGCCCGGTCGGCCAGGGCGCGCAGCTCGCCGGGGGCCGTCTTCGCCAGGGTCAGGATCGAGAAGCCGCCCACCGAGACACCGGAGGGATACAGCTCGGCCTGCCCCACGGTCCAGGCCGGGGCCGAGCTCGCGTTGCCGAAGGAGACCAGACGCCCGAAGACCGCGAGCGAGGCGAGGCTGCCGCGGAGGGTCTCGCCGCCGACGGGATCGAGTGCGAGGTCGACGCCACGGCCGCCGGTCGCGGTCCGCACCGCCTCGGTGAACTCGCCGACGAACACCTCGTCGTACCCCTGCTCGCGGGCGTAGTCCGCCTTGGCCGCGCCCGACACCACTCCGTACACCGCCCCGGCGCCCGCCGCCTTCGCCAACTGCCCCACCACGGTGCCCACTCCGCCCGCCGCGCCCTGCACGAGCACCGTCTCGCCGGGCTGGAGCCGGCCGACGGAATGGACGAGGGCGTACGCCGTCGGCAGCACGGTGGGCAGCGTCGCCGCCGTACGCAGTCCGACCCCGGCCGGGACCGGGAACACGGTCGAGGCGGGCGCGAGCAGCACGTCCGCGTAGGCGCCGCCCTCCGTCAGCGCCGTCACCTCCTGCCCGGCGGACAGTCCGGTGACGCCCGCGCCGAGCGCGCGGATCCGGCCGGACGCCTCCAGGCCCGGTACGAACGGGAGTCGGGGCACGCGGTATCCCTCGGCGCGCGCCTTGAGGTCCGCGAAGTTCACCCCGGTGTACGCCACGTCGAGGCTCACCTGGCCGGGGCCCGGCTCGGGCACCTCCGCCTCCACGACCTTCAGGACCTCGGGTCCGCCGTACTCCTGGAACTCGACCGCGCGCATGACAGCACTCCTCACGAGTGTTCGATAGGAAGCGAACACTGCTGAGTGTATGGTTTTCATCGAACACTCGGCAAGCGGATACTCGGCAAGCGGACACTCGGATAGCGATTACCCGGCGAGCGAGTCCTCGGCAAGGAGCAGGGCGTGGCGCAGCGCACCACCGGTCATCGGGCCGCCCCCGGCCATACGCACCCCGACGAGGTCCCCGTCCTGACGGCGTTCGCCGCCCTCGCCGATCCCGTACGCCTCACCCTCGTAAGGGAGTTGGCGGCCTCGGCCGACTGGACCCGCAGCTGCGGCAGCTTCGACGTACCCGTCGGCAAGGCGGCCCTCAGCCACCACTTCGCGGTACTGCGGGGCGCCGGGCTGGTGGAGCAGCGCGACGAGGGGGCCCGACGGGTCAACCGGCTGCGCCGGACGGAGTTCGACGCGCGTTTCCCGGGACTGCTCGCCCTGGTCCTGCGGGACGATCCGACCGCCTGAACGTCTCCACCCCCTCCGGCGTCACAGTCCGAAGGCAGCGGACGGAGGGACCATGAGGAAGCGCACCTGGATCGCGTCGGCCGGGGCGACGGTAGCCCTGCTGGTGGCCACGGGTCTGTACGCCGACGCGCTGCGCACCGGCCACACCGACGGCGGGCTCGGGGTGGACCCGGGAGGCGTCAAGCCCGTTGCCACGAACCGGACTTGTGCCGGCACCCGCCCAGCCGAAAGCCTGCCCGACCGCGACGGCGGCACCCCGCTGACACGCGTCGTCGCACACATCGGCGAGCTGGCCCGGACGAAGTACCCGGACGTCTACACGGGTCTCTCCGTCGACGAGGTCCACCGGACGGCCGACGTCTGGCGCATCCCTTCCGCCGCCTTCGACGACGAGGTCTGCGGCAGCGCCGTGCGAGGCGTGACGGTGCGGCTGCACGAGGCCGACGTCAGCGGGAGGACGCTCGACGCCCTGTCCGACCGGATCGCCGACGACATGCATCGCTGGGACGGCACCTTCGTCCTGCGCGAAGTCGCCGCGGACGAGCGGGGGTTCGTCCATGTCGGGGTCGACGATCCCGGCCGGGCGGGCCCGATCCTCAAGGAGGCCTACGGGGAGAGCGGCAGCAGGTACATCAGGGTCGAACACGCCGATCAGGCCGAGCCGTCGGACGCGGGATGAGCTACCCCTTGTCCTCGTTCTCCTGGCTCTCCCGGTTTCCCTGCTCCCGCCGCCGCAGCTCCTCCTCGCGGCGGCGCAGGTCCGCCTCCCAGTCCTTGAGGAGGGTCTCGTCCTTCTTGTTCTCCTCGCGAAGGGATTTCAGGAACTCGGGGTTGTCGTCGGGGGCGACGAACCGGGTGCGGTGGCTGCGGTGCCACTCGGAGGGCGTGGCGCCGCCCGTGGGGGCGTGCCGGACCTTGCCCGCCACGAGCCAGGCGATCGGGCCGACCAGCACCTCGCCGAAGAACAGGATGATGAGCACCCAGACCACCTTGGGCAGCCCGCGCACCTGTTCCTCCGGAGTGTTCAGGCAGTCGATGAAAGCGAAGATCCACAGCGCCAGGACCAGCAGGAACGGCAGATACCTGAGCATGGTGGTGCGATCCCCCAACAGACGGTGGCGAGGCGCTGTCCGGCCCCGGTGACGGGGTCAGGTTAGCGGGTGGCCGATACTGGGACGCATGGCTTACGACGATCTTCGCTCCCTGCTCAGGGCACTGGAACGCGAGGGCGACCTCAAGCGCGTCAAGACCGAGGTCGATCCGTACCTGGAGGTCGGGGAGATCGTCGACCGCGTGCAGAAGGCGGGCGGCCCCGCACTGCTCTTCGAGAACGTGAAGGGCTCGTCCATGCCCCTCGCGATGAACGTCTTCGGCACCGACCGCCGGCTCCTGAAGGCGCTGGGCCTGAAGTCGTACGGAGAGATCTCCGACCGGATCGGCGGACTGCTGCGCCCCGAGCTGCCGCACGGCTTCGTCGGCGTGCGGGAGGCCTTCGGCAAGCTCGGCGCGATGACGCACGTACCGCCGAAGAAGGTGAAGGACGCCCCTGTGCAGGAGGTCGTGCTCACCGGCGACGACGTCGACCTCGACGCCCTGCCCGCGCTGTTCACCTGGCCCCAGGACGGCGGCTCCTTCTTCAACCTCGGCCTCACGCACACCAAGGACCCCGAGACCGGCATCCGCAACCTCGGGCTGTACCGCCTCCAGCGCCACGACCGGCGCACCATCGGCATGCACTGGCAGATCCACAAGGACAGCCGCAACCACTACCAGGTGGCGGCGAGCAGGGGCGAGCGGCTGCCGGTCGCGATCGCCTTCGGCTGCCCGCCCGCGGTGACCTACGCCTCCACGGCCCCGCTCCCCGGCGACATCGACGAGTACCTCTTCGCCGGGTTCATCGCCGGCAGGCGGATCGAGATGGTCGACTGCAAGACCGTTCCGCTGCAGGTCCCGGCGCAGGCCGAGGTGGTCATCGAGGGCTGGCTGGAGCCCGGCGAGATGCTGCCCGAGGGGCCCTTCGGCGACCACACCGGCTTCTACACGCCGCAGGAGCCGTTCCCCGCGCTGACCATCGACTGCGTGACGATGCGCAAGCGGCCGCTGCTTCAGTCGATCGTCGTAGGCCGCCCTCCGACGGAGGACGGACCGCTGGGGCGTGCGACGGAGCGGTTCTTCCTCCCGCTGCTGAAGATCATCGTGCCGGACATCGTGGACTACCACCTGCCGGAAGCCGGCGGTTTCCACAACTGCGCGATTGTCTCGATCGACAAGAAATACCCCAAGCACGCCCAAAAGGTGATGCACGCTGTCTGGGGGGCACACATGATGTCCCTGACGAAGCTGATCGTGGTGGTGGACTCGGACTGCGACGTCCACGATCTGCACGAGGTCGCCTGGCGCGCCCTCGGCAACACGGACTACGCCCGTGATCTCAGCGTCGTCGAAGGCCCCGTCGACCATCTCGACCACGCCTCCTACCAGCAGTTCTGGGGAGGGAAGGCCGGGATCGACGCGACGAAGAAGTGGCCCGAGGAGGGCTACACGCGCGACGGCGGCTGGCCCGACATGGTCCTGTCCGATCCCGAGACGGCGGCGAAGGTCGACCGCCGATGGAAGGAGTACGGCCTGTGAGCAGCGCTTCCGCCGCGATCCCGCAGCCAGGAAGAACCAAGGCGTTCCTCCGTCTGGTGATGATCGAGCACTCGGTGTTCGCCCTGCCCTTCGCCTACATCGCCGCCCTCACGGCGATGTTCGAGTGGGACCGGAACATCCACTGGGGGCGGCTGCTCCTGGTCACCATCTGCATGGTGGGCCTGCGCACCTTCGCGATGGCGGTCAACCGGATCATCGACCGCGAGATCGACGCCCGGAATCCGCGGACCGCGCACCGCGAGCTGGTCACCGGCGCGATGTCGGTCAAGCACGCCTGGACGGGCGCGCTGATCGCGGTCGTGGTCTTCCTGGGATCGGCGGCCCTGCTCAACCCGCTCTGCTTCGCCCTGGCCCCGATCGCCGTGATCCCGATGGTGGTCTATCCCTACGGCAAGCGGTTCACGAACTTCCCGCAGGCCATCCTCGGTCTCGCCCAGGCGATGGGCCCGGTCGGCGGCTGGCTGGCGATCAGCGGGGAGTGGTCCTGGGACGCGGTGATCCTCGGCCTCGCGGTCGGCATCTGGATCGGCGGCTTCGACCTGATCTACGCCTGTCAGGACGTCGAGACCGACCGTGAGATCGGCGTCATGTCGGTCCCGGCCCGCTTCGGAATCCCGGCCGCCATCTGGGGCGCCCGCGTCTGCCACACCGCGGTCATGGCGCTGCTCGTCACCTACGCGGTGACCACGGACGCGGGCGGCTTCTTCTGGTTCGGCCTGATGATCGTCGCCGGCGCCTTCGTGTACGAGCACTCCATCGTCCGCCCGCACGACCTGTCCCGCCTCAACAGGGCGTTCTTCAGCGTCAACGGCTTCATCGGCATCGCCCTGTTCGCGTGCGCGCTGCTGGACCTGCTGGTGCGCGGCCTCACCGTCTGAGCCGTTCTCACGGGGCAGGGTGCGCGGATCTCACCCCCCGGGCGCCGCAGGCGTGCGGCGGCGGAAGCAGGAGAGAGGGCCCGGCGGCCAGGAAGTGGCCGCGCATGCTCGCCGAGGCGGCCGCCACCGGAAGACGCCGTGCCGGATCGCCGGGAGAGGGTCCGCCCATTGCCGGGAGAAGGCCAGCCCGTTGCAGGGACAAGGCCCATTGCCGGGAGAGGGCCCGCGGCCTGCCGGGAGGGGGCCCGCCTCTTACCGGGCAGGGACGCGGATCTCACCGGGCAGGGGCGCGGATCTCATCGGACCGGGTGTGCGGATCTCACCGCCCGGGCGCCGCAGGCGTGCCGTGGCGGAACCAGAACGCCGCCGTCACTCCCGCCGCCAGGCCGATCAGATGGGCCTGCCAGCTCACGCCGGTCTGCAGCGGGGACATGCCCAGCAGGATCGAGCCGCCCCAGACCGCCCCCACCAGCAGCCCGACCAGGACGCCGAGCGGGCGGCGCTCCACGAAGCCGTTGACCAGCAGGAAGCTGAAGAGGCCGAAGATGAGGCCGGAGGCGCCCGCGGTGTTGGTGTGTGCCGGGGCTATCAGCCACACGCCGAGTCCGTCGGCCACGATGATCGCGAGACACAGGGTCGCGAACCTGCGCAGGCCGCCCAGGGCCGCGAGGAAGCCCATGACCAGCAAGGGCACGCTGTTGGCGGCGACATGGGCGAAGCCGAAGTGGATGAACGCGGCGGGGACGACGTCGATCAGCTCGGACGGTTCGCGCGGCGTGATGCCCAGGCCGTCCAGCGCGTGGCCGCTGAGCACGTCGACCACTTCCAGCAGCCACAGCAGCGCGACCCAGCCCACCATCAGCTTGGCCGCGGCCTTCGCACGGTCGCTGCGCGACCACTCGAGCTCCGTACCCGGCATGGCACCCCCCACCACTCGCTCGTCCCCTCCGGGGAACGACCGGACCCCTTGGCCGGTTCCCATCCTGCGACGCCGGATAGGCTCGGTGTTGTGAACCCAGTCAAGCCAGGAGAGACGCCGCGTACGCCTTGGATCGTAGGGGTCTCCGGCGCCTCCGGCACGCCATATGCCGCGTCGGTGCTGCGAGCACTCCTCGACGCCGGCGAGAGCGTGGACCTCGTCGTCTCGCGGGCCTCGCGGCTGACGTTGCTGGACGAGACCGGCATCGCCTTCCGGGACGCGCACTGGCAGGACGACCTGCGGGAATGGCTGACCCGGGGCGCCGACGGCAAGCCCGGGGCCTTCGCGACCGACCTCTCGGACGTGCGGTACTGGAACGCGGGCGACCTCGCGGCCGGACCGTCCTCCGGGTCGTACCGCACCAAGGGCATGCTGATCGTGCCCGCCTCCACGGCCTGTGTCGCGGGTGTCGCGCTCGGGCTGTCCAAGGATCTGCTGCAGCGGGCGGCGAGCGTCACCCTCAAAGAACGCCGTCCCTTGGTCGTGGCCGTACGGGAGACCCCGCTGAACGGCCAGACCCTCCGGCACCTGGTCGCGCTGGACGACGCCGGCGCGAGCGTGGTGCCCGCCTCACCGGGCTTCTACGCGGGGGCCGCCCACATCCAGGACCTCGTGGACTTCGTCGGCGGACGGGTGCTGGACGCGGCGGGCGTCGAGCACGGTCTGTACCGGCGCTGGAAGGGCGAACTGCACCGCGGGACGGGCGAGTAGCGCACGCCGCGGCACCCCCAGCACCTCTCATCACTTCAGGAACTCTTCAGCGGAAGGCTTCGATCGCATGGACGCGGTGGACAGGCAGCTCATCCAGGCCCTGAGGGAGAACGGCCGGGCTTCCTACGCGGAGCTGGGACGCCTCGTCGGCCTGTCGGGACCCAGTGTCACCGACCGCATCAACCGGCTGGAGGCGGCCGGTGTCATCACCGGTTACCGCGCCACAGTCGACGCCGCCTCGCTCGGCCTCGGCGTCACCGCCCTCATCGGCATCTCGCTGTCCGACGCCACCGACCACGAGGACGTGGCCCAGCGGCTGAAGGACCTCTCCGAGATCGAGGACTGCTGGTTCATCGCGGGCGACGACTCGTACATGCTCAAGGTGCGGGCGGCGGACGTGGACGGCCTGGAGAAGATCATCCGCCGGCTGTCCGGCACCAAGGGTGTCTCCCGCACCCGTACCACGATCATTCTCTCCACGAAGTGGGAGAACCGGGTCGGGGAGCTGCCCGAAGAGGTGTAGCGGACGGGACGTACGGTTGTCGGTGTCGTCGGAGAAAGGTGTGGGCATGGACGTCGGGCTCAAGCGTGAGCTGGAGGAGAAGGTCAGGGCGGGGGAACGCCTGACCCGCGAGGACGGCATCGCGCTGTACGAGTCGGACGACCTGGCATGGCTCGGCGGCCTCGCGCACGAGGTGCGGACGCGGAAGAACGGCGACGTCGTCCACTTCAACGTCAACCGCCACCTCAACATGACCAACGTGTGCACGGCGTCCTGCGCCTACTGCTCCTTCCAGCGCAAGCCGGGCGAGAAGGACGCGTACACGATGCGCATCGAGGAGGCGGTCAAGCTCGCCAAGGCGATGGAGGGTGAGAACCTCACCGAGCTGCACATCGTCAACGGCCTGCACCCGAACCTGCCGTGGCGCTACTACCCGCGCTCGCTGCGGGAGCTGAAGGCCGCCCTGCCGGACGTCTCCCTGAAGGCCTTCACGGCGACCGAGATCCACCACTTCGAGACGATCTCCGGGCTGTCCGCCTCCGAGATCCTCGACGAGCTGATCGACGCGGGCCTGGAGTCGCTGACCGGCGGCGGCGCCGAGATCTTCGACTGGGAGGTCCGGCAGCACATCGTCGACCACCGCACCCACTGGGAGGACTGGTCGCGCATCCACCGCCTGGCGCAGGAGAAGGGCCTGAAGACCCCGTGCACCATGCTCTACGGCCACATCGAGGAGCCGCGCCACCGCGTGGACCACGTGCTGCGCCTGCGTGAGCTCCAGGACGAGACGGGCGGCTTCCAGGTCTTCATCCCGCTGCGCTACCAGCACGACTTCGTGGACATGAAGGACGGCAAGGTCCGCAACCGCCTCCAGGCCCGCACCCAGATGGCCACCGGCGCCGAGGCCCTGAAGACCTTCGCGGTCTCCCGCCTGCTCTTCGACAACGTCCCGCACGTCAAGGTCTTCTGGGTCATGCACGGCGTGCAGACCGCCCAGCTGGCGCTCCAGCACGGCGCGGACGACATGGACGGCTCGGTCGTCGAGTACAAGATCACGCACGACGCCGACAACTACGGCACCCCGAACAAGCTGACCCGCGAGGACCTCCTCGACCTGATCCGCGACGCCGGCTTCCGCCCGGTGGAGCGGAACACGCGCTACGAGATCATCCGCGAGTACGACGCCCCGGACCCCGCCCGCCGGGAGTCGCCGCAGCCGATGCGGGTGTGAGGGCTGCTACTTCGGCTGCGGGCGCGTGGGGGCTGGTCGCACAGTTCCCCGCGCCCCAGGTGGGGTACTCGGGCCGCATGGCTGACAAGGCGCCCGAGGATGCCTATACCGCTGAACCCTTTCTTCCTGAGCGGGGCGGGCTCCCGGCACTACGCAAAGCCGCCGCCGACTGTCGCGGCTGCCCCCTGCACCGGGACGCCACGCAGACCGTCTTCGGCGAGGGCGACGCACACGCGCGCGTGATGCTCGTCGGCGAGCAGCCCGGTGACCAGGAGGACCGCCAGGGCAAGCCGTTCGTCGGCCCCGCCGGGAAACTCCTCGACCGCGCTCTCGAGGAAGCCGGCATCGACCCGGCGGACGCGTACGTCACCAACGCCGTCAAGCACTTCAAGTTCACGCAGGCCGAGCCCGGCAAGCGCCGTATCCACAAGGCGCCCACGCTCCGCGAGATGACGGCCTGCGGGCCGTGGCTCGCCGCCGAGTTGGCGGTCGTCGAACCCGAGCTGATCGTGGTGCTGGGCGCGACCGCGGGGAAGGCGCTCCTGGGCTCGTCGTTCCGGGTCACGCAGGTGCGCGGGACGGTCATGGAGGAGGAGATCCACGGGCGCGCGGAGCGGCTCGTGCCGACCGTGCACCCCTCGTCCGTGCTGCGGGCGGACGACCGGGAGGCGGCGTACCAGGGGCTCGTCTCGGATCTCGGAGCGGCGGCACGTCTGCTGTAGGTAATGCGTACCATGGCCCGGTGTCCCTTACTTTCACTCTTGACCCCGCCGTCACTCCCGCTCTGCGCGACGGCATCCTCGAGCTGTGGGCGGACGTCTCGAACGAGGGCGGTTCGGTCGGCTTCGTGCCACCGGTCACAGCGCACGACATACGCCCGGAGCTCGTGAAGCACTTCGCCGGCATGGCCGAGGGCCGCACCCGGCTGCTGGTCGGCCACGACGAGTCCGGCGAGGTCGCGGCCACCGCCTTCTTCGCCTTCAACACCCACCGGCTGATGCAGCACTGGGTGTGGCTCTACACGGTGATGGTGCACCCCCGGCACCAGGGCAGGGGATACGGACGCGACCTGCTCGCCGCCGCCGAGGACGCGGCCCGCGGCTTCGACGGCATCGGCGCGATCCGGCTCACCTGCCGCGGCGGCAACGGCCTGGAGCGGTTCTACGGCTCCTGCGGCTACAAGGAGGTCGGGCGGGTGCCCGGCGCCATCCGCGTCGCCCCGGACGACGACCGCGACGACGTCTTCATGCTGCTGCCGCTGACCTGACCCCGCTGGAAGATCGCCGGTCAGGCGTGCTTCACTGGACGGTGGCCCTTCTGAGGCCGTTCGAAACTGTCAGAGACGGAAGAGTGGATTGAGATGCTCCGCTACACGCTGATGCGCCTCGGGATCTTCGCGGGCTGCCTCGTGGTCGTCTGGGGCCTCGTCTACTCCGGCATCGTCCCGCGCGGGCTCGGCGAGTCCAACGGCATGTGGGTCGTCCTGCTGGCCCTGGTGATCTCGGCCCCGATCAGCTTCGTGGTCCTGCGCAAGGAGCGCGACCGGGCCTCGGTGCAGATCGTCGAGCGGGTCGACCGGGCCAAGGCCAACCTGGAGGCCAACCGCAGCCAGGAGGACGGCGCGGACGACGCGGCCCGCGCGCAGGGCCAGACCTCGTAGCCGTCGAGGGCACACCCCGTAGTCGTGAGGCAAGCGGGGGTCTCGGGGAACGCCCGCCCAATTACCCTTCTCCCATGGGTGCCGTGAAGACCAAGCGCATGCCGCGGGCGGTCCGTGAGCAGCAGATGCTGGACGCCGCCGTGCGGACCTTCGGGCAGCGTGGGTACATGGCCGCGTCGATGGACGAGATCGCCGAACTGGCGGGTGTGTCCAAGCCGTTGGTCTATCTGTACCTGAACTCGAAGGAAGACCTGTTCACCGCCTGTATCCGGCGGGAGGCGACGGCGCTCGTCGAGGCGGTCCGGGCCGGTGTACGGGCCGAGCTGCCCGCCGACCGCCAACTGTGGGAGGGGCTGCGGGCGTTCTTCACGCACACCGCGCACAACCCCGACGGCTGGGCGGTGCTGCATCTGCAGGCCCGTACCCGTGAACCGTTCGCGGCCGAGGTGACCGCGATGCGCGAGGAGATCGTCGCGTTCGTCACCCAGCTCATCGTCGTCGCGGCCCGGGACGCGCACCGCGACCCCGACCTGCCCGAACGAGAGGTCGCCGGGCTCGCCGAGGCCCTGGTCGGCGCCGCCGAGTCGCTCGCCGCCTGGGCCAACGCCACCCCCGGCACCACGGCCCGGCAGGCGGCGGCCACCCTGATGAACTTCGCCTGGGCGGGCCTGGGCAACCTCATGGAGGGCCGGCCGTGGTCACCCCCGCTCACCGCGGAGGCGTGACAACTGTCATGCGCCGATCGGGACGCAGGGCACTGAGGGAACGCACCCCTCCGCCCTTACCTTCTTGGCCATGACGAAGACCAGCGGCGCAGACGACCAGCACAAGACCGACGTCAAGGTGAGCCTCATCGGCGGCCACCGCCTCCAGGGCGAGACCCTGCACGAGCGCACGCTCACCGTCTCCCTCGTCGGCGGCGCCGACATCGACCTGACCGACATCGACATCCCGGACGGCGCCGAGGTGCGCATCACCAAGCTGAGCCTGATCGGCGGCGTCAGCCTCCGGGTCCGTCCCGACGTCCGCGTCGAGGTGCACGGCATCCGCCTGGGCGGTGTGAAGGACGACGGCCCGGCCGAGCCCGGCGGCCCGACGGTCCGTATCGACGTCTGGGGCCTGCTCGGTGGCGTCAGCGTCAGCCGGGGCTGAGGTCCTCGACGACGCCGCTCACATGGACGCGCTCCCCACCGCGCAGCTCGAACCGTCCCCCGTGCGCCGCGTACGTCACCGTGCCCGGCAGCAGCACGGGCGCCCTGAACTCCGCCTGTACACGGGCGCGTTCGGGCGCCCCGTGCGCGGCGAGGCAGCGGGCCGCCGTCCACATGCCGTGCGCGATGGCGCGCGGGAAGCCGAACAGGCGGGCGGTGAGCGGATACATGTGGATGGGGTTGCGGTCGCCGGACGCGGCACCGTAGCGGCGTCCGACGTCCCCGCTCAGGTGCCATTCGTCGACGGCGGGCAGCGGCTCGCGCACGGCCCGGCGCGGCTCGTCCGTCCGCTCGGTCCGGTGCCGCGCCAGATAGGTGCTGCGTGACTCCCACACGACCTCTCCGCCGGTCCGCACCTCGGTGATCACGGACGCCTCGGTGCCGCGTCTGTGGGGCTCCAACCCGCCGACGTGGACGGAGAGTTCGTACACCCCGGTGGCGGCGAGCGCCCGCCGCCGGGTGATCTCGATCGACGTGTGGACAAGACCGAGCAGCGGCAGCGGAAAGTCACGGTCGCTCATCAGCCGCATCGCGAGCGGGAAGCCCAGTACATGCGGGTACGTCAGCGGCAGCGCGTCGTCGCCGGTGGGGATGCCGCACACCCGCTCGTAGGCCGCCAGTTGTGCGAGGTCGATGCGCAGTCCGGGCAGGACGAGCCGGTCACGGGGGAAGTCGGCGTCCGGGCGCGGGTGTTTGAAGGGGGAGAGCACCGCGCCTCGGGCGAGCAGCGGCGCGAGAGCGGGGGAGCCGGGCAGGACGACGGACGTCGACATCACGCCCCCAGCAGGCTCTGGCCGCAGACCCGGACGACCTGGCCGTTGACCGCGCCCGACGCAGGGTGCGCGAGCCAGGCCGTGGTCTCGGCGACGTCCGCCGGAACCCCGCCCTGCGCAAGGGAGTTCATGCGGCGCCCCGCCTCTCGGATGAACAGCGGGACGGCCGCCGTCATCTTCGTCTCGATGAATCCCGGCGCGACCGCGTTGACGGTCACCCCGTGCTCGGCGAGCGCGCGCGGCCCCAGGGAGCGGACCAGGCCGACGACGCCGGCCTTGCTCGCGCCGTAGTTCGTCTGCCCGGCGTTTCCGGCGAGGCCGGCGATCGAGGCGGTCGCGACGATCCGCCCGCCGCGCCTGACCGCCCCGGCCCCGAGCAGCGCGTCCGTCGTCCGCAGCACGCTCGCGAGGTTGACCTCCAGGACCGGACTCCAGCGCTCGGCGGGCATGTTGACCAGACGGCGGTCGCGGGTGATGCCCGCGTTGTGGACCAGCACGTCCAGCCCGTCCGGGAGCGCGGCGGCGATCCGCTCGCCCGCGTCCGCGGCGGTGATGTCGAGCAGGAGGGCCGTGCCGCCGAGTTGTTCGGCCACCCGCCGCGCCTCCTGTTCGGCCTGCGGCACGTCGAGTACGACGACCCGGGCCCCGTCCCGTGCCAGCGTCGCGGCGACCGCCTCGCCGATGCCGCGGGCGCCCCCGGTGACCAGGGCGGTGCGCCCGGCCAGGGGGCGCTCCCAGTCGACGCCGGTGTCCTGGGCGGCGGCACCGGTCCCGATCACCTGCCCGCTGACGTAGGCGGACTTGGGGGAGAGCAGGAAGCGCAGGGTCGACTCGGCGCCGACGGCGTCCGTCAGGCGCAGCAGGTTCACGGTGCGGCCGCGCCCGATCTCCTTGCCGAGCGAGCGCACGAACCCCTCCAACGCCTGCTGCGCGGCGGCCTGGTGGTGGTCGGCCGGGTCGAGCGGCGAGCCCAGCACGACGATCCGGCCGCCGCTCGCGACGGATCGCACCACGGGGTGGAGCGCGGCGTGCACCTCGGCGAGCGCGTCGACGTCCCGCACCCCGGTGGCGTCGAGGACGACGGCGCCGGGGTGGCCGGTGGCCGCGGGCAGTTCCGTGCGGGCGAGCACGGGCGCGAGATCGAGGTCCGGCTTGCCGGCCGTGAGGTGGAGCAGGCCGCCGTCCAGTGCGGGCCGCCCGGCTGACCAGCGGTGCAGCGGCGCCGGCTGCGGCAGCCCCAGGCGGCGGGTGGAAGCGGCCGGGCGCGGTGCCGGCGAAGCGCAGATAGGGGTCGGCCATGTCCATTCTCCCCAGGCGGAAATGTGCTTACTCTGGAGTCAGGTTACCCGAGGTAATAGCCGAGCAGGAGGTGAGAAATGTTCAACATACCGGCTGGTACCGTCAGATCGGCAAGAAATGCGACGAGGTTGCACATCCCCGACCCATCCCCGCCGCCGTACGACCTTGGAACCCTCACCGCCTCATCACGCGCGCACCGTACGATCGCCTCCTCCCTGACCTGCGGCAACTTCCCCGCAGGGCAACTCCGTTGAGCCTCTGGAGTCGCCCGTGTCCAGTTCGCACTCGTCCGCCGCCATGGTGGTGCACGCCACGGCGTACGACGGCACGCCGGTCCTCGTGGAGCCCGTGATCCAGCGGCTGGACGGGGAGGTGCGCGAGGTCTCCGTGCCGCCCTTCGTCCCGCCCGTGCGGCACGGCTCGCTCGCCGACCTGCCCTTCGACAACGCGCGCCTCGCCCCCGACGACACCGTCCTCAGCCGCCGCACGGACGGGGGCCGGTGGACGGACGTGACCGCGGCCCGGTTCGCCGACGAGGTGCTGGCGCTGGCCAAGGGGCTGATCGCCGAGGGGCTGGCAGCGGGCGACCGGATCGCCGTCATGGCACGGACCGTCTACGAGTGGACGCTGCTCGACTTCGCCGCCTGGTCCTGCGGCCTGGTCACCGTCCCGATCTACCCCACCTCCTCCGTCTTCCAGACCCGGTGGATCCTCCAGGACTCCGGCGCCGTCGCGCTCGTCGCGGAGACCGCCGGGCAGGCGGCGACCCTGGGCCCGGAGCTCGACCGGCTGCCCGACCTGCGGCATCTGTGGGTCATCGAGAAGGGCCATGTGGAGCGCCTGGCCGAGCTCGGCGAAGACGTGCCGGACGCCGAAGTGGCCGTACGGCGCGGCATGCTGAGCCCCGACACCCTCGCCACCATCGTCTACACCTCCGGCACGACCGGCCGCCCCAAGGGCTGCGCGATCACCCACGGAAACTTCTTCGCCGGGGTCGACAACGCGATCGAGCTGCTCTACCCGGTGTTCCGGGCGCGGACCAGTGAGGAGGCGGCGGTCCTGCACTTCCTGCCGATGTCGCACATCTTCGGCCGGATGGTCGCGGTCGCCTGCATCCGCGCACGGGTGCGCCTCGGCCACGCGCCGAGCCTGAAGCCGGAGGAGCTGCTGCCCGACCTCGCGAGCTTCCGGCCGACCTGTCTCATCGCCATCCCGTACATGCTGGAGAAGGTCTTCAACGGGGCCCGTGCGAAGGCCGAGACGGGCGGCCGGGCCGGCACCTTCGACCGCGCGGCGAACACCGCGGTCCGCTACGGCGAGGCGATGGAGGCCCGTCACGCGGGCACCGGCTCGGGTCCGGGCGCCGCCCTGAAGGCGGCCCGGGCCCTCTACGACCCGCTCGTCTACCGCCGTATCCGCAACGCGATGGGCGGCAGGGTCCGCTACATGATCTCGGGAGGCTCCCCGCTCGGCCGCCGTCTCGCCGCCTTCTACGCCGGCGCGGGCATCGAGATCTACGAGGGCTACGGCCTGACCGAGACGACGGGCGCGTCCACCGTCTCGCCACCCCTCAAACCCCGTCTCGGCACGGTGGGTTGGCCCCTGCCCGGCTCGAAGGTCCGTATCGCCGCAGACGGCGAGATCCTGCTCGGCGGCGGTCACGTCCTGCGCGGCTACTGGGACCCGAACGCCGGCGGCGTCGTCCCGGCCACCGTCGACGGCTGGCTCGCCACCGGCGACATCGGCCGCCTCGACGACGAGGGCTACCTCTACATCACCGGCCGCAAGAAGGAGATGCTGATCACGGCGGGCGGCAAGAGCGTCGCCCCGGCCCCGCTGGAGAACTGGCTCCGCGCCCACCCCCTGATCTCCCAGGTCATGGTCGTCGGCGACCAGCGCCCCTACGTCGGCGCGCTCATCACCCTGGACGTCGACGGCGTCGGCCACTGGCGCCGGATGCACGGCAAGCACGCGGTCCCGGCCGGACTCCTGCTCGACGACGAGGAGTTGAGGCAGGTCCTGCAGCGCGCCGTGGAGGAGGCGAACAAGCTGGTCTCCCGCCCCGAGTCGATCCGCCGCTTCACGATCCTCCCGGTCGACTTCACGGAGGAGGACGGGCACCTGACCCCGTCGATGAAGCTGAAGCGGGACGTGATCGCCGAGGAGTTCGCGGCGCAGATCGAGGAGATGTACGACCGCTCCGGTGCAACGCCGCCGCAGGCGGAAGACGGCACATAGCGGCACAACCCGCGGAGCGATACGCACAGGCCCGGCCCCGTTCCATCCCCGAACCCGCACGAACTCCCCACGCGAGCACCGTACGATCGCCGTTCTAACCCCCGGTAACCCCTCCGCCGCGCACTGCCGGTGAACCACTCGGCTCGCCCTGCACGTACCTCACAGCAGAGCGGAACCGAGCTGCACGTCCCAGGAGCTGCCATGTCCGTCCCCGCGCCCGTGCCCTACCCCTCCGCGTCCGACTACGACGGCACACCCCAGCTGGTGGAGCCCGAGGTCCGGAGGATGGGCGGCCAGGTGCGGGAGGCGTCGGTGCCGCTGCTCGTCCCGCCGCGCACCCACGGCTCGCTCGCCGATCTGCCGTTCGACAACGCGGACGCGGCGCCCGAGGCGCGCGTCCTCAGCCGCCGTACGGCGGGCGGGGATTGGGTGGACGTGACCGCGGCGGAGTTCGCGCAGCAGGTCCAGGACCTGGCGAAGGGCCTGATCTCGGAGGGCCTGGTGCCCGGCGACCGGATCGCGGTCATGGCGCGGACGATCTACGAGTGGACGCTGCTGGACTTCGCCGCGTGGGCCGCAGGCCTGGTCACCGTCCCGATCTATCCCACGTCGTCCGTCTTCCAGACCCGGTGGATCCTCCAGGACTCCGGCGCGGTGGCCCTGGTGACGGAGACCGCGGCGCAGGCCTCGGCCCTCGGCCCCGAACTGAGCCGGCTGCCCGACCTGCGGCACCTGTGGATCGTCGAGAAGGACCACCTCGACCGTCTCGCCGAACTCGGGCAGCCCGTCCCCGACCAGGAAGTCGCCGTACGGCGCGGGATGCTGGTCCCCGACACGCTCTCCACCGTCATCTACACCTCCGGCACGACCGGCCGCCCCAAGGGCTGCGTGCTCACGCACGGCAACTTCCTCTCCGAGGTCGACAACGCGATCGAGCTCCTCTACCCGATCTTCAAGTCGAAGGCGGACGACCCCTCCACGCTCCTCTTCCTGCCCATGTCGCACGTCTTCGGGCGCATGGTGGGAATCGCCTGCATCCGGGCCCGGGTCCGCCTCGGCCACGCCGCGAGCCTGGACGGGGAGAGCCTCCTCGCGGACCTGGCCGCCTTCCGCCCGACCTTCCTGCTCTGCATCCCGTACATGCTGGAGAAGGTCTACAACAACGCGCGCGCCAAGGCGGAGAGCGGCGGCCGGGCCGGCACCTTCGACCGCGCGGCGAACACCGCGGTCCGCTACGGCGAGGCGATGGAGGCCCGTCACGCGGGCACCGGCTCGGGTCCGGGCGCCGCCCTGAAGGCGGCCCGGGCTTTCTACGACCCGCTCGTCTACCGCCGTATCCGCAACGCGATGGGCGGCAGGATCCGCCACATCATCTCCGGCGGCTCCCCGCTCGGCCGCCGTCTCGCCGCGTTCTACGCCGGGGCGGGCATGGAGATCTACGAGGGCTACGGCCTGACGGAGACAACAGGCGCGGCGACGGTGACGCCCCCCTTGAAACCCCGTCTGGGGACGGTGGGTTGGCCCCTGCCCGGCACGAAGGTGCGCATCGCTGCGGACGGGGAGATCCTGCTCAGCGGCGGCCAGGTCTTCCGCGGCTACTGGGATCCGCAAGGCGGCGGGGTGATCCCCGCGTCGGCGGACGGCTGGTTCCCGACCGGCGACATCGGGCACCTCGACGACGAGGGCTACCTCACGATCACCGGCCGCAAGAAGGAGATCATCATCACCGCGGGCGGCAAGAACACGGCCCCGGCCCCCCTGGAGAACTGGCTCCGCTCGCACCCCCTGATCTCCCAGTGCATGATCGTCGGCGACCGCCGCCCCTACATCGCCGCGCTCGTCACCCTCGACATGGAGGGCATCGGCCACTGGCGCCGCATGCACGGCAAACATCCCGTGCCCGCGGAACTCCTGGTCGACGACCCGGAGTTGAGGGCGGTCCTGCAACGCGCCGTGGACGAGGCGAACAAACTCGTCTCCCGTCCGGAGTCGATCCGCCGCTTCACCATCGTCCCCCAGGACTTCACCGAGGAAGCAGGCCACCTGACCCCGTCGATGAAGCTCCGCCGCGACGCGGTCCTGCGGGACTTCGCGGCGGAGGTGGAGGGGTTGTACGAGCGGTGAGGGGGCGGGACGGCCGTCCTGTCACACGGTGAGCTCCGCGAGGGGCGCGCTCCTGGGCCCGGCGCCGTACCGGACGTACCACTCGGTGGACAACGCCCTTTCCCGGTCGCGCGGGGACATCGCGGCGAGCCGCCCCGGCAGGGCTTCGCGCGCCACCTCGCTGCGATGAGCCATGACGGCGGCCAGCTTCTGCCCGGCCCACGGCCCGACATCCACGGCAGCGGTGATCCACTCGTCCGGCACGCTGTACAACTCCCGCCCCGGGAGCAGGACATCACTCAGCACGCGGGCCGCGGAGTCGGGAAGGGTGGCCAGATGAAGGGCGCCCGGTCGCCAGGGGGCGCCGGCCTCCGGACAGAGGCGGCCCCAGCCCGCCGCCTCGACCGCGAGCACGGTGACGCGGTGAGTGTGGACGTGGTCCGGGTGGCCGGTCGCGCCGTACGCGTCGTGCGTGACGACGATGTCCGGCCGGAACTCGCGGATCTGCGCCACCAGCCGCCCCACCGCCTCGTCCAGCGGCGCCTCGCAGAAGCGGGCCGCGCCGGGCGCCGAGTCCGGCACCCGAGCGTCGGCGTACCCGAGCATCCGTGGCTCACCGGCCCCGAGAATGCGCAGTGCGTCCGCCAACTCCGCGGCGCGTGAGCTGCCTTCGGCCCAGGTCGCCGTGACGACACCGGTCCGCGCGCCGGAGGCGGCGTGCCGGGCGAGGACGCCGCCCGCGGACAGGGACTCGTCGTCGGGATGGGCGAAGACGGCCAGGATGCTGGGGAGGGGCACGGTGGGGCGCCTTCCGTAGGCGGGTTCGGTCACGGTGTCGGTTTGCGGGCGATCAGGATTGCCTGCGGGACGGGTTCGGCGAGTGACTCGTTCGCCTCGCGGACGGTCCTGGAGACGACCGTGAAGCCTGCCTCCGTGAGCAGGTCCGCCATGTGTTCGGGGCGTCGGCGCAGGAAGTCCAGCGAGACCGGGTGGCCCCACGGATTGTCGTGGCGACGCGGTACGTCGCCGGCCTGGAAGGCGAGCAGCAGGTGGCCGCCGGGGGCCAGGACGCGGTGGAACTCCGCGAAGAGGGACGGGAGTCGGTCCACAGGGGTGTGGATGGAGGAGTACCAGGACACGACACCGCCGAGGCTGCCGTCCGCCAGGTCGAGCTCCAGCATCGAGCCCCGCTCGAACCGCAGGCCCGGATGCTCGCGGCGGGCGATCGCGAGCATCCCCTCCGACAGGTCGAGCCCGAACACCGGCAGCCCGAGGGAGGCGAGGTACCCGGTGATCCGGCCCGGCCCGCATCCCAGGTCGGCCACTGTCCCGCCCCCGCCCACGAGTTCGGCGTAGACCCCGAGCAGGGCCCGGTCCAGCGGCCGTCCGGCGAGCCCGTCGCCGGGGAAGTGGTCGGCGTAGTCCTCGGCGACGGCGTCGTAGAAGGCGCGGGTGGCGGTGAGGAAGTCGGCGTCGGTCATGGACGGGCACGGTACCGGCGGCCACTGACAACGCCCCGCCGGACCGGTCACGCCACCCCGGCCGCCCGCAACGCCGCGGCGGTCACCGCCGCCCCCAGCACCACCACCACGAACGGAGCCCGCCGCCACGCCAGCACCCCCGCCACCAGCACCCCACCCGGCCGCGCCCACCCGGCGAACCCGCCCCCCTCGGTCAGCGCCCCCGTCGCCAGCAGCGCGACGAGGAGGACGACCGCTCCCGCCGACGACAACTCCTGCACCCGTGCCGGAACTTGCACCCGCCCGTGCAGCAGCGGCCCCACCAGGCGGAAGGCGTACGTCCCCACCGCCAGGGCCAGGATCAGCACGACCGTCCCGTTCATACGGCCGCCTCCTGGCGGCCGTACAGGAACAGTCCCGCCGGCGCGAGCAGCACCGGCACACCTGCCGGGACGGCCGGCGTCACCGCCAGCGCGAACGCGGCGCCGAGCAGCGCGCACCGCCGTACCCGGGCGTCCGCGCGCAGAGCGGGCAGGACCAGAGCCACGAGGACCGCGGGGAAGGCCGCGTCCAGGCCGTACCGCGCCGTGTCGCCGAGAGCGTCCCCGGCCAGCGCACCCGCGAGGACACCGACGTTCCACACGGCGAACAGGCCGAGCCCGGAGATCCAGAACGCCTCCCGGCGCCGTACGGGATCGGACTGGGCGAGCGTGAAGGCCACCGTCTCGTCGGTCACCAGGTGCGCTCCGAGCAGCCGCGCGACCCGTCCCCGCCCGACGACGTCGGCGACGGCGAGGCCGAAGGCGGCCGTGCGGATGTTGAGGAGCAGCCCCGTGGCGGCCGCGGCGAGCGGACCGCCTCCGGCCAGTAGCACCCCGACCGCGCTGAACTGGGCCGAGCCCGCGTACACCACCAGCGACATCACCACCGGCACCCACACCGGCAGCCCGCCGGCCACGGAGACCGCGCCGAAGGACACGCCGACGATCCCGCCGGCGAGCCAGACGAGCGAACTGTCGCGGACGAGGTCCCGCCGCGGGGTGCGGGGCGCCTGGGGTGTTCGGTGCAGCGAACGCATGTTCATTAGGATGGACAGAAGTCACCCTGTTCGTCAAGGCGAACGAACATACCGATGGAGCGAACGCCATGTCCGACGCAGCCCCGCCCCCGCCCTCCCGGCTCCCCCTCGGCTGGATCGCCGCGGCCCTGCGCCGCGAACGCAGCCGGGCCGGCCTCTCCCTCTCCGAACTGGCCAAACGGGCCGGAATCGCGAAGTCCACGCTGTCCCAGCTGGAGGCGGCGAGCGGCAACCCGAGCATGGAGACGATCTGGGCGCTGGCGGTGGCGCTCGGCGTGCCGTTCGGCAGCCTGGTGGAGCCGCCGACCCCCACCGTGCAGGTGATCCGGGCGGGCGAGGGCCCGACCGTGCACTCCGAACAGTCCAGCTACACGGCCTCGCTGCTGGCGGCCGGCCCGCCGGGCGCGCGGCGGGACATCTACCGCGTCTGGCTGGAGCCCGGTTCCGTACGCGACTCGCGGCCGCACATTCCGGGAACCGTGGAGCACATCGTGGTCAGCACCGGCCGGGTGAAGGCCGGACCGCTGGGAGAGCAGACCGAGTTGGGCCCGGGGGACTACATGGCCTACCGCGGGGACGTGCCGCACACGTACGAGGCGCTGGAGCCCGGGACGACGTTCGTGCTGATCATGCAGCACGTGTGAGCCGTCGCCGTCGCCGTCGCCGGGAGCGGGGACGGGGCGGGGGCGGGGGCGAGAAAAGGCAGGAGCCCCGCTGCCTTGCGGCGCGGGGCTCCTTGGGTACTGCTGTCAGTTCCGGATCAAAGCACCAGGCTCCGAGACCGAATGATCAGACGGGGGTGACGTTCTCCGCCTGCGGGCCCTTCGGGCCCTGGGTCACGTCGAAGGAGACCTGCTGGTTCTCCTCCAGCGAGCGGAAGCCGCTCGCGTTGATCGCGGAGTAGTGAACGAAGACGTCGGGGCCGCCGCCTTCTTGGGCGATGAAACCAAAGCCCTTTTCGGCGTTGAACCACTTCACGGTTCCGGTAGCCATAAGCCCTCCTTGGGCCCAAAGGGTCGCCCTGCTCCAGAACCTGCAAGTGTGAAACGGTGCCGCACAACTGCATACGTCTGAAAACGACTAGAGCCCGCGGTTACATGCTCCGCAGGCTCTGTACTGCAAGGGAAACCAAACTGCAACTTGCGGCGAGCCTAGCACGCAGGCAGCCGAAAGCAATAGAGGTCAAGATCACGTCACCCGGATGTTTGAAAGGGGCGGATGGGCTTGACGGGATGCAGGTGACGGCACCCCGCCACCCTGAACGCAGCACCGTATCCCATGGGGTCTAGTCTCGCGATGTGGACATTTCTCGCACCCGGCCGCGCGTCGGCCACATCCAGTTCCTGAACTGCCTGCCCCTTTACTGGGGGCTCGCGAGAACGGGCACGCTTCTCGACTTCGAGCTCACCAAGGACACCCCGGACAAGCTCAACGAGAAGCTGGTGCAGGGCGACCTCGACATCGGGCCCATCACCCTGGTCGAGTTCCTCAAGCACGCGGACGAACTGGTCGCCTTCCCCGACATCGCGGTGGGATGCGACGGCCCGGTGATGTCCTGCGTGATCGTCTCGAAGGTCCCCCTGTCCGAGCTGGACGGCGCCCGCGTCGCCCTCGGCTCGACCTCGCGCACGTCCGTCCGCCTCGCCCAGCTACTGCTGGCCGAGCGCTACGGCGTCCAGCCCGACTACTACACCTGCCCGCCGGACCTGAGCCTGATGATGCAGGAGGCCGAGGCGGGCGTCCTCATCGGCGACGCGGCACTGCGGGCGAACCTGCTGGACGGCCCTCGCTACGGCCTGGAGGTGCACGACCTCGGCGCGCTGTGGAAGGAGTGGACCGGCCTGCCGTTCGTCTTCGCCGTCTGGGCCGCCCGCCGCGACTACCTCGAGCGCGAGCCGGAGATCACCCGCAAGGTGCACGAGGCGTTCCTCGCCTCCCGCAACCTCTCCCTGGAGGAGGTCGGCAAGGTCGCCGAGCAGGCGGCCCGCTGGGAGGCCTTCGACGAGAGGGTCCTGGAGCAGTACTTCACCACCCTGGACTTCCGCTTCGGCCCCGCGCAGCTGGCCGCGGTCGCCGAGTTCGCCCGGCGGGTCGGGCCGACGACCGGCTTCCCGGCGGACGTGAAGGTGGATCTGCTCCAGCCGTAAGCCCCACGGGAACGGCGCACTACCCTTTTCTCGTGCTACGGGGGAAGGGTGACGCCATGCAGCCACTGGGAGTCGACGAGCCCACGGTCGTGGGGCCCTACCGGCTGCTCGGCCGGCTGGGCGCGGGCGGCATGGGCCGCGTCTATCTGGGCCGCAGCGCCGGGGGCCGCACGGTCGCGGTCAAGATCGTGCACCCGCACTTCGCCCTCGACGAGGAGTTCCGCGCCCGCTTCCGCCGCGAGGTCGAGGCGGCGCGGAGGGTCGGCGGCGCCTGGACGGCCCCGGTCCTCGACGCCGACCCGGAGGCCTCGGTGCCCTGGGTCGCGACGGGCTACGCCGCGGGCCCGTCCCTCGCGGCGGCGGTCACGGACGGCGGCCCGCTGCCGGCTCATTCCGTACGGGTCCTGGGTGCGGGCCTGGCCGAAGCGCTGGTGGCGGTGCACGAACTGGGCCTGGTGCACAGGGACGTGAAGCCGTCGAACGTCCTGCTGACCCTGGACGGCCCGCTCCTCATCGACTTCGGGATCGCCCGCGCCACGGACGGCACGGCGTCCCTCACCTCCACCGGCGTCTCCATCGGCTCGCCCGGCTACATGTCTCCCGAGCAGATCCTCGGCAAGGGCGCCACGGGCGCGGCCGACGTCTTCTCGCTGGGCGCGGTGCTGGAGTACGCGGCGACGGGCGAGCCGCCCTTCCCGGGCGACTCCTCGGCCGCGCTGCTCTACAAGGTCGTCCACGAGGAGCCCGAACTCGGCTCACTGGACGGCGAGTTGCGCGAGGTGGTGCAGGCCTGCCTGGCCAAGGACCCGAGCGCCCGCCCGGCCCCGGCCGAACTGGCGCGCCGGCTCGCCCCCGAGGGCGCCGCCCGGCTGGTGACGGCCGGCTGGCTGCCGGGGGCGCTGGTGGAACAGGTGAGCCGGAGTGCCGTACAGCTGCTGAATCTCGAGGCGGTGGCGGGGGCGGACGCTTCATCGGGACCGGTCGGATTCAGCAGCGTGTCGGTCGCCGATCCGGTGACGTCCGGCGGGGAGGGTGCCGGGCGGCAGACGGTGGGGGAGTTCGGGCCGGCACCGGTGATGCCGGCGGCCCCGCCTCCGATCCCCGAGCCGCGGGACGCGCCCCCCGGCAAGCTCTCCGTCTCCGTGGCCGCCTCGTCCGGACCGGGCGACGGCGGGCGTGGACGCCGGATGAGCTGCACGGTGGCGCTGGCGGTAGCGGGCGCGCTCGCGGCCGTGACGGTGGGCTCGGCGTTCCTGTTCGACCTGCTGCCCGGCACCGGAAGCGGCGACAAGGACAACAGCGCGGGCAGCGAGCCCACTTCGAGCGCCACGCCGAGCACGACATCCGGGCCGACCGCGGCCGCCACACCGAGTACCACGGCTGAGCCGAGCGCGAGCCCGAAGCCCGGCGACGGCGCGCCCTCCGCCGTCCCCGCCACCTACCTCGGCACCTGGGAGGGCCAGGCCCTCGCCCTCGACGGCACCCTCCCGGTCGGCACCTTCCACCTCACCGTCCACCCCGCGTCCGTCGGCGAGGAACTGGGCCGACTCCGCCAGACCGACCAGCTCGGCGGTGTCTGCAACGACATCCTGACCGTCAAGACGGTCACCAAGAAGCAGATCGTCGCCACCTCGGTCGGCGCCAGGTCCAACCACAGCGGCTGCAACCCAACACCGCACACGGTGCGGTTGTCGCACGTCGGCGACGACCTGAAGTACGTGTCGGACAGCGAGGCGGAGGGGAATCCGACGGCTCGGATGTCGAAGATCAGGTAGGCGTGCGCGGGCTGCCTACATCGGCGTCGTCACCGTCACGTGCTCCCCGCTGCCGAGGTGCAGCATGCCCTTGCCCGGGGTTACGGAGCCGCCGACCATGCTCCGGTTCGTGCGGATGCCGATCAGCTCGCCCGCGGAACTGTCCTGCGGCGACAGCAGGATGCCGCGGCGAGCCTTCTTCATCTCGACCTGCCAGCCGGAGAAGCCGTCGCAGATCTCCTCCTCGTCACCGGCGATGACGACGGCCAGGCCCTCCTCGGCACCACGCTCGACGATGCGCTTGAAGATGTCCTCGGCGTCGCAGTCGTCGTGCACCTCCGCGTCGTCGACCAGGACGACGATCGGCTGCTCGGGACTGGCCGACCCGACGAGCGCCTCCAGTTCGTCCTCGTCGATGTCGCGGCCCGTGAAGACCTTCAAGACGCCGTCCTGCCCCTCGAGTTCGCGCAGCGGGGACGGCCGAGGCGCCGCGAGGACCACCCGGACACCCTGCGCCAGGTACGAGCGGGCGATGTTCAGCAGCACCGTGCTGCGTCCGGACTTCGCGGGGCCACCGATCACGAACGCCGGGATGCCCTGGGCGAGGTCGGGTCCGAAGGCGGTGAGCTCGTCGCCGCCGACGCCCACCACGGCCCACAGGGGCGAGGCGCTCGTCGCCGGGTCGCGCATCGCCCAGGCGTCCGCGAAGGAGATCCGGCTCGGCAGGACGTCGACGCGGAAGGGACGTCGGGAGCGCGGCACTTCGGCGTCCCGCGCCGCCGCGGCATCGCCGATCGCGAGGAGCGCGGCGGCCTGGCCCTGGCCGGTGGTGTCCTCGGAGAGCAGCGCGAACTGAGTCTCCGTGGCCGTCTCGCTGGCGAACCCGCGGCCCGGCGGGATCTCCTCGGGGATCTTGCGCGCGTTGATGTCCAGCATCGAGAAGTCGCCGCGGTCCGCGAGGCGCAGTCCGTACTTGTCCTCGGTGAGGGAGGAGATCCGCCCGGTCAGCAACTGGCGGTCGCCGGTCATCACCATGTGCAGGCCGACGCTGGCGCCCTCGCGCATCATCGCCATCAACTGGTCGGTGAGGTCGCCGTGGTTGTACTCGCCGAGCGTGGGCAGCCAGCCTTCCCACCGGTCGAGCAGCACCACGATGTGCGGCAGCCGCTCGTCCTCGGCGGCTGAGGCCCGCTGCTCCCCGATGTCGGCGTAGCCCTTGTCGGCCAACAGCTCCTGACGGCGGGTGAGTTCGCCGGTGAGCCGGTTGAAGAGCCGGACCACCCGCTCCAGTTGGTTACGGCCGACGACGGCGCCGGTGTGGGGCAGCCGGGTCAGCGCGTTCAGGGCGCCGTTGCCGCAGTCGATGCCGTAGAGGTGGACGTCGGCGCACGAGAGCGTACGGGCCAGAGATCCCGCGATGGTGCGCAGGATCTGCGAACGTCCGCTGCGCGGCGCACCGGCGACGAGCACATGCCCGAAGGTGGCGAAGTCGACGACCACGGGCCGGCGGGCCTGGTCGGCCGGCAGATCCTCGATGCCGTACGGGGCAGCCGGCAGCGTTCCTGCGCCGCGCACCGCCGGGATGTCGTCCAGCAGCAGCATCTCGTCCAGGGCAGGCAGCCAAGGGGAGTGCTGGGCCGGGATCGCCAGCGCCGAGTTGGCCTCTCGTACGGCGTCCACCAGGACCTTGAGGTCGGTGATCTCGTCGTCCTCGCGCGCCTCGGACTTGGGCTTGGTCAGCGCGGCCCGGCCCAGGTCCTGCCAGGACAGTGCCCCGGCCCACGGCGCGAGCGCGGCCGGGTCGGCGGCACCGGGACGGCGGCCACCGACACGGCCCGACTGGAACGGGACGAGGGATGCGTGCCCGAGGCGGACGTATGCCCGGCCCGGCGTGCTCTTCGAGATGTGCCCGGCCTCGGGCGCGTCGATGACGTCGGTCGACTCACCGGCGTCGGTCACACGCAGTGCGATACGTAGGTTGGTGTTGGCGCGGATCTCGGGGGAGACGACACCGGACGGCCGCTGGGTCGCCAGCAGCAGGTGGATGCCGAGGGAACGGCCACGCTGGGCGATGTTCACCAGACCGGTCACGAAGTCCGGCAGGTCACGCACCATCGAGGCGAACTCGTCGATGACGATGAGGAGTCGGGGGACCGGAGCATGGGACGGGTCCCGCTTCACCAGGTCCTGGTAGTCCTCGATGTCCTTGGCGTCGGCGGCGGCGAGGATGTGCTCGCGCCGCTTCAGCTCGGCGCCCAGCGACTCCAGGGCGCGTTCGACGAGGTGGGCGTCGAGGTCGGTGACCATGCCGACGGTGTGCGGCAGCTTCACGCAGTCCTTGAACGCGGAGCCGCCCTTGTAGTCGACAAGGACGAACGTCATGTTCTCGGGCGTGTTCGCGACCGCGAGGGCGGCCACGATGGTCTGCAGCAGCTCCGACTTACCCGAACCCGTCGTACCGGCGATCAGACCGTGCGGCCCGTCCCTGCGCAGATCGATGCCGAACGCACCGTCGTACGACTCTCCGATGACGGCCATCGTCGACTGCCCGCCCATGCGCCACCGCGCGGCGATCGCGTCGCGCGTCGGCGGCTCGAGCTGCAGCACGTCGAGAAGCCGGCTGGAACCGGGCAGTGCGGAGTCCTCGGTCTCGCCGCTGATGTCACGCAGAGGAGACAGCGACCGTGACAGCCGTGCGCACCAGGCGCTGGAGACGAAGTCCGGCCGGACATTGGTCCTGCGCCGGGCGCCGGTCTGCTCGACCCGCAGCCGCAGTTCGAGAGCCTGCTCGTGGTCCTCCTCGGCCTGCCGGCCGTTCTGGTGCCAGCCCTGGAAGGACGGGAAGCCGCCTGCGGAAGCCTGAGGTGCGCTCATGGGCGATGCGGTGGCGGCGTCGTCGCGCCGCAGCGGTTCGGCGACCACGTAGGCCTGGCACTCGCCGGGCAGGAACCGCTCCTCCTCGTCGAGGCAGATGGCGTAGATGGCGACGGCCGGGCCCTCCCGGAGCAGCCGTACGACACCCGGCATCGACCGCAGCCGACGCGACCCGTCCCACACGACGACCACGTCGGGGTCGGAGAACGCGGGGCCGTCGCCGGTGCGGCCGCCCTCCTTGAGGGACTTCTGCCGCGCGTCGAGCAGCTGAGTCAGCTCGCCGACCCGCGCACCGACGGTCTCCGAGTCCGTGCCGATCAGGGCGTTGACGTCCTGGCCGCTCGCGGGGCGCGCGTGCGGCAGCCAGCGCACCCAGTCCCAGCGCTGATGCGCCTCGTTGTCGGTGAGCACGTAGAACTGCACGTCCATGGGGCTGTGCAGCACGGCGGTCTGGGCGACGGCCCACCGCCCCAGCGCCTCGGCGGAGTCTCCCGGGCCTGCGATACCGACGACGCCGAGATCCTTCAGCGGCAGCGCGACGGGCGAGTCCTCTATCCGCCACGTCACCTGGCGCTTGTGCTCGTCCTGCTCCGGGTCGTCGAGCACCACCTCGGACCGGACACGGCCGGTGCCGACCCGCAGCAGCAGATGGTCGGCGTCGGTGCGGCGCCGCTCCCACAACCGGGTACGCGGCCCTGTGCCGAAGGCCAGGACCGAGGCAGGGTCGGGAACGGCGGTGCGCCGGTCCACCCGCTCCAGGCGCAGGGCGTCCTGGGCGTCCTTCTCGATCCGCTCCTTGTGCTCCTTGTACTCCTTGACCTGCTTCGCATGGGACTTGCGTCCGTGCTTCTTGTCCATGAAGTAGTTGCCGAGGAGCATGAGGGGGCTCATCAGCGCCATGATCAGGTAGTACCACCTGCCGAAGACCATGACAGAGACCACGGCACCGACCACGGGCGCCAGCGCCATCAGCCAGTTCAGCGGCCGTGCCTCGAACTCCTTGGGCGGCGTGGGCAGCCGGAAGTGCGTCGTGCGCTCGGCCGGGCGCAGCCGCGGGGGCCGGTTGTAGTCGAGTCCGGAGCCGTCGTCCGACCACTTCAGGGCGGCGTTCGGCGGGCTGTACCTGTCGATCTCCAAGAGCGTGTTGCACAGGGCGAGTTGGGAGCCGAGGGGCCAGGAGCCGCCGTCGAAGTCCTCGCCGTCGAGGCGGGGGTGGTCGCTGCCGCCCTCGTGCTTCTCCCGGTTGTCGTCCTTGTCCGCGGTGTCCTTCTTCTCGATGCCGTGAAGGGCGACGGTGCAGGCGCCGTCGATGGCGATGGACAAGGTGGCGGCGCGCTGGGCGAGTTCGGGATCGTCGATACGGATGTGCGCGGCCGGGCCGCTGCCGATGTCGTACCGGCCGACACCCAAACGGTGCACGGCCCCCGCGGCGGGGCCGCCGGCCACCCGGAATTCGACGACACCGGTCGGTTCACCGAGGAGACAGCCGGCCGGGTCGTGCAGGCTGACGACGACGCCGTCGCGCAGGGGCGAGCCGACGATGTTCGCGTCGGCGTCCAGGGCGTACCCGTCGACGAAGGCCTGAGGTGCGCCGCCGGGGCCGGCGTGCCCGCCGATGGGGATGATCTGCGCACCACCGTCGAGACCGACGTGCCGCGCCAGCTCCCGAGTGATGTCGCCGACCGACGACTCGGGATCGGCGTCGAGCACCACATCGGCGCTGGCGCCGACCATGGGGTCGACAACGGTCAGACTCAGGCGCACGTTCGTCCTCCTCGCTGGGCTGAGGCCGCCCCCGGAACGCTGAACACAGTCTGAGTGACCTTAGCCGCCACGTCTTTCCCCTGCGCAACGGGATACACACTGCTTTCACAGTCCGGTGATGTGCAGTGGTTCACGGTTCCGTTGCCGGGCATCCCTGTCATCCCACCAGCCCCACCCGTAAGATCTTTGCTCATGCGGACGGCGGGTGTGCGACCGCGCAGACCGCATCAGGCAAGCCACGGGGGAAGGCCCTGCGGCGACCAACGGGAGGGAGAGCCGTCATGGCCAAAGACACAGACCTCACTTACTCCGAGATGGAGAAGGAGGCCGGCGAACTCATCAAAGCCATGGGCGACATGGAAGACATGCTGAAGAGCATCGAGAAGCGTGTCGAGCACCTGGTGCAGAACGGGTTCACCACCCAGAAGGCCTCCGGCGCCTACGACGAGTCCATCAAGGACTTCACCAAGGGCGCGGCGAAGACCATCAAGGGCCTGGAAGGCCTGTCCAAGTTCCTGACCAACGCCAAGAAGGCGTACGAGGACCTGGACGACCAGCTGGCGAAGAGCGCCAAGGGCTAGCCTGCCCGGCAAGAGCAGTCACTCCTGTGCGACGGAGCGCGAGGCGCCCCGTCGCACAGTTGCGTTCTGCGCAACATTCAGTCATTCAAGCAAGTCTGCAACTTTGCACGGGGGTGCCATGGGCGGCGAGAACGATCACACGCGGCTCGACCTTGACGTGATCAAGGGCATGGGGCGAGGGCTCGGCAGCATCAAGAAGGCGTTCGACGGCCTGGAGGATCTGGGCGGCAAGTACGAGGACGACTTCGGCAACGGGGACCTGGCGGACAAGTTCGGTGATTTCGCCGACAACTGGAAGCTCAGCCGCAAGCGGCTGACCGACGAGATCGACGCCCTGTCGCAGATCGCCAAGGCGGCTGCGGAGGCGTACGAGGACATCGATCACCAGCTGGCCGAGGCGATCCGCGGCGCCCAGGATCCGAAGAAGGGGAAGTGACCGATGGCGGGAAGGCCGCGTGACTGGCATCCGGTCGCGGACAGCGACCCCATTCCGGGTGATCCGGATCGTATGGCGGCGCTGGGCAAGCAAATGCGCAAGACCGCGGACGAACTCGAGCGTCAGATCCGCAATCTGAAGGCCGTTGTCGAGGTGGACGCCTGGGACAACAAGTCCGGCGAGGAGTTCCGCGAGAAGGCCAAGGGCAACGTCAAGAAGCTCGAGGCCGCATTCAAGCGGTACGACACCGCCGCCACGGCGATCGGCAGCCGGGTCGACGAAGTGGGCGGCGGATACCAGGACAAGCTGCACGCGAGTCCGCGCAACTACGCGTCCGATCTCAATCGCGCCCAGGAGATAGCCGACGCCGCGCTGAAGGACGCCCAGGACGCGGACGAGCGAAAAGGCGCCGCGCAGAAGAGCATTGACGGTCTGTCGGGCAAGGACCGGAAGAAAGAGGACGTCGACAAGGACCGCAAGGACTTGGAGACGAAGCGGGACACCGCCGGCGGCGAGATCAACGCCGCGCGGGAGAAGATCAACGAAGCGAAGAAGATTCGCGACGATGCCGCCAAGCACGCACGGGATTCCCTGGACGCGGTGATCAACCACGACTCACTGAAGGACGGCTTCTGGGAGACCCTCGTCGACGACATCGCGACGGTCACGTCCTGGATCGCCACCGTCTGCGGCATCCTGTCCCTGGTCGTGGGCTGGATCCCGGTGATCGGCCAGGCCCTGGCCGGGGTGCTGGGCGCCATCGCGATGATCGCGACACTGATCAACTTCATCGCCACGTTCGTCCAGGTCCTGCAAGGCAACGCCGACTGGCTGGACCTGGGGATCGCGGCCCTCGGATTCGTGCTGATGGGCGTCGGCAAGGGATTCTCCAAGATCGCGGGAAAGTTCGCCAAGGGAGCGCTGGGCAAGCTCGGCAAAGCCGGTGTCGCCCGGACCGCCCGGCAGCTCAGCCGTGCCAACAAGAACCTGCGCCGGCTGTCCGGGAAGGAGTTCAAACTCGGCAAGGGCGACGTCTGGAAATCCATCAAGGAACCGTTCACGGAGCCTTTCTCCAAGTCCGCGTGGAGCGACAACCTCAAGGCCCTCAAGCCCGGCGGCGGGAATTGGTCCCTGGCCAAGAACGAGCTGCAACTCCGTGGCGGGGGGAGCCTGTTCAAGGGAATCCCCAAGTCGTTCTCCATGGCCGACCCGGGGGTCGCGTCCGACCTGAAATCCGTAAAACTGGGCACAGCGGCCCTGGCCAGTCAATTCGACGGAGCCGCGCTCAACACCATCTCCAAGACGGCCGGCCGTATGTCCCTCGCCGGAGCCGGGATTACCCTGGGCGGGCTGGGCCTGGACGGCAACCTCGACCCGCTCCTCGGCTGAGCCGACGACCACGCCCCGCGAAAGGAACGAGCATGACGGCACCCGACGAGGGCGCACCCCTGGACGAAACCTTCGAGTGCACCTTCGAGTTCCGGCCGGGCTGGATCGACCTGACGCTGCGCGAGGGCACGAAGGCCGAGGCCAAGGGACTGGCCACGGAGGTCGTCAACCGGCTCAACCCGCTCGCCCTGGAGATCGAGAAGAGCGCGGTCTTCGACGACATGGTCGAGCGGGCCGTCGACCTCAACGAGGACGTGCCCACCCTCGCGGCGGCGTACTACTCCGAGGCGGGGGAGGCCCTGGCCAACCTCATGGTCGACTCCTACGGCGACGAGGGCGCGCCCCGCCCCGGCGCGGACGAGATCGTCCCGCTGCTCCTGGAATGGGGAAATGCCCAGGTCACCGGCGAGCCCCAGATCACCCACCTCGAGCTGGCCGCCGGGCCCGCCGTCCGCGTGCAGTCCATGCTCCAGGTGAAGCGGATGCTCGGCCTCGGCAGGAAGCTGACGGAGTTCGTCAAGTACGCCGTCTTCCCGCCCGGCATGCAGAGCCTCATCGTCGTCACCGTGACCTGGGAGAAGATCGCTCTCACCGAGGAGATCACGGAGCTGGCCGACGAGGCGGTACGGACCCTGCGCATCACACGGCTTCCGACGGAAGGCACTGCAACGCCCGCCGACGGAGGCACCACGTGAAGACCGCCGACCAGTTCACCTCGCCGCCCAAGGACTACAACGTCGTCGTCCCGGACGGGTGGTTCCAGATCCCGCTCGACCCGGACGACCGGGACAGGGGCATCATCGCCCTGGCCGACCTGACGTTCCGCGGCGTGGACAACGCCCCCCACATCAAGAAGCAGTTCATGCTGGACCTCCAGCGGAAGGCGAAGGACGCCTACAAGGTCGGGGGTACCGAGCTCTACCTCTCCACGATGACCATCGGCCCGGTGCCGCTCGCGTCCTCGCTGCTCATCAGTATCCCCGGGCCGGACGAATGGCCGCAGACGTCGGACGCCGACGCGCTGGCCGAACATCTGGCAGGACAGGACCTGGGCGAAAAGGGCGAGTTGGGCGTCGTGGAGCTGGCGGTGGCAGGCCGGGCCGTGCGCCACCGCCAGCGCGAAGCGCCGGATCCCGAGAAGCAGTTGGGCAACACCCTGCCGACCACGACCCTCACCTACTACGTGCCGATCCCGGCCAGCATGCGCTGGCTGCTGCTGAACTTCTCCACGCCCGTCGACCCGCTCGCGGACCAGATGGTGGAGCTGTTCGACACGGTGGCGGGGACGCTGCATTGGGACTGACGGACCGGGGGAGTGGGGCGTCCCGGACCGGAGAGCCCCGCTCGGGAGCGTCCCGGACCCGCACGGGTTTCGGTGTCGCGGCGGCCGGCGTCGCGGTGGTGGCCGCCGCGGCGGTGGTCTTCCTGGCCCTCGGCACGTGGCGCCGATTCGTCCGTACGACCGCTCCGGCCCTGCTGGGTTGGCCGGGTGCGCCATGGGTGGTGGGGGCGGCGCTCGGGCTGCTGACGGTCATCGGCGCCACGTACCTCCTGCGCTTCACGGCCCCGACGTCGGCCCCGGCGTCGCCCTCGACCTCGGACTCGGGCGCGACGCCGTCGAAGCCCGTCGTAGGAATCGCAGCCGCCGCGTCCGCCGTGGCGGCCTTCGGGCCCCTGATGTACGTGCTCGCCGCCCTCCCCGGGCGGAACTGCCCTGCGTACCGGCAAGGGTGTGAGCACATCGACGGAACGTGGAGCGCGCTCGCCGCGTACGTGATCAGTGCCGTCGCCCTGGCCGCGCTCCTCCGCCGCCGCCACACCACCCGCGCCGAGGCCAGACGCGCCGAGGAACGCGAACGCCTGCGGAGGCTCCGCAAGCGGGGCGGATGCAAGAGCCGGGCGGCACACCGCAGTTGAGGCACCGCCGGAGCCACCACCGAACAGCGCCCGAACGCCCTGGCACAGGCGGTCGATAGGCTGATCGACATGGCAACCGAGTCGGCCGGAAGGCCAGTTGAGACGTGTCCGAACTGCGGTGGCGACGAGGTGCGGACGGTCGAGCAGGCACGCTCGGGCAAGGGCGCGATGCGCGAGGGCCTCTACGGCCGGCTGGCACCCGGGCCGGACAAGTCCGGTGACGGCTTGATGCACTTCGCGGAGGGCATGGTGCTGACCGGCATCGGTGTCGCCCTCGCGTACACAGGCGTCCAGCAGCACAAGACCCTGTACCTGGCCGGCGGTGTCCTGTTCGCCCTGGTCTGCTTCGCCGGAACCATCGCCGTCGTCCGGGGTGACGCACGGGAGAAGGCCGCCGCCGAGGCCGGCGCCCCACGGGCGGAGCGACTGTGGCAGCCGGCGCACTACTGCTACGCCTGCGCCGGCGTCTTCTGCCCGGCCGGTTCACCGTGGCAGGGCTCCCTCACCCCGGAACAGTTCAAGAAGCTGGTGTGGACCGAGGCGGGATACGCCGATCAGCTGGAGGCGGGGGACAAGGCCAGGGAGGCGGAGATCCCGGAGAACGCGCTGCCGGGGCGACTTAGGCGGTAGGAGGTCGACCCGCGTTCACTGCTGAAGATCGCCCGGCTGCGGCTTTGCTGCCTCTCCCGAAGCCCCCATCAAGATCGAGTGGGTCTCATGGACGTCCTTGGACGCCTTCGAGGGCACGTTCACCTCGACCATGACGATTCCGCTCGGCAGGCGGGTGAGGAGTGGGGCCTGGGTGTTGGCCGGGAGTTCGGCCAGGAAGCGCGTCAGGCGCTCGCGCTGGCCGGTGGTCAGTTCGTGCTGGGGAACGGTTCGGACCGTCCCCGCGAGCAGTTGGGCCAGGCGCTCGGCGCTGTCGGGGTTGCCCGCGAAGAGGCGGATCCAGGACTGGTCGGCGAAGGTCAGCCGGACGTCCGCCTCGATCTCGCTGTACGTCATGCGCCGGGCGCCGGCGACGGACTCACGAGGGAACTCGGCGAGGACGTCGGCCTTGTCGAGCGTGCCGGTCCGGGTGCCCAGGAAGAGCAGGCGGCGGTCGGTGAGGACGAGGTCGGTGGCGTAGCCCTTCGGGCGGCGGGCCGGGTCGAGCTGCCAGGGGACGGTGCGTGCCAGGGTGCCGGGCGCGGCCCACATGACCGGGAAGTCCTGGACCTCGTTCTCCGGCTCCTCCGGCTTGCCCCGCACGGCGACGTCGCCGAAGGGCGATCCGGAGGCCCCACCGATGTTCGCGATGATGTTGGCGATCAGCGGAATCCCGACCAGGAAGGCCCGGCCGGTGCGCTGCGCGACGCGGTCCCCGGTCGAGTGGAGGGAGTAGGAAGGGCCTTCGGGCCAGCCCGGAAGCTCGCCGTGGATGTCGTTGCGCTCAGCGTCCCGGAACCACCGGGAACCCGCGACGGCGGGCGAGATGCCGGTGGCGAACTTGACCGAAGTGCGCAGCAGCAGGTCTTCGTCGGCGTTGGGGTACCAGTCCATCTCTACGTCACTTCTCCACGGAGGAATTCGATGCGATCGGTTGGGCTGCCCCCTCGGCGCCGGCCGGTGACGGGAACTCCACCGAGCCGACGATTCCCGCGACAGCGTGCGAGAACTCGTCCGACTGTTCCACGGAAGCGGTGTCGAGCGTGAACACCGCCGTGTAGGGGCCGGTCGAGAACGGGACATGCACCTGGATCTGCCCCATGACGAGTTCTTCGTCCTGGGACGACTTGGTGTACGCACCGTCCACGAGCAGCTTCTGGAAGGTGACGCCGCACACCGCCGGGCCACACGGAAGGTCCAGCCAGGTCACCTCGCGCAGCGGGTCGCCGAGCATCAGCGCCTGGATTCCCTGGGCGACGACGTCCTGGTCCGTCTCGCCCGACTCGAAGACCGCGACGGTGAGCGAACAGTGCGCCACTCCGCCGCCGTCCTCGATCTCGTAGAGACCGATTCCGAAGAAGCCGACCCCGCTGGCGAGCATCTCGTCCGCCATGGCGCTGTACAGCGACCCCATGGACTCCCACAGCGATTCCTGGCCCTGCGGATAGATGTCCCGTACGAGCCGCCTCGCCGCCTCGGCGCGCTCGTCCGCGGCGAGCGACACCTCGATGGCGTGCATTCCGTGCGGCAGCCGGAATGCCATGGGGGGCAGGGCGGCGCCGTCGATGATCAGGCTCTCGGGCGCTCGGGTGCTGTTCACGGTGTCCGCTCAGCTCCCGAAGCCGAAGTCGTTCTTGGCGATGTTGTACCCCTTGAACACGTCGAGACCGCCCTTGATCGTGGCGTCGATCGTCCGGCCCGCCCTGCCCATGGGGGCGACGATCTCGGCGCTCTTGACGAAGGGCAGCTTGCTCGCGAGGTTGATCCCCTGGCTGCCCAGCCACTGCCCCTTGCGGAAGTTCTGCAGCCCGCTCTCGACGGCCAAGGTCAGCCGGCTGCCGCCCTCGCCCAGCTTCACCACGGGCGCGGCCTTCAGGGGACCGAAGAGCAGGAAGGTCTTCCCGATACCCGTCACTCCGCGGTAGCCCTCGCCGAGTTCGGCTGCACGCGCGACCGCGCTGGCTCCCTTGGCGAGTTCGGCACTACCCGTCAAGCCCTTCACACCGGGCAGGATTCCGAGGGCGTCGAATCCGATGTCGGTCCAGCTGACGTCCGCCCCCGCCGCTTTGGCGACCATGTGGGTCAGCAGCGCCGCCCCGCTCGTGATCATCGCGCCTGCGGCGAAGATGGCGCCCAACGGCTCGAAGGGCGCCGTGATGATGGCCAGTAGGCCGAGGATGCCGCTCGCCAGGCTGAGCAGGTCACCGATCGCCTTGAAGACATCGGCGTGGTCCTTGATCCAGTCCCCGGTGGCGTCCCAGGCGTCCGAGACGGCGTTGCCCAGCTTGTCCCAGAATCCGGGCTCGTCCGGGGCGATGTCTCCGGCCTTGTCCAGTTCCTTGCTGATCTGCCGGGCGGCGTGCCGGTAGTCCTCCTCCAGCTCGTGGACCTTCTGGATGACGCCGTCCACCGCGCTGGAGGCCTTGGCCAGGTCGTCGCTGCCCTTGCCGTCGGCCTTCCCCTCGGCCTTCGACCTGGCGTCGAGTTTCTCGCCGGCGGACTTCTCCAGCCGGTCCGCCCGCTCCTGGAAGTGCTGGAGTTCGTTGGCCCAGCGGTGCAGGGCTCGCGAGGCCTTGTCGAACGAGTCGTAGCTCTTGCGGATGAGGGGGGTGACGTCCTGGCCGACGTACTCGACGAAGGCGATCGCGGTCTTGCCCTTCCAGGCACCCGCCCCGACCTCGTCCAGCTCCTTGACGGCGGTGCCGAGGTCTCCCGCCAACTTGCCGATCTGTTTGGCGAGTTCCCGGGTGTCGTCGACGTTCCCCGGGGTCGGGTCCCAGCCTATGTGCGGGAACGCGGGCCGCTGACCAGCCACGTCACTTGCCCTTCCGCTGCGGGGCCTTGAGGGAGTGGGCCAGGTCGTAGTCGAGCTTGCCGAAGCTCTCGCCGATGGTGTTGATCATTTTCACGGCACCCTCGGTGTGTTTGCCGAGCTGCTTGATGCCGTAGGCCCAGTCGTCGGCGAAGTCGTGGACGTCGTCGATGAGTTTGCCGTCACCTACGGCCGAGGCGTCGGTGCTCTTCAGGGTGCGGCGGGCCGTGTCCATACGGTCGCTGATGGAGGAGAACGTCTTCTTCAGGTCTTGGAAGATCGTGTCTTCGAGTCGGAGATCACTCATGGCAGATCCGGTGTCTACGGGAAGTGCGCGATCCGCCACTGCGCGGACCGCCCAATTCTGATCAGCGGTTGACGGCTGGGGTTCCGTGCACGATCACGAGCCGGCGGTCGTGGCGAGCAAGACGGCAGCGGAGTGCGTGCGGCGCTTCACAATGGACTCCCCGTGAGACTGAAGTGCGTCAAGAACACAGACGCTATCCACGAGGTTCCTGATGTCGCCAGCGCGGATCGCGCTGCGAACCGGCGCAATTCAGGGCGTAGCGGACCCCTTGAGTGTGTGGAATGTGTGCCGATCCCGCTCGAGCGTGCCGCGGCACCCGGCGGCAAGTCGGTCCCGGTGCTCACCACGCCCAGAAGGCACGGGAGAGCGGTCGTCACGATCGCCCTCCCGCTCGGTTCGTCAGCGATCTCCTAAGGCTGCCCCTAAGGCTGGCAGGCCTTGTCCCCTCTGTTCGACACGATGTCGGTGGTCTGCCAGGTGCCTTCGGCGCTCCTGTTGAGCACCGTGTGATAGAGCACGTAGGAGTTCGCGGTTGTCGGCGTTCTGTCCACCTTGTGGGTCTTCTTGTTCTTGATGAAGGACTTGCTCTCGTCGGAGCAATAGGTGACATAGGCCTTGTCAGCGCCGGAAAGAGTCACCCGGCGGTCGAAGTACCGGGTCTCACCGATCCAGGTGTCGGCGTCATCGATGTATCCCTGTACGTAGGTGATCGATGAATTCAGGGCCTTGCCGGTGTTGTAGAAGCCGAGTGCCTTCGTACCCGTGCTGCCCTTGAAGATCGCCTCATCAACGGCGTTGATGCTCAGAGCGCTGTCGGCCAGGATCGCGGCCTTGGTCTTGTCGTCCGTCTTCCGGTCGTCGAAGACGTTCTTGGCGTCGGACGGGAAGGTGATCGCCGGTCGGTCGGTGGAGCTGGAGGTCTTGGCGCGCGGCGAAGCCGAGGTTTCGCTCTTCGGTTTGGACACCGCGGTCTTGGCGTCGTTCTTGCTGTTGTCGCTTCCCCCTCCGCAGGCCGTCAGTAGTACGGCTGCGGTCGCGGCCAATGCGACGGCGGCGGGCGAAGTGCGGTGCTTCACAGTGCTGGACTCCCCGTGAGTCTGGAGATGGTCGGAACTACGTCGTGTACTGCTGGAACGTCACGGTCGACAGACCGGGTGTCACGATGTCCGAGGTGAACTCGCCGGTGAGCAGGCCGAGGAGGACGGTCGTCGTCGGGGCGTCGTGGTGTTCCCATGCCTCGGCAAGGTCCCGGGAGGCGAGCAGGGTGCGCCAGGTTCCGGGTTTCTGGTCGGCGTGGGCGAGCCAGTTGAGGGTGTCGCCGTCGATGGTCTTCGCCCAGGCGATGAGTTCGTAGCCGAGGTCGGCGCTGAACTCGTGCGGTTTCTCGTCCTCCTCCCAGATCTCCGCCGCGAAGTCGCTGCGTCCGTCGTTGAACTCGACGATGTCGTACCGCTTCCGGACGTCGGCGGGGACCAGCAGTTCGATGTAGCCGCAGAAGGCGCCGGAACCGTACGTGTCGACCAGTTCCTTGTAATCCGGCGGGAGTTCGCGGTGAAGGGCGGCTTCTACCGGTGCCCAGTCCGCGGCTGCCGCCCGCTCGGGTTCCTTCCAGTCGGGAGGCTCGGCAGGGGACGGGGGAGGGGCGAGTGCTGTGAGCCGGTCCAACGACGAAGGCGTGCTGTGGTCTTGGCTCACTTGCAGTCCTTTGTCGCCTTCATTCCCTGGTCACGCCGCGACGTTCTTCCGTAGCGCCGCGTCGTCGACTGCGGGCGACGAAGAACCAGACGAGAAGGCCGATCGTCGCGACAGTGGAGAGCAGTCCGACGGCCCAGAGCCAGGGGTAGTGACTGAAGGACCAGCTCGGCGGAGTTGAGCGGCCGCGCCCCCACTTGCCCGTGTCCTGAGTATTGAAGACGAGAGCTACGTAGGGCACGAGTGAGGCTGCCGAGGCGATACCGAGGCCGGCCTTGGTAAGGGTGCGGACCCCGTGCTGCTTCCAGGACTTCCCCTTCAGGTTGCCCAGGGAGAGCACCGAAAGGGTGACCAGGCAGGGGCCGGCGACTCCGACGCAGACCGCGAAGGCGTACGCACCGCCTGGCCAGGCCTCGGCGGCCCAGTGCCAAGTGGCGTCGCCCCAGAACCAGTCAAGGGTGGCTGTGAGGAGGAGTGCCGTCACGACGAGCAGGGCGATCAGGCATCCAGAGCTGTACTCCCCGCTCTTCTTCTCCTTGGTTCTGGCCGAGTCCGGCCTGCCGCGGTGCCGCTCGTACTGCAGCATTGGCGCCGCTGCTCTACGGCGGCGTGGTTTGGCGGAGCTTCCCATGCCCTGATTCCCGGTAGCCACTGTCCGTTGACAATCGGACCTTCTGGAGGACGCTCTGCTTTTCGGCCGAGTGGTGGACGGCCCGAGACGCTGAGGGCCGTCCACCTTGCGTCAGCGGTTGACGGCCTGGATTTCCTGGACGGTGACGTTCTGGGTGGCGCCGAAGGTGCCGTCGGGCAGGTTGTCGCCCGTGCCGTCGGAGCCGGTCCAGTGGATCTTCCAGGTGATGGTGGCCTTGAGGGGGTAGGTGCCGTCGCCCGAGGAGCGCAGGTACTTCACGCCGCAGGGTGGGGTCTGGTGCGCCTTGCCCTTGGCGTACGGCTCGCCGATGCGGCCATTGTTGATCTGGCAGACGCCGGAGGCGGGGTAGGTCTGGGCGTCCGCGGTGCCGGGTTCGATCTTCAGGGAGACCGGTTTGGCGGTGGTGGTCGCGGAGATGCCGAGGGCCGGGACCGAGGCGGTGACGGAAACCGGCTTGAACGCGGCGCCGTCCAGCCAGGCCCAGGTGGGCAGGTTGACCTTGGTGGTGCCGGCCGGGGCGAGAGTGACCTTGGTGCCGGGTACGCGGATCTCGTTGTAGGCGAGTTCGGCCAGGATCTTCGGGGTCACCGCGTTGCCGATGTCGGCCGGTGGCGGATCGCCGTTGTCCACCCAGAAGATGGGCTTGTCGCAGTCGAGTGCGCCCGGGTCGCCCTCACGTCCCTTGGTGACGTACGAGTCCCACCAGTACCCCTTGCCGGTCTTCTCCTTGTTGAAGTCCTTGTACGTGCCGGGATCCTTGCCGCCGTCCTCGTACTTGTTGCGCTGCTCCAGATCCCACTGCGAGCCCGTCGACTCGGCCTCCCAGATCGGCTCCAGGTACGCCTTGAGTGCCGCAGGGCTGTACTTGGGCGCGTAATAGCAGGCGGGCGGAGTCCAGGTGGTCGTCGAGGTGACGGGGCCGGCCGACTGGCCGGAGCCGTTGTTCGAGGTGTCGTAGACAACCGCTCCCGCGGTTGCCGAGATTTCACCCTTGCCGTCGGAGTTGCCGGATGGGGCCGGCTTCTGGGATCCCTGTCCCTCGCCCGGTCCGTAGGCCGATGCCGTGCCCGGCAGTGCCAGGCCACAAGCGACCACGAACACGCCGACTGTCAGGACGCGCCCCCGACCGGTCACCCGGCGCATGACTTGTCCCCCCGCTTCGAAATCAGGTTGCTGGTCTGCCACACACCCTGCTCGGTCTTCTCGAGGCGGGTGTTGTAGAGGACGTACGGGCTGTCCTTCGAGGGGGTCCGGTCGACCTTGTCGGTCTTGCGGTTCTTGTTGAAGCCCTTGCTCTCGTCGGAGCAGTAGACGACGGATGCTGTGTCGCTGCCGCTGAGAGTCACCTTGGGGTCGTAGTAACGCGTGGTGCCCGTGAAGGAGAGGTTGGCCTTCACATACGCCTGTACCCAGGCCACCGCGTCGGACAAGGCCTTGTCCCGGTAGTAGAACGAGAGGCCCTTCGAACCGGCGTCGCCCCGCAGGATCGCGTCGTTCGTCGCGTCGATGCGTCCGGCTACGTCCGCCAGCACCGCGTCCTTGGTCGCATCGCCCGTCTTCCAGCTCTCGTACTTGTCCGTGACGTCGGACGGCAGCGCGATGTGCGGTCGGCCGGTGTTGCCGGCAGTCGAAGCGCTGGGCGAAGCCGACTTCTCGCTCCCCGCGTTGGCTCCCGCGATCTTGTCGTTGCCCTTGCTGTTGTCGTCCCCGCCCCCGCAGGCCGTCAGGAGTAGGGCTGCGGCCGCGGCGAGCGCGGTGGCAGCGGGCAAAGTGCGGCGCTTCACAGTGGTGGACTCCCCGTGAGACTGATGTTCGTCAAGAGCATCCACGCTATCGGTGGCGTTCTTGGTTTCGCCAGAGCGAACTTCCCTGCGAACCGGGGCATTCAGGGGCGTAACGGGGCTTGAGGGTGTGCAGAGTCATCAAGGCCTGAGCATGGTTTCGCTGTCGCGACGCCCTGAAATCCGCTCGGTGGGGACCAGGTTTGCAGGGGAAGTGCGACAGGCGCACTCTGGCAGCGGACGACAGCAGGGCTTCAAGCCGCGGGTCAGGGTTGGCACTCGGCACTCCCGCTCCGGGAAATGATCTTCTCGATCGCCCAGACGCCTTTGCCGTTCCTCCTGAGTGACGTGTGGTAACCGACGTAGCTCTTGGCGGTGACCTTAGTCTTCTCGATCTTGTTCGTTGCGAGGTATTTGACGTACGCCTTGCCTTGGTCCTCGCAGTAACTGAGGGAAGCCGTACCGTCCTTGGCCACGGCCACCTGGGGGTCGTAGAAGTGGTAGGTGCCGGTGATGCCGGCCTTGTGATCCACGTAGTTCTGGATGAACTTCTGCGTGCCGGCTGCCGCTTCACCCTCGTAGTAGTAGAGGTACGGCTTGTCGAGGGCGTCCTGGTGGACGATCGCGAGGTCCACAGCCTTGATCGACTGCTCGCTGTCGGACAGTACCGCGTCCTTGGCCGCATTGCCCGTCGAGGGCCAGTCGAAGGTGTACGACAGATCCTTCACCGACTCGATCTTCGGGCGGTCCGTTGCAGTGGAAGCCGCAGCGGTCGGCGATGCCGCCGTCGGGCTCTCCGCGTCGGCGCCGACGCTCTTGTCGTTGTTGCTGGACGTGTCGTCTCCGCTCCCGCAGGCGGTCAGCAGGAGGGTTGCGGTCGCAGCGAGCGCGGTGGCAGCTGGCAAAGTGCGGCGCTTCACAATGGTGGACTCCCCGTGAGGCTGAAGTTCGTCAAGAGCATCAATGCGGCGGAATCGGCTCACGGCCGGCACTTCGCGGCCCCTCGAACGGAAGCGATCTTCACCGTTTCCCAGACGCCCTTCGCGTTCTTTTCGACCTTCACGCCGTAGGAGACGTAGCTGTTCTTGTCGGCCTTGGTCTTCTTGACCTCATTGGTCTTGACGACCTTGGTGTATCCCTTGCTCTCGTCTCCGCAGTACGTCAGCGAGGCCGAGTCCTCGGATTCCACGGAGACCTGTCGGTCGAAGTAGCGGACACTCCCGGTCACGGTGAGTCCCGCGTCCTTGAACGACTGAACCCACTTCTGGGCCGCCACGGCCCCCTCGCCCTCCGTGTAGAACTCCAGGGCGGGGAGCCGGGGATTCTGCGCGGTGATGGCCGCATTCAGCGCACGGATGAACTCCGCATTGTCCTTGAGGATCGTGTCCTGTCGCGGGTCGTCGGCATGCTCAGGCGTGAACGTGATCGTGTTGTCGGCCGACAGCGCGATCTTCGGCCGGTCGGCCGCGCGTGAGGCCGAAGCGCTCGGGGACGCCGCCGTCGCGCTGTCCGCGGCTGCTCCTGCGATCTTGTCGTTGCTGCTGGATGTGGTGTCCCCGCCTCCGCATGCCGTCAGCAGGAGGGTTGCGGTCGCGGCGAGCGCGGTGGCAGCGGGCGCCGTGCGGAGCTTCATGGTGGCGTCTTTCCATTGGGGGGCATGGTGGGCTCGACCGCAATCGGCGCTCAGGGCCGGCACTTGGAGCTGCCCCTCTGCGAGAGCAGCTTCGCGATGACCCAGACGCCCTGCGCGTTCCTGTGCATTTGGGTGCTGTAGAGGACGTAACTGTTCTTGGTGGCCTGGGTCTTGTCGACCTTCTTCGTCTTCAGATAGAGGTCGTAGGCCTTGCTCTGGTCCTCGCAGTAGACCAGTGACGCGTTGTCGGCGCCGCGGACATCGACCGCCGCGTCGTAGTAGCGGTAGCTGCCGGTCGTACGAGCCTTCGCCTTCACATAGGCCTCGATGAACTGCTGTGTCTGTGCCGCCGCTTCACCCTGGTAATAGAACAGGTACGCCTTGTTGAGGGGATCCTGGTTCGCGATGGCCAGGTCGACTGCCTTGATGGACTGTTCACTGTCCGCCAGGACCGCGTCCTTGGCCGCGTTGCCTGTCGAGGGCCAGTTGAAGGTGTACGACAGATCCGACGGCAACTCGATCTTCGGACGGTCAGGTGTGCCCGACGCCGACGTGCTCGGCGAAGACGACGTCGGGGTCCCTGTGTCCGCGGCCGCGATCTTGTCGCTGTCGCTGGACTTGTCGTCCCCGCTACCGCACGCCGTCAGCAGCAGGGCCGCGGTCGTGGCCAGCACGGCGGCAGTAGGTGTGATGCGGCGCTTCATGGTGGGCCCCCGTGGCACTGAAGATCGGCAAGAGCATGAACGCTATCGGCGGGGTACCTCGTTTCGCCAACGCGAACTTCGCTGGGGTGTGCCGCCGCCGGCTCACTCGGCGGCCGTTGCCGATGCCTGTCGGCGTTGCTTCGAGCGTTCGTGGCGCTGTGCTCCGACCGTGCCCCCGACGACACCGACCGCCAGCGCGGCCGTGATCAGCCACTTCCCCACGCCCGCCCCGAACAGGGCGTTGTCGACGAGGAACACCAGAGGAAGGGTGAGCAACGCCCAGCCCACGCTCGCGGGTTGCACGAGGGAGCCCGGCAAGCCACTCAGTCCGGCCCACAGGGCCAGCCCCAGCAGGAGCCAGACGGCGGCCGTCCCCAACCACATCGAGTTCTCCGACGGCGGTGGGAAAGTCTGGGTGTGGCCGCGGACGGTGATTCCCACGACGGCGCCCTGCCAGGTCTGCAGCTCCGCGCGGCTGCCGCGGAAGGCGGCGTCGTACGTCTCGCTCGAAACGTCCAGCCACTCGATGCGTCGGCCCTCATCGGTGCGCAGTCTGTATCTGCTCGTGCAGTTACGGCTGCTGCCGCTGCCGGTACAGCCCTCGACCTTCGCCTTGTCGATCACTCTCGCCTCTTCGAGGCCGACGCAGCTGCCCGCTTCGGCACGGCAATCGGCCGCCTGTCGGTAGGCGGCCGTCTCCCGGTACGTCTCCGCCGTCCAGCGAGCGCCCGCGACGACCCCGGCCGCCGCCACGACCACGACGATCAGCCGGACCCAGACCGGTGCACGCCACCGAAGCCACCTCTGCGGACCGCTGTTCCTCTCTCCCAGGAGGTCCTCGCGAGCCCGCGCCTCCATCTCTCGGATGCCCATCGTGCCCCCGTACCGCGCCTGTCCGAACCGATCGCCAGAGAGTATGAGGCGGCGGAGGAGTGGGGCCAATGGGGGTGGTGGGACTCCGCCCTCAGAGCGAGGTCCTCGTCCCCCACATGACTAAGGTGGAGCCATGGGCGGGCTGATCATGAACTTCCGTACATGGGAGACCCGATACTTTCCCGCCGGGGAGCCCGTGCAGGCCGCCGAGCCGATTGCCCGATTCGACGAGCCGGAGGATCGGCTGCTCGCCGACCACCCGCGGATGCGCCGCATCCTGGTGCGCGGGCGCCCTGGATGGCCGTTGCACCGCTACTACCTGCATTGGAGCGACGGCACCGATCTGGTGGCCCTCGACAGGCGCGTGGCTTCGGGGGCGGCCACCGAAGCGGACTTCGCCGGGGTCGTCGTCGGGGAGCCGCTGGACATCACGCATCCGGTCTGCGGCTCCGATCTCCGCGTGGTCGCTCTCGACGTCGTTCTCCCGCTCTTTGCCGACGGCACCGAGCGCACGAGCGCCCACTCCTATCGAACGGCGTGCCCCGTGTGCGGAGGCCGACTCGGCGGCAGCGTCCTTGAGTTCATCGCACCCAAGGCGTCGTGAGATAAGCCGCAATTGAGGGCGTTGCAGGTCAAGGGCGTGATGAGAGCCGATCGTCGATCTTTCGGTGCATTCCCGGGGTCACCGCACGACGCGGAGTTTCCTAGACCCTCCCTTTGCACCCCATTGATTGCACCCGCGAAATCCCCCGGTGGAGAGTGACCCTGCGCGTCCCATGTCTTGGGGGCGGGCGTGGCATAGGTGGGCGTAGGTGTACGGGGGTCGTGGTGGCGGAACACGTCAAGGTGTCCACGTCCGAGCTGAAGGAGATCAGCCGGGCCGTGGGCAAGCTGAAGTCGCAGTTCGAGGGGTCCAAGGACCTCGTCGACTCCTACGACGCCGAGATGGGCTCCGGTGACGTCGCCTCCGCGCTCGACGACTTCGCGGACGACTGGAAGAAGAAGCGGAAGCAGCTCTGTGACGGGCTGGAGTTCCTCGGCAAGACCGCCGGGTCCGCGGCGAAGGCGTACGACGGACTGGATCAGCACCTGGCAGACGCGCTGCTGAAGGCTCAGCCGGGGGACAAGTGAGCGACGACTTCTCCGGCGTCGACTGGCAGACGGCGCGGTACGACGACAAGGACTTCACGCCGGGCGACCCGTACGAGGTGGCCAAGCTCGGCAAGCGCATCTCCGACACCGCCAAGCTGATCGAGGAGCAGGCCGGCAAGCTGAACAACCTCGTCGACGGCAACGGGTGGGACTCCGACGCCGGGCGGGTGTTCCAGGACAAGACCCATGACACGGTCGGGCTGCTTACTAAGACGCATCAGCGCTACGCGGCCGCCGCCTCCGCCCTCGGGTCCTCCGTCCCGTACGGGCCCGTCGTCGACCAGATGCGGGAGAACTGGGCCGTCGCGCTCAACCACGCCCAGGGGCTGGTGCGTACGGCGCTCACGAAGGCCAAGAACGCCGACGGGGACGGCAGTCGCTACCAGAAGCAGATCGATCAGCATCCCGGGCCCGACGAGCACCCCGACAAGCAGAAGCTGAAGCGGCAGAAGGACGCCGCGGACGGGGATCTGGAGGCCGCGAAGCGGGACCTGCGGCATGCGCTGGACTACCGGGACACCCAGGCCGGATATGCCGCCAAGGCGATCCGTGACGCCATCGACAACGACGGCCTGAAGGATCCCAAGCACCACTGGTGGGACAACTGGAAGGACTGGGTCGCGGAGGTCGGGCACTGGGCGGGGGTGGCGGCCGGCGTGCTCTGCATCCTGGCGCTCGTGCTGGGCGCCGTCCCGATCCTCGGCGAGATCATCGTGGCCCTGGCCCTGGTGGCTTCCGTGGTGGCGCTCGCGTGCGACACGGTCTCCGCACTCGACGGCAAGGGCACCTGGCTGGACGTCGCCATCGACGTGGTCGGCGTGCTGTCGTTCGGCGCCGGGCGGATCCTCGGGACCGCCGCGAAGGAGGCGGCGGTCGCCGCGCGGGGATCGGCGGCCCTGAAGCAGTTCCTCGCGCTGCGGGAGCTGGGCGTGGGCGCGAAACTGGCCGGTGAGAGCTCCGAACTGCTCACCGGCGTCAAGGCCGGCAAGATCGGCGAGGCCCTGGCGAAGGGGCCGAACAGCGTCCTGCCGAAGATGCGGTCGATCGTCAAGGACTCCCTCGACTTCAAGGCGTACTACAACGACATCCGTGTCGCCGTCACGAAGACCGCCGAGGACGACGGAATCCTCGCCGGGGGCAAACTGCCCAAGCTGGGCGACCTTTCCGACTCCGCCTTCAAGACCATGGCCCGCTCGCGGTCGCTGCTCTACCAGGCGAGCCAGTTCGGGCCGACGGCCGCGGGCGTCCTGAACCTGTCCCCCCTGCACAGCTGGGAGCCGAGCTCGCTCGAGCTCAACGTCTTCGACGGCCTGAAGCACACGACCGGTTGGGGAGCGAACGGCATCCCCTTCTACAACGGGCACCTGAAGGTTGCCGGAGGCTGAAGGAGCGTACGGATAACGTGGCCACTGAAGACGGTCGGAGCGTCGACGAACTGTTCGCCCGGCTTCCGGCGGGCAAGCAACGCGCGCTCGAGGAGAACGGGCTGGACCTGCCGAAGCTGCGGCAGATCGCCGCGGAGGACGGCGATCTGCGGCGTGTGCGGCTCATCCTGGCCTTCGACGAACCGCATCGCCCGGACGACACCACGGGCGTGTGGCCCTGGATCCGGCTGCCCCTGATCGCCGTGGCCGGCGTGGTCGTCTGCCTGGCGTCCACGTATCTGCTCGACCGGTACGCCGTGTTCGTAGGTCTGGTGTGGGGTCTGGCCGTGATCTGGGCGGCGATCAAAGCGCCCGCGCGGCGCGGCGGTCTCGTCGTGCGGTGCCTGGTCGGCGTCGCCTACGTCGTGCTGATCTGGCTGGGGTCCCAGCAGGCCGACAAGTGGTACCTCCAGGTGCGCGGACAGGAGACCACGGTCACCTATGCCAAGGCCGTGGACCGGGGCTCGCACGGTGTGACCACCCTGTACTGCCGCGTCAAGCTGCCCGACGGGTCGGTCCACCAGGTGTTCCGTAACGACGACTCGTGCACCGACGAGTCCGTGGTGGGCACGAAGACCCGGGCGGTGGTCGATCCGGCGGGGCACTACCGGCCGTTCCTCGGGAACAGGTCGGACATCGGCGGCGGTGTCTACGACTATCTCTGCCTCGGCGCCGCCGTGGTGCTCCTCCTGGCTCCGGCCGCGGCCGTCGCCATGGGCCGCCGCACCCGGTCCGACCGCATGACGGGTGCGCCCGCGTGACCGGAGCGATCGCGTGACCCACGAGCGGACCGTCGACGAACAGTTCGCGGAGCTGCCGGAGAGCTCTCGGCGGGCGCTGGAGCAGGCCGGTCTGGGGCTACCGGAACTGCGCCGCAGGGCCGCAGAAGAGGGCGGTGCGCGGCGGGTGTCCGGCATCCTGTCCGAGTTCTCCGTCAGCTCCCGTACGCGCCGCTTCGACGGCGAAGGGCCGCTCCAGTGGCTCGACGTGTGGCCGTGGCTGCGAATGCTCCTCGTCGGCGTCGCCGGGTTCGCCGTGTGCGAGTTGCTGAACCCGGTGATGGGTGACCTCTCGCTCTTCGTCGGGCTCGTCTTCGGCGTGGGCGTCCGGGTGGCCGGGTTCGGGATCGACGACTCGCCTCGCGACGTGGGCCTACGGCGGCTCACCGTGCTGGCGTACCACGTCCTGATCGTGGTGGCCGCCTTCACCACCCACCAGTGGTACCTCCAACTGCGCGGCGCGGAACGGCCGGTCACCATCGCCGCGCCCGACCACACGATGTCCCGCGGGTTCCGTCAGACCTACTGCAGGGTCCGCACGCCGGACGGCTCGGCCCACCGGGTGCTCGGCAACCGCGAGAACTGTGCCGACACGAGCCGGACAGGGGACATTGCCACGGCCGTGGTCGACCCGTCCGGCTACTACGGCCCCTTCCTCGGCGCGAAGGCCGACATCGACAGCACCCTCCCCACCACCGTGTCCCTGGCCTCGGCCGCCGTACTGCTCCTGGCTCCGGCGACCGCCGTCGTACTGCGGCGACCCCGGCGAATCGCCAGGAAGGACGGAGCCGCGGGATGAGCGACGAGACACCACATACCTACGAGACACCACATACCTACGAGTCACCACATACCTACGAGACACCGCACGCCGCCGGGACACCGCACGCCGCCGAGACACCGCTCACCGACGAGACAGCGCACACCGAAGAGACCGACATGACCAGGACGACCGACACCCCCGACCTCCCAGCACCCTCCCCACCCCCCTCCGACTACCGCCTGGCCGTCCCGGAAGGCTGGGAACGCGTCGTCCTGGACCCCGACCGCTGGTCCCACCGCATCGACAAGCTGGTCAACCGCAGCCTGCGCCGCACGAAGGCGAGCCCGCAGCTGAAGGCCGCGCTTGCCGGGCGGATGGTGGAGCAGGCCGAGGCCGCGCACGCCAACGGCGGTGTCGAGATGTACGTCGTCAACCAGGTGCTCGGTCAGGTCCCGGTCTCCGCCGGCCTGGTGGTGACCCTGCTGCGGCCCCCGGCCGGCACCGCCGCCGGAGACCTCGGCGACATCGCCCTGTCCCTCGCCGCGCGCAGCCCCTCCGACGACGAGGTGACCACGATCGAGCTGCCCGCCGGCCCGGCCGTACGGCACCTCTACCGGCGGCGCCCCGCGCCCGACGACCCGGACGGCAACAAGCTGCTGGTCACGCATATGGACGTCTACCTGGGCGTTCCGCACGCCGACCAGCGTCTGCTGCTCTCCTTCTCCACGCCCATGGAGCCGCTGGCAAAGGCCCTGGTCGGCCTCTTCGACTCGATCGCCCGCACTCTGCAATGGATGGCCTGATGCCCGCCTTCTCCTCGTCGACCGTGCACATGAAGGCGCCCGACGACGCGATCTCCCTGCCCGTGCGCGCAACGGTCGACCTGGCCACCTGGGCCAAGGACGCGGCCATGCGGCGTGTGGCCGCGGGCGCGGAGGACGACGGGCGGCTGGCCGAGGCACTGGCACAGGAACTGCGACTGGCCGCCGAGGACGCGCGCACCCGGGGCCCGGTCACCGCGCTGTCGTACGTCCCCGAGCCGCGCCTCGGCGAACTCGCCCGCGTCGAGCTGTCGGCGCTGGTCGCGGACGACACGTACCCGACCATGACCGTCGAGCTGCTGGAGCGGTATCTCGCCGCGCCCACCGCCGACTCGTTCCGGCCGCCCGAGGCCGAGCCGCGCACCCTGCCCGTCGGACCGGCGGTCCGGGTCCGACACGCGTTCGTCCAGGATCCCGGCCGGGACGGGACCGGCACGGTCCTGGAGACCTGCGCCTACGGCATCGTCGCCGACGACAAGTGGGGTCTGGTGCTGCTGACTTCATGGCAGCAGCAGGTCTACGGCGACGCCTTGTGCGAGCTGACGGACGAGCTGGCGCTGACCGTCGCCGTCAGCCGAACGAGCGGGTGAAGTCGCCGCGGTTGAGCGGTCCGTCACGGAGCCGTACGAGCCGTACCCCGTCGCCGCCCACACGGCGCTCCGCCGGGATCTCGAAGGAGGGGACGGCGCGTAGCCGGGCGGCGAGATAGGCGGCCTGGGAGCCGGACTCCTCTGTGCGGGGCACTGATGCACTACCCCGTACCGCCTCGGCTGCTGTGACCGGCACTCTACCGACCGCTTTGCTCGTGCACCGGACAAGGCACTTCGTGAGTGAATCGTGCAGGCATGATGGCCGGACCGTGAGGAACGCCCCGCTTCGGGCAACATGTCGGTGCGGCGGCGGATTCGCTCGCGCACAGGCGACGGGCTTCCGCCGCCGGGTCGCCAACTGGGAAACGTGCACTTCAAGTTGCAGATGAGTAACGGCAGACGTAGTGCGGCCCGTGGGTCAGGACGCGCCTTGAGGGGCTTATGTGCGGCTGATACGGTGCCATGGCTTGACACTCACCCCAGCGATGGCTAATCGCCCAGGTCGTGTGGTAGGTCCGGGCGCGTCCCGGACATCCGCGTGCGGGCGGACCCGGGTGAAGTGTCCGTAATTGCATAGAATTTGGCAGACGTGTCAGACAATTTCTTGGGTGTACGGGGAGCGGTTGCGTGAAGATCCAGGAGCGTACGGGGGCGGGCGCGGGGCGTTCCGCGGCTCCGGTTCAGCCGTCGGTCGGTGACCGGCTTCCCACTCCGCCTCGCGAGCGCAAACCCGCGCTCGCCGCGCTGGCGGTGCTGTTGATTCTCGTGGGCGCGCTCGGAGCGACGATGCTCGTGCTGCGCGCCGGCGACCGCATCGAGGTCGTCAAGGTGACCCAGGCCATTCCCGCGGGTGAGTCGGTCACCAGCAGCAACGTCACGTCGGTGATGGTCGCCAAGGACAGCGGCATCCACTACATCGAGTGGTCGCAGCTGGGCACACTGAAGAAGCTGAAGGCCGTCAACCCCATTCCCCAAGGCGTCGTCGCCGTCGGGGAGATGTTCGGCGATGAGGCCGGTGTCGAAGCGGGCAAGGCGACCGTCGGCCTCTCCCTCAAGGCCGGTCAGTACCCGAACGGGATCAAGGCCGGAGACACCGTCGCCGCGTACCGCGTCAGCGACACCGGCTCGGGCTCGAATTCGAGCAGCAGCCCCTCTTCGTCGTCGAGCAGCAACAACCTGATCGTGGACAAGGGGCGGGTCAGCTACGTACAGGACAAGCAGGGTGACGACCTCGTCAGCAGCACCAACCTGTCTGTCACGCTGACCGTCGACACCGACAAGGCCGCGTCTCTCACCCAGGCCGCTTCCAGTGGCGAAGTGGCTCTCGTGCTCGTCTCCAGCAAGTAGAAGGCGGCTGCGCACACCATGGCCCTCATCGCCCTCGCCGCCGACAAGGGTTCCCCCGGCGTCACCACCGCGGCCGTCGCCCTCTCGGCGGTCTGGCCGCGCCGCGTCCTGCTCGCCGAGACCGACCCGGCGGGCGGCGACCTGGTCTACCGCAGCGCCGCGGCGCACGGCGGACCGCTCAACCCCAACACCGGCATGCTGTCGATCGCCGCGACCGCGCGCCGCGGCCTCGTACCCGACCAACTCTGGGACCACGTCCAGCCGTTGAGCGGCGGACTCGAAGTCCTCGTCGGACTCGGGAACGCCGAGCACGCCGCCGGTCTCGCCGGGCTCTGGCCGACCCTCGGCCACGCCTTCTCCTCGCTCGCCGACTCGCCGAACGCGCCCGCCGACGTCATCGCCGACTGCGGCCGGATCAGCGGGGACACCCCGGCGGTCGACCTGTTCCCGCACGCCGCGCTGGTCCTGCTCATCTCCCGTACGGAGCCCGAGTCGATCGCGCGCGTCCGGGACCGCGCCGCCGCGCTCGGCAACAAGCTGCACGGCGGGCCGCGCGGAGCCGCGAGCCTCGGGACCCCGCTGATCGGCGTCGTGCTGATCGCCGACACCAACAACGCGGCCAAGATCGCCGGCCAGGTCAACGACATGCTGGTGCACGCCCAGACCGGCGCCCGCGTCGTGGGCACCATCGCCGACGACCCGGCCGGCGCCGAGCAGTTGGCCGGCCGCAGGCGTGGACGCCTCGACAAGTCGCTGCTGATCCGCTCGGCCCGCAAGGTCACCACCGACCTCTACCAGCAGTACGGCGCCACCTGGGCCGTGCCCACCCATGGCCAGGTCAACGGCCATGCGGGGGCCGGAACATGACCGCTGTCGACCACCAGTTGGTCAAGCGGTTCCGGCAGGACGCCGGTGACCGCATCGCCGAGCAGCGCCGCCTCGACCAGGCGAACAACGTCACGCCGATGTCCACCGAGGACGAGCGGCAGTACGCCCGCGCGGTCATAGCCCAGATCCTGGAGGATTACGCCCGCACCGAGATCAACGCGGGCCGCACCCCTCTCGACGCCGAGACCGAGGAGCAGTACGCGGCCGCCGTGCACGCGGCTCTCTTCGGCGTCGGCCGGCTCCAGCCGCTGCTCGACAACCCCGATGTCGAGAACATCGACATCAACGGCTCCGACCAGGTGTTCGTCGGATACGCCGACGGCCGCGAGGTGACCGGCGATCCCGTCGCCGAGACCGACGAGGAGCTCATCGAGCTGATCCAGGTGCTCGGCGCCTACTCCGGTCTCTCCTCCCGGCCCTTCGACTCCGCCAACCCGCAGCTCGACCTCCGGCTGCCGGACGGTTCGCGTCTGTCGGCCGTCATGGACGTGACGCGGCGCCCCGCGCTCTCCATTCGCCGTGCCCGCATGGGCAAGGTCTTCATCTCCGACCTCGTCGGCAACGGGACGCTGGCCCCCGAGGTCGCGCACTTCCTCGCCTGCGCCGTGCGCGCCCGTAAGAACATCATGATCGCGGGCGCCACCAACGCCGGTAAGACGACGCTGCTGAGGGCCCTGGCGAACGAGATCCCGCCGCACGAGCGCCTGATCACCGTCGAGCGGGCGCTCGAACTCGGCCTCGACACCTTCCCCGAACTCCACCCGAACGTCGTCGCGTTCGAGGAGCGGCTGCCCAACTCCGAGGGCCAGGGCATGATTTCGATGGCCGAGCTGGTCCGCCGCTCGCTGCGTATGAACCCCTCCCGCGTCATCGTCGGCGAGGTGCTCGGCGACGAGATCGTGACGATGCTGAACGCGATGTCGCAGGGCAACGACGGCTCGCTGTCGACGATCCACGCGAACAGCTCCAGCGAGGTCTTCAACCGTATTTCCACCTACGCGCTGCAGGCGTCCGAGCGGCTGCCCATCGAGGCCAGCCAGATGCTCATCGCGGGCGCGGTGAACTTCGTCGTCTTCATCCAGCGGCGCAACAACTTCCAGAGCGGCGGCCGCCTCCAGCGCATGGTCACCTCGGTCCGCGAGGTCAACGGCGTGGACGGCCGCGTGCTGTCCAGCGAGGTGTTCGCCGAGACCCCGGACGGGCGGGTGGTGCCGCACGCGCCCATCGCGTGCCTGGAGGAACTGATCGCGTACGGCTACCGGCCCACGGGAACGTGGGGGTGAACATGATGCCTGTTGCACTCAACTCGCTCGGCTCCATGGGCGGCCTGTTTTCTACGACCGTCCTGTACTCCATCGGCTGCGGTGTCGCTGTCGGCGGCGGGCTCGCGCTGTTCATGATCGCCCTGCGCGGTCTGCCGGCGAAGCCCGACCACGAGAGGCAGAAGGCGGCCGAGCGGGCCTCCGAGCTGATCCGGTTCGCCGGTCAGCGCGGGTCGCTCGCGGCCATCATCGGCATCGTCGTCCTGCTGCTGACCCGTTGGGCGGTCGCCGGCATCGCGGCGGGCGTCCTCGTCTTCTTCTGGGACCGGCTGTTCGGCGGCGCGGGGGAGGAGCGGGCCGCCATGCGCCGGGTCGAGGCCCTCGCCTCCTGGACGGAGTCGCTGCGCGACACGATCGCTGGCGCGGTCGGCCTGGAGCAGGCCATCCCGGCGTCGGCACGCGCCTCGGCCCCGGTCCTGCGCCCGCACCTGGACGCGCTCGTGGACCGGCTCCGGAGCCGCACCCCGCTTCCCGAAGCGCTGCAGCACCTCGCCGACGAGATCGACGACGCGTCCGCCGACATCATCGTGGCGGCACTGATCCTCAACGCGCGGCTGCGCGGCCCGGGTCTGCGTCAGGTCCTGGGCGCACTCGCCAAGTCGGCGCGTGAAGAGGTGGACATGCGCCAGCGCGTGATGGCCCAGCGCTCGTCGACGCGCCGCTCGGTGCAGATCGTCGTCGGCGTCTCGGTCGCGTTCGTCCTCGGCCTGTCCATCTTCAACCGTGACTTCGTGGCACCGTACGGGACGCCCGTCGGCCAGCTCGTACTCGCCTGCGTCTGCGGGCTGTTCGCGCTCGGCTTCTGGTGGCTGCGCAAGCTGTCGACCATCGAGACGCCCGAACGCTTCCTGGTCCGGGACGACTCGTCCGTTCAGTTCGTGCGGCCGCGCACCCCGGCACAGGCCCAGCCGTCGCAGCACGAAGAGGGGGCACGACGATGAACCTGACGATGCCGGTCGTGGTCGGCGCGGTTCTGGGTCTCGGCATCTACGCCCTCGTACGCGCTCTGATGCCGTCCAAGCGCAGCGCCGTCTCGCAGGTCGCGCGGATCGACGCGATGCGGGCGCGGGGCGCGGCGTACGAGTCGGCCCGCACCACGCGGGACAAGGGCCGGCTGGGCTCGCTGCGGGCCGAAGTCGGCGAGCGCGTGGCCGAGTTCTACCTCCAGCAGGGCTGGGAACAGCGCTCGCTGCGCGCGGACCTCGCCGTCCTGGACCGCAGCTGGGAGAAGTTCCTGGCGACGAAGGTGCTGCTGGCGGTGGCGGGAATGTTCTTCGGTCCGTTCCTGTTCGCGGTCGTCTGGACGCTGGGCTTCGGCAGCAGCCCGATCATCCCGGTCTGGCTGGCGCTGATGTTCGCGGCGGTGTTCTTCCTGCTGCCCGACCTGGAGGTACGGCGGGACGCGAGCGAGAAGCGGCGCGACCTGCGGCGGGTGATCGGCGCGTACCTGGACCTGGTGTCGATGAGCCTCGCGGGCGGCCGGGGCCTGCCCGAGGCGCTCATGGCCGCGGCCGAGGTCTCGGACGGCTGGGCGACGCAGCGCATCCGCAACGCCCTGGCCGACGCCCGTATCACCGGCATCAGCCAGTGGCAGGCGCTGGGCCAACTCGGCGAGGAACTCGGCGTGGAGGAACTCAAGGACCTCTCCGCCTCCCTCGCCCTGGTGGCCGACGACGGCGCGAAGGTCCGGGAGTCGCTCGCGTCCCGGGCCGAGACCATGCGCCACCGCGAACTCTCCGAGATCGAGGGCAGCGCGGGCGAGAAGTCCCAGTCGATGCTCGTGGCCCAGCTGCTGCTGTGCGCCGGCTTCCTGGTGTTCCTGATCTTCCCGGCGGCCATGCGGGTGTTCCAGGTGTCATGACGCGCTCCTGAACGACCCGCACGTACCAGCGACTTCCAGCGATCCAGCGCCACCAGCGACAAAGTGCCGGCGAACCGCTTCTGAGAGGACAACTCACCATGAACACACGGAACTTCCAGACCGGTATTCCGGCCATGGACTTCCTGGTCACCTTCCTGCAGGGCCGCGTGCAGCGCGCCCGCTCCGGCGAGCTGGACCGCGGTGCGTCCGCGGTCGAGTGGGTCATCATCTCGGCCGTCGTCGTGGCGATCGTGGGCGTGGTCGCCGCGATCATCAACGCCGCGCTGAGCGACGGCGCCAACAAGGTCGGCAACTGCATCAAGGGCGCGGACGCGGGCAAGACCTGCTGAGCGTTCGTACAGGATCCGGATCCGGTTCTACGGGGTTGTCGATGCGCGTACGCCGCTGGCTGCGCCGCCGGGTGGAGGTCGCCTCCGCCCGCGGCGACTCCGGCATGACCGCGATCGAGTTCGTGCTGCTCACGCCCGTCCTGTTCTTCATGATCTTCGCGACGGTGCAGTTCGCGCTGTACTTCTTCGCCGACCACGTGGCGCAGGCCGCGGCGCAGGCGGGGGCCCGCAAGGCGCGTGCCACGGCGCACGACCAGCCGGGTGGCTGGCGGGGCGAGGCGCGGGACGTGGTGGACAGCTACATCAGTCAGCTCGGCCCGCAGCTCGTGCTGTCGCCGGACGTGACGATGCTGCAGCCGGAGCAGAACACGGTGGGCGTGGAGATCTCGGCACGGGTGCCCACGGTGTTCCCGGGGCTGGACCTGACCGTGCACGCGCAGTCGTCGGGACCGGTGGAGCGGTTCGTCCAGGACAACGGGGGGAACTGATGGGGCTCTCTGCCTGGCGGGACCGTCTGCGCAGACGCGCGGCGGGTGACGGGGGTGCCTGGGGCGACCGGGGGCTGTCGACCATCGAGGTGGTGATCCTGGCGCCGGTGATGATCCTGTTCATCCTGGTGCTGGTCGCGTTCGGGCAGCTGGTGGACGGCCGTGGCGCGCTCGACGGCGCGGCGCGGGACGCCGCCCGCGCGGGCTCGATCCAGAAGGACCACGCGACCGCGATGTCCGAGGCGAAGAAGGCGGCGCAGGCGGACCTCTCCGACGTCTGCTCAGGGCCGGTGTCCGTCGTGCAGACGAGTGCGGGCTTCGCCCCCGACACCATCTTCTCGGTCGAGGTCAGCTGCCAGGTCCGGGGTCTGGCCATGCTGGGCCTGGACGTGCCCACGACGCTGAAGGCGAGCTTCAGTTCGCCTCTGGACCCGTTCCGGAGGACGACATGAGGGACTTTGCGACGGGGCGTCTCCCGGACCTGCGGACGTGGATGTCGTCCCGCCGCGCACACCTGGACGACCGTGGTTCGGGCGCGGGCGCGGTCATCATCTTCGCGATCGTCTTCCTGTCGCTGTCGGCCTTCGTCATCGACGGCGGCATGTCCATCTCGAAGCGCGAGCGCGCCGCGGACATCGCCGAGCAGGCGGCCCGTTACGCCGCCCAGGACATCGACCGCGACGCCCTCTACGAGAACGCCGGCGCCGCGCCGATCAACTACCAGGACTGCGACGCCCGCGTGAAGACCTTCGCCCGCGAGATGGACATGTCCGGCGCGGACATCGCCGCGACCCACTGCGTGTCGGCCGACGCCCAGCAGGTGCAGGTCGAGGTCCAGTTGACGTATGCGCCCGTCTTCACCGGGATGTTCTACGGCGGCGACGTGGTCGTCCACGGCCAGGCGGTGGCGGAGAACGAGGTCGGCTGAGCCGTCGCGAAGGCGACGTTCTGCAAGGGGTGTTGACGCAGAGCGGACGCGGGTGCCTGCTCGGGCGTTCCTGACGAGCGAGCGGGCATAAGCGAGTTCCAGCCGAAACCGCGACGACAGCCCGACGTGCCATGTGACGCACGCCACGAAAATTGACCTCCGCTACGGCGTAATGCCGGCCGCTCTTCCTGCTCTACATGACACAGGCCTCAACCGGCCGAGGCCCAACCGGTCACCGCTCGCCCCGACTTGCCCGAAAAGAGATCCCGCCGTGTACATAGCCCTGGAGCAGCCCACCGGCGCCCATCTGCTGACGCCCGACGACGCCGAGGTGGCGGTGCCGGTGACCCTCCGGTACACCTCCGACGACCCGCTGGCGGTGCACCTGGTCTTCCCGGCGTGGATCTCGCTGGACGACGAGGAGGTGACGTGGACCTTCGCCCGCAGCCTCCTGGAGGAGGGCCTCGCCGGTCCGGCGGGCCTCGGCACCGTACGCCTGCGCCCGCACGGCCCGTCCCACACCGTCGTGGAACTCCACACCCCGGACGGCACGGCGGCGGTCCGCTTCGAGACAACGGCCCTCCACCGCTTCCTGACCCGCTCCTACGAGGTCACGGAGCCGGGCGGCGAACCGGTGCAACCGGCGCTGGACCGGGGGGTGGCGTCGCTGTTCGGGGCGGCGTGAGGGCGGCGCCGGCGGTCACTTGCCGCCGCTCTTGTCCTCCGGCTTGACCGCGTCCTGGGCCTTCTTCGCGAGGTCGACGTCGAGCTTCTTGAACTCGCGGACGACGGCGTCGGACATGTCGGCCAGCGCGTCGAACGACTGACTGATGTCCTCGCGCCCGTCCTCCCAGTTGGACTCGAAGTCGCCGAGAGCGTCATTGACGCCGCCGTCGCCGATGTCGTCCTTGTAGGACTCGAAGAGCTTCTTGGTGTGGTTCAGACGGGTCTTGAGGGAACGCAGCCGCTTCCCGTACTCCTCAAGCTCACTGAGCGGCAACGCGAGGTCACTTTTGCCCTGGCCCATGCCCGTCCCCCCGTCGTCGGTGATCTCGTAGTCTGGGCCGAACCGTACAACGGAACGACGGTCGTACGAACGGCGACAACGGGGAGAGTCGGACACATCATGGCCCGCTACATGGAGGCGCTCACGATCGAGCGCGGTGGTTTCCGGATCAAGGTGCCGGAGTCGTGGTGGGAGTTCGACGTACGCCCCGAGTCGCGCGACGACTCGATCCGCCGGATGGTGCACGAACGGGTGCAGCAGCACCCGGAGTTGGCCCAGTACCGCGACACCTACGTCTCCTTCCTCCAGAAAGCGGCGGCGAACGCGTGGAAGTCGGGCGCGCTGTACTGCGGTTGCATGGCGGAGAGCTTCGGCGGGGACACCCCGATCACCGGCTCGGTGACGGTGTCGCTCATCGGCGGCCGCACCCGCGACGGCGCCCCCCTCTCCACCGACCCGTCCGCGATCGCCTCCGGCCTCGCGCCCAAGGAGGCGAACAAGGAAGGGGATTCCTGGCGGAAGGTCACGACGGTCGACATCCCCGGCGTGGGCCCGGCCGCCCGCACCTACGGCATCGAGGACATCGCCGTACCCGACGACAACCTGGGCCGCACGATCCGGGCCGTACTGATGCAGACCTTCGTCCCGGTCCCGGGCCAGGAGGGCAAGGTGGCCCTGGTGGCGGGCAGCAGCCAAGTCCTGGACCTGGCCGACTCGTTCTTCGACATCTTCGACGCGATCACGTCGACGTTCCGCTTCACGGGCTGAACTTCGTCACAGGCTGATCTTCTTCACCGCGAACGTGAGAACCGGGTAAGTTCGCGTGTGCATACGGTTGTTGCAGTTGATGTGCGCGTGACGGGGGTTGCGGAATGGCGGGGAACCGGCCGAGGGACTGGCATGTCCTGGACCTGGACAAGGACCCCACACCGGGCGACCCCGACCGCGTTCGGACCCTGGCCAAGACCCTGCACGACTTCGCGGACGAAGTCTCCGACGCCCTGAAGATCGTCAAGGGCATGGCGGAGGAGGACGCGGCCCTGAAGTGGGCCGGCAAGTCCGCGGCCGTCTTCAAGGACGAGTTCTCCGGCGTCCCGAAGAACCTCAAGAAGCTGAAGAAGTCGTACGAGATGTGCGGCGACGCCCTCGCGGCCTACTGGCCGAAGCTGGAGCGCGCGCAGGCCCTCGCGGACAAGGCGCTGGCGAAGGGCCGCGACGCGCAGCACGACCTGTCGTCGGCCAAGTCCCGCCTGTCGTCGGCGGATTCCTGGGTCACCCGGGCCGGCCGGGAGGCCGACAAGTACAAGGACGACCCCACCGGCAGCAAGTCCGGCGCCGACAAGCCGGACGAGTCAAAGGTCCGCGCCGCCACCCGCGACGTCCAGCACGCCAAGTCCGCCCACACCAAGGCCCAGTCCGACGTCACCGGTGCCCAGGACGCCCTCTCCGCCGCGAAGAAGATGGCCGAGGACGCCCGCAAGATGCGCGAGGACGCGGCCCGCGAGGCCAAACACAAGATCGACGAGGCCTCCGACGCCGGCATCCAGAACCGCTCCTGGTGGGAGGACGTAGGCGACTGGTTCGAGGACAACTGGGACACGATCGTCACGGTCTGCAAGGTCGTCGTGGCGGTCGTCGGCATCGTCGCGATGATCATTGGCGGCCCGATTCTGGGCGCGATCGTCCTGGTGGCGGCACTCGTGGTCCTGGCGGACACGCTCTACAAATACTCCAAAGGCCAAGCGTCCCTGTGGGACGTGGCGTTCGCGGCGCTGGACTGCATACCTGGCGGCAAGGGTTTGACGTCGCTGGGCAAGCTGGCCAAGGGGGCCAGAGCCCTCGGCAAGACCGGTCTCAAGGGCATGTCGCTCGGTGTGAAGGGGCTGGGGAAGAGCACTCGTCTCCTGGGCCGGCAGATGAAGAAGCTCTTCACCTGCGGTGACCCGATCGACATGGCCACCGGGCAGATGGTCATGTCGGAAACCGACTTCGTGCTGGACGGCATTCTGCCCCTGGAAATGGAGCGGCATCACCGCTCCGGCCTCCGGTCTGGACGCTGGTTCGGACCCGCTTGGGCATCGACGCTGGACCAGCGCCTCATCCTGGATGCGGACGGTGCCCGGTTCACCACGGCAGACGGCATGATCCTCACCTATCCCGTGCCGGAGCAGGGTGTCCCTGTGTATCCGGTCGAGGGTCCACGGTGGCCGCTGGAGTGGGACGGACCAGACTCCGCCACCCTGAGCGTGCGACAACCTGACTCCGGCTTGGTGCTGCGCTTTCGGCCGTTGCCCGGCAGGTCGCTCGCAGAACTTCCCCTGGCTGCCCTCAGCGACCGTAACGGCAATGCGATCGACGTCTCGTACGGGGCCGACGGCGCTCCGGAAGAGGTAGCGCACACCGGCGGCTACCGGATCGGCGTGGCCACCGAAGGGGGCCGAGTCAGCGCCTTCACCCTGCTCAGCGACCCTGAGCAGCCGACCCTCCTGCGATACAAGTACGACACCCACGGCAACCTCACGGAGATCCGTAACTCCTCCGGGCTGCCCCTCAGCCTCACGTACGACGATCAGCGCCGAATCACTGGGTGGGAGGACCGCAACGGGAGCTGGTATCGCTACATGTACGACGCCGAGAGCCGCTGCGTTCGCACGTGCGGGACCGATGGCATCCTCGACTACACGTATGCCTACGACACGGAGAACCACACGTCCGTGGCAACGAACTCTCTCGGGCACAGCACCACTTACCGCTTCAACGACGCATACCAGCTTGTCGCAGAAATCGATCCGCTCGGCCACACCACGACGCGTGTCTGGGATCGCTACGACAACCTCGTCTCTCTCACCGACCCGCTCTCCCGGACCACCGCCTACGAATACGACCAAGTGGGCAACACCATCAAGGTCCTTCACCCTGATGGAAGCCTCGCCCAATACACATACGACGCCCATGGCGCACTGCTCTCGGCTACGGAGCAGGACGGTGCTCGCTGGCACTACGAGTACGACGACTCCGGGAATGTCGCCGCGATCACCGACCCTGTTGGCGCCGTCACCGCCCACACATACGACGAGCACGGCGCCGTCGCCACCGTCACCGACGAACTCGGCAACGAGAGCCGGGTGCGCAACAACGCGGCGGGTCTCCCCACTACGGTCATCTCGCCACTGGGCGCATGCACGCGGTTCGCGTACGACGCGTTCGGGCGGGTCCGCGAGGTCGTCGAGGCCGATGGTGGCACCACGGTGGTGGGCTGGACCGTCGAAGGTCTGCCGGCACGAAGGACTTACCCCGACGGCTCCGAGGAAAGCTGGGCCTATGACGCCGAGGGAAACCTTCTTGCCCACATAGACGCCGTCAACGGCAACACCCTCTTTGAACCTGCTCCGTTCGACCGGACCGCTGCCCGAACTGCCGTGGACGGCACACGGATCGAATTCGTCCACGACACCGAACTCCGTCCAGTAAGGGTCCGTAACGCTCTGGGTCACACCTGGACCTACGAGTACGACTGTCTGGGCAATGTCGTGCGGGAGACGGACTTCAACGGACGCACTGTCACCTACATCTACGACGCCGCGAACCGGATCTCGGAGCGGACCAACGGGGCGGGGCAGACGGTTCGCTATCGTCACGACCTCCTCGGCCGGGTGATCGAACAGACAGACTCAGTCGGACACGTCACCCACTTCGAGTACGACCAGGGCGGCGGCCTCGTCCGAGCGGCCAACCAGGATGCCGAGCTGCGATTCACGTATGACGCACACGGCCGGGTCCTGACGGAGACATGCAATGGCCGAGTGCTGACCAATGCGTACGACCTCATCGGCCGACGGGTACGACGGCAGACCCCGAGCGGGGTGGTCAGCGTTTGGAGCTACGACGCAGCACATCAGCCGGTCGAACTGCGCGGTTCGGGGCGAAGCGTGGGGTTCGTGTACGACGCCGCTGGACACGAGGTCCTTCGCTCCCTGCCGTCCGGTGCTTCATTGCGCCACGAGTGGTCTTCGGGTCATCGCCTCGTGTCTCAGGCCGTACGCGGGCCGGGAGTCGCAGCGGGCAGTTTCGATCGACGCTACTCGTACCGCGCTGACGGTCTGCCCCACACCATCAGCGACTCGGTCACGGGCCCGGTGGCGTATCAACTCGACGTGGCCGGGCGGGTCACGGGCGTAACGGCCGAGGACCGACAGGAGACGTACGCCTACGACGCGTCGGGAAACCTCACACGTTCGGAACTGCCCACTGCCATAGGAGAAGGCGGCGTCAACGGGCGGATGGCATACAACGGCACGCTGGTGCAGACCGCCGGACGCTCGCGTTACGAACACGATGCTCAGGGCCGGGTGGTGCGGCACACGCGTTCTCTCCTGTCGGGCGGATCACGTACCTGGCTCTTCACCTGGGACGCGGAGGACCGACTGCGCGTCGTCACCACTCCCGACGGGAGTCGATGGCGCTATCGCTACGACCCGTTGGGCAGGAGGATCGCGAAGGAACGTCTGTCCGGGGATGACGCGACGGTGATCGAGCGCACCGATTTCGTGTGGGACGGCACTCGACTGGCGGAGCAGCGTCGGTGGAGCACACCTGATGAGGGCGAGAACCGTGTCACCACATGGGACTGGGAACCGGGGACCGACCGCCCTCTCACTCAGCGAGTCCGTTCCGGCGGAAGGGAAGACGACCACGCCTGGGTGGATGAGCAGTTCTACTCCATCGTCACCGACCTCGTGGGCACGCCCACGGAACTCGTCGACGAGACAGGCAGGACGGTCTGGCGCTCTCGGTTCACCCTGTGGGGTTTCCCCCTGGCGAGTCGGTCCCCAGCGATCGAGGATTGCCCGCTGCGTTTTCCCGGTCAGTACTTCGACACGGAAACGGGACTCCACTACAACCTTCATCGGTACTACGACCCAGGTACGGCGCGTTACCACAGCCCAGACCCGCTCGGCCTGGAGCCCGCTCCGAACCATCACAGCTATGTCGTCAATCCGCTCGTCTGGATCGACCCCCTGGGATTGGCGCCCTCTTGTAAAGCCATCATTCGTCATTACACGGACAAGAATGGCTACAACAAAATCATGGGTGGTGGTGGAAAGGACGGGATCACCCTCAAGGTCCCGAGGAACACCAAGAGCAAGAATGCGGCTGCAGTGTATGTCAGTCCCATGAGCCCGGCTGAAATCGCCAAGAAGCCAGGTGGGTTCAAGTCCTACCTTGGTCTCACGAAGGAGAAGAGTGAGTACATGATCGAGTTCGAGGCCGAGAAGAAGCTGTTCTCGGGCCGTTTGCGGGGAGGTCGTGACCACATCTGGTTCTCCAACTCCGATGTGGCCATCCCGCGCGACGCGATCAGGTACCACGGTCCGACATCGGGTTGGAAGGGCTGACGACGCGCACGTCATCATCGGTATGCACCGTCACATTGCGAGGAACTTCTCATGGACATCACTGGCTACTCGACCGATTACATCGTGGACATGTCGTTCCCGGAGGCCATGAGGCATTTCGTCCGACGCGGGCACCAGCGATGGGCTGGGTTGTTCCTGTACGGCGAACCGGTCGCCACGGAGGCTCTGGTGGACTGGAGCCTCCCTGAGGCCGAAGACGACGACTATTCGGGCATCGTCACTTTCTCTTCCGGCCATGAGATGGAGACGTTCTGGGAAGAGAACGGCTACGCGCTCGATGCATCAGGGCAAGGACCGTACTCCGTCTTCTACCGACTCCACGCCCATACGTTGCAAGCCGAAACGGTGTCCGGGGTCGAGGCCGAATCTCCCGAGGCCATCGAGGCAGTCGAGGGAACATCATTGCTCTTGTCCGAGTACTACGCCGTGAGCCTGGTGACGCCCGAGGATCCTGCTGCCGATCCGTTCTCCGAGGGGGTGGTGGACGACTTTGTGAGCTCCTTCGGTCCACTCGGCCCGCGGGCAGGTCGATCCGGTTGAGCTACGTCTCGGCATGGACCTCGATAGGGCACGGAGGCAACGTGGACATTCGTGCTGTAGTGGCGGAATTCGGTGGAGAGCCTCTTCCCGCTCTGTCGGACAGTTGGCAATGGTCGCCGGCGCCGGGGATCGACTTTGCCAGGGCGCTGTCCGCCGACGGGAAGCGGCTGCTCCAGCTGAGTAGCCGTGACTCGTTCGATCCGGCTCTCGCGACCCGCACGCTCGGATTCGCGCGGGAGCACGAGGACGAGATCTTCGCCCGCAACGCCTTCCTCGGCTCCCTTGAGGGCTTCGAGCCGCCGACCGGGCGCAGTTTCGACGCAGTCGTGGGTATCGCACCGGAGGTGCACCGCTTCTATCGCGCGGAGAAGCCTGAACTGACGGAGCATGTGCGCCTGATGTATCCCGCGTACGCCTGCGAGTTCTCCGGGGGAGAGACGCTCGACGAGGCAATCACCCGCTACCGCGCGCACGCGAATTCAGACGGTGACGCAGTGGACGACAAGCCGGCACGTGTCTTTGGGCGTACCGGCTCCTGCCCAGCCTGAGTGAATACCAAGGGCTGCATCTGGAGAGGTTCGATGCCGTTCGGCTCATGCGCTGACAGCGCGGCGCAGACGAAGCAGACCGCACATGAATGACCCCGCCGCGCTGGATGCCGCATTCGATCGAGGGGAGCCGGATCTTGGCTCGGCGGTCGTTGGATTGGCCTTCAACTGTTCGCTGGAGGAGGCGTCGCCTCGCATTGTCAGGGCGATGGGGCTGGCTGACGCCGACCAGCGGGGATTCGCGTTCACCGCTGCGGGGGTCGTGGCCCGGCGCCATGGGGAGTTGACGGCTGAATTGTATGCCGCGCTCCGTGCGGAAGGCCCCAACGGCCTTGCCGTGTACGCCATCGGCGACACGCTGACGTTCGTGCCGTTCCGGAAGTTGCCGCCTTGGTTCAAGTGGCGATGGGGCGTGAGCGCGGTGCGGAATGCCACGGAAGGGTGGTGGCTGCGGTTCGCAGATGCGGTTGCTGACGCCTGGCGGACCCTGCGCGAGCGTCGACTTCGGAGATCTGGGAAGCCGGAATGACGGAGCGCTACACCCTGGTGTCCGAGACGGAGCTTGGCTACGACGTGCTCACGGCCGCTGGATCAGGCGGGTTCGGGTGACGTGGTCGCCTTGAGGGCGTCGATGAACGCGGTGAAGGACGTGGTGGGGAGAGACAGGATGCCTTTGTCCGGGGCCTTCGAGTCGCGTATGGCCACGTGGGTGAGGCGGTTCGCTATCTCGACGCAAGCGTTGCCCTCACCGCCGCCGGAGTAGGACGACTTGCGCCAGGTGTCGGGGGTAGGCATGGTGTGTCTCACAACTCCTTCGCCAGCTGCTTGATGAAGTCACGTGAGCGCCCGGGCTCCAGTGACGCTGCCTCCACTTTACGGAAGAGCGTTCGAAAGCGACCTAGTTGAGCTTCGGCATCGACGAATACGGTTCCGTGAGGTCCGTCGCGTACGACGGTGTCCAGTCCGGGGACCGGGCCGCCCGCGTACACCATGGCGCTGCCGGCTCCGGCGAAGCCGTCGAGGTCGAAGGGGATGACGCGGACGGTGATGTGGTCCGCTTCGGACAACTCCAGGATGCGGGCGAGCTGAACCCGTTGCCCATTGCGGGCGCCGATCCTGATACGTAGCGCCGCTTCGTGGATCACCGTCTCGTACGGGGTGGCGCTCGTGGGGCCGATGATGACCTTCCGTCTCATGCGGTGCTCCACCCAGCGCTCCAACTCGTTCTCCGGGAAGTCCGGATTCATGTAGGCGAAGAGCGAACGGGCATAAGTCTCTGTCTGCAGAAGGCCAGGGACGTGCAGGAAGTCCACGTCCCAGCGGTAACTTGCGTGGTGCTCCAGTTCGGACAGGTCCAGGAATGACGTAGGCAGATGGCCTCGGTACTCCTCCCACCAGCCGCGTGTCCGATCGACGGCCATGGCCACCAGTGCCTCGGTCAACTCGGCGTCCGCGCACGCGTAGTGGGCGGCAAGCCGCCGTACGCGTTCTTCGCTCACGCCCGCCGTGCCGAACTCGATCTGGCTCACCTGGGCCGAGTCGGTACCGAGCAGTGCGGCGGCCTCGCGTCCCTTGAGTCCGGCAGCCTCACGGAGTTTTCGCAGCTCGGTACCTAGACGTTGCTGGCGTGCGGTGGGTTCTTTCCTGCGCGCCATGGCTTCCTTCCTGGCCCCAACAGCTGTGCAGCAGCGCTTCGTTCGGGTGGCACATTACGGCAACGACTTGCACGGTCCCAAAATGTGGCCCTACTGTCGGTGACGCGACGCTCACATTGCGGAACCGAGTGGTCCCGGAAGCGCACCACTCCGTCATGCCGTGACGGCTGCGGCACTGCCACCGACCGCGATCGCGGTGTGATTTGCCAACTCCCCTTCTCTCAAAGGAGTTCAGCCATGCTGGAAAACGATCCCTGGGAGTACTCCCTCTACATCCCGAACGACCCCCGTGCTGTCACCATCTGCCGGCGCACCCTCCGCCTGATCCTGACCATGCATGGCTTGATCGGGCTGGTCGACACCGCGGAGCTGCTCGCGACGGAGCTGGTCTCCAATGCCGTACGGCATACCAAGGGACCCGCGGCGCTGCGGGTGCGGTGGGCGGCCGGCGTGCTGCGGGTCGGGGCGTGGGACGCGAGTCCTGAACCGCCTGAACCGCCGGGCTCGTTGGAGCAAGTCACCGAGTTGGAGGAGGGGCGGGGGCTGGCGCTGGTTCGGGCCTGCTCGGATCTGTGGGGGTGGCAGCCGTTGGCCAGGGGCGGGAATCGGGGCAAGTACGTGTGGTGTGACCTCGTTGCCGTGTAGGGAGTCCGTCAAGGTGCCCCGACCGAGTAGCTAGCTGGCGAGTCGTCACCACCGCATGCGGTGAGGAGGGGCCCCGCTGTGGCGTGGCGCGCACGCCACAGCGGGCTGTTCAGGCCCAGTGGCTCAGCGGTTGACCGACTGGATCTCCTGGACGTTCATGTCCTGGGTCGTGTCGAAGGTGCCGTCGGGGAGGTCGCCCTTGGCTCCGCCCGTGCCCTCCCAGGAGACCTGCCAGGTGATGGAGGCCTTCAGGTGGTACGGGGTGCCGTTCGAGGCGTGGAGGTAGGTGATGCCGCAGGGCGGGGTCTGCTTGGCGTCGCCGCTCTTGTACGGCGTGCCGATCGAGCCGTCCTCGTTGATCTTGCAGTCGCCGGAGTCAGGGAAGGTCGTCGCGTCCTGTGTGCCCGGGTCCAGGTGCAGGGCGACCGGCTTGGCGGTCGTCTCGGCCCAGAGGTTGGTGCGCGGGAGTTCGGCGCGGACCTTGATCTCCTTGAACTTGCCCTTGTCCAGCCAGACCCAAGTGGGCAGGTTCACGGTGGACTTGGCGGTGGGCTTGACCTCGATCTCGGTGTCCGGGACCTGAACCTTGTTGTAGGCGTACTCGGCGAGCATCTTCGGCGTGGGGGCGTGGGCGACCTTGGGGACCACGTCGGCGTCCTGCCAGAACATGATCTTGCCGCAGTCCCAGGACCCGGGGTCGCTCTCGTCCGGTGCGACGCTGCGCCAGAAGTAGCCGTCCTTGCCGATGTTCCAGTTCTTGTAGCCCTCGGCGACGGTGTACGCGTCGTCGAAGTTGTGCTCTGGCTTGCCGTCTTGGTAGTGGTCCGTCCACAGGCCCTTGCCGAACCAGGACTCGTGGAGGCCCACGTCACCGTCGCCGTCGTTGCGGTCGACGAAGTCCTTCAGCTCCTGGCCGGTGAAGACGGGTTCGTACCAGCAGGCCGGGGGCTTCCAGTTGACGTCCACGGAGGAGAGGCTGCCGCGCTTGCCGCCGGTGGGGCCGCTCACTTGGCGGACCTTGATCGTGGAGTAGGCGGCGGAGGCGTAGACGTTCTTGCCGTGCCTGCCCCCAGAGGGTGACTTCGACTGTCCTTCGTGGCCCGGTTTGCCGAGTGCCGACGCGGACGTTGGGAGCAGGGCGGCTCCCAACGCCAGGGACATGAGCACTCCGACCTTTGTCCTGCGCGTGACGCCCATGGTCAGCAGCCCCCCGGCTGGGTCTCCACTGTCATGGTCTTCCAGACGCCGTCGGCCTGCTTGCCGAGGCTCGTCCGGTATTCGACCAGAGGGGATTCGCCCTTGGGGGTGCCTGACTTCTCGCCTGTCTTGAGATCCTTGCTGTAGCCCTTGCCCTCGTCCACGCAATAGGCCAGCGTGGCGCGCTTCTTGGCATCGCCGATGTAAGAGATCTCGGGGTTGTAAGCCTTGACCTGACCGACGATCGTCAAGCCCTTGTAACCCTTGATCCACTTGGCGCCCGTACTCATTGCGGACGTCCCGCTGTAGAAGGAGAGCGCGCTGTACTCGGGGTCGCCGGCGATGATTGCCGCGTATGACGCCCTGAGTCGTTCCTTGCCGTCGTTCATCGCGGTCTGCAGGGCGGGGTCGCTGTTCGTCCAGTCGGCGAAGTTCGCCTTGAAGCTGCCGGGAAGCTTGATGTCGGGACGCTTGACCCCGGAAACCGTCGACGCGGACGCCGAAGGGCTGCCAGACCCCGTGTCCGCCCCCTTGATGTCCCCCGAGGACGACTTGTCGCCTCCGCCGCACCCGGTGAGCAAGAGCACCGCCGCGGTGGTGAACGCGGCGGCAGTTGAAGGCAGTGCGCGGCGGGCCACGGTTGATCTCCCCCGTTGTCGGCTGTGTGCAACGGGGAACGAAGCTATCAGGGGCGGGTAAGAGGGGCTGGCGGGCCGGTGGGGGATTGTGTGGGGGATGTGAGGAGTGTGGCGTGACCGGCGCGGGGGCGTGGATCGTAGGCAAGTGAACCCGTGGTGACGGAGTCTCCGGGGGTAAAACGGGCTTAGGGGGCACGGGGTGACTTACCGGTTGGCGGGTGGGCAGTTGTCGTCGCATCCGGCCTTCGACGTGCCAGATCAGAGTCCATAAGATCTCTGTAGGCTCAGTACGCCCTACAGCCACATGCCCCACGGCCACCGCACCTCACACACCACACAACCCAGGACACCGCCATGCCGCGACGCAGCACCTCAAGCTCGACGGGACGCTCGACGGGCAACTCGACGGCCTCTACGGGGCCGAGGAACCGGACGCCGCAGGCCGTCCGTATCCGGCGGCGTTCGTTCGGGGACTTCGTCAAGGCGTTCTTCGCGTTCGTGGCGTTGCTCGTCCTCGTGGTCGGGGTCCCGGGCGCGCTCGCCGTGCTGATCGGGTGGCCGCTGCCGCACGGGGTGCCGAGTCTGGACTGGTTGCAGCGTGAGATCACCGTCACGACCTTCCTGCACATCCTGACCGTCATCGTGTGGCTCGCCTGGGCCCAGTTCACGGCGTGCGTGCTGGTCGAGGTGAAGGCCGCCCTGTCCGGGGTCGGGGTTCCCGGACGGATTCCCGGGGGCGGGCCCAGCCAGCTGCTCGCGCGCCAGCTCGTCGCCGCCCTGCTGCTCGTCGGCGCCACCGCCGCCAGCCTCACGCCGGGGCTGTCGCAGCTCGGGCACAGCCTGGAGGGGAACCAGAAGCCCACCGTGGCCGCGGCGCAGGCGACGCCCGGGATCTTCGCCCAGCAGCAGGAGCAGGCGGCGAGCACCGCCGCCGCCCTCGCCGAGCAGGCCTCGCACGCGCAGGCCGACGCCGGCAGCACCGCCAAGCAGCACGGAGACACGAAGTACTACCGGATCCAGCCGCCCGAGGGCCGCCACCACGACTCCCTCTGGGAGATCGCCCAGCGGCACCTCGGTGACGGGCGCCGGTACAAGGAGATCTACGAGCTCAACAAGGACCGTGTCCAGCCGGACGGTTCGCGGCTGTCCGAGGCCAGCCTCATCCGGCCCGGGTGGATCATGGAGATGCCCGGCGACGCGCACGGCGGAGAGCTGGTCGAGACGCCCGACGCCCATGCCGCGCCCGGCGTCCAGCAGCAGATCCACGACTACGCCAAGTCCGGCGGCCACGCGCAGGGCGGCCACGCGCAGGGTGATCACGCCCAAGGCGGCGATCAGGCCCAGGGCGGCGGCCACGGCGGCAACCAGGTCTCCGTGCCCCATCAGCGGCCCGCCCCGGACGGCGGTCAGCAGCACACCGCCCCCGCCGCATCCAGCTCCGGCGTTTTCGCCAGCGCGTTCGGGCTGCCGCAGGCCCTCATCGGCGCCCCCCTCCTCGCCGCCGGCCTCCTCGGTGCCCTCGGGCGGCGGCGCCGGCAGGCGCTGTGGCAGTCGGCGCTCGGTGCCGTCGGCGGGCGGCGCGGCATGGAGCCGCCGATGCCGACCGGTGACGCCGCGGACGCGCAGGACGCCCTGCTCGTCGGCGCCGACCCCGACGGCGTACGCCTGCTGGACCGGTCGCTGCGGGGCCTCGCCGCTCAGCTCGCCGGTGAGTCGCGTGCCCTGCCCACCGTCTACGCCGCCTGGCTCAGCAACGGCGATCTGCATCTGCAACTCGCCCAGCCCGCCGGGAAGCCGCCCGCGCCCTGGCAGCTCGGGCAGGACCAGACGTTCTGGATGCTCGCCCGCAGCGATGCCGAGCGGTACGAGGACGTCGACACGGCTGCCCCCTACCCCGGCCTCGTCAGCCTCGGGACCATGGACGACTCGCGGCTCCTGCTCAACCTGGAGTCCGTGCCCGGCATCGTCTCCCTGAGCGGCCGCGAGGCCGACCGGGCCGCCGTCTTCGCCTCCGTCGCCGCGGAGCTGGCCACCAACGGGTGGTCGGACCGCATGACCATCACCCTCGTCGGCTTCGGCGAGGACCTCACCCCGCTCGCGCCCAACCGGCTGCGCCACCTCGACGGCATCGACGACCTCGTCGAGACCATGGAGGCCGAGACGCGGCAGCGCAGGGGAGCGCTCGGGGCCGCCGGGCACGACTCGGTCCTCACCGGGCGTACGGGGCCTGCCCAGCACACCCGTTGGGCCCCGCACCTCGTCCTCCTCGCCGCGCAGCCGTCGGCCGAGGACGCCGTCAAGCTCGCCGAACTCGCCTCCGACGCGAGCCGGCTCGGCATCGGCTACCTCGTCGGCACCGAGACCGGCGATCTGCCGGGCGCAGCCTGGGAGATGGAGGTCACCAGCGAGGGCAAGCTGCTCGCCCCGCTGCTCGGGCTCGAACTCGACGCCCAGATGCTGCCGCTGGCGACCCAGCGCGCCGTCGTCGAGCTGTTCGTCGAGGCCGACCCCGAGCGGGAGCCGGAGGGGCCCGTGCCCACCCCGCCGTTCCTCGTCGACATCAGCGAGCAGGGGCGGCCCGCGGTGTACGCGCGCCTCGTCGGCCCGTACGAGATCATCGGCCTCGGCACCCCGGACGGCGACCGGAGCGCGCTGCTGCACGAGGCGCTCGCGCTGCTGCTTCTGCACCGTGAGGGCGTGCACCCGCGGGTGCTGTCCTCCGCGCTGTGGCCGCGGGGCGTCACCGAGGACGTACGGGACGCGCTGCTGGAGCGCCTCGCGGACTGGCTCGGCGCCGACCCGGACGGCAGCCCGCGGCTGTCCGCCGACGCGACCGGGCGGCTGGTGCTCGCCAAGTCGGTGGTGTCCGACCTGGACGTGCTGCGCTCGCTCTACCACGAGGCCACGCAGGGCAAGGGCGTCGACAGCCGTGCCGTGCGCGGGCGGCTGCTCACCGACGCGCTGGTGCTGGTGCGCGGCCCACTGCTCGCCGACCGGCCCGAGGGCCGCTACCGCTGGCTCACCCACGAGATCGTCGACGCCCAACTCCCGCTGCTCGTCGCGGACATCGGGCTCGCGCTGTCCGCCTTCCACCTGGAGAAGGACCGCGCGGAGAAGGCGATCGAGGCGCTCGGCGCGGCCCTCAACTCCGCCCCCGCCGACGAGCGGCTGTGGAACGAACTGCTGCGCGCCACCCACGCCACCGGTGACGCGGAGCGCCTCCAGACCCTCGCCGCCGACCTCGTGAACCGCAGCGGCCCGCGCGGACTGCCGCCGCGCACCGAGGCGTTGCTCGACGAGCTGCTGCCGTCCTGGCGCAGCGGCGTCGCCGCCGTGGGATGAACGGCGGTGTGAGCACGGCCCTGCTGATCGCCGTCGCCGCCCTGTGGGGCGCGGCGGCGGGAGCGCTGCTGCCGCGGGCCGCGTACCGGTTCTCCGCGCCGTCCGGGGAGGAGTGGCGCGACCGGTGCCCCGGCGGGCATCCCGTGGCCGGCTGGCTCGGCCGGGCGCACTGCGGGCAGTGCGCGTCCGCGGAAGCGGCCTACGGGTCCGCGGCGCCCCCGGGCGTCGCCACCGCCCTCGTCTGCGCCGCCCTCGCCGCCGCCACCGGCACCCGGCCGGAGCTGGGCGTCTGGCTGCTGCTCGGGCCAGTCGGCGTGCTGCTCGCGGCCGTCGACCTCCGGGTGAAGCGGCTGCCGGACGTGCTCACGCTTCCGCTCGCGGGCGGTGCGCTCGTCCTGCTCGGCGTGGCCGCCCTGCTGCCCGAGCACGCGGGCGACTGGTTCACCTCCCTGTACGGGGCCCTGGCGCTCGGCGGCGCCTTCTTCGTGCTGTTCCTGATCAACCCCGGCGGCATGGGCTTCGGCGACGTGAAGCTGGCGCTCGGGCTGGGCGCCGCCCTCGGGTGGTACGGCTGGCCGACCCTCATGCTGGGCACCTTCGCCGCGTTCCTGCTCGGGGCGCTGTACGGGGGCGCGCTCATCGCCGTGCGGCGGGCCGGGCGCAAGACGGCCATCGCGTTCGGGCCCTTCCTGATCGCCGGGACGCTCGCCGGACTCCTCATCGGCGCCTACGCGGCCTGACGGCATCCGGCGCCTACGCGGCCTGACGGCATCCGGCGCCTACGGGGCCCGACGGCATCCGGGGTCCACGCGGCCCGACGCGTCCGGGGCGCACGCCGCCCGACGACATCCAGGGCGCGCGCGGCCTGACGTCGGACGAGCAAAACGCCTGGCGTACGCTGGTCTGGTCTGTCCACAACCCTTGACGAAAGGGACGCCCCGGTGACCGAGAAGGCCGACCTTCAGTCCGTCCTCGACCGTGCCGCCGCAGGTGGGCGGATCACTCCCGAGGAGGCGCTCGACCTCTACCGCGACGCCCCGCTGCACGCGCTCGGCGCGGCCGCCGACGCCGTGCGCCGCCGCAGGTACGCGGGCACCGAGCACATCGCGACGTACATCATCGAGCGCAACATCAACTACACGAACGTCTGCGTCACGGCGTGCAAGTTCTGCGCCTTCTACGCCGCGCCCAAGGACACGGCGAAGGGCTGGACGCGCGACCTCGACGACATCCTGCGGCGCTGCGCCGAGACCGTCGAGCTGGGCGGCACGCAGATCATGTTCCAGGGCGGGCACCACCCGGACTACGGCGTCGAGTACTACGAGCAGCACTTCGCGGCCATCAAGAAGGACTTCCCGCAGCTCGTCATCCACAGCCTGGGGGCGAGCGAGGTCGAGCACATGGCGCGGATCTCGAAGGTCTCCGTCGAGGAGGCGATCCAGCGCATCCACGCCGCGGGCCTCGACTCCTTCGCGGGCGCCGGCGCCGAGCTGCTCCCCGAGCGGCCGCGCAAGGCGATCGCGCCGCTGAAGGAGTCCGGCGAACGCTGGCTGGAGATCATGGAGACCGCGCACCGGCTGGGCGTGGAGTCCACGTCCACCATGCTCATGGGCACCGGCGAGACCAACGCCGAGCGCATCGAGCACCTGCGGATGATCCGTGACGTGCAGGACCGGACGGGCGGCTTCCGCGCCTTCATCCCGTACACCTACCAGCCCGAGAACAACCACCTGAAGGGCCGCACGCAGGCCACGCTCTTCGAGTACCTGCGGATGATCGCCATCGCGCGGCTGTTCATGGACAACATCCAGCACATCCAGGGCTCCTGGCTGACCACGGGCAAGGAGGTCGGCCAGCTGTCGCTGCACTACGGCGCCGACGACCTCGGCTCGATCATGCTGGAGGAGAACGTCGTCTCCTCGGCCGGCGCCAAGCACCGCTCCAACCGGCTCGAGATCATCGACCTGATCCGCAAGGCGGGGCGCGTCCCGGCCCAGCGGACGACGACGTACGAGCACATCGTCGTGCACGACGACCCGGCGAACGACCCCGTGGACGAGCGAGTCATGTCCCACATCTCCTCCACGGCGATCGCGGGCGGCACGGCCCACCCGGAGCTGAAGCTCCTGGCGTCCAACTGACTCGCCTCCAACCGGCCTACCTGTGCTGACAATTCACGCCGCCGACGAGGTCCGGTACACCCGGGACGGTACGGAGCCCGTCAAGGATGGTGCCGTCGCGGTAGTGGGGATGCGCATCGCCGCGGTGGGCCCGCTCGCCGAGGTACGGGAGGAGTTCCCGGACGCGCGCGTGCGCAGCTGGCCCGGCATCCTGGGGCCGGCGCGCATCCACGAAGGGCCGCTCCCGGACGCCCCGTCGCCGCGCGAGCGCATCCACGCCGTGCTGAAGCTGGGCGCGGTCGCGGTCCTGGAGCAGTACGTCGACTCGCCCGAACTGCGGGCCGCGGCCGAGCGGAACGACGTCGTCGTCCTTGAGCGCACCCGGCCCACGGCGATCATCCCGACCGGCCGCGCCGACCTCGCCGTGTTCGACGGGACCGGCGCCTGCCTCGCCACGGTGTGCGCCGGTCGCCTCGTGCACAGAAGGCGGTAGCGGTCAGCCCGCGAGCGCCTTCCCGAACGCCCCCGAACTCTGCTTCACCCCACTGCAGTTGGTCGCCGCGTCGTCGGACGAGGAGTCGCCGCTCGCACACTGCTGATCCCGGAACGTCGCCCACATCGACACCCACGCGATGCCCTTCTGCTCCGCGAACGTCCGTACCTGCGCCGCGTCGGAGAGCGTGAACGTCTCCCCGGCGATGTCGTTCACGCCGATCATCGAGGTGAGCGCCATCCCCTGCCAGGCACCGGCGTCGGACAGGCCGAACACCTTCTTCAGCTGTGCGTGGGCCACCTTCGCCGAGGTGAGGGCGTAGTCACCCATGTCGCCGGTGTACGACTCCCCGTAGTTCATGGTCATGAGGTCGACCGTGGCGACCTGGACGTCGTACTTGTTCGCGGACTCCAGCAGCGCCAGGCTGCCGGCGTCCAGCCCGGACGGCATGACCGGCAGCGTGAAGGAGACCTCCAGGTCGCCGCGCTCCTTCTGGAGCAGGGCGATCGCCTCGGAGCGCCGGGCGACCGAGGCGGAGTCGGTCAGCTCGTCGCCCTCGATGTCGAAGTCGGCGCGGGTGGCGCCGGCCGTGTCCAGCGCCTTGCCGTACGCCGCCGCGAGCGCCGACGCGCTGTCGCAGGTCGATGCCAGCTCCTTGCCCGAGGCGCCGCCGAAGGAGACGCGGACCGAGCCGCCGTCCTGCTTCAGCTTCGCCATCCGGGACTTCACCGCCGAGTCGGTCAGGGTGCTCCTGCCGTCCCACGTCGGTGTGCAGCCGCTGCCGTCGGAGATCACGAAGGCGAGGTTGTACGTCGACGGGGAGCCGCTGGAGTCGGTGTCGGCGGCGTCCGTGGCGCTCACGTAGGGGGCGTACGACGTGCCGGACGAACCGGGAGCCGACGCGGCGGCGGACTTCCCCGGTTTCGGTGCCGCGTCGGTGCTCCCGCCCGAGCCCGCGGAACAGCCCGCCGTGGCCAGGGCGAACAGACAAGTGAGCCCGGCCACCGGCTTCCGGAAACTCGGCATTCGTATGCACCCGCTCTCGTGATTTCTGTCTCAAGCCCGAAACAAGGGCTCATTCAAAAGGGAAACGTCTCACACCGAGCCGGTGTTCATGAAACCGGCTCATGCACAGGAAGCACAAGGGAGGAAGGGGGTGGATGGGGTGATTCAGGCAGGCGGAACCGGACATTCAACTCCTTCCCCCTCGTGTGGAGTTGCGCAGGCATTCACGATATTCCACAGGCGGGAGACAGTCTGAGGCGTTTCTCATATCTGCCTCACAAGAAGGCGCGACCCGGTCACATAAAGACTCCCTAACGTCTGGGGAATGCATTCCGAGCCTGCCATCGAAAACCATGCGACCGGGCATGGTCGCCGCCGCAAACGCGGTAACGGGCCCGCCGAGGGGCCTGTGTTCGTTGACAACTCCGGGCGCCGTTCCAAGCTGCTGCGCCGGATCGGCCTCCTCGCCGGTGTCCTCTGCCTCGGGTACGCCGTGGTGCTGGGCCTGGCCTTCATGGGGATCGGCACCGGGACCCCGTCCTCGCTGCTGCCCTTCGCGGGCGGCGGCCCCGGCGGCGCCGAGCCGCGGGGCGGCATCGGCACCCCGCGCGCGAGGCCCAGCGGTACGCCGCCCGCGGGCACCGCCCGCGGCGGGCCGCCGAGCTCCGCCCCGTCCGCGTCCGCCTCCGCCATCACGGCCGGATGACCGGGACGCGGCCACACTCATGACGACGACATCCACCCCTCGCGGCCGTCGCAGGGCCCCGGGCCGTATGCAGCGGGCCGCGGGCAGGGCCGCCGCCCTGCAGAAGCCGCGTGTCATCCTCGCGCTGCTGCTCCTGCTCGGCCTGACCAGCGTCATGCTGCTCGACGGCTATCTGCGTGCCGAGGTCGGCGGCGACGAACGCGTGCGCACCGGGGCCAGTTCCAGCAAGGTCCCCGACAGGATCATCGACGGGGGGCCGATCCTCACCTTCGGGGGCGGGCGGGCCGCGACGGTCTCGGTGCCGAAGAAGACCATCGCCCTCACCTTCGACGACGGCCCGAACCCCACGTACACGCCCCAGGTGCTGAAGATCCTGAAGGAGAACGACGTCCCGGCCACGTTCTTCCTGGTCGGCTCGATGGTCTCGCGCTACCCCGGGATCGTGCGGGACATGGTCCAGCAGGGCAGTGAGGTGGGCATCCACACCTTCACCCACGTCGACCTCTCGTACCAGAGCGACTCCCGCGTCGACCGGGAGATGGAGCAGACCCAGCTCGCGCTCGCGGGCGCGGCCGGCATCACGACCACGTTGTTCCGGGCGCCGTACTCCTCGGAGACGGACGCCATCGACAACTACAGCTGGCCCGTCTACAAGAGGCTCGGCCAGGAGGGGTACACCAGCGTCTTCGTCGACACAGACAGCGACGACTGGAAGAAGCCGGGCGTCTCGAAGATCGTCGACTGGGCCACGCCCAAGGGGACTTCGGGCGCCGCGGTCCTCATGCACGACGCGGGCGGCGACCGTGAGCAGACGATCAAGGCGCTGCCCACGTACATCAAGAAGATGAAGGCGAAGGGCTACACCTTCACCACCGTCAGCGGCGTCATCGAGAAGCAGAACGCGGGCAGCCGGCGGACCGGCGCTCCCACGGGTGCCGCCGCCGCGGGTGCCCGGACGGGCCGTGGTCTCGACGGGCGGGCGGCAGAGGGAGGTCCGGTCACCGAACGGCTCCAGGCCGCGCACCGCAAGGCCACCGGCGCGACCCTCTACGAGGGCAAGGCCCTCATCGTGGCCGTCGCCGTGGCCGAGTACGCGCTGCCGGTGCTCTCCGTCGGGCTGATCGTCGTGGGCGTGGCCGTCATGGGCCGCTTCGGGATGATGGTGATCCTCGCCCGGCGCCACTACAGACTGCGCAACAGACGCCGGTTCAGCTGGGGGCCGCCGGTCACCCGGCCGGTCAGCGTGATCGTCCCGGCGTACAACGAGAAGGAGTGCATCGCCAACACCCTCGAGTCGCTGTCGAGGAGCACCCATCCGATCGAGGTCATCGTCGTCGACGACGGCTCCACGGACGGCACATCCGCGATCGCCCGCGAGGCGGCGTACGCGCTCGGCATGACCAACGTCCGGGTGATCCGCCAGGAGAACGCGGGCAAACCCGCCGCCCTCAACAACGGTGTGCGCAGCGCCAGTTGCGACATCGTCGTGATGATGGACGGTGACACCGTCTTCGAGCCGGAGACCGTACGCCGGCTCGTGCAGCCCTTCGCCGACCCCGAGGTCGGCGCGGTCGCGGGCAACGCCAAGGTCGGCAACCGCGACACGGTCATCGGCGCCTGGCAGCACATCGAGTACGTGATGGGCTTCAACCTCGACCGCCGCATGTACGACCTGCTGCGCTGCATGCCCACCATCCCGGGCGCGATCGGCGCGTTCCGCCGTGAGGCGGTGCTCCAGGTCGGCGGCATGAGCGAGGACACCCTCGCCGAGGACACCGACATCACCATCGCCATGCACCGCGCGGGCTGGCGGGTCGTCTACCAGGAGCACGCCAAGGCCTGGACGGAGGCGCCGGCTTCGCTGGGGCAGCTGTGGTCGCAGCGCTACCGCTGGTCCTACGGCACCATGCAGGCGCTGTGGAAGCACCGCAAGTCCCTTACGGACAAGGGGCCTTCGGGCCGCTTCGGCCGGGTCGGCATGCCGCTGGTGGTGATCTTCCAGATCGTCACGCCCGTCTGCGCCCCGCTGATCGACGTGTTCACCGCCTACTCGATGATCTTCGTCGACTTCACGGCGGCGCTGCTCGCCTGGCTCGCGGTGCTCGCGGTCCAACTCGTCTGCGCGGCCTACGCGTTCCGCCTCGACCGGGAGAAGTACCGGTATCTGCTGATGATGCCGCTGCAGCAACTGGCCTACCGCCAGATGATGTACCTCGTTCTCATCCACTCCTGCATCACCGCCCTCACCGGCGGCCGCCTGCGCTGGCAGAAGCTGAAGCGGACCGGCGAGGTCGGAACACCGGCGGGGGTGAGCTGAGATGGGCTCGCACAGAAGGGGCGCCGCTGTCGCCGCGCCGGGCACGGCCGAGACCGACGTCGAGAGCACCGCCCCGCTTCCTCGACCTCCCGCACGGGACCGCTACTTCGACACCCTCAGGGCCCTCGCCCTGATCAGGGTCGTCACGTACCACACCTTCGGCTGGGCCTGGGCGGGCCTGGTCTTCCCCTCCATGGGCGTCATGTTCGGCCTGGCCGGCACCCTGATGGCGAAGTCCCTGGAACGCCCCGCGCGGAAGGTGCTGAAGAGCCGCCTCAGACGCCTGCTCCCCCCGTTCTGGTTCTGGGGCGTCTTCGTGGTGCTCGCGATGCTGATCCACGGCTGGCTGCCGGGGTGGCAGATCGTCTACTGGATCGTGCCGCTCGGCGACCCCCCGGGCAACGCGTGGGGCGAGCAGGCGTGGGAGATCCTCTGGTACCTGCGGACGTACCTCTGGTTCGTCCTGCTGTCCCCGCTGCTCCTGCGGATCTTCCGGCTCGCCCCGGTCCCCGTCCTGCTGCTGTCCCTGGCCCCGGTCCTGGTCCTGAACTTCGTCTGGTCCGGCCCGGACAACCGCTTCGGCAGCGCCCTGTGGGACCTGGCGACGTACCTCTTCTGCTGGATCCTCGGCTTCGCCCACCGCGACGGCGTCCTCCAGCGGATGAAGCCGGTCCTCGTCGTCGTGCTCGCGCTCGCCGTGATGGCCTACGGCGGCTGGTACGCCTTCGCCCACCAGGCCGACTTCGGGACGTACGACCTCGACGAGAACCCGCTCGCCCAGGCCTTCTGGTCGGCCGGCTTCGTGCTGCTGCTGATGTGGGCGAAGGCGTACCTCGGGATCGACTTCGCCCGGCTCACCGGCTTCCGGCGGCTGGACCGGACGGTCACGATCTTCAACGCGCGTGCCGTGACGATCTACCTGTGGCACGAGATCGCGCTGATCCTGGCGGTCCCGCTGATCGACCAGTTCTGGAACGTGCCCGCGTTCGAGAAGTACCTTCCGCTCGACAGCCAGTGGTTCATGTTCGGCATCGGCTGGCTGCTGATCGCGGTGTTCGTCCTGCTGTGCGGCTGGGTGGAGGACGTGGCCGCGAAGAAGAAGCCGAGACTCGTTCCGTGAGGGCGGGCTGCAACAATGGCGAGGTGACCCGCGCCTCCCTGAACAAGCAGCCGCACGAAGTCGCCTCGATGTTCGACGACGTGGCGGAACGGTACGACCTGACCAACGACGTGCTGTCGCTCGGCCAGGACCGGGTGTGGCGCAAGGAGGTGGCGAAGGCGGTCGACGCGCGGCCCGCGCAGAAGGTCCTGGACCTCGCGGCCGGCACGGCGACGTCCTCGCTGCCGTTCGCGCGCACCGGCGCGTACGTCGTCCCCTGCGACTTCTCGCTCGGCATGCTCCAGGTCGGCAAGCAGAAGCACCCGTGGCTGCCGCTGACCGCGGGCGACGCGACCAGGCTGCCGTTCCGCGACGACGTCTTCGACGCCGTCACGATCTCCTTCGGGCTGCGCAACGTGCAGGACTTCGACGGCGCGCTGCGTGAGATGTACCGGGTGACCAAGCCCGGTGGCCGGGTGGTGATCTGCGAGTTCTCGCACCCGACCTGGGCGCCCTTCCGCACGGTCTACACCGAGTACCTGATGCGCGCCCTCCCGCCGGTCGCCCGCACGGTCTCCTCCAACCCCGACGCCTATGTCTACCTCGCCGAATCCATCCGCGCCTGGCCCGACCAGCCCGCGCTGGCCGAGCGGCTGCAGAAGGCCGGCTGGTCGAAGGTGGCGTGGCGCAACCTCACGGGCGGGGTGGTGGCCCTGCACCGCGGGTTCAAGCAGAGCTGACGACGTAGGGGTCGCCCGGCTCGTCGAGTTCGCGCTGGAGCCCGCCGGTCGGCGGCCTGGGGATGCGCGGCTCGCGCACACCGCCGCCGCCCTCTCCCTCGCCGAAGTCGAACCATACGTAGATCACGGAGTCCCGGGGCACCTCGGCATTGGGCTGCGGGTACTGCCGTACGACGTACTCGACGACGGTCTGGTGGAAGTCGGGCCGATCCGGTGCGTTGAGGAAGAGGCCCGTGGCCTCTGCCGTCCTGCGCGCGTCCATGGCCATGAGTCCGACAAGCCGTGGTACGCGCACTTCGGGCGTTTTGGGCGTTATGCGCACAGATGTCACCCCCAGCGGTACTGGCAGAGTAACCGCAAGGGGGTGCCGTCCGGAAGCGCCAAGTGTCTTTCTGTAGCAGTCGGTTACCCTGTGTGACCGGCCTGGAGGTCGAGTCCGAAGCAGAGTGCCTCCTCCTGGAACCGCGGGTGCTGGTATGTCTCCCTCAGCTCCATGCCGAGACGCTTCGTGACCGCGATGGACCGTTCGTTTCCGGGTCTGACCATCGCCACGACGTCCGCGACCTCGGCCGCCCTCAGCCGCTCCAGCGTCATCTGCGCGGCCGCGGTGGCGTACCCCTTGCCCCAGAACTCCCGCCCGAGCCGCCACCCGATCTCTATCTCGCCCGTCGGCCCCCAGTCCCGCGGCCACGGCTGCGCGCCGGTGAAGCCGGCGACCCGGCCGGACTCGTCGACCATGGTCCACAGGCAGAAGCCCCGCTCGGCGTCGTGCCGGCGCTGGCGGGCGGTGAGCTCCTCGTAGACGGACAGCTCCGCGGACGTGCCGCCGTGGAACTCCATGACGTCCGGGTCGTCGAAGATCCGGTGCCAGGCGACGGCGTCCTCGTCGGTGGGGACGCGCAGCCGTATGACGGGGAGAGCTCGGTTCACGAGGGCAGCCCTTCAGCCGGGTGATCAATGCTGCTGAATAGACTGCCCCTGTCCAGTGCCGTTCGGCACCGAGATTTCGAACTTGGGGAGATCCCGCCGTGACCGTCGCGACCGAGCCGCTCTCCGGGAACACCGCCGATGTGATCGTCGTGGGCGCGGGGCCGGCCGGCTCCACCACCGCCTACCACCTCGCCAAGTCGGGCCTGGACGTCCTGCTGCTGGAGAAGACCGAGTTCCCGCGCGAGAAGGTCTGCGGCGACGGCCTCACCCCGCGCGCGGTCAAACAGCTCGTGGCGATGGGCATCGACATCTCCGAGGAGGCCGGCTGGCTGCGAAACAAGGGCCTGCGCATCATCGGCGGCGGCAGCCGCCTCCAGCTCGACTGGCCGGATCTCGCCTCCTTCCCCGACTACGGCCTCGTCCGCAAGCGCGACGACTTCGACGAGCAGCTCGCCCACCAGGCCCAGAAGGCGGGCGCGCGGCTCTACGAGCGCTGCAACGTCGGCGCCCCGATCGTCGACGACCGCACCGGCCGCATCACCGGCGTGCACGCCAGGCTCGGCGACGAGAAGCGCGAGGTCACCTTCCACGCTCCGCTGGTCGTCGCCGCCGACGGCAACTCCACGCGCCTGTCGCTGGCGATGGGCCTGCACCGCCGCGAGGACCGCCCGATGGGCGTGGCTGTGCGGACGTACTTCACCTCGCCCCGCCACGACGACGACTACCTGGAGTCCTGGCTGGAGCTGTGGGACCGCCGCGGCGCGCAGGACCGGCTGCTGCCCGGCTACGGCTGGATCTTCGGCATGGGCGACGGCACGTCGAACGTCGGCCTCGGCGTGCTCAACACCTCGGCGTCCTTCAAGGATCTGGACTGGCGCGAGGTCCTGAAGGCCTGGTGCGCCTCCATGCCCGAGGACTGGGGCTACACCCCGGAGAACATGACCGGCCCGATCCGCGGCGCCGCCCTGCCGATGGCCTTCAACCGCCAGCCCCACTACACCAAGGGCCTGCTCCTGGTCGGCGACGCCGGCGGCCTGGTGAACCCCTTCAACGGCGAGGGCATCGCCTACGCCATGGAGTCCGGACAGATCGCCGCCGACGTCATCGTCCAGGCCCACGCCCGCCCGACGCCCGCGAGCCGCGAACTGGCCCTGCAGCGCTACCCGCGCGTCCTGAAGGACACCTACGGCGGCTACTACACGCTGGGCCGCGCCTTCGTGAAGCTCATCGGCAACCCGAAGGTCATGAAGATCGCGACCCAGCGCGGCCTGACGCACCCGATGCTGATGAAGTTCACCCTGAAAATGCTGGCGAACCTGACCGACCCGACCGGCGGCGACGCGATGGACCGCATCATCAACGGCCTGAGCAAGGTGGCGCCGAAGGCGTGAGTCAGCGGCTTAGCGCCTCGACGTTGGCGGCCCGGCGGGCGAACACCTCGTCGCGCCGCTCCGCCACCTGCCGCAGCGCGTCCTTGCGCGCACGCCCGGAGAGCCGGTCCAGGTAGACCCGGCCGTTGCAGTGGTCGGTCTCGTGCTCCAGGCAGCGGGCGAAGTAGCCGGTGCCCTCGACGGTGACCGGCTCGCCGTTCTTGTCGAGGCCGCGCACCACGGCCCGGTCCGGACGCGGCACGTCCATCACGGCACCCGGCACCGACAGGCACCCCTCGCCCTCGTCGAGCAGCCGGCGCCCGGCGGGAGCGAGGGCGTCGAGGACCGGGTTCACCACGTGCCCGACATGCCGGGCCCCGTCGTCGTCCGGGCAGTCGTAGACGAACAGCCGGAGGCCGACGCCGACTTGGTTCGCCGCGAGCCCGGCGCCCTCGGCGACGTACATCGTCAGGAACATGTCGTCGATGAGCGCGGCGAGATCGGGCCCGAACTCGGTGACGTCCCGGCACGGCTTGTGCAGCACCTCCTCGCCGACCTCGATGACGCGCCGCACCGAGCCGCGCCGGGCCTCTGGCGCCAGCGGCGGGTACGACTCGACGGGCCTGCCTTGCACGAACACGCTGGGCATGTGTGTCTCCCTGTGGTTGTGAGGATGCTGTGGGTGGCGGGGAAAGCGGGTTCCGGCCTGCGGAGCCCCTCCCTAACCTCCGGTACTCATGACAACAGAACCCACAGAGCAGGCGCAGGAGACCTCCGGCCACACCCGCAGACGCTTTCTGGCCGGAGCCGGGGGAGCGGCCGGCGCCCTCGCCTTATGGCCGGCCGGGCGCGTGAGCGCGGCACCCGACGGCAAGCGCGTCGCCGTCCTCGGCGGTGGGGTCTCCGGCCTCAGCGCGGCCCAGGAACTCGCCGAACGCGGCTACGCCGTCACCGTCTACGAGTACTACGACATCCTCGGCGGCAAGGCCCGCTCGATGGACGTGCCCGGCACCGCGGGCGGCGGCCGGCGGCCCCTCCCGGGCGAGCACGGCTTCCGCTTCTTCCCCGGCTTCTACCGGAACCTGCCGGACACGATGCGCCGCATCCCCTTCCCCGGCAGCGCCAACGGCGTCCACGGCAACCTCCGGGGCGCCACCGAGGAACTGTTCGCCCGCAGCGCCGGCCGGCCCGACCTGCACTTCCCCCTGCGCCGCGTCACCACGCCGCCCGCCCCCGGCGACATCACCCCGTCCTGGCTCCGCGACCAGATCCTCTCCGTCCTGGACCTCGGCACCCGCCTGCCCGCCCACGAGGCCGCCTACTTCGCCGACCGTCTCCTCGTCCACCTCACGAGCTGCGACGCCCGCCGCGAGGGCCAGTGGGAGAAGGTCGCGTGGTGGGACTTCATCCGCGCCGAGGAGATGAGCGAGGAGTACCGGACCCTCCTCGGCATCGGCCAGACCCGCAACCTCGTCGCCACGCGCGCGGAGGTGGCGTCCACGCGCACCGTCGGCCGCGTCATCATCGAGGCCCTGATCCTGTGGGGACTGCTCGGCCGGGGCATGGACGGCGACGCCGACGTCGACCGCGTCCTCAACGCCCCCACGAGCGAGGCGTGGATCGACCCCTGGGAGGCCCACCTCCGCTCCCTCGGCGTCGAGTTCGTCCTCGGCACCCAGGTCCGCGAGGTCTCCTACGCCGGCGGCCGGGTCACGGGCGTACGCGTCCGCGCCCGCGACGGCGGCCAGGAGCGCACGATCACCGCCGACCACTACGTCTCCGCGCTGCCCGTCGAGCACGCGCGTGCGACGTGGGGCGCGGCGCTGCGGGCGGCCGACCCGCAGCTCGCGAAGTGCGACGCGCTGCGGACGGACTGGATGACCGGCGTGATGTTCTACCTGCGCACGCCCACACCCGTCGTGCACGGCCACATCAACTGCCTCGACTCGCCCTGGTCGGTGACGGGCATCGGGCAGGCGCAGTTCTGGGACGTACGGGACTTCTCGCGCGACTACGGCGACGGACAGGCCCATGACTGCCTCTCCACGATCATCTCGGAGTGGGACAAGCCCGGCATCCTGTACGGCAAAACGGCCAAGGAGTGCACCAAGGACGAAATCGTCGCCGAGCTCTGGGCACAGCTGAAGGACGCCCTGAACGACTCCGGCAAGACGACCCTGACCGACGGGGACCGCCTCGGCTGGTTCATGGACCCGGCGGTGACGGGACTCGGCGGCCCGGACCCGCAGAACCGCGAACAGCTCCTCATCCACCCCACGGGCACGCTCTACAACCGCCCTTCGGCCCGCACGAGGATCCCGAACTTCTTCCTCGCCGGCGACTACGTCCGCACCGACGTCGACCTGGCGACGATGGAGGGGGCCAACGAGTCCGCGCGGCAGGCCGTCAACGCCCTGCTGAGTGCGGACAATTCGGACGCCGAGCCGTGCGAGATCCGGGAGCTGTACCGCCCGCCGGAGATGGAGCCCCTCAAGCGGGTCGACGAGGTCCGCTACAAGCTTGGCCTGCCCAACACCTTCGACCTGGGCTGAGCCCGGCCGAACCGGCCTGATTGCGGGTCAAGTCCGGCGAAACGGACGGAAGGACCACTGCCCCCGAGCGGCTGCGGTCCTTCCGCGCGTCTGTTGCGTCGCGTGCTGCGCCCTGTGTCAGAGCACCCGTACCGCGCCGGTCGGCGGGTCGTAGGAGAGTGGCTTCTCGACGACGCCGGTCGACGGGTTCTGCGCACCGACGAACATGCCGTCGCCGACGTACACCGCCACGTGGTACGCGCTGCCCGCGCCACCCCAGTACAGGATGTCGCCCGCCTGCAGGTTGCTCAGCGAGACCTGGGTGCCGGCCGTCGACTGGTCCTGCGAGACGCGCGGCAGGTCGACGCCGACCTGCTTGAAGGCCGCCTGCACCAGACCGGAGCAGTCCCACGAGTTGGGTCCGGTGCCGCCGGAGACGTACGCGTCGCCAACCTGAGCCTTCACGAAGGCGATGACCGCCGCGGCCGAACCGGTGGCCGTGGAGGAGCTGGTGGTGGTCGTGGAGCTCGCGGAGGCGGCCAGGGTCGTCCGCTCCGTGCTGCGCGAGGCGCGCTCGGCAGCGGCCTTGCGAGCGGCCTCCTCGGCCGCCTTCTTCTTGGCGGCGGCCTTGTGCTTGGCCTCCGCGAGGTCCGTCTTGGCCTGCTTGGCGGCCTTTGCGGCGGCCGCGTCACGCTCGGCCTGCAGCTGGTAGTTCGCGGCCGCCTGCTGCGTGGCGTCCGCGGACTGGGCGACCTGAGTGGCCAGATCGGCCGTCAGGGTGGGCAGTTCGAGGGTCTGCGTCACCGGCTCGGCGGCGCTCGCCGAGGCCGACGCGCCCGCGGCTGCCAAGCTGAGGACGCCACCGGTCACACCGACGCGCATCGCGAGCGAGGTCGTCGCGGTGCGGCGGGGTTTCCGGTGGCTGCGTATGTGAGCGGTGTGGGACATGAGAACAACCGGTATCAGGGGCTCCTCCATACCTTCAAGAAACGTGTGCTGCGCCACAGTTGTTCAACTGACGCCCCGAAACCTGGTTCCAGCGACCCTTATTGACGCCGTAACGGACATTGCGGGCGCGACCCATCGCCCTCGTGATCACGGTCTTTCATCGTTACGCCCGAATTGCCCCGCACCTACCACCGGTTGAGGCAGTTGGCCAAGCCCCGTTCTCATGCGCCTCTCATGAGTGTGGCGGAGGTCACGCAACGGTCACGCCGGTGTGCGCGTCCCGCGCGTAGATCACGACGAGATTGCGCCCGGATCACGACCGGGCTCCGCTCGTGAACGCGTGCACGCGTCCACACCGCACCTCACCCTTCCCTCTGATGTGTGAACGGGGTCCTCTATCAGCACGCCCCGTCCATCACCAATTTGCATGCAAGGGAAGTCTCTTGATATGGAGACGCCCCCTCCGAACTGCGTCGACAAGCGGAAATGTCACCTCTGGTGATCAGTCGGACGCTTCACGTACGAAGATCACTGCTCATCCGACTTCATGATCCTTCGTCAGGTGGTGGAGATCACAAAGCTTGTGCAATACCCCGTGTCGCAGATCACAGAGCGTCGGGCATAAGATGCGAGGCAGTTGGGCTTGTGACCTGCTTCACATGTTCTCGATCTTCGCCGGGACGGACGGGGTGAGATGGGCGTATGAGGCGGGTGAGCCCGACGTCATCGCCAGCAGTCAGTGCCGACTGAGAGGAGCGAGGAGCGGTGAACGCGTATGCGCCCATCCTCGTACTGGGAGCCCTCGGGGCAGGCTTTGCGATCTTCTCCGTGGTCATGGCCACGCTGATCGGTCCGAAGCGTTACAACCGGGCCAAGCTCGAGGCCTACGAGTGCGGCATCGAGCCGACCCCCACGCCGGCCGGCGGCGGGCGTTTCCCCATCAAGTACTACCTGACGGCGATGCTCTTCATCGTCTTCGACATCGAGATCGTCTTCCTCTACCCCTGGGCCGTCACCTTCGACGCCCTGGGGATCTTCGGGCTCGTGGAGATGCTGCTCTTCGTGCTCACCGTCTTCGTCGCGTACGCGTACGTATGGCGGCGCGGCGGCCTGGAATGGGACTGAGGGGCCTTTAGAACATGGGACTCGAAGAAAAACTGCCGAGCGGATTCCTGCTGACCACCGTCGAGCAGGCCGCGGGCTGGGTGCGCAAGGCGTCCGTCTTCCCGGCCACGTTCGGCCTCGCCTGCTGTGCCATCGAGATGATGACCACCGGCGCCGGGCGTTACGACCTGGCGCGCTTCGGCATGGAGGTCTTCCGAGGTTCGCCCCGCCAGGCGGACCTCATGATCGTGGCCGGCCGGGTGAGCCAGAAGATGGCACCGGTGCTGCGCCAGGTCTATGACCAGATGCCGAACCCCAAGTGGGTGATCTCCATGGGGGTCTGCGCCTCCTCGGGCGGCATGTTCAACAACTACGCGATCGTCCAGGGCGTCGACCACATCGTCCCCGTCGACATCTATCTGCCCGGCTGCCCGCCGCGGCCCGAGATGCTGATGGACGCCATTCTCAAGCTGCACCAGAAGATCCAGTCCTCCAAGCTCGGCGTGAACGCCGAGGAGGCGGCCCGCGAGGCGGAGGAAGCAGCGCTCAAGGCCCTGCCCACGATCGAGATGAAGGGGCTGCTGCGGTGAGCGACGCGAACGGCACCGGCGCAGGCGGGGTCAATCCCGAGAAGGACCTCGGCGCCTCCAACCTCCCCGGCCAGCGCGGCGACGGCGGCGAGGAGATCCGCGTCCAGCGCGGCATGTTCGGCGCCGCGAACGGCGGGGACACCTCCGGCTACGGCGGCCTGGTCCGCTCGGTCCGCCTCCCGGGACCGGCGGCGCGCCCCTACGGCGGCTGGTTCGACGAGGTCGCCGACGAACTCGAGGGCGCCCTGGAGGAACAAGGGCTGCTCCCCGACAACGCGATCGAGAAGACGGTCGTCGACCGCGGGGAGCTCACCTTCCACATCGAGCGCGAGCACCTGCTCCGCGTCGCGCAGACCCTCCGCGACGACCCGGCCCTGCGCTTCGAACTGTGCACCGGCGTCAGCGGCGTGCACTACCTGCACGACAAGGGCCGCGAGCTGCACGCCGTCTACCACCTGCGCTCGATCACCCACAACCGGCTGATCCGCGTCGAGGTCAGCGCCCCCGACAGCGACCCGAGGATCCCGTCGCTGGTCTCCGTGTATCCCACCAACGACTGGCACGAGCGCGAGACCTACGACTTCTTCGGCATCGTCTTCGAAGGTCACCCGGCCCTGACCCGGATCATGATGCCGGACGACTGGCAGGGCCACCCGCAGCGCAAGGACTACCCCCTCGGCGGCATCCCCGTCGAGTACAAGGGCGCCCAGATCCCGGCTCCGGACCAGCGGAGGTCGTACTCGTGAGCACGCAGTCAGCATCGGCCCGCGAGACCACCGAGGGCACCGTATATACGGTCACCGGTGGCGACTGGGACGAGGTCGTCCAGTCCGCGGCGCGCGCCGACGACGAGCGCATCGTCGTCAACATGGGTCCCCAGCACCCGTCCACCCACGGAGTGCTCCGCCTGATCCTGGAGATCGACGGCGAGACGGTCACCGAGGCCCGCTGCGGCATCGGCTACCTCCACACGGGCATCGAGAAGAACCTCGAGTTCCGCACGTGGACGCAGGGCACCACGTTCGTGACGCGCATGGACTACCTGACGTCCTTCTTCAACGAGACCGCCTACTGTCTCGCCGTCGAGAAGCTCCTCGGCATCGAGGACGAGATCACCGAGCGCGCCAAGATCATCCGGGTGCTCCTGATGGAGCTGAACCGGCTCTCCTCCCATTTGGTGTGCATCGCCACCGGCGGCATGGAGCTCGGCGCCACCACGATCATGATCTACGGATTCCGTGATCGTGAAATGATTCTCGACATCTACGAGCTCATCACGGGCCTTCGGATGAACCACGCGTACATCCGCCCCGGCGGACTCGCGCAGGACCTGCCGCCCGGTGCGGTGGACCACATCCGCGAGTTCGTGAAGAAGATGAGGAAGAACCTCCCGGAGTACGACAAGCTCGCCACCGGGAACCCCATCTTCAAGGCCCGTATGCAGGACGTCGGCTATCTCGACCTGGCCGGCTGCATGGCCCTCGGCGCCACCGGCCCGATCCTGCGCTCCACCGGCCTGCCGCACGACCTGCGCAAGACGCAGCCGTACTGCGACTACGAGACGTACGACTTCGAGGTCCCGACCGCCGACACCTGCGACTCCTACGGACGCTTCCTGATCCGCCTGGAGGAGATGCGCCAGTCCCTCGGGATCGTCGAGCAGTGCCTGGACCGGCTCCAGCCCGGCCCGGTCATGGTCGCCGACAAGAAGATCGCCTGGCCCGCCCAGCTCGCCCTGGGACCGGACGGGCTCGGCAACTCCCTCGACCACATCAAGAAGATCATGGGCACCTCCATGGAGGCCCTGATCCACCACTTCAAGCTGGTCACCGAGGGCTTCCGCGTACCGCCGGGACAGGCGTACGCGGCCGTCGAGTCGCCCAAGGGCGAACTCGGGGTGCACGCGGTGTCCGACGGCGGCACCCGCCCCTTCCGGGTCCACTTCCGCGACCCGTCCTTCACCAACCTGCAGGCCATGGCGGCGATGTGCGAAGGCGGCCAGGTCGCCGACGTCATCGTCGCCGTCGCGTCCATCGACCCCGTGATGGGAGGCGTCGACCGGTGACCACCAGTTCTTCGGAGCGAGGCGTCAGCCTGGGCATGCCCGAAGTGCCCGCGCCCGCCTACCCGGACGACGTCCGGGCCCGGCTCGAGACGGATGCGCGCGAGGTGATCGCCCGCTACCCCGACTCCCGGTCCGCGCTCCTTCCGCTGCTGCACCTGGTGCAGTCGGAGGAGGGCCACGTCACGCGCACCGGGATGCAGTTCTGCGCGGACATGCTCGACCTGACCACGGCCGAGGTCACCGCCGTCGCCACCTTCTACTCCATGTACCGGCGCAAGCCGTCCGGGGACTACCAGGTGGGCGTCTGCACCAACACGCTGTGCGCGGTGATGGGCGGCGACGCGATCTTCGAGGAGCTCCAGGAGCACCTCGGCGTCGGCAACGGCGAGACCACCGGCGACGGCAAGGTCACCCTGGAGCACATCGAGTGCAACGCGGCCTGCGACTTCGCGCCGGTGGTGATGGTCAACTGGGAGTTCTTCGACGACCAGACCCCGGCCAGCGCCAAGCGCCTCGTCGACGACCTGCGCGCGGGACGGGACGTCGAGCCCACGCGCGGGGCGCGCCTGTGCACCTTCAAGGAGACCGCGCGGATTCTGGCCGGCTTCCCCGACGAGCGGCCCGGGGCCGTCGAGGCGGGCGGCAGTGCGGGACCGGCGTCGCTGGTGGGCCTCCGCCTGGCCAAGGGAGAGGCCGCACCCGCGCGCGTGGTCCATCCGCGGGATGGCGGCCCGCACGACGAGCAGGACAGGGCCGTGCACGACCCGTCGCCGACCGAGCGCCTGAGCGCACACGACGCGCCGCAGGAGACGTCGGCCTCCGACCCGGCCCACCCGGCCGGGCCCACCGCCGAGGAGGGGGAGTGATGACCTTGGCACCCGAGCTCAAAGACACCAGCCCCGAGAAGCTGCTCGCACCCGTGCTGTCGGCCTTCTGGGACGAGGACAAGTCCTGGTCGCTGGACGTCTACAAAAGGCACGAGGGATACGAGGGGCTCCGCAAGGCGCTCGCGATGTCGCCGGACGACCTCATCGCGTACGTCAAGGACTCCGGGCTGCGCGGCCGCGGCGGCGCAGGATTCCCGACGGGAATGAAATGGCAGTTCATTCCGCAGGGAGATGGAAAACCGCACTATCTAGTTGTCAACGCCGACGAGTCGGAGCCCGGGACGTGCAAGGACATCCCGCTCCTCTTCGCGAACCCGCACAGCCTCATCGAGGGCATTGTCATCGCGTGTTATGCCATCAGGTCGTCGCATGCCTTCATCTATCTGCGTGGTGAAGTCGTCCCCGTTCTGCGGCGGTTGCACGAGGCCGTGCGCGAGGCCTACGAGGCCGGCTACCTCGGCGAGAACATCCTGGGCAGCGGCCTGAACCTGCAACTCACCGTGCACGCCGGCGCCGGCGCGTACATCTGCGGTGAGGAGACCGCACTGCTCGACTCGCTCGAAGGCCGCCGGGGTCAACCGCGGCTGCGTCCCCCTTTCCCCGCCGTGGCGGGCCTCTATGCGTGCCCGACTGTTGTGAACAACGTCGAGTCGATCGCGTCGGTTCCCGCAATTCTCAATCGGGGCAAAGAATGGTTCCGCTCGATGGGCAGCGAGAAGTCCCCGGGCTTCACGCTCTACTCGCTCAGCGGGCATGTCGCGAGTCCCGGCCAGTACGAGGCCCCGCTCGGCATCACGCTCCGCCAGCTGCTCGAGATGAGCGGCGGCATGCGGCCGGGCCACCGCCTCAAGTTCTGGACTCCGGGCGGCTCTTCGACGCCGATGTTCACCGACGAGCACCTCGACGTACCCCTTGACTACGAGGGCGTCGGCGCCGCCGGTTCCATGCTCGGCACCAAGGCCCTGCAGTGCTTCGACGAGACGACCTGCGTCGTACGCGCCGTCACCCGCTGGACCGAGTTCTACGCCCACGAGTCCTGCGGCAAGTGCACACCGTGCCGCGAAGGGACGTACTGGCTCGTGCAGTTGCTGCGCGACATCGAGGCGGGCAAGGGCGTCATGTCCGACCTCGACAAGCTGAACGACATCGCCGACAACATCAACGGCAAGTCGTTCTGCGCCCTCGGCGACGGCGCCGCCTCGCCGATCTTTTCCTCGCTGAAGTACTTCCGCGAGGAGTACGAGCAGCACATCACGGGCCGCGGCTGCCCCTTCGACCCCGCCAAATCGACGGCCTGGGCCGACCGCACGGAGGTGAACGCATGACTGTGACCACCAGCGCTCCCTCCGGAGGGGGAGAGGCGGCGGTCCCGCCGGAAGATCTCGTCTCGCTGACGATCGACGGCGCCGAGATCAGCGTGCCCAAGGGCACCCTGGTCATCCGGGCCGCCGAGCAACTCGGCATCGAGATCCCCCGGTTCTGCGACCATCCCCTCCTCGACCCGGTCGGCGCCTGCCGCCAGTGCATCGTCGAGGTCGAGGGCCAGCGCAAGCCGATGGCGTCCTGCACGATCACGTGCACGGACGGCATGGTCGTAAAAACGCACCTCACCTCGCCGGTCGCCGAGAAGGCCCAGCACGGTGTGATGGAGCTGCTGCTCATCAACCACCCGCTGGACTGCCCCGTCTGCGACAAGGGCGGCGAGTGCCCGCTGCAGAACCAGGCCATGTCGCACGGCCAGGCCGAGTCCCGCTTCGAGGGCAAGAAGCGGACGTACGAGAAGCCCGTGGCGATCTCCACGCAGGTGCTGCTGGACCGCGAGCGGTGCGTGCTGTGCGCCCGCTGCACCCGGTTCTCCAACCAGGTCGCGGGCGACCCGATGATCGAGCTGATCGAGCGGGGCGCCCTCCAGCAGGTCGGCACCGGCGAGGGCGACCCCTTCGAGTCGTACTTCTCCGGCAACACCATCCAGATCTGCCCGGTCGGCGCGCTGACCTCGGCGGCGTACCGATTCCGCTCACGCCCGTTCGACCTGGTGTCCTCGCCGAGCGTGTGCGAGCACTGCTCCGGCGGCTGTGCCACCCGCACCGACCACCGGCGCGGCAAGGTCATGCGGCGGCTCGCGGCCAACGACCCCGAGGTCAACGAGGAGTGGATCTGCGACAAGGGGCGGTTCGCCTTCCGGTACGCGCAGCAGCGCGACCGGCTGGAGCAGCCTCTGGTGCGCAACGCGGAGGGCGAACTGGAGCCCGCCTCCTGGCCGGAGGCGCTGCAGATCGCCGCGCAGGGACTGCTCGCCTCGCGCGGCCGGACCGGCGTCCTCACCGGCGGCCGCCTCACCGTCGAAGACGCTTACGCGTACAGCAAGTTCGCGCGCGTGGCGCTCGACACGAACGACATCGACTTCCGCGCGCGGGTGCACACCAGCGAGGAGGCCGACTTCCTGGCGGCGCGGATCGCCGGAAGCGGACGTGACCTCGACGGTACGGGCGCCACGTACACCTCCCTGGAGAAGGCACCCGCCGTCCTGCTGGTCGGATTCGAGGCCGAGGAGGAGGCGCCCGGCGTCTTCCTGAGGCTGCGCAAGGCCTGGCGCAACCACGGGCAGAAGGTCTTCTCGCTCGCCACGTACGCCACGCGCGGCCTGGGGAAGGCCGGTGGCACGCTGCTTCCGGCCGCTCCCGGCACCGAGACCGAATGGCTGGACGCGCTCGCGGGCGGGGTCGGCCTGGAGGGCGACGGTTCGAAGGCCGCCGAGGCGCTGCGCGCCGAGGGCGCGGTCATCGTCGTCGGCGAACGGCTGGCCGCCGTCGCGGGCGGGCTCACCGCCGCCGTACGGGCCGCCTCCGCGACCGGCGCCCAGCTGGCGTGGATCCCGCGGCGGGCCGGAGAGCGCGGCGCCCTCGAGGTCGGCGCACTGCCGTCGCTGCTGCCGGGCGGGCGCCCGGCGACCGACCCCCGCGCGCGTGAGGAGGTCGCCACGGCCTGGGGCCTGGCGGACCTCCCGCACCGCTACGGCCGCGACACCGGCCAGATCGTCGAGGCCGCCGTGAGCGGCGAGCTGCAGGCACTGGTCGTCGCGGGCGTCGAGGTCGCCGATCTGCCCGACCCGGCACGCGCGCGTGAAGCACTTCGCGAGGCCGGTTTCGTGGTGTCGCTGGAGCTGCGGCCCAGCGAGGTGAGCGAGCTGGCGGACGTGGTGCTGCCGGTCGCCGCGGTCACCGAGAAGGCCGGCACCTTCCTCAACTGGGAAGGCCGGGTGCGCTTCTTCGACGCCGCGCTCAAGCCGGAGCAGATGACCCGCCGCCTCGCGCCCACCGACGCGCGCGTGCTGCAGATGCTGGCCGACGCCATGGACGTACACCTGGGGCTGCCCGATCTGCGCACGGTGCGTGCGGAGATCGACCGGCTCGGCCCCTGGGACGGACCGCGGGCCACCGAACCCATGGAGCGCGGGGGCGCACTGCCCCGGCCCGCCGTGGGGGAGGCCGTCCTCTCGGGCCACCGTCTCCTGCTCGACCAGGGCGCCCTCCAGGAGGGCGACGAGGCGCTCGCCGGAACCCGGCACGCCGCCCACGCGCGCGTGTCGGCCGCGACCGCCGCCGAGGCGGGCGTCAAGGACGGCGACCTCCTCGCCGTGACCGGCCCCGCCGGAGCGGTCGAACTCCCGCTGCGGATCACGGAGATGCCCGACCGCGTGGTCTGGCTCCCGTTGAACTCCGTCGGCACGGGCGTCGCCTCCGACACCGGGGCGCTGCCCGGCGCACTCGTCCGCATCGGCCCGGCGACGCTCGTCGGCGAGGCCCCGAAGGAGGTGGAGGCATGAGCCCGTACTTCGCCGCTGAAGACCTCTCGATGTTCGGCCGCGACCCCTGGTGGCTGGTCGTCGTCAAGGCCGTCTTCTGCTTCGCCTTCCTGATGGTGACCGTGCTGTTCTCCATCGTCTGGGAGCGCAAGGTCGTCGCCTGGATGCAGCTGCGCATCGGCCCCAACCGGCACGGCCCCTGGGGCATGCTCCAGTCGCTCGCCGACGGCGTGAAGCTGATGCTCAAGGAAGACGTCATCGTCAAACGCGCGGACAAGGTCGTCTATGTCCTCGCCCCGATCGTCGCGGCCATCCCTGCCTTCATGGCGATCGCGGTGATCCCCTTCGGCCCGGCCGACAACGAGATCTCGATCTTCGGCACCCGCACCACGATGCAGCTGACCGACCTGCCGATCGCGATGCTGTTCATCCTCGCGGTCGCCTCGGTCGGCATCTACGGCATCGTGCTGGCGGGCTGGAGTTCTGGATCCACCTACCCGCTGCTCGGTGGCCTGCGCTCCTGCGCGCAGATGATCTCGTACGAGATCGCCATGGGCGCCGCCTTCGCCTCCGTGTTCCTCTACTCGGGATCGATGTCGACGTCGACGATCGTCGAGCAGCAGCACGACCGCTGGTACATCGTCCTGCTGCCGGTCTCCTTCATCCTCTACATCGTGACGATGGTCGGCGAGACCAACCGCGCCCCCTTCGACATGCCGGAGTCCGAGGGTGACCTGGTCGGCGGCTTCAACACCGAGTACTCGTCGATCAAGTTCGCGCTGTTCATGCTCGCCGAGTACGTGAACATGGTGACGGTCTCGGCCGTGTCGACCACGCTGTTCCTCGGCGGCTGGCGCGCTCCCTGGCCGATCAGCACCTTCTGGGAAGGCGCGAACCACGGCTGGTGGCCGATGCTCTGGTTCGTGATCAAGGTCCAGCTGCTGCTGTTCGGCTTCATCTGGCTGCGCGGCACCCTCCCGCGGGTCCGCTACGACCAGCTGATGAAGCTCGGCTGGAAGGTCCTCATCCCGGTCTCCGTCGTCTGGCTGATGCTGGTCGCGACCGTCCGGGCCCTCAGGAACGAGAACTACGACTTCGCCGACATCGCCCTCTACATCGGCGGCGGCGTCCTCGCCCTGCTGCTCCTGTCCTTCGTCGCCGACATGTTCCGCGAGAAGAACCGGACGGCCGAGCAGCCGGTCGCCGAACCGGCCGGCTTCGACGCCATGGCCGGTGGATTCCCCGTGCCCCCGCTCCCCGGACAGGAGCTCCCGCCGGTGCCGAGGCGCAGCCCGCGCCGCGAGCGGGAGTTGATTGTCAGTGGTGGGCCGGATACTGCCAGTGACGGATCTTCGGATGGAAAGGAGGCGTCCGATGGCTGAGGAGCCCAAGGAGACCGAGCAGTTGAAGCCTGGCTTCATGAACCCCGTCGCCGGCTTCGGCGTGACCTTCAAGGCGATGTTCAAGAAGCGGCTGACCGAGCAGTACCCGGAGCAGCAGAAGACCACCGCCCCACGGTTCCACGGACGGCACCAGCTCAACCGCCATCCGGACGGCCTGGAGAAGTGCGTCGGCTGCGAGCTGTGCGCCTGGGCCTGCCCCGCCGACGCGATCTACGTGGAGGGCGCGGACAACACGGACGAGGAGCGCTACTCGCCGGGCGAGCGGTACGGCCGCGTCTACCAGATCAACTACGCCCGCTGCATCCTGTGCGGCCTGTGCATCGAGGCGTGCCCCACGCGCGCGCTGACGATGACCAACGATTTCGAGCTGGCGGACTCGAGCCGCGCCAACCTCATCTACACCAAGGAGCAGCTGCTCGCCGGCCTCGAAGAGGGCATGGTCGACAGCCCGCACGCCATCTACCCGGGGATGGACGAGCAGGACTACTACCGGGGACTCGTCACCGAGGCCGCACCCGGCACGGAGCGCCAGGCGGCCCTCTCCGAGGGCGAGAAGCCCGAAGAGCAGGGGGTCGAGGCATGAGTGATCTCGCCGCCTACTCCACCTCCACCGGAGAGGCCTTCCAGTTCTGGGTCCTCGGCACCGTCGCCGTGATCGGCGCACTGTCCACGGTCTTCATGAAGAAGGCCGTCCACAGCGCCCTGTCGCTCGCCGGGACCATGATCGTCCTTGCGGTGTTCTACCTCGCCAACGGCGCCTATTTCCTCGGGATCGTGCAGATCGTCGTCTACACCGGCGCGATCATGATGCTGTTCCTGTTCGTGGTGATGCTTGTCGGCGTGACGGCGGCGGACTCCCTGAAGGAGACCATCAAGGGCCAGCGCTGGCTGGCCCTTCTCTGCGGCCTCGGCTTCGGCGTCCTGCTGTTCGCCGGGATCGGCAACGCGTCGCTGAAGGACTTCAACGGCCTCGCCGGGGCGAACGCGAACGGCAATGTGGAGGGCCTCGCCGCCCTCATCTTCACCAAGTACGTCTTCGCCTTCGAAATCACCGGCGCCCTGCTGATCACAGCCGCCGTCGGGGCCATGGTGCTCACCCACCGTGAGCGCACCGAGCGCGCCAAGACGCAGCGCGAGCTGTCCGAGCAGCGCGTCCGCGAGGGCAAGCACGTACCACCGCTGCCGGCGCCGGGCGTGTACGCGCGGCACAACGCGGTGGACATCGCGGGCCTGCTGCCCGACGGCACCCCGTCCGACCTCACCGTCAGCAAGACGCTGCGCGACCGCGGTCAGGTCCGGGACGTGTCGGCCGAGGCACTGGCCGACCTCAAGGCGCTGGAGCAGCGCGCGGAGGAGCGCCTGGAGCGCACCGAGATCGAACCGGCCACCTTCAAGAGGGAGGAGGCGTCGCAGTGAACCCGGTCAACTACCTGTATCTCTCGGCCCTGTTGTTCACGATCGGCGCCACCGGCGTGCTGATCCGGCGCAACGCGATCGTCGTGTTCATGTGCATCGAGCTGATGTTGAACGCCTGCAACCTCGCGTTCGTCACCTTCTCCCGGATGCACGGCAATCTCGACGGCCAGATCATCGCCTTCTTCACGATGGTCGTCGCCGCGGCGGAGGTCGTGGTCGGGCTCGCGATCATCGTGTCCCTGTTCCGTTCCCGCCACTCGGCCTCGGTCGACGACGCCAGCCTGATGAAGCTCTGAGGGGTCGCTGAATCGTGGAGAACCTGATTGCGCTGCTGGTGGCGGCGCCACTGCTCGGAGCGGCCGTACTGCTGTGCGGCGGCCGGCGTCTCGACGCCGTCGGCCACTGGATCGGCGTACTGATGTCGACCGCGTCCTTCGTGCTCGGTGTGATCCTCTTCGCCGACCTGCTCGGCAAGGACGCCGAACACCGGACCCTGACACAGCACCTGTGGACGTGGATCCCGGTCGAGAGCTTCCAGGCGGACGTCGGCTTCCAGCTCGACCAGCTGTCGATGACGTTCGTGCTGCTGATCACCGGTGTCGGCTCGCTGATCCACCTGTACTCGGTCGGGTACATGGAGCACGACGAGCGCCGCCGCCGCTTCTTCGGCTATCTGAACCTGTTCCTCGCGGCGATGCTCCTGCTGGTCCTCGCCGACAACTACCTGCTGCTGTACGTCGGCTGGGAAGGCGTGGGCCTCGCGTCCTACCTGCTCATCGGCTTCTGGCAGCACAAGCCCAGCGCGGCGACGGCGGCGAAGAAGGCCTTCCTGGTCAACCGCGTCGGCGACATGGGCCTGTCCATCGCGATCATGCTGATGTTCGCGACTTTCGGGACCTTCGCCTTCGGGCCGGTCTTCAGCCACGTCGGTGACACCTCCGAGGGCAAGCTCACCGCCATCGCGCTGATGCTGCTGCTCGCCGCCTGCGGCAAGTCCGCCCAGGTGCCGCTGCAGTCCTGGCTCGGGGACGCGATGGAGGGCCCGACCCCGGTCTCGGCCCTCATCCACGCCGCGACGATGGTGACCGCGGGCGTCTACCTCATCGTCCGCTCCGGAGCGATCTTCAACGCCGCGCCGGACGCACAGCTGGTGGTCACCGTGGTCGGTGCCGTCACGCTCCTGTTCGGTGCGATCGTCGGTTGCGCGAAGGACGACATCAAGAAGGCGCTGGCCGGCTCGACGATGTCGCAGATCGGCTACATGGTGCTCGCCGCGGGCCTCGGCCCCATCGGCTACGTCTTCGCGATCATGCACCTGGTGACGCACGGCTTCTTCAAGGCCGGGCTCTTCCTCGGCGCCGGATCGGTCATGCACGGCATGAACGACGAGGTCGACATGAGGAGGTACGGCGGCCTGCGCAAGTACATGCCGGTCACCTTCATCACCTTCGGCCTCGGCTACCTCGCGATCATCGGCTTCCCCGGGCTGTCCGGCTTCTTCTCCAAGGACAAGATCATCGAGGCTGCCTTCGCGAAGGGCGGCACCGAGGGCTGGATCCTCGGCGCCTGCGCCCTGCTGGGCGCCGCCATCACCGCGTTCTACATGACGCGCGTGATGCTGATGACGTTCTTCGGCGAGGAGCGGTGGCGCAACCAGCCCACCCGCTCCCCGGAGGCGCCGAGCGCGGAGCCGGTCGCCGAACACCGCGGCGAGCACGCGGAGCCGCACCCGCACGAGTCGCCCAAGGTCATGACGATCCCCATGATCGTGCTGGCCGTCGGGTCGGTCTTCGGCGGTGCGTTCTTCAGCATCGGCGACCGCTTCCTGCACTGGCTCGAACCGGTCACCGGTCACAGCGAGGGCGACTCGCCGGTCAGCGCCATGACGGTCACCGGCGCGACCATGGTCTGCCTGGTCATCGGCGTCGGCCTCGCCTACGCCATGTACGGCCGCCGCCCGGTCCCGTCCGTCGCCCCGCGGGGATCGCTGCTCACCCGGGCCGCCCGGCGCGACCTGCTGCAGGACGACTTCAACCACGTCGTCCTGGTCCGTGGCGGCGAGCACCTCACGCGCTCCCTGGTGTACGTCGACCACACCCTGGTCGACGGCGTCGTCAACGGCACGGCGGCCTCGGTCGGGGGCCTGTCCGGACGCATGCGCAGGCTGCAGAACGGCTTCGCGCGCTCCTACGCGGTCTCGATGTTCGGCGGTGCGGCGGTCCTCATCGCCGCGACCCTGCTGATGAGGGCGGTCTGATACCGATGTCCTTTCCCCTGCTGACAGCGACGGCGGTGCTCCCCGCGATCGGGGCGGTCGCCACGGCCGCGGTACCGGCCGCGCGGCGCACCGCCGCGAAGTGGCTGGCGCTGCTGGTCTCGCTGGCCACCCTCGCCCTCGCGATCATCGTCCTGGTCCGCTTCGACCCGGACGGCGACCGCTACCAGCTCACCGAGTCCCACTCGTGGATCAAGGCCTTCGGGGTCAGATACGAACTGGGCGTGGACGGCATCGGCGTGGCGCTGCTCGCGCTGACCGCCCTGCTGATCCCGTTCATCATCCTCGCGGGCTGGCACGACGCCGACCCGCTGGAGACCGGAAGCAAGCGGTGGCGGCCGACACAGGGCTTCTTCGCCCTGATCCTGGCCGTCGAGGCGATGGTGATCATCTCCTTCGAGGCCACCGACGTCTTCCTCTTCTACATCTTCTTCGAAGCCATGCTCATCCCGATGTACTTCCTCATCGGCGGCTTCGGGGACCGTGCCCACGAGCACCGCGAGGAGGCGGCGTCGACCCAGCGGTCGTACGCGGCGGTGAAGTTCCTCCTCTACAACCTGGTCGGCGGCCTGATCATGCTGGCCGCGGTGATCGGTCTGTACGTGGTCGCCGGGAACTTCAGCCTGCAGGAGATCGCGCAGGCCCGTGCCAACGGCTCGCTCCACATGGCGACGAACACCGAACGCTGGCTGTTCCTCGGCTTCTTCTTCGCCTTCGCGGTGAAGGCGCCGCTGTGGCCGCTGCACACCTGGCTGCCCAACGCCATGCAGGAGTCCACCGCGCCGGTCGCCGTCCTGATCACGGCGGTCGTCGACAAGGTGGGCACCTTCGCGATGCTCCGCTTCTGCCTCCAGCTCTTCCCGGAGGCGTCGAAGTGGGCGACGCCAGCCATCCTCGTCCTCGCCCTGATCAGCATCGTCTACGGGGCGCTGCTGGCCGTCGGCCAGCGGGACATCAAGCGGCTGGTGGCCTACGCGTCGATCTCGCACTTCGGGTTCATCATCATGGGCATCTTCGCGATGACCAGCCAGGGCCAGTCCGGCGCGACGCTCTACATGGTCAACCACGGTATTTCCACAGCCGCGTTGATGCTGGTGGCGGGCTTCCTGATCTCCCGCCGCGGCTCGCGGCTCATCGCGGACTACGGCGGTGTGCAGAAGGTCGCCCCGGTGCTCGCCGGCACCTTCCTGATCGGCAGCCTGGCGACCCTGTCGCTCCCGGGCCTCGCGCCGTTCGTGAGTGAGTTCCTGGTCCTGGTCGGCACGTTCACGCGCTACCCGGCGATCGGCATCATCGCGACCTTCGGCATCGTGCTCGCCGCGCTCTACACCCTCGTCCTCTACCAGCGGACGATGACGGGCCCGGTGAAGCAGGAGGTCTCCGCGATGCCGGACCTCAGGGCGCGTGAGCTGGTGGTCGTCGCCCCGCTGATCGTGCTGCTGATCTTCCTGGGCGTCTATCCGAAGCCGGTGACGGACATCGTCAACCCGGCCGTGAAGTCGACCCTGTCCGACGTACACAAGAAGGATCCCAAGCCCTCGGTGGAGGCGGCCAAGTGAGCGCAACAGCCGTCCACAGCCTGTGGACAACCGCGGCAACCGCGGCCGATCCGATCTCGAAGATCCCCGCGCCGAAGATCGAGTACGGGCAGTTGTCGCCCACCTTGATCGTCGTGGGCGCGGCGATCGTCGGGGTGCTGGTCGAGGCGTTCGTGCCGCGCAAGTCCCGTTACTACGCCCAGGTGTTCGTCTCCGCGGTCGCACTCTGCGCCGCCTTCGCGGCGGTCGTGGCGCTCGCGGCCGACGGATACGGCACCACCAAGGCGCACATCGCGGCCATGGGCGCGATCGCGGTCGACGGGCCGTCCCTGTTCCTGCAGGGCACGATCCTGCTGGCCGGTCTGGTGGGCCTGTTCACCTTCGCCGAGCGGCGCCTGGACCCGGAGGCGCACGGCAACCGCGTCGACTCCTTCGCCGCGCAGGCCGCGTCCGTGCCGGGCAGCGAGAGCGAAAAGGCCGCGGTGAAGGCCGGGTTCACCACCACCGAGGTGTTCCCGCTGCTGCTCTTCGCGGTCGCGGGCATGCTGGTCTTCCCGTCGGCCAACGACCTGCTGACGCTGTTCGTGGCCCTCGAGGTCTTCTCGCTGCCGCTCTACCTGCTCTGCGCGGTGGCCCGCCGCAAGCGGCTCATGTCGCAGGAGGCCGCGGTCAAGTACTTCCTGCTCGGCGCCTTCGCCTCCGCGTTCACGCTGTTCGGCATCGCGATGATGTACGGCTACGCGGGCTCGGTGACGTACGCGCGGATCGCGCAGGTCGTCGACGGCACCGCCAAGAACGTCGACCCGGCGCTCGCCGGCACCATGGGCAACGACGCGCTGCTGCTGATCGGCGGCGCGATGATCGTCATGGGGCTGCTGTTCAAGGTGGGCGCCGTCCCGTTCCACATGTGGACGCCGGACGTCTACCAGGGCGCTCCCACCCCGGTGACCGGGTTCATGGCGTCGGCGACGAAGGTGGCGGCGTTCGGTGCGCTGCTCCGCCTGCTCTACGTCGTCCTGCCCGGACTGCGCTGGGACTGGCGGCCGGTGATGTGGGCCGTCGCGGTCGTCACCATGCTGGGCGGCGCGATCGTCGCGATCACCCAGACCGACATCAAGCGGCTGCTGGCGTACTCGTCCATCGCGCACGCGGGATTCATCCTCGCGGGTGTCATCGCGACCTCGAAGGACGGTGTGTCCTCCGTCCTCTTCTACCTGGCCGCGTACTCCTTCGTGACGCTCGGCGCGTTCGCCGTGGTCACGCTGGTGCGCGACGCGGGCGGCGAGGCGACGCACCTGTCCAAGTGGGCCGGACTCGGCCGCCGTTCACCCCTGGTGGCGGCCGTGTTCGCGGTGTTCCTGCTGGCCTTCGCCGGTATCCCGCTGACCTCCGGGTTCGCCGGGAAGTTCGCCGTGTTCAAGGCGGCGGCGGAGGGCGGGGCGGCCCCGCTGGTCGTGATCGGTGTGATCTCGTCCGCGGTCGCGGCCTTCTTCTACATCCGCGTGATCGTGCTGATGTTCTTCAGCGAGCCGCGGCCCGAGGGCCCGACGGTCGCCGTGCCGTCGCCGCTGACCATGGCGGCGATCGGTTTCGGTGTCGCGGTCACGCTGGTGCTCGGTGTGGCGCCGCAGTACTTCCTCGACCTGGCGAACCAGGCGGGAGTGTTCGTGCGCTGACCCGCGGCACGTGTGCGAGGGCCCCGGTTCCCGACGGAACCGGGGCCCTTCGTCGTGCACGGTCAGGCCTCGGCCGGACACCGGCCGGACAGTGGATCACGCAGAGTCACCGATACGGGTCTGTGGATAACTCCGAGGCTGTCGGTGCGGGCACCTATCGTGGAGGCAGTGGTCGAGGGACGACGTACGGGGGACACGACAATGCGCGGGACGGGCGGGATCATCGAGATGCCAGGGGTGACCGACAGCGAGGCGCTGGCCACGCTCCACCGGGTCTTCGGGTACGAGACCTTCCGCGGCGAGCAGGAAGCGGTCATCGAGCATGTGGTGGCCGGTGGCGACGCCGTGGTCCTCATGCCGACCGGCGGCGGCAAGTCGCTGTGCTACCAGATCCCGGCCCTGGTCAGACCAGGTACGGGCATCGTGGTCTCCCCGCTCATCGCGCTGATGCAGGACCAGGTGGACGCGCTGCGGGCGCTCGGCGTGCGCGCCGGGTTCATGAACTCCACGCAGGACTTCGACGAGCGCCGGGTGGTCGAGGCCGAGTTCCTGGCCGGCGAGCTGGACCTGCTGTATCTCGCGCCGGAGCGGCTGCGCCTGGAGTCCACGCTCGACCTGCTCTCCCGCGGCAAGATCGCGCTCTTCGCGATCGACGAGGCGCACTGCGTGTCCCAGTGGGGCCACGACTTCCGCCCCGACTACCTCGCCCTCTCCCTGCTCGGTGAGCGCTGGCCGGACGTCCCCCGGATCGCGCTCACGGCCACGGCCACGCGTGCCACGCACCAGGAGATCACCCAGCGGCTGCACATGCCGACGGCCCGGCATTTCGAGGCGAGCTTCGACCGGCCCAACGTCCAGTACCGGATCGTGCCCAAGGCCGACCCCAAGAAGCAGCTGCTGACCTTCCTGCGCGAGGAGCACGCGGGCGACGCGGGCATCGTGTACTGCCTCTCGCGCAAGTCGGTCGAGGCGACGGCGGAGTTCCTCTCGCGCAACGGCATCGAGGCGGTGCCGTACCACGCCGGCCTGGACGCGGGCACACGCGCGGCGCACCAGTCCCGGTTCCTGCGCGAGGAGGGCCTGGTCGTCGTCGCGACCATCGCCTTCGGCATGGGCATCGACAAGCCGGACGTCCGCTTCGTCGCCCACCTCGACCTGCCGAAGTCGGTCGAGGGCTACTACCAGGAGACGGGCCGTGCGGGGCGGGACGGACTGCCCTCCACAGCATGGATGGCGTACGGCCTCAACGACGTCATACAGCAGCGCAAGCTGATCCAGACCGGAGAGGGCGACGAGGCGTTCCGGCGCCGGGCCGCCGCCCACCTGGACTCGATGCTGGCACTGTGCGAGACGGTCCGGTGCCGCCGCGGGCAGCTGCTCGCCTACTTCGGCCAGGACCCCGAGCCGACGGGCTGCGGCAACTGCGACACCTGCCTCGTGCCGCCGGAGACCTGGGACGGCACGGTCGCCGCCCAGAAGGCGCTGTCGACGGTGGTGCGGTTGCAGCGGGTGCGCGGGCAGAAGTTCGGCGCGGTGCAGATCGTCGACATCCTGCTCGGGCGGCGCACGGCCAAGGTGATCCAGTTCGACCACGACCAGCTGTCGGTGTTCGGCATCGGCGAGGAGCTCACCGAGGGCGAATGGCGGGGAGTCGTACGGCAGTTGCTGGCTCAGGGGCTCCTCGCGGTCGAGGGCGAGTACGGCACGCTGGTGCTGACGGAGGACAGCGGATCGGTGCTGCGGCGCGAGCGGGAGGTGCCGCTGCGCAAGGAGCCGAAGAAGCCGGCGACCTCGCGGTCGTCGTCCTCCGGCAAGGGCGAGCGCAAGGCCAAGGCTGCCGCGGCCGAACTGCCCGAGGAACTGCAGCCCGCGTTCGAGGCCCTGCGAGCCTGGCGCGCCGAGCAGGCCCGCGAGCAGGGCGTCCCGGCCTACGTCATCTTCCACGACGCCACGCTCCGCGAGATCGCCACCGTCTGGCCGACGTCGGTGCGGCAGCTCGGCGGCATCGGCGGCGTCGGCGAGAAGAAGCTGGCGACGTACGGCGAGGGGGTGCTGGAGGTACTGGCCTCGCTGGGCGGCGCATCCGGCTCGGCGCCGGCCGCGGCTCCCTCGGCTGCTCCCGCAGCGGATGCCGGTGCGGATCGCGGTGCGGGGGACGAGGACTACTGGCCCGAGATGGACGCGGAGCCGGAACCGGACGACTGGATATAAGGGGCGGGCCGACGCCGATCCGACGCCGGCCCGAGGGGCGGTGGCACCGTCACAGCGCCCGGGCCGCGTACGCCCTGACGTCCGCGTCCGAGTCCGAGGTGGCCGTGGCAAGGGCGGCGCGGGCGTCCTCGGTGTCGCCGTGCCGGGTCAGCGCGAGCACGGCCGCCTTGCGCACGTCGGCGTTCGGGTCGGCGAGGGCCTTGGCGAGGGCGGGGACCGCGACGTCCGGCTCGGCGGCGGACAGCGCGGTCGCGGCACCCGACCGGACCTGCCAGGCCGCGTCGGACAGCGCGGTGACGGCGCGCACGGCGAGCGGTGCCGGGCAGCCGGTGGTGCCCAGCGCCGCGTAGGCGGCGCCCTGGACCAGGGCGTCGGGATCGCCGGTGAGGTCGGTCAGGGCGGTGCGGACGGCGGCGAGGTCGCCGGTCGCCTCCGCATCGTCCCCATCCCCGACCCGGCTTTCCGCCTCCCCGCTCCGTCGATCCTCCTCCGCCTCCGCGTTCAAGCTCGCCGTATGCCCAACTCGGCTCGCCCATACGGTCGCCAGGCCCTTGGCGATGGTGACGCGGACTTCGCGGGAGGGGTCGGTGGTGGCGGCCCGGGACAGTTCCGTGGCGGCGTCCACCGAGACGAGTGCGCGGACGGCTTCGACCCGGACGGGGATGTCGGAGTCGGTCAGGGCCCCGGTGAACAGGCCGGCGTCGCCCAGACGCAGGGCGCGCAGGACGTCGAGGGAGGCGGCGCGGACGACGGGGTCGGGCTCGGCCAGCGCGGCGGCGAGACCGTCATGGAGGGCCGGTTCCGCGGGCAGCGTCTCCACGAGCTCGCGCAGGGACGCGGCGGCCGTGGCCCGTACCTGGGCGGCGGCGTCACGAAGGGCCGCGGCGAGGGCGGGACCGGTTCCCGGCGGCACAGTCTCGGTGAGGACGGCGACGGCCTCGCGGCGGACGGCAGGAGCGGGGTCGGTCAAGTAGGGCCGTAGGGCGTCGAGTTCGGGTTCCTCCTCGGCGAGGGCGACGAGCTCCAGGAGGCGGGCAGAGGCCTGGCCGGGGTCCAGGAGCGGGGACTCGGAGCCCGCGGTCCCGGTCGTGACCGGTGCCGTGGCCTGCGGGCCGGAGGCCACGGGCGCCACGTCCCGTGAACCGGCCGTGGCGACGTCCTCGGGGTGGACCTCGCCGAGGTGACGGGACGGGCCGCCGACGGGGCTGAACTCGTCGACGGGGACGAGATAGGGAGCCACGGGGCGGGCCGTGAACTCCATTGATCCGGAGGGGGACTTGTGCAGGTCGAGGTGGTGGAACCAGGAGGCGTCGTCGCGCTCGGGATGGTCGAGACGGTCGTGGTAGAGGCCCCAGCGGGACTCCGTGCGGGCCAGGGAGGCGCGCGCGGCCATCTCCGCGCAGTCGCGGATGAAGGAGACCTCGGCGCAGCGCATCAGCTCGTGCGGGGTGCGCGCGCCCATGTCAGCGATGTCCTCGTGCATCCGCTCGAAGGACTCCAGCGCCAGGGAGAGGCGGGCGCCGGACTTCGGCGGGGCGACGTAGTCGTTCACGAAGCGGCGCAGCTTGTACTCGACCTGGGGCTGCGGCGGGCCGTCCGGATTGCGCAGCGGGCGGTAGATCAGCTCGTGCGCGTCCCGGAGCTGATCGGCCGGCAACTCGCCCTCGTACGGGGTGTACTGGGCCGCGTCCGCCCCCGCCAGGTCGCCGAAGACGAACGCGCCGATCATGTAGTTGTGCGGCACGCAGGCCAGGTCACCTGCGGCGTACAGGCGGGGGACGGTCGTACGGGCGTGGTCGTCGACCCGTACGCCCGAGGCCGAATGGCCGCCGCACAGGCCGATTTCCGAGATGTGCATCTCGACGTCGTGGGTGCGGTAGTCGTGGCCGCGGCCCGAGTGGAAGGTGCCCCGGGTGGGGCGTTCGGTCGAGTGCAGGATCGACTCCAGGGCGGAGACCGACTCCTCGGGCAGGTGGCTGAGCTTCAGGTACACCGGTCCGCGGTCGCTCGCGACCTCCGCCGCGAACTCGGCCATCATCTGGCCCGACCAGTAGTCGGAGTCGACGAAGCGCTCGCCGTGCCGGTTGACCTGGTAGCCGCCGAAGGGGTTCGCGACGTAGGCGCAGGCCGGGCCGTTGTAGTCCTTGATCAGCGGGTTGATCTGGAAGCACTCGATGCCGGTGAGCTCGGCGCCCGCGTGGTAGGCCATCGCGTAGCCGTCGCCCGCGTTGGTCGGGTTCTCGTACGTGCCGTAGAGGTAGCCGGAGGCGGGCAGGCCGAGGCGGCCGCAGGCGCCGGTGGCGAGGATCACGGAGCCCGCGCGGACGGTGACGAAGCCGCCCGTGCGGGTGTTGAGGCCGACCGCGCCCACGGCCCGCCCCTGCGCGGTGAGTACGCGCACCGGCATCACGCGGTTCTCGATGCGGATGCGTTCGCGCATCTCGCGTCGCCGCAGCTGCCGGTAGAGAACCTTCTTGACGTCCTTGCCCTCCGGCATCGGCAGCACGTAGGAGCCGGAGCGGTGGACCTGGCGGACCGCGTAGTCGCCGTGCTCGTCCTTCTCGAACTTGACCCCGTACGACTCCAGCCGCTGGACCATGGCGAAGCCGCGGGTGGCGGTCTGGCGGACGGTGCTCTGGTCGACGATGCCGTCGTTGGCGCGGGTGATCTCGGCGACGTAGTCGTCGGGCTCGGCGCGGCCCGGCACGACGGCGTTGTTGACGCCGTCCATGCCCATGGCGAGTGCGCCGGAGTGCCGGACGTGGGCCTTCTCCAGCAGGAGCACGTCCGCGCCGTGCTCGGCGGCGGTGAGCGCCGCCATGGTGCCGGCGGTGCCGCCGCCGATGACGAGGACGTCGCAGCTGATCTCCTCGGCGTCACCGAGCGCGGGGATCTCCAGGGGCGTGTTCACGGAGGTGGTCACCGGGGGGCCTTTCAGGTACCGAGCGAGGAGAGGACGTCGCGCCGCAGCGCCACGCGCGCGGGGTCGTCGTGCGCCGTGCGGTCGCGCGGGCGCGGCACGTCGCGTACGGCGGTCAGCCGGCCGTTGCCGAGGAGCGCCACGCGGTCGCCGAGGAACAGTGCCTCGTCCACGTCGTGGGTGACGAAGACGACGGTCGCGCCCGTGCCCTGGAGCACCTCCACCAGCAGGTCCTGCATGCCGGCGCGGGTCTGGGCGTCGAGGGCGCCGAAGGGCTCGTCCATCAGGACCGCGCGGGGCGCGCCCGCGAGGGCCCTGGCCAGCTGGGCGCGCTGGCGCTGTCCGCCGGACACGCGGTGCGGCAGGTGCCGTGCGTGGTCCGCGAGTCCGACCCGGCCGAGCCAGGAGTCGGCCTGGACGCGGCGCTCGGCGCGCGGCAAGCCCCTGATGGCGAGGGGGAGTTCGACGTTGGCGCGCAGGGTGCGCCAGGGCAGGAGGGCGTCCTCCTGGAAGATCAGGGCGCGGTCGGCGGCGGGGCCCGTCAGCGGGCGTCCGTCCTGTTCCAGGGACCCGGCCAGCGGGGTCAGCAGTCCGGCCAGCGTGCGCAGCAGGGTCGACTTGCCGCAGCCGGAGGGACCGACGACGGTGAGGATCTCGCCGGGGGTGACATCCAGGTCCACGCCGTCGAGCACGGGCGCGCCGGGACGGCCGAGGACCGCGCCGCGCAGCGCCAGCCCCGCTCCGGTGCGGGAAGCCGGGCGGAGGTCAGACGAGCTGGTCATGGGGCACGTCCTCCTTGGTCGTGGGGCTCAGCGGTACGGCGGCTTCGGTGCCGCGTGCCCGCCGCGGAGTCCGGCCGGCGGGGACGAAGGAGGTGCGCGGCAGCCAGCGGGTCAGCCGGCGGCCGAGCAGTTCCACGGCCGTGGACGTGACCCAGCCGAGCACGCCGATCGTGACCATGCCGACGAGGACGCCCGCGTAGTTGACGACGGTGTAGTCCTGCCAGGTGCGGTAGCCGACGCCGTACTGGCCGGAGATCATCTCGGCGGAGATCACACAGATCCACGAGACGCCGATGCCGACCGACAGACCGCCGAAGATGCCGGGCAGCGCGCCCGGCAGGACGACCGAGCCGAGGATCCGCCACCGGCCGCCGCCCATGGTGCGCACCGCCTCCTCCCACACCGGGGTCAGGGCGCGGACCGCGTGCCGGGTGGAGACCAGCACCGGAAAGAAGGCGGCGGTGAAGGTGATGAAGACGATGCCCTGTTCGTTGGAGGGGAAGAGCAGGATCGCGACCGGGACCAGGGCGATCGCCGGGATCGGGCGGACGACTTCGAGAAGCGGGCCGAGCAGGTCCTCGGCGAGGCGGGAGCGCGCCACGAGCACGCCCGCCGCCACACCCAGGACGGCGGCGAGGAGGAAGCCGGTGACGATGCGGGTGAGGCTGTCGGTGAGGTCCGTCCAGTAGTCGGGCCCGGACAGCCGGTCGGCGAAGGCGCGGGCCACGTCGGCGACCGTGGGGAACTGCGAGAAGCGCAGCCACAGGTCGACGTTCAGGCTGGTCAGCAGCTGCCACAGGCTCAGGGCGGCGGCCAGGGACACCGCCCGGAGCGCATACCGTGCCAGGGGCCGGTGGCTCATGACGCCCGCCCCAGAGCATCGGCGTACGTGATGACGCGGGCGCCCCCGTGCGCGGCGGCGTACGCCTTCGCGGTGGCCGGTGCGACGAAGGGGAGGAGCTGCTTGCCGTCGGCCACCCAGACCGCCCGGTCGGCGAACCAGAGGGTGCCGGTGGTGGCGTCGGGGACGTAGGCGGCACGGATGCCGTTCTTGTGCCCGGCGACGTAACCCAGCAGGTCGGCGGGGGACTTGAAGCCGATCGTCTGCTCCGAGCCCTTGGGCCAGACCTCGCTCGCGGCCGTCGGCGGCGTCGAGGCGAGGCGCTCGGCGTACCCGGCGCCGAGGGCCTTCCTGACGTACCGGTCGTCGACGAAGGAGTCCACGTCGATGTCGCCGGTCAGCTTCTCCGCCTTCAGGACCGAGACGTCCTGCTTCAGGGCGGAGACGAGCTGCGGCTTGATCGCCGGGTCGAAGGTGGAGATGCCGTGGGCGCCGTTGTAGAGGTAGACGACCTCGGCGGGCAGGCCGGTGGCCTTCGCGACCTTCTCGGCGGCGGCGACCGGGTGGGCGTCGAGGTACTCGGTGGCCTCTGCCTGGGCCTTGAGGAAGGCTTCCAGGACCGCCGGCCGCTGCTTGGCGAAGTCCTCGCGGGCGGTGACGCCGTGGAAGGTGGGGAGGTTCAGCTGGGCGCCGTCGTACAGCGCCTTCGCCTTGCCCTGGTAGGCGAGCAGGCCCGGCCAGGCGACGAACTGCGACAGCGCGTCCGCGCTGCCGGCCGACAGGGCCGAAGCGCCCACCGCGGGCTGCTGGTTGAGCTTCTCGATGCCCTTGTCGGGGTCGATGCCGGCGCGCTGCAGGGCCCGTACGAGGGTGCCGTCGGCCGCGGAGCCGACGCTCGTGGAGACCTTCTTGCCCTTCAGGCCGGTGAGGGAGGACAGCTTGGAGCCGGGGGAGGTGACGATCGTGTTGAGACCGCCGCGCGGGTTGTAGCCGGTGACGGAGACCAGATGGGTCGGCTTGCCGAGCTGCTTGCCCCGGGCCGCGTTGATGAGCAGTGGGAAGTCGCCCATGGAACCGATGTCGATCTTCCCGGCGGTCATCTGGGCGGTGATGGGGGCGCCGGTGGCGTAGTCCTGCCAGTCGACCTTGTAGGTGTGGCCGTCGTGCAGGGCGTCAAGGTCCCGCTCGAGGTAGCCGAGCGAGCGCAGGAGGGTGCCCGCGGTGACCGTGTTGATGGTCTTGGACTGGTAGCCGACCGTGATGGTGACCGTCCCGCCGTCGCCGGCCTCGGCGCTGCCGCCGCAGGCGGACAGGGGCAGCAGGAGAAGGGCGGTGGACGCGGCGATTGCTGTGCGTTTCATGGGAGTTCGGGACCTCTCACCGGAGCAGGTAGGGCATGTTGACCGTCACGGCTCCGGTGGGACAGCGGGCCGCGCACGGGCCGCAGTACCAGCACTCGTCGACGTGCATGTAGGCCTTGCCGGTGCTGTCGTCGATGGCGAGGGAGTCCAGCGGGCACATGTCCACGCAGAGGGTGCAGCCGTCGATGCACTTCGACTCGTCGATGGTCACGGGCACGTCGGCCCGCTGGGGCACCAAAGGCATGGCTGTCTCCAGGAAGGTCGAGCTTGATGGGAGGCGGGGAGTCAGAGGGAGCGGTGCAGCAGGCCGCTCATGGTGATGCGGTCGCCGCGGAAGCGGATGAACTCCAGGTCGACGGGGCGGCCGTCGGCGAGGTGGGTGAGCCGTTCCAGCATCAGGACGGCCGCGCCGTGCGGGGCTTCCAGTACGGCGGCGGAGTGGGTGTCCGCGCTGACCGCCTCCAGGGTGATCTCGGCATGGCCCAGCGGCTGGTCGGTGATCGTCTCCAGCAGGCGGAAGACGTCGGTGTTCTCCAGGTCGGCGCCGAGCAGGGCGGTGCCGATGTCGAGCGGGATGTAGGTGAGGTCGAGGGAGAGGGGAAGGCCGTTCAGGCGGCGCAGGCGCTCGATGTAGAGGACGTCGGTGCCGGGGCGGACCTTGAGGCGTTCGGCGACCGGGGCCGGTGCGGAGGCGGGGCCCACGGTGCGGACCTCGTTGGTGACCCGGCCGTGTTCGCGCAGGGTTTCCGCGAGGCCCATCAGGCGGTCGAGGCCGTGCGGGTACTTCTGGCCGACGACCACCGTGCCGACTCCGGGGAGCCGGTCCACGAGACCTTCCGTCCTCAGCAGGTCCAGGGCCTGACGGACGGTGTTGCGGGTCGCGCGGTAGTCCGTGGCGAGGGCCGTCTCGTGGGGGAGGGTGCCGTCGGGGAAGCCGCCGGCCAGGAGCTGGTGGCGGAGCAGATCGGCGAGCTGCCTGGCCTGGTCGGCGCGCAGCCGGCGCCGCGCGCGGTGGGCGGCGACGGTGGTCGCGCCCTGGCCGGCGTGGTCTCGGATGCGGTCGCTGGGTGGCATGTTTCGAACCATACCGAGTCGGTAGGGAAAGGAGTGTTGCAGCGGTGTTGCGCCACCTGCCGGGGTGTCAGATGGGGCTCTGACCAGGGAAAACGGCGGTGGGAATGTAAGATCTGCCACAACCTCGACGGTACGGCGGCCGGGTCTCTCAGCCCAGTGCCGTCAGTCCCGGCGCGAACATGATCAGCAGCGGCAGCAGGGGCACCAGTGCGGCGACCGTCGTGGTCAGGGCGCGGTTCCGGCGGCCGAGCCGGGGCGGGGGCTGCAGGAGACGGTCGACCCGTTCGCCGAGGAGCCGGCGGCTGGAGGCGCAGGACAGGACCCCGCGGTGCTGGTTCAGCTCGATCAGGGCCAGCGCGGTGGTCAGATGGCCGCACCGCCGCGACGCCGTGTCGTCCGCCGCGAGTTCCACCAGCCGGTGCGTCTGCTCGCAGAAGTGGGCGAACAGCGGCACTCGTGGAAAGCCTGTGGCCAGCGCGCTCGACAGGTGCAGCAGCCAGTCGTGGTGGGCGCGGGCGTGGTCGCGCTCGTGGGTGAGGACGGCGTCGAGCTGGTGGTCGGTGAGACGGTGCAGCGCGCCCGTCGTGACGACGAGCTGGGGCGGGTGGCCCGGCATCCACCAGGCGTCGGGGTACTCGTCCTCCAGCACCAGCAGCGGACCGCGCGCCGCCTCCTCCAGTCCCGCGGGCAGTTCGGGGGCGCGTTCGCGCAGGTGCGCCCGGGTCTGGCCGCGGTGCCGGCGGGCCTCGACGAGCTCGCGGGCGAGCATCGCCGTCGTCCAGGCGGCGCCGCAGGCCAGCAGCACGGTGAGGGCGGCGGCCCAGGCCGGGGCGGCGGTCAGGTCGTACGCCGCGGTCACGGCCGGGGGTGCCGGTGCGAAGACGTGGTCGCGGAAGGTGTGGAAGACGGCGGCCGCGCCGAGCACCAGCGCCGTCAGACAGCACAGCAGGACGGTGGCGACCAGGCACTGCCACACCCACAGCGCGACCACGGGTTCCCGCTCGGGCCACGCGGCCCGTACCAGCGCGCGCGGAACCGGCACGGCGGCCATCAGGGCGACGACGCTCAGCAGGAGCAGGCAGACGGTCATGCCACGGTCTCCGGATCCTGGTCGGAGGAGGGGCGGTGCGGTGGGTGCTACGGCGGGGTGCTGCGGCGGGGCGTTGCGGCTCGGCGCCGGTGACGCCCGCCGCCAGTATGACGGCGAACGGCGCGGGAGTCAGGAGACGAAGAGGACCCCGTACGTCCCGTGCGGCAGCGGTCACACCCTGCAACTCCGGCCCACCTCAACGCCCTTGCCCCGACCGGCCGCCCCGACCAGGCACCATACGTCGAGCCCCAAGGCCCGGCCGGGCGCATGCGCCCCGCCCCACGACGCGCCCGCCCCACGCACCCCGCCCGGCACACGCACCCCGCCCCACGGCCCGACCCGGCGCATCCGCCGCGCCCCCCGCTCGTCCCACCACCCTCACGCCCGCGTGCGTGTCGCGAACTACCCGCTCACGCCCGCATGCTCACCCCAGTCCGGACACTCACTCCGGACCGCACACGCACCCCGACCCGCCCGCTCACTACCGTGGCCCGGTCACGCTCCGTTCGCTCACTCCCGGGGCCCCGGTCACGCTCCGTCCCCTCGCTCCCGCGGACGTGGCGCCCTCGCGCCCGCGGACGTGGCCCCCCTCACTCCCGCGGACGCGGACCCGCCACGATCCGTCCGCTCACCTCACCCAGTCCCACCCGGATCCCGCCCGGCCCCGGTGCCCACGCCGAGAGCGTCACGACGTCGCCGTCCTCCAGGAACGTCCGCTTGCCGTCGGGGAGTTCAAGCGGGTCCCGGCCGTTCCAGGTCAGCTCCAGCAGGGACCCGCGCTGGGCCGGCTCGGTACCGCTCACCGTGCCCGAGCCGTACAGGTCGCCGGTGCGCAGGGAGGCGCCGTTCACCGTCATGTGAGCGAGCTGCTGCGCGGCCGTCCAGTACATGGTGGAGAAGGGCGGCTCGGAGACGACATGGCCGTTCAGCGCGACGGAGATGCGCAGGTCGTAGCCGCCGGGCTCGTCGCCTGCGTCCTCGCTGTCGTCCAGGTAGGGCAGCAGCGGGTGCGTGCGCTCCGGTGGCGCCACGCGGGCGTCCTCCAGCGCGTCCAGCGGTGTGATCCAGGCCGACACCGAGGTCGCGAAGGACTTGCCGAGGAACGGGCCGAGGGGGACGTACTCCCAGGCCTGGATGTCGCGCGCGGACCAGTCGTTGAGCAGGCACAACCCGAAGACGTGCTCCCGGAAGCCGCCGAGCGCCACCGGCGTCCCATGCGGCGAGGGCGCGCCCACCACGAAGCCGACCTCGGCCTCGATGTCCAGGCGGACGGACGGCCCGAAGACGGGCACCGCGTCGGCCGGAGCCTTGCGCTGCCCGGACGGCCGCACGACGTCCGTGCCCGAGACCACGACCGTGCCGGACCGCCCGTGGTAGCCGATCGGCAGGTGCTTCCAGTTCGGGGTCAGCGAGTCCGCCGCGTCGGGGCGGAAGATCTGGCCGACGTTGCGGGCGTGGTTCTCGGACGCGTAGAAGTCGACGTAGTCCGCGACCTCGAACGGAAGGTGCAGCGTCACCGAGGACAGCGGGTGCAGGAAGGGGGCGACGGCCTCCTGGTGCGCCGGCACCGTCACCCACGCCGTCAGCGCGCGCCGTACGTCCGACCAGGCGGTGCGGCCCGCGGCGAGGAGCGTGCCGAGCGAGGGCCGCGCGAGCAGGGAGGAGTACGGCGAGCCGAGCGCCAGCGCCGCCGCGCCCGCGTCGAGGACGTGGTCGCCGAGCCGGACGCCGACCGTCCGCTGCGCCGGATCGCCGAGCGAGAAGACGCCGTACGGAAGGTTGTGGGGTCCGAAGGGGTCGCCCTCGGGGACATCGAAGGGGGGCATGGGGTGCTGCCTCACTCTCACCAGGTCGCGAGCGTTCTGTCACGGGCCGTCATGTGGCCGGGCCACACGTTACGGCTGAGTTGCCCGCTTGGGCAGTGTCTAAAGAGTTTGCAATGTCCGAATTGGCCTTGTGGGAGGCCCTAATTCCGGCTTAGCGTCCTTTGGGGGACACGGACGGGGTGGGTCCGGTCCGTAGGGGGGACGCGTGGGGGGACCCGTGGCCAGGAGCAGCGGCAGTGTGCCATTTGACGCCGACCGTGATGTGCCCGGTCTGATCGTCAAGATCGGTGACTACCCGCTGCACCACGGCGGCGTCGGCGCGATCCGCAGCCTGGGCCGCCTCGGCGTGCCCATGTACGCGATCACCGAGGACCGCTACACACCCGCAGCCTCCTCCCGCTACCTCAAGAAGGCCTTCGTCTGGCCGACCACCGGCACGGAGGACCCGGACCACCTGGTGGAGGGGCTGATCCGGATCGGCCGCCGCATCGGCCGTCCCACGGTCCTCGTCCCGACCGACGAGGAGGCGGCCGTCCTGATCGCCGAGCACCAGGACGCGCTGGCCGGCAGCTTCCTCTTCCCGCCCGTCGACCCCGCCCTGCCCCGCCGCCTCGCGAGCAAGCAGGGCCTGCACGAACTGTGCGCGGAGCACGGCATCCCGAGCCCGACGGCCGCGTTCCCGCAGTCGTACGACGACATCGTGACCTTCGCCGAGAAGGCCCGCTTCCCGGTGGTGGCCAAGAACCGCGAGGCGTTCCTGCGGCGCAGGCAGCCGGCGGTGAACGGCACGACGCGGATCGCCACCCGCGACGGCCTGCTGCGCCTCGCCCGCGACTGGGGTGAGCACCCCGGTGTGATCCTCCAGGAGTACCTGCCGAGGGAGGAGGCCGAGGACTGGATCGTGCACGCCTACTTCGACCAGGACTCCACCCCGCTCGCCATGTTCACCGGAGTGAAGGTGCGCTCCTGGCCGCCGCACGCGGGCATGACGGCGAACGCGTACGTCGTCGACAATCCGGAACTCGCCGACCTCGCCGGTCGTTTCATCAAGCAGATCGGCTTCACCGGCATCATCGACCTCGACCTGCGCTTCGACCGGCGCGACGGCCAGTACAAGCTCCTCGACTTCAACCCGCGTATGGGCGCCCAGTTCCGACTCTTCGAGAACGAGTCGGGGGTGGACGTGGTCCGCGCCATGCACCTGAATCTGACCGGACGCCCTGTTCCGGAGGGGGAACAGCGGGCCGGCCACCGGTACATCGTGGAGAACATCGACCTGCCCGCCCTGCTCGCCTACCGCCGAAGCGGCTACACCACGCCGCACGCACCGGCGCGCGCGAGCGGGACGGAGCTGGCCTGGCTCGCGGGTGACGACCCGCTGCCGTTCCTCACGATGCTCGCGCGCTTCGTGCGGCCGGGCGCGAAGCATCTGTTTCAGCTGTGGCGGACCAACCGCCGTGGCAGCAGCACCGGTTCGAGCAGCTAGCCGACCAGACCCCGACCAGCTGCGAGAGCCCGGACACGAAGTGGCGAAGTGACGTCCTGGGGAGGGACTTCGTGATGCAACCGGTTGCAGTCATCGGCGCCGGGCCGTTCGGCCTGTCGACCGCCGCCCATCTCAAGGCCCGCGGCATCCCGGTGCGCGTCTTCGGCGACCCCATGGTCAGCTGGCGCGACCACATGCCCGCGGGCATGCTCCTGAAGTCGACTCCGGTCGCCTCCAGCATCGACGCCCCCCAGCAGGGCCACAACCTCGTCGACTACTGCGCGGCCGCCGGCATCAGGCGGCTGGTCACGGACGAGGACATCATCCCGATCGAGAGCTTCATCGGCTACGGCGAGTGGTTCCGGGACCGGCTCGTGCCCGAACTGGAGCAGGTGCGGGTGGTCTCGGTGGACCGCCACCGGGGCGGCGGCTTCGAACTGAAGCTGGACTCGGGGGAGTTGTTCACCGCCCGCGCGGTCGTCGTGGCGACCGGCCTGTCCGGCCTGGCGCATGTGCCGCCGGAGCTCGCCGCGGCAGTGCCGGAGGGACCGGCGCCCACGGGCCCGGTCTCCCACAGCTCCCAGGAGCACGACCTTTCGCGCTACGCCGGCCAGGACCTGATCGTCGTCGGCGCCGGGCAGTCCGCGCTGGAGACGGCGGCGCTGGCGGCGGAGGCTGGCGCCCAGGTGCGGGTGGTCTCGCGCGGCCGCGGCAAGGTCGCCTTCGGATCGCCGCCGTGGCAGCAGCCGAAGCTGCGCCCCGAGTCGCCCTTCGGCCGCGCCTGGTCCCTGTGGGCCCTCAGCTACTACCCGCACCCCTACCGCTACCTCCCGGCCGGGGCCCGCCACTACCTGGTGCGCCGCGTCCTCGGTCCGCTCGGCGCATGCTGGCTGCGCGACCGTTTCGAGGGGAAGGTGCAGGTCAGCGAGGTCGACCGGATCGTGCGGGCGGACGCGTCCGACGGCAGCCCGAGGCTGACGGCCCGCACGCACGCGGGCCGCACCCAGGAGCTGGCCGCGGACCACGTGATCGCGGCCACCGGCTACCGGGTGGACATCGCGGCGATGGACTTCCTCGGCCACGAGCTGCGCACCCGGCTGGCGGTGAGCCGGGGCACGCCCAGACTGGGCGCGGGATACGTCTCCTCGGTCCCGGGTCTGTACTTCACGGGCCTGCCGGCGGCGGCGTCGTACGGACCGGTGATGCGTTTCGTGTGCGGCACGGAGTTCGCCTCGCCGAGGCTGGCCGCGCACCTGGCGGCAGCTCATGGTTAGACCGGGGCCCGGAGTACCGGGCAGGAGTGAAGGACCGGCGGAGGCAAGGGAGTTGGGCGGAGGGCGCGGTGGGCACCGTGGTCGTCCGGTTCGCGATGAGTCGGCGGCGCGTCCGGTCCGTATTCTCTGATCATGGCCGCACCCACCGCATATTCACTCATCGCCACCGACCTGGACGGCACGCTGCTCAGAGGCGACGACACGCTGTCCGACCGGTCCCTCGCCGCACTCGCGCGGGTGGCCGGGGCCGGCGCCCGGCACCTGGTCGTGACGGGCCGGCCGGCCCCCAGAGTGCGGCCGCTCCTCGACGACCTGGGCAGCACGGGGCTCGCGGTGTGCGGACAGGGCGCGCAGGTGTACGACGCCGGCGCGGACCGTCTGCTGTGGTCCGTCACCTTGGACCGGGAACTGGCCGAGACCGCCCTCGGCAAGATCGAGGCCGAGGTGGGCCAGGTGTACGCGGCCGTCGACCAGGACGGAGTGGAGGGACTCACGCTCATCGAGCCCGGCTATCTGATGCCGCACCCCACGCTGCCGGCCGTACGGGTCGACCGGCGCGACGACCTGTGGTGCGCGCCCATCAGCAAGGTGCTGCTGCGCCATCCCGACCTGTCCGACGACGAGTTGGCGTCGACGGCGCGCTCGGTGGTGGGTTCGCTGGCCACCGTCACCATGTCGGGACCCGGAACCGTCGAACTCCAGCCATGCGGCATCACCAAGGCGACGGGCCTCGCCCTGGCCGCCGCGCACCTGGGGCTCGGGCCGCGGGAGACCATCGCCTTCGGCGACATGCCCAACGACATCCCCATGTTCGACTGGGCGGCGCACGGCGTCGCCATGGCCAACGCCCATCCCGAACTCAAGGCCGTGGCCGACGAGATCACCTTGTCGAACGAGGACGACGGCATCGCCGTCGTCCTCGAGCGACTGTTCTTCAGGGTGGAGGAGCTCAGCGGGACGGGTGAGCTCTAGGGCCTTTTCGGCAGGTCCTAGTAGGCGCCGTAGACGTTGTCGATCGACCCGTAGCGCGCGGCCGCGTACTTGCAGGCGGCGGTGATGTTGGCGACCGGGTCGTACGGGTTCAGCTGCGTGCCGGGCACGTGGTAGGCGAGGAAGGTCGGGTCGATGACCTGGAGCAGACCCTTGGAGGGCGTGCCGGCGATCGCGTTCGAGTCCCAGTTGTTGATGGCGGCGGGGTTGCCCGAGGACTCGCGCATGATGTTGCGGTAGATGCCGTCGTACGAGCCGGGGATGCCCTGCTGCGACATGACCTGCAGCGAGGCCCGGATCCAGCCGTCGAGGTTGTCGGTGTAGCCCATGGAGGTCGCGGTGAGCGTCGTCGGCGTGGCAGCCGAGGCGCTGGTCGCGCCGAGGACCGGCAGGGCGAGAACGGCGGCACCGGTGCCGACCACGGCGAGCTTGCGGGCGAGGCGGGAGTTCTTGGGACGGCGATGCTGAGCGGCAGCAGACATGGGGGGTTCCTCTCCGGCGCCTGCGAGGTGAGCTGTCGGGTTCGGGCGGGAGCTGCCCGGCCGCGCGGCCTTGCGGCGGCGCGGCTTCACCCCGAGCCGGTCCGGGACGGTGCCCGGTCCGGCGACTTACCTGGGTCCCCCGCTCCTGCCGTGCGAGTGAGTTCGTCGATGGGTCGGCCGGGCTGCGGCAGGATTCGGCGTCTGCCCGACTGGCCGGGAACGTATGCGAGAGCACATGTCCGGAACAAGTGCCGGATTCACAGACCATGCCTATTGACCTTGGTCTGAGGCTTATGGGGCGCTTGATCCTTTGCTGCCGCCAATCCTCAACTGGTGTGTGGGCGACGGAAGAACGGGGGTAGCTGAATGACCGTCGGATCAGGGGCCGACGTGACCCAACTCACTGGCGTCCATAAGGGAGGCAAATCGGGCAATGAGCCCAACTCATGTTCAACCAGCCGCCCGTGGGATCCCGGCGTCCTCAAGTCGGGTGGCGGGCCATCGTTTCGGCGTCTTCGACCTCGGCGCAGATCGCCTCATTGAATGTGAAAAGGGACGAAATATGGCCGTCGATCCCAAGCCGCTCGGCCATATGTCGGCCGGGACGGAACCTCTCATGTGGTGCAGATCGTTCTCAGGGCGGTCGTCCTCTGGAGGAGTGATGTCACGAGAGCCCTCGGGACACGGGCCGCCGCCTCCCGCCGGGCCGGCCGATGCGCCGGTAGACAAGTCGATAGATATCCGCTCATATGAGGCGATCAAAAACATACTGGTCGTGATCCGATACCGCCCGTGGTGGACGGGTGGGCGGCATGGGTGATCGAAAGGTGACCGGATACGCTGACTTGAGTGATGTCAGCGACCTATCGACAAACCGCGTGAACCGCAGGTAGACACCAGCAGACAGGAGACCCCTCGTGACCGTCGTCGGGCCGTTCGGGCTGAGCGTGCGGGACCAGGCTCTGGAAGCCGATGTCCAAGCCGGATTGGCGGCTGTCGAGGAGGGTTTGCTCGAAGCCACCAAGAGTGAGGTCCCCTTCATCACGGAGGCCGCCCAGCATCTGGTGCGGGCGGGTGGCAAGCGGTTCCGTCCCCTGCTGGTGATGCTCGCCGCGCAGTTCGGCGACCCGTACGCGCCGGGTGTCGTGCCCTCGGCCGTGGTGGTGGAGCTGACCCACCTGGCGACGCTGTACCACGACGACGTGATGGACGAGGCCGCGGTGCGGCGCGGCGTGGACAGCGCCAACGCCCGCTGGGGCAACTCGGTCGCGGTCCTCACCGGCGACTTCCTGTTCGCGCGCGCCTCGCACATCCTGGCCGACCTCGGGCCCGAGGCGGTCCGGGTGCAGGCCGAGGCGTTCGAGCGGTTGGTCACCGGGCAGATCCTGGAGACCGCGGGGCCGCAGGACGGGCGGGACCCGGTCGACCACTACCTGGACGTGCTGGGCGGCAAGACGGGCTCGCTGGTGGCCGTGTCGTGCCGCTTCGGGGCGATGATGTCGGGCGCCGACGAGACGGTCGTGGACGTGCTGACGCAGTACGGCGAGCGGCTCGGGGTCGCCTTCCAGCTGGCGGACGACGTGCTGGACATCGCGTCCGAGTCGCGCGAGTCCGGCAAGACGCCGGGGACCGACCTCCGCGAGGGCATCCCCACCCTTCCGGTGCTGCGGCTGCGGGAGCGGGCGGCGCGGCTGGGGCTGGCCGAGGACATCGCCCTGAGCGAGCTGCTGGACTCCGATCTGAGCGACGACGCGCGGCTCGAGGAGGCGCTGGCCGGCCTGCGGGAGCACCCCGCGCTGGAGCAGGCCCGCCGCGACACCGTGCGCTACGCCGAGGACGCGCGTGCGGCGCTGGCCCCGCTGAGGGAGTGCGACGCGAAGCTGGCGCTGATGGAGATGTGCGACGCGGTGGTGCACCGGGCGGGCTGAGCCGGCCCTGGCAGCGCGAGGCGATGTCCGTCCGCACCGTGAGACAGGTCACAACTCTGGACTGAGTCCAATCTGAGATCCATTCCGTAGTCATACACAGAAGGCCGACGCAGGGGGTGTCGGCCGGTCTACGGGGAGAAAACATCATCATGGGCATGAATGCGACGTTCTCGAAGCGCCGTAGGAGCCTGATCGTCACCGCTGTCGCGGTGGCCGCCGCCGGCGGTGTCGCCCCCGCGGTGATTCCCGCCTTCGCCGCCGGAGGCACCCGCGCCGACCACGCGGGGCACGCCGGCGGCATGGGCGGGCAGAGCATCGTGAGCCAGAGCGGAACCGTGTCCGGTGGCACCGGGGGTACCCTTCTCGCCACCAGCCTCCGGGGAGCCGACGAGGTTCCCGTGGCGGGCGGACCGGCCGTCGGGGACAAGGACGGCGCCGCACTGGAGTTCATCAAGGTGAAGGGGGACAGGGTGTCCGTCGCCGTGACCTGGCGCGGCACCGGCAGGCCGACCATGCTCCACATCCACCAGGGCGCCAAGGGCAGCAACGGCGGCGTCAAGGTCGACTTCACCGGCCTGCTGAAGGACGGCAGGCGGCACAGCGTCGTCGGGACCGTGAAGGTCGGCGACCCCGGCCTGCTCGCGGCCCTCACGTCCGACCCCGGCTCCTTCTACGCCAACCTGCACACCGCCGAGTTCCCCGGTGGAGCCGTCCGCGGCCAGCTCCACAAGGTCACGGTCGCCGGCTTCGACTTCCGCAGCGCCCTGCACAACTTCCAGGCGTCGGTGGTCAAGGGCAAGCAGATCTACGAGTGCAAGCCGGTCGACGGCGGCGGTTACGCCTTCGCCCAGCGGGACGTCGACGCCCTGCTCGGCGGCGGCATCCGGCACAGCTTCGTCGCGCCCAACTTTGGTACGCCGCAGTGGATCGCGCCGGACGGCAGCGCGGTGACCGGGGCCGTCCTCTCCAAGACGCCGAACGGCGACGGCAACATTCCCGAACTCGACCTCAAGGCCGCGCCGTCGGGCAGGCACCACGGTCTGCTGGCGGACACCGCGGAGATCCTGCGGCTCAACACCGTCGGCGGAACCGCCCCGTCCGGCTCCTGCACGCCCGGCACCGTCACCGGCGTCCCCTACCAGGCGGACTACGTCTTCCTGCGGAACTGACGCGAACCGCTGACGGAGACCCGTCCCGGGCGGCGCCTGCCCCGCACGACCCCTACGGGTCGGGGGAGGCGCCGCCCTCTCGCGTCATACCCCAGGCGTACACGGAGTTGAATCCCCGGTCTGACGCTTCCTCCTGGCGAATTTGGTCAGATGGAAACCACGGAAATCACCACTCCTCACCGATTCGGGTGAGAATGGCGGCACGGGGTGGACAACAGCAGCACGTGAGTTGGACAGGCCGCCGCCGACGACGGAGGTAGCGCACACATGGCACCGAACGAATCCGACGAGAGCACGATCGCCGAGGAGGCCGACGACCTCCGCGCGGGCCGGCGCAAGGCCGCGCGGTACGTGGTCCCGGTCGCGGTGGTGGGGGTGGCGGCGGCGACCATCGGGCTCGTCCCGGCCCTCGCCGACTCCGGTGACCCCGACCTGCCGAAGATCAGCGCGCAGCAACTCATCGACAAGATCGCCAAGTCGGACGTGCAGCAGATGTCCGGCACGGTGAAGATCAGCACGGACCTGGGCCTGCCGGACCTCGGCGGTCTCGAGAACAGCCCGGTGTCCGGCGCCACCAAGTCGGGCGACGGCTCGTCCGCCGACCCGAGCTCCAAGATCACCGAGCTCGCCACCGGCACGCACACCCTGCGCGTCGCGTCCGACGGCCCGGACCGGCAGAAGGTGTCGCTGCTGGAGAACGCGGCGGAGTACAGCCTCATCCACAACGGCAAGGACGTCTGGGGCTACGACAGCCAGTCGAACGAGGTCTACCACTCCACCGCCTCCGGCAGCGCGAAGGCGCAGCAGAAGCGGGACGTCCCGGCCACGCCCAAGGACTTCACCGAGGAGGCACTGAAGTCGGTCGACGACACCACCTCCGTGACCGTCCAGGGCACCGCCCAGGTCGCGGGGCGTGACGCCTACCGGCTGGTCGTGAAGCCGAAGCAGTCCGGTTCGACCGTCGGCCAGATCACGGTCGCCGTCGACGCCAAGACCGGGATGCCGCTGAAGTTCACGCTGACGCCGTCGAGCGGCGGCTCCGCCGTGATCGACGCCGGCTTCACCCAGGTCAGCTTCGCCAGGCCGAGCTCCTCGACCTTCGACTTCACCCCGCCGAAGGGCGCGAAGGTCACCGAGGACGACAAGGCCGGGCACGGCAGGGCCGGGCACGGCAGGGCCGGGCACGAGCTCAAGGGCACCGACCAGGCCCCCGGGTCCGGTAAGGACCTCGCCAAGGGCGCCGACGGGATGAAGGTCCTCGGCAAGGGCTGGAACTCCATCGCCACCTTCGACACCGGCGGCAAGGGCGTGCCGTCCGGCTCCGAGGCCGGCGGCCAGTTCGGCGGCTTCCTGGACTCGCTCGGCGACAAGGTCTCCGGCAAGTTCGGCTCGGGCACGGTCTTCAAGACCCGCCTGATCAACGCCCTGATCACCGACGACGGCAAGGTCTACGTCGGTGCGGTCGACAAGGCCGCCCTGGTGAAGGCCGCCGACGCGGCGAAGTAGACGGCGCGGGCAACCGCCGTACACGTACGACGAATCGAGGGAGCCGATGGGCGATGCGTCCGCCACGGAGCCGGAGAAGGGGGAGCCGGGTGACGGCGTCATCGCCACCCATGGGCTCACCAAGCGCTACCGCGGCGGGCAGCTCGCCGTCGACGGCCTGGACCTGACCGTCCCGGCGGGCAGCGTCTTCGGCTTCCTCGGTCCGAACGGCTCGGGCAAGACCACCACCATCCGCATGCTGATGGGGCTCATCGAGCCCACGTCGGGCACGGCGCGCGTACTCGGGCGGCCCATGCCGCGCGCCTCGCGTGCCGTGCTCCCGCACGTCGGCGCGCTGATCGAGGGCCCGGCCCTCTACGGCTTCCTCTCCGGCCGCGACAACCTCCTGCGCTACGACGCCGCCGACCCGACCGCCGATCCCCGCACCCGGCGCGCCCGGGTGGCGGCGGCGCTGGACCGGGTGGGCCTGACGGCGGCGTCCGGCAAGAAGACGAAGGCGTACTCGCTGGGCATGAAGCAGCGCCTCGGTCTCGCGGCCGCGCTGCTCCAGCCGCGCAGGCTGCTCGTGCTGGACGAGCCGACCAACGGCCTCGACCCGCAGGGCATGCGTGAAATCCGCTCCCTGGTCAGGGAGTTGGCCTCCGACGGCACGACCGTCTTCCTCTCCTCGCATCTGCTCGACGAGATCGAGCAGGTCTGCACCCATGCCGCGGTGATGACGCAGGGCCGGTTGATCACCCAGGGCCCCGTGGCCGACCTGTCGGCGGGGGTGCGCGGCCGGCTGGTCGTCACCACACCCGACCCCGGGGAGGCGGCCCGGGTGCTGAAGGAGCAGGGCGCCGCCGACGTCGTGGCGGCCGAGGACCGGGTGACCGCCGAACCGCCCGACCGCGATCTCGCGGAGGTGAACGCCGCGCTGGTGAAGGCAGGCGTCCGCGTCCGGGGCTTCGGCGTGGAGCGGGCCTCCCTGGAGGACGCGTTCGTGGCACTCACGGGGGAGGGTTTCGATGTCGCAGGCTGAGGCGCTGCGCGCACCGCGGCCGCTGTGGACCTTCGGGCTCCTGCGCAGCGAGCTGCTCATCACCTTCCGGCGCTGGCGCACGCTCGCGCTGCTGGCCGTGCTGGCGGCCGTGCCGATCCTGGTCGGCATCGCGGTCAAGATCGAGACCAGCGACGGCTCGACGGCCGGTGGCGGCCCGGGCGACGGCGGCGGAGGCCCGGCGTTCATCTCGCAGATCACCAACAACGGCCTGTTCCTGGTCTTCACCGCGCTGGCCGCGACGCTGCCGTTCTTCCTGCCGATGGCGATCGGTGTCGTGGCGGGCGACGCGATCGCGGGCGAGGCGAACTCCGGCACCCTGCGCTATCTGCTGGTCGCCCCCGCCGGCCGCACCCGCCTGCTGCTCACCAAGTACGCGACGGTGATGGCCTTCTGCCTGGTGGCCACCCTCGTCGTCGCGGTCTCCGCGCTGACGGTCGGAGCCGTCCTGTTCCCGCTCGGCGATCTCACGACGATCTCGGGCACCCAGATCAGCTTCGCCGAGGGCCTGGGCCGGGCCCTGCTGATCGCCCTGGTCGTCGCCGCGTCCCTGGTGGGCGTCGCCGCCCTCGGCCTGTTCGTCTCGACGCTGACCAGCAGCGGCATCGCGGCGATGGCGACCACCGTCGGACTGCTGATCACCGTCCAGATCCTCGACCAGATCCCCCAACTGCACGCCATCCAGCCGTACTTCTTCTCCCACTACTGGCTGTCCTTCGCCGACCTGATGCGTGAGCCGGTGTACTGGGACGACCTGACCAGGAACCTCGGCCTCCAGGCCCTGTACGCGGCGGTGTTCGGCTCGGCGGCATGGGCACGGTTCACGACGAAGGACATCACGGCCTGAAGGCCGGGTGCGGGCCCCGGCCCGCCGGTCACCGGCGGCGTTCGGCCGCTCCGGTGAGCCGGGCCAGGGACTCCGTCTCGCGGGGTGGCCGGCCGCTCAGGTCGCCCAGGCGCCAGTCGGTCACCCAGGGCACGCGGTACACGTCGATGATCGACTCGATCAGCCGGACCTGCTTGTCGAGCGGCTTCGGCAGCCGCCCCGGCGCGTCCGCGACGAGCACGACGCCGTCGAGGTCGAGCCCGGGCGGGGCCTCCCCGAGCCGGAACACCTCCAGGGCACGGAGCAGGGCCGCGAGCCCCGACGCGTGCGTACGGGCCACGAGCAGCACGGACGCTGCGTCCTCGGGGCCCGGCCAGTCACGGCCGCAGTCGTGACCGCCGAAGACGGCGGCGAGGGTGGTGACGCCGGCGCCGCCGTGGGTGCCGACCAAGGAATAGCGCCGGGCGGTGGCGTGGGCATGGGCGCTCTCCCGCGGTCCCGGTCCAGGTACGGCGACCGGGCCGCGGAGCCATATCTCCGGTCCCTGCTGCACATCCGTCCGCATGCCCGCTCTCCTCCCTCGTCACGCCCCCTGATCCTCATGACACCGGTACGGTCACGCGAGGGCGTGCGCAGCACCTGGGACGATGCTGTGACGCCACGGTGACGTGAGAACCGGGAGCGACCGGAGAGACTCGACAGTACGTGCAGAACCGGATCTTGACGCCGGGGGAGCGGAAGTCCGACGGCGGGAGGGAGCACCATGGAAGCCGGACGCGCCGTCCATGGACTCCCCGACGCATCCGAGTGAGGGAAGCGATGTCTCGACTCAGCCGCGACAAGAAGCGGGAACAGAACCACGTCGCGGGCTCGGCGCCCCTTGCGGCGGCACCGATCGACGTCCGGGTCCCCGCGGCAGGACCGGTGGGCGCCTGGGTCGGCGGTGTGCCCGTCGGGGCGGCCGCCGGCGAGGAGATCCAGCAGGCCGTCCTGAACCACCTCACGCGCATCGCCCTCGCCACCGGCCGGCCCGTCCGGGTCACGGTCCACGACGAGCGGATCGGCTACGTCGTCCACCTCCAGGTGGAGACCGACGGAGCCAGTGGCTTCACGGCGGAGCCCGCGCAGATGGCCCCTACGACGGACCCGGCCAAGGCGGTGCAGGTGCCTCCGCCCCCGCCGCCCGCTCCGGCGCCGCTTCCGCCGCCCGCTCCGGCGCCGCTTCCGGCCCCGTCACCGGCGCCGTCCTCGTTCCCGGCCCCCTCGCCGCTGCCGCCCGCGCCGCCCGCCGAGCCGGAGGCTCCCGCGGCCGCCGAGGAACCGCGGCAGTCCGAGGCCGACTCCGAACAGCCCCGGCGCGACAAGCCGACGCACGTCCTGCGGGCGGCCTCCGAACCTCACCGGGAGACCGCGCCGACCTTCCCGCTGCGAGGGGTGCCGGAGCCGCAGCCGCTGGGCGAGAACGTGCCGACGTTCCCCCTGCGGGCCGTTCCGGAGCCGGGGGAGTCGGGAGGCGTCTCGCCGACGTTCGCGCTGCGCGCGGTGCCCGAGCCGGAGCAGGTCCAGGACCGGGCCCCCGGCACGGTCGCGGCACCGAAGGGCGAGTTCGGCCCGCCCCCGCCGATGGACGCGGTGCCGCACCGCCACCCCGAACCCGAGGACGCACCCGCGCCGCGGCCGGAACCCGCACCCGCGCGCCCGTCGACCTCCCTCACCATCATGCCGCCGGACCTGGACCCGGCCGCCGACCCCGACCCCAAGCCCACCCCGGCCCGCGGCTTCGACGCCGTGGCCGAGGCCGTGCTCGGCGACGAACCGCCGGCCACCACCAGCTTCCTCGTCGAGCCGATGGCACAGATCAACGAGGCCGTGAAGGCGGGCCGGATAGAGACGGCGGCGGGACTGGCCGAGGGCGCGGTCGGGGAGGCGTCGGCGACGCTCGGACCGGACCACGACGAGGTGCTGCGGCTGCGCGAACTCACCGCGTACATCGCCTACTTGGCGGGGGACCCGGTGCGCTCCTTCCGGCTCTCGCTGGATCTCGCCCGGATCCGCCGGCGCACCCGGGACGCCGAGGCCGCCTACGGCAACGTCCAGAGCGCGGCCTCCGCGTGGCGTGCCGTGCGCGACCCGCAGCTGGGCCTGGAACTGGGCCGCGATCTGATCGGCCTGTGGACCGAGCTCACCGCCGAGGACGGCCCGGCCGCCGACGACATCGAGCAGCTGGAGTCGGCCCGCGCCCGCATGGGCCGGCTCACGGAACGCGCCCGCAAGTCGGCCCAGTAGCAGGCGAGCTAGGAGGACAGCTCCCACACCGCGTGCGCGATGGCGTCGCTGTTGCGGTCCAGGGCGGTGTCGTCGATGTTGGACGAGGTGTCGCAGGAGCGGTGGTAACAGGGGTCGAAGGCCTTCCCCGAGGTACCGCCCCACTTGGTGGCCTGCGCCGCCGTCTTGATGTAGTCGGCGCCGCTGAACAGGCCGCCGACCGGGATGCCGGCGTTCTTGAACGGCGCGTGGTCGGAGCGGCCGTCGCCCTCGGTCTCGGGCTCGGTGGCGATGTTCAGGCCGGTGAAGTAGTCCTTGAACGTCTTCTCGATCGCCGGGTCGTCGTCGTAGACGAAGTAGCCGGGGTTGGGTGAGGCGATCATGTCGAAGTTCAGGTAGTCGCTGATCTTCGAGCGGTTCGCGGTGGAGAGGCCGTTCACGTAGTTGCGGGAGCCGACCATGCCCAGCTCCTCCGCGCCCCACCAGGCGAACCGCAGGTGCTTGGTGGGCTTGTAGCCGGCCCGCGAGACCGCGAGCGCGGTCTCCAGGACGGCGGCCGAGCCGGAGCCGTTGTCGTTGATGCCAGGCCCGGCATTGACGCTGTCCAGGTGGGACCCGGACATCACGACGTGGTTCGCGTCCCCGCCCGGCCAGTCGGCTATCAGGTTGTAGCCGGTGCTCCCCGAGGACGTGAAGGACTGGACGGTGGTGGTGAATCCGGCCGCGTCCAGCTTGCCCTTCACGTAGTCGAGGGAGGCCTTGTAACCGGCCTTGCCGTGTGCGCGGTTGCCGCCGTTGGCGGTGGCGATGGACTGGAGCTGGGCGAGGTGGGCCTTGACGTTCGCCACCGGGATGTCGGGCGCGGCCGGCGCGGGTGCCGCGCCGGCCGTCGACCCGGTGGTCAGGAGCATGACAGTCGAGACGGCGGCTGCGACCACACCGGTGGCAGCCGTACGCCCGGAAACGGAGAACTTCATGTGGGGGGCTCCGATTTCCTTGGGAACCACGGGGATTCCGCAATGAATGGGGTCCCAGGATGGTGAACTCTTTACTAACTACGCGTCAAGAGCGGTATCAGGACAGGCGGTTCACATACCGGACGCCGAGCCGCGCGTCTATGCGACGCAGAATTCGTTCCCCTCCGGATCCGCCATCACCACCCACTCCCCGGCCGGCTCCTTCACGTGCCGCAGCACGCTCGCCCCGAGCCCCTCCAGCCGCTCGACCTCGCCGTCCCGCCGCCCCTCGCCGGGGTGCAGATCGAGATGGAGCCGGTTCTTGACGCTCTTCGGCTCCGGCACCCGCTGGAACAGCAGCCGCCGCCCGAGCCCGACCCCCTTCTCCGCGTCGTACGGGTCGTCCGGATGCCGTACGGCGATCAGATCCCGGAAGGCACGACGCCCGTGGAAGTCGACCGTGGCCGCGTCCGGCAACGCCCCGAGCTCCAGCAGCCGTTCGATGAACGCGGCGTTGTCCTCCACCTCGTAGCGGAGCGCGGCGGCCCAGAACTCGGCCTGCGCATGCGGATCGGCGGCGTCGATGACGAGTTTCCAGTGCACGGGAGTTTCTGTCATGAACCACTTATATGCGGCGTCGGCACCTTGCGCGTGCCGGTCGGCATCTTTCAGCCCGCGTCCACCGCGGCGGCGGGCGCCGCTTCGACCCGCGCCGGCCGGCGGACCCGGCCGAGCCTGCGCGCGGCGCGCCACGCGTCCCAGGTCAGCAGGCACAGCGCCACCCACACCAGCCCGAACCCGGCCCACCGCTCCACCGGCATCGCCTCGTGGAAGTAGAGGATCCCGAGCAGGAACTGGAACACCGGCGCCAGATACTGCAGCAGCCCGAGCGTCGACAACGGCACCCGGATGGCCGCAGCCCCGAAGCAGACCAGGGGAATCGCGGTGACCACTCCGGTCGCCGCGAGCAGCACCCCGTGCCCCGCGCCCTCCGTCGCGAACGTCGACCGGCCCTGCGAGGACAGCCACAGCAGATAGCCGACCGCGGGCACGAACTGGATCGCGGTCTCGGCGGCCAGCGACTCCACCCCGCCGAGCGCGACCTTCTTCTTCACCAGCCCGTACGTGGCGAACGAGAAGGCGAGCGTGAGCGAGATCCACGGCAGCTGCCCGTACCCCACGGTGAGCACGACCACCGCGGCGAAGCCGGTCGCGACCGCCACCCACTGCACGGGCCGCAGCCGCTCCTTCAGCAGCAACACGCCCATGGCGATGGTGACCAGCGGATTGATGAAGTACCCGAGCGAGGCCTCGACCACGTGCCCGCTGTTCACGGACCAGATGTAGACGCCCCAGTTGATGCTGATGACGGCCGCGGCGACCGCTACGAGCGCCAGCCTGCGCGGCTGCCGCAGCAGCTCGCCTGCCCAGGCCCAGCGCCGTGTCACGAGGAGCGCGACGGCCACGAAGACGAGGGACCAGGCCATCCGGTGGGCCAGGATCTCCACCGCGCCGGCGGGCTTCAGCAGCGGCCAGAAGAGGGGGACGAGGCCCCACATCCCGTATGCCGCGACGCCGTTCAGCAGTCCCGTGCGTTCGCCACCCGACTTCCCGCTCACGGCCCCCTCCTCGCCTTGTCGCACACGCGTGCCAGGCAGAAGGTAGCGCCAAGCACCCCTGCCTGTCATGTCCGTATCGCCATACGGTCATGACAGGCAGGGGTGGCGTGCCCGGCGGGCCGCCGAGGGAGCCGGCGCCGGTCCGTCAGCCCTTGACCGCCGCGGCGATCGCGTCGGCGAGCGGGGTGGTCGGGCGGCCGGCCAGCCGGGACAGGTCACCGGTGGAGACCACCAGTTCGCCCTTCTCGATGGAGGCGTCCACGCCCGCGAGGATCGCGGCGAACGGGCCGGGCAGCCCGGCGCCGGTCAGGATGCCGGCGTAGGTCTCGACCGGGACGGGGTTGTAGGCGATCTCCTTGCCGGTCTGCCGGCTCAGCTCGGCCGCGTACTCGGCGAAGCCCCAGGCCTCGTCGCCGCCCAGCTCGTACGTCTTGTTCTCGTGGCCCTCGCCGGTCAGGACCGCGACCGCGGCGGCCGCGTAATCGGCGCGCGAGGCGGAGGAGATGCGGCCCTCGCCGGCGGCCTGGACGACGGCGCCGTGCTCCAGGACCGGGGCCAGGTTCTCGGTGTAGTTCTCGTGGTACCAGCCGTTGCGCAGCAGCGCGTAGGGCACGCCGGAGGCGAGGAGGGCCTCCTCCGTGCCGCGGTGGTCGTCGGCGAGCGCGGCCGTCAGGCTGCCCGGGGCGCTGGTGTAGGCGAGCAGTGCGACACCGGCGGCCTTCGCGGCCTCGATGACCACCTTGTGCTGGCCGACGCGGCCCTTGTCGAACTCGTTGCCGGAGACGAGCAGCACCTTGTCCCCGGCGGAGAAGACGCTGCCGAAGGTCTCGGGGCTGTTGTAGTCGGCGACCGCGAGCTTCACCCCGCGCCGGGCGAGGTCGGCGGCCTTGGCCTCGTCCCGTACGACCGCCGTGATCTGTTCGGCCGGGACCTTCTCCAGCAGCTGTTCCACGACGTGACGGCCGAGGTGTCCGGTGGCGCCGGTGACGACGATGCTCATGATGCAGAACTCCTTGTGGGGTGCGAATGACACTTACCCTAGGAGATGCGCTAACTATTGGAAAGTACCAACTTTGAAGTAAGGTACTGGCATGGCAGTAAGTAGAACCGAGGCAGTCGTCGAGGCGATGTGCCCCTATCGGCTCGTCCTGGAACACGTCACCAGCCGCTGGGGCGTCCTGGTCCTGATCGAACTCCTCGACCGCCCCTACCGCTTCAGCGAACTGCGCCGGGCCATCAGCGGCTACGGCCGTGACGTCAGCGAGAAGATGCTCACCCAGACCCTGCAGACCCTGGAGCGCGACGGACTGGTGCACCGCGACGCCAAGCCCGTGATCCCGCCCAGGGTCGACTACTCCCTGACCGACCTCGGCCGGGAGGCGGCGGAGCAGGTGCGGGGGCTGGCGCTGTGGACCGAGAAGCGGATGGGCGCGGTGCAGGACGCGCGGGAGGCGTACGACACCCGCCGGGGTGCCGCCGCCTCCTCCTGATCCCGTTCCGTCAGCCGGCGACGGTCCAGGTGTCGCCGCCGGCGAGGAGGGCGGCGAGGTCGCCCTTGCCGTGCTGTTCGACGGCGGTGTCGAGCTGGTCGGCCATCTGCGTGTCGTAGACGGGCCGGTCGACGGAGCGCAGGACGCCGATCGGAGTGTGGTGCAGGGTGTCGGGGTCGGCCAGCCGGGACAGCGCGAAGGCGGTGGTCGGGGATGCGGCGTGGGCGTCGTGGACCACGATGTCGGCCTCGTTGTGCGGCGTCACGGTGACGACCTTCAGGTCGCCGGTCGCCGGATCGCGGACCACGCCGCGGGCGCCGTCGGCGCCGAAGCGGATCGGGGCCCCGTGTTCGAGGCGGATCACGGCCTCCTCGGCCTGCTGGTTGTCCTTGAGGGCCTCGAAGGCGCCGTCGTTGAAGATGTTGCAGTTCTGGTAGATCTCGACCAGGGCGGTGCCGGGGTGGGCGGCGGCCTGGCGCAGGACCGAGGTGAGGTGCTTGCGGTTGGAGTCGATGGTGCGGGCGACGAAGGAGGCCTCCGCGCCGATCGCCAGGGAGACCGGGTTGAAGGGCGCGTCCAGGGAGCCCATCGGCGTCGACTTGGTGATCTTGCCGACCTCGGAGGTGGGCGAGTACTGGCCCTTGGTCAGGCCGTAGATCCGGTTGTTGAACAGCAGGATCTTGAGGTTGACGTTGCGGCGCAGGGCGTGGATGAGGTGGTTGCCGCCGATGGACAGCGCGTCCCCGTCGCCCGTGACCACCCACACGCTCAGGTCGCGGCGCGAGGTCGCAAGTCCCGTGGCGATGGCCGGGGCGCGGCCGTGGATGGAGTGCATGCCGTAGGTGTTCATGTAGTACGGGAAGCGGGAGGAGCAGCCGATGCCGGAGACGAAGACGACGTTCTCCCTGGCCAGGCCCAGTTCCGGCATGAAGCCCTGGACGGCGGCCAGGATCGCGTAGTCACCGCAGCCCGGGCACCAGCGCACTTCCTGGTCGGACTTGAAGTCCTTCATGGACTGGCGGGCCTCGGCCTTGGGGACGAGAGAAAGCGCCTCGATCGTGCCCGTGCCTTCCGTGGACGTCTCAGCCATCGATGGCCTCCTTGAGAGCCGTGGCGAGCTGTTCGGCCTTGAACGGCATTCCGTTGACCTGGTTGTAGGAGTGGGCGTCCACCAGGTACTTCGCCCGGATCAGGGTGGCGAGCTGGCCGAGGTTCATCTCGGGGATCACCACCTTGTCGTAGCGCCCCAGGACGTCACCCAGGTTGCGCGGGAAGGGGTTGAGGTGGCGCAGGTGGGCCTGCGCGATGGACCGGCCGGCCGCGCGCAGCCGCCGCACCGCCGCCGTGATCGGCCCATACGTCGAGCCCCAGCCGAGCACCAGGGTGCGGGCCTCGTGCGGGTCGTCGACGGCCAGGTCCGGCACGTCGATGCCGTCGATCTTGGCCTGGCGGGTGCGGACCATGAAGTCGTGGTTGGCCGGGTCGTAGGAGATGTTGCCGGAGCCGTCCTGCTTCTCGATGCCGCCGATGCGGTGCTCCAGGCCCGGTGTGCCCGGGATCGCCCAGGGGCGGGCCAGGGTGTGCGGGTCGCGCTTGTAGGGCCAGAAGACCGCGCTGCCGTCGGCCAGGGTGTGGTTCGGGCCCTGCGCGAACTGCACGCTCAGATCCGGGAGTTCGTCGAGTTCGGGGATGCGCCAGGGCTCCGAGCCGTTGGCCAGGTAGCCGTCCGAGAGCAGCATCACCGGGGTGCGGTAGGCCAGCGCGATCCGGGCCGCCTCCAGCGCCGCCTGGAAACAGTCGGCCGGCGTCATCGGCGCGATGACCGGGACCGGGGCCTCGCCGTTGCGGCCGAACATGGCCTGCAGCAGGTCGGCCTGCTCGGTCTTGGTCGGCAATCCGGTGGAGGGCCCGCCGCGCTGGATGTCGATGACCAGCAGCGGCAGCTCCAGCGAGACCGCCAGACCGATGGTCTCGCTCTTGAGGGCCACGCCGGGCCCGGAGGTGGTGGTCACCCCCAGCGCGCCGCCGAACGCCGCGCCCAGCGCCGCGCCGATCCCGGCGATCTCGTCCTCGGCCTGGAAGGTGCGCACCCCGAAGTTCTTGTGCTTGCTCAGCTCGTGCAGGATGTCGGAGGCCGGCGTGATCGGGTACGAGCCCAGAAACAGCGGCAGGTCCGCCTGCCGGGAGGCGGCGATCAGACCGTAGGCCAGCGCCAGGTTCCCGGAGATGTTGCGGTAGGTGCCCGCCGGGAACGCGGTCGTGGCGGGCGCGATCTCGTAGGAGACCGCGAAGTCCTCCGTCGTCTCCCCGAAGTTCCAGCCCGCCCGGAACGCCGCCAGGTTCGCCTCGGCGATCTCCGGCTTCTTCGCGAACTTGGTGCGCAGGAACTTCTCCGTGCCCTCGGTGGGCCGGTGATACATCCACGACAGCAGGCCGAGGGCGAACATGTTCTTGCTGCGCTCGGCCTCCTTGCGGGACAGGTCGAACTCCTTCAGCGCCTGCACCGTCAGCGTCGTCAGCGGCACCGGATGCAGGCTGTAGCCGTCCAGCGAGCCGTCCTCCAGCGGAGAGGCGCTGTAGCCGACCTTCTGCATCGCCCGCTTGGTGAACTCGTCCGTGTTCACGATGATCTCCGCGCCGCGCGGCAGATCGGCCAGGTTCGCCCGCAGCGCCGCCGGGTTCATCGCCACCAGCACGTTCGGCGCATCACCCGGGGTGAGGATGTCGTGATCGGCGAAGTGCAGCTGGAACGACGAGACACCCGGCAGGGTCCCGGCAGGGGCCCGGATCTCGGCCGGGAAGTTGGGAAGGGTGGACAGGTCGTTTCCGAAGGACGCCGTCTCCGAGGTGAAGCGGTCACCGGTGAGCTGCATCCCGTCACCGGAGTCACCCGCGAACCGGATGATCACCCGGTCCAGCCTGCGTACGTCCTTTGTCCCGACCGGCTCGCGCTGCTCTCCGACGACGGTTCCGTCTGCCTGCTCCGCTGTCCTGCTGACCTGGCTGGTCACTGAACTGGACCTCCCTCGAGGCGACTGTCCGGGACCGGCCTTCCCGCAGGCCCTCCCAGGATCAACCCTACGTCGCTTAGGGTCGCCTTCCCGTGGCCATTCGCATGATGGACACGAATCCGAGACGCCGTGACACCCAGACTTGTCATGATTTCCCGCCCCCCGGCGCTGCCCTTGAAGACGCTCCCCGCATTTGTTCGGTTCTAGGGCTGGCCGTGATCCGGACGGACGGCCGAGCGACGGACGAACGGCCGTCTTCTGACCCAGTGTCAGCCCGTCATGAGTTCAGATAGGTGAGTACCGCGAGAACACGCCGGTGATCCCCGTCACTCTGGGAGAGCCCTAGCTTCAGGAAGATGTTGCTCACGTGCTTCTCGACGGCGCCGTCGCTGACCACGAGCTGGCGCGCGATGGCCGAATTGGTCCGCCCCTCGGCCATCAGCCCCAGGACCTCCCGCTCCCGGGGCGTCAGCCCCGCCAGCACGTCCTGCTTACGGCTGCGGCCGAGCAGCTGCGCGACCACCTCCGGGTCCAGTGCCGTGCCTCCCCGGGCCACCCGCACCACCGCGTCCACGAACTCCCGGACCTCGGCCACGCGGTCCTTCAGCAGATAGCCGACGCCATGGCTCGAACCGGCCAGCAGTTCGGTGGCGTAGCGCTCCTCCACGTACTGCGACAGCACCAGCACGCCGAGCCCCGGATGCGCCTTGCGCAGCTGCACCGCGGCCCGCACGCCCTCGTCCGTGTGTGTCGGCGGCATCCGCACGTCCGCGACCACGACGTCCGGCAGTTCGCCCTGCCCGTCCAGCTCGGTGATGGTCTTGATCAGCGCGTCCCCGTCACCCACTCCGGCGACGACGTCGTGCCCGCGGTCCGTCAGCAGCCGGGTCAGCCCCTCCCTGAGCAGAACTGAATCCTCGGCGATGACCACCCGCACCCTGTCCTCCACGATGTCCGGTCCCCCCAGCCCGATTCCGTATGCCAGTAGTCCAGCATTCCAGCATTCGGACCGGACTGCGCCGGAGGAGCGGGAATCAGCGGGAAAGTGTGCAGCGCAGGGCGTCTTTCAGCCCGCGAAAACCGGTCGGGGCAGCCCCCGTCCTCACGCGAGCGACCGCTCCCCGCGCCAAGGCAGCTCCGCCGTGACCCGGGTCGGTCCGCCGGCCGGCGAATCCACCACGAGGATCCCGTCGACGGCGTCGAGGCGCTCCGCGAGTCCGGCCAGCCCCGAACCGCCGGAGGCGTTCGCGCCGCCCACCCCGTTGTCCATGACCTGCACCATCAGCCGGTCCTCCACCCGCCACACGTCCACGGCCGCCCAGGTGGCCCGCGCGTGCTTGCTGATGTTCTGCAGCAGCTCCGACACCGTGAAGTACGCGATCCCCTCGATCGCCGGCGCCGGCCGCTCGGCGAGGTCCACCTCCACCTGCACCGGCACGGTGCACCGCGAGGAGACCGCGGACAGGGCGGCGTCGAGACCGCGGTCGGTCAGCACGGCCGGGTGGATGCCCCGCGCGAGGTCCCGCAGCTCCTGGAGCGCCGTCTTCACCTCGCCGTGCGCCTCGTCGACCATCCGCGCCGCCGCCTGCGGATCCTCCGTCAGCTTCTCCTTCGCCAGACCCAGATCCATGGCGAGCGCCACCAGCCGGGCCTGCGCCCCGTCGTGCAGGTCCCGCTCGATCCGCCGCAGGTCCGCGGCCGCCGTGTCCACCACGACACCGCGGTCCGACTCCAGCTCCACCACGCGCGCCGACAGCTGCGACGGGCCGAGCAGCCCGTGCACCATCAGCCGGTCCACGGTGGTCAGCGCCCGCACGATCCACGGCGTGGCCAGCGTGAAGATCAGTCCCACCAGCGCGGTGACGGTGATCTCGAAGGGGTTGTCGAGGTAGATGCTGTGGGTCGAGTCGCCGTAGAGCTGGAGTCCGTCCTGGCCGCCGTACATGGGGAAGAGCCAGAACCACAGGGGATACGTCAGCAGGGCCCAGCCGTAGGCCCAGAAGTTCACCGCGACGACGAACGAGAACACCGACCACGGGAACTGGAGCAGCGCGTACAGCAGCGACCGCCAGGACGTGCCGCTCTTCAGCACCGCCCCCATCCAGGCCATCACGCCGGACTTCTTCATCCGCAGCGGCTCGGGGTCGCCCACCTCGAGGCCCAGCAGCGCGCGCGCCCGGGTCCGCTCCAGCGCCGCGATGCCCCGGCAGCCCGCCAGCCCCGCCGCCAGCACCGGGACGCCGAGGAACGTCACCAGCAGACCGGCACCGAGCGAGACCATCGTGACGGCGTAGACGAACAGCGCGATGCCGATCGGCAGGCTCAGCAGCACATACGCGAACTCGCGCCAGCTGCGCGCCTCGAACGGCGCCCGCAGTCCGGCGGGCAGCCGCCGCCGCTCGCCGCGGCCGAACCCGTCGTCGTAACCGTGCCCGTAGCCCTGTCCGTACTGCGTGGCCATCGGCGTCGTCCGTTCTACTCGTCCTGCCCATCCCTGCGGCTGTCCCGCCCTACCTCCACGGTCCTCCGCCGCAGGTCCGCGATCCATGGAGTACGTCGGCGTCTTGGAAGGGGGGTTTTCCCTACCCCTGGCCCTCGGCGCGGTCGCGCCACGGCAGCTCCGCCGTGACGACGGTCGGCCCGCCTGGCGGCGAGTCGATGACGAACAGCCCGTCGACGGCGCCCAGCCGGTCGGCGAGCCCCTTCATCCCGGTGCCGGCGTCGAGGCTCGCGCCTCCGCGGCCGTCGTCCTCCACCTGGATCAGCAGCCGGTCCGCCGCCCGCCACACCTCGACCGATGCGGTCTTCGCCGCGCTGTGCTTGCTGACGTTCTGCAGCAGCTCGGAGACGGTGAAGTAGGCGATGCCCTCGATGGCCGCGGCGGGCCGTGCGGCGAGGTCGACCGTCACCTTCACGGGCACGGTGCAGCGCGAGGCGACCGCGGACAGGGCGGCGTCGAGACCGCGGTCGGTCAGTACGGCCGGATGGATGCCCCGGGCCAGGTCCCGCAGTTCCTGGAGCGCGAGCTTCACCTCGCCGTGCGCCTCCGCGACCATCTCCGCCGCCGAGTCGGGGTCCTCCAGGAGCTTCTCCTTGGCCAGGCCGAGCCCCATCGCCAGATTGACCAGGCGGGCCTGCGCCCCGTCGTGCAGATCGCGCTCGATCCGCCGCAGGTCGGCGTTGGCCGTGTCGACCACGACCCCGCGGTCCGACTCCAGCTCCGCGATCCGCCGCTCCAGTTCGTCGGAGGGCGACAGCAGCCCGCGCACCATCGCCCGGTCGGCGTTGGTGAGCAGGCGCGCGGTGAACGGCAGCACCGGCCACAGCACGAACAGCGAGGTCAGCGTGATGGCGAAGGTGAAGACGCCCCAGGGCAGCCGGATGAAGTCGTACAGCACCGTCCGCCAGCCCACCGGGTCCTTCAGCTGCATCCACATCCGGGGGAGGAAGCCGGATCCGCGTCCGGGCAGCGGGCTCGGCTCGTCGATGTGCAGCCCGAGCAGCCTCCTGGCCCGTCCCCGCTCCATCCGGCCCAGCACCCGGGAGCCCGCCAGGCCTGCCGCGAGGAGCGGGAGGCCGATGACGGTCACGGTGAGCCCGACGCCGGTGAACAGCACCGTCACGACGTAGACGAAGCCGAGCAGTGCCACGGGGAAGTTCGCCAGGAGGTGCGCGATCTCCTTCCAGGTCTGCCGGTCGTAGGCGAAACGGGGCGGCGGCAGACGGTCGCCGTCACCTTCCGGAGTCCCCATCGGGCGCGAGAGTCGTTCGGTCATATGGGCTAGCGTGCCGCGCGCCGGGCGCCGGCGCCATGAGGTCGGCAGGCGTCGTTCCCTGGGGAAAACCCCACCCCGGCATCCGGCCCGGCATCTCAAGCGCATCTCAAGGCGTGACGGGCTGCTTACCGTCCCTTTATCAGGGCCTAGACTCCCGTGCGTACAGATCGTCGGACAGCAGTGTTCATCAGGGCCGCAGGTCAGGGGCGGGCCGAGTCAGGGAGCGAGGGGACGGACGTGCGGGAACCGACCGTCGTCGCGGCGGACTACTTCCAGTCGTACTCCGTCGTCGGACTGCTCGCCCTCGTCGGCGTGCTCTTCGTCGCGGTCGCCTTCGGGGCCGGCCGCCTGCTGCGGCCCGTGGTGCCCACTCCCGAGAAGCTTCTGACGTACGAGTGCGGAGTCGACCCGGTAGGCGAGGGCTGGGCCCACACCCAGGTCCGCTACTACGTCTACGCCTTCCTGTACGTCATCTTCGCCGTCGACTCGATCTTCCTGTTCCCGTGGGCGACGGTCTTCGCCGCGCCCGGCTACGGCGCGACGACGCTCGTCGAGATGTTCATCTTCCTCGGCTTCCTGACCGTGGGCCTGCTGTACGCATACAAGAAGGGCGTTCTGGCATGGACGTGACGACGCCAGACACCGACGGGCAGCCGGCGGAGCCCGTTCTGCTGCCGGAGCCGAAGAGGCTGGGCGCGCTGGCCCGCCTCGCGCCGGAGCCGATGAAGGTGGTCCTGAACTGGGGCCGCCGCTACTCCCTGTGGGTCTTCAACTTCGGCCTCGCCTGCTGCGCGATCGAGTTCATCGCCGCCTCGATGGCCCGCCACGACTTCATCCGGCTCGGCGTCATCCCGTTCGCGCCCGGGCCGCGCCAGGCCGACCTGATGGTGGTGTCGGGCACGGTCACGGACAAGATGGCCCCCGCCGTGAAGCGCCTGTACGAGCAGATGCCGGAACCCAAGTACGTCATCTCCTTCGGCGCGTGCAGCAACTGCGGCGGCCCCTACTGGGACTCCTACTCCGTCACCAAGGGCGTCGACCAGATCATCCCGGTCGACGTCTACGTCCCCGGCTGCCCGCCCCGCCCCGAGGCCCTGCTGCAGGGAATCCTGAAGCTCCAGGAGAAGATCGCCCGGGAGTCGCTGGGCGAGCGGTACGGCACCTCACGCCCGTCGGCCGCGGCCCTGCAGAGCGGTCTGGTCGAGCCGCCGGCCGCCGAGCCCCCGTCCGGGGAGGGGCGATGAGCACGGTCGGCTGGCTGCCCGCCTCCGCAGCGGAACTCTTCGGTACGGACGCCACGGCCGAGGAGTCGTACGAGCTCCTGACGGTCGATGTCCCGCCGGGGTCCTGGCTCGCCGCGCTCGAGGTGGCGCGCGACCGGCTGACCTGCACCTACTTCGACTGGCTGAGCGCGGTCGACGAACCTGGCACGGGTTTCCGCGTCTCGGCCCACGTGGTGTCCCTGTCGCCGGTGCGCCGGCTGCTGGTGCGCACCACGGTCCCGCACGAGGCACCGGCGCTGCCCTCCGCGGTCGGCGTCTACGCGGGCGCCGGCTGGCACGAACGCGAGACCCACGAGATGTTCGGCGTCGTCTTCGAAGGCCACCCCGGCCTGGACCACCTCCTGCTCCCGGAGACCTTCGAAGGCCACCCCCTGCGCAAGGATTTCGTACTCGCCGCCCGCGTCGCCAAGGCCTGGCCGGGCGCCAAGGAACCGGGCGAGTCCGAGCACGGCGGCCCCAAGCGCCGCCAGATGCTCCCCCCGGGCGTCCCCGACCCCAACGAGTGGGGCCCTCTCAAGGGCCAACTCCCCCCTGCCCCGGCCCGCCAGGCCCGAGGCGCACCCCGAACGCCGGGCGAACGCCCGGCCCGGCGCGCACGGACGGCGGGGGAGGGGTCGGCCGGCCAGGGCTCTGCCGCCCAGGGCTCTGCCGGTCAGACGGCGAGCCCGGTGGCTCCGGCGGCGGGCGAGGGTGCGGGAGCGGGTGCGCCGAGGCGTTCTCGTTCGGCGGCGGAGGGGTCCGCGAGTCAGGCGGTTGCGCCGGCGGCCGGCGAGGGTGCGGGTACCGGTGCGGCGCGGCGTTCACGTTCGGCGGCGGAGGGCTCTGCCAGTCAGGCGGCGACTCCCGCGGCGGGCGGGGCTGCGGCTGCGCCGCGACCCGCGCGTGCGGCGGGGGAGGGCTCCGAGAGCCGGCCGACGGATTCGGCGTCCGGTGGCAACGCTGCGGCCGGGCCCCGACGTGCGCGTACGGCCGGGGAGGGGTCGGCGAGCCAGAGGCAGGCCGCCGAGTCCGGTGAGGCGGAGACCGCGTCCGGCGAAGACCCGTCCGCGCAGACGGCCGGCACCCCGGCACCCGAAACCCAGAACACCCGCCCCGCCCCCCGCAGTTCGGACGCCCCGTGGCACCACGCCCGCCCGGCGTTCGACGAACCGGGTGCGGAGGCGGGATCGGAAGCGGAGGCGAAGCCTGGCCCGGAGCCGGAGCCGGAGCCGGAGCCGGAGCCGGAGCCGGAGCCGGAGCCGGAGCCGGAGCGGAAGCCGGAGCCGGAGCGGAAGCCGGAGCCGGATCGGAAGCCGCAGGCGGAGCGGAAGCCGGAGGCGAAGTCGAGCGCGGCCGACGCCGGTTCGGGCGCGCCCGGGGGAGCCCCCGGCGAGGGTGAGCCCCCTTCGGAGCCGGCCTCCTCCGAGGAGGCTCCGGGCGGCAAGCCCCCCGCCGGCAAGAAGTCCCCGAACCCCGACGACCCGGCCGCGAACCCCGAAGACCCCGCAGGAGGCACGCAGTGAACGACGCCCTGGACGTCACCCTGCGTCTCCTGATCGTCTTCGTCGTCTTCCTGACCTTCCCCCTGATCGTCGGCCAGACCGAGCACAAGGTCATGGCCCACATGCAGGGCCGCCTCGGCCCGATGTACGCCGGCGGCTTCCACGGCTGGGCCCAACTCGTCGCCGACGGCGTGAAGTTCGCGCAGAAGGAGGACATCGTCCCGGCGGGCGCGGACCGCCGCGTCTTCCAGCTCGCCCCCGCCGTCGCCCTCCTGCCGTACCTGATCGTCCTCCTCGCCATCCCCATCGGCCCGGGCGAGGGCGCGGTCGGCCAGGTCCTCGACGCCGGCATCTTCTTCGTCCTCGCGGTGATGGGCGTCGGCGTCCTCGGCTCACTCATGGCCGGCTGGGCCTCCGCCAACAAGTTCTCCCTCCTCGGCGGCCTGCGCACCGCCGCGCAACTCCTCGCCTACGAACTCCCGATGCTCCTCGCCGCCGCCTCCGTGGCCATGGCGGCAGGCACCGTCTCCCTCCCCGGCATCCTCGACGCCTTCGAGTGGTGGTGGCTGCCCTGGCAGATCGTCGGCGCGGTCGTCTTCTTCGTCGCCGGACTCGCCGAGCTCCAGCGCCCGCCCTTCGACATGCCCGTCGCCGACTCGGAGATCATCTTCGGCGCGTACACCGAGTACACCGGCCTGCGCTTCGCCCTGTTCCTCCTCGCCGAGTACGCCGGGATCATCGTCCTGTGCGGCCTGACCACCGTCCTCTTCCTCGGCGGCTGGCACGGCCCCTGGGGCGCCGACGGCCTCGGCTGGGTCTGGACCCTGCTGAAGACCGCCGTGCTCGCCTTCCTCGTGATCTGGCTCCGCGTGACCTACCCCCGTCTGCGCGAGGACCAGCTCCAGAAGCTCTCCTGGACCCTCCTCGTCCCCGTCTCCCTCGCCCAGATCGCCCTCACCGGCATCGTCAAGGTGGTGATCTCCTGATGGCTGAGCCGCTGCCCTCCACGCGGTCCCGCATCCCCGGCTCCGGCCTGGCCAAGGGCCTCGCCGTCACCCTGCGCACGATGACGCGCAAGTCCGTCACCGAGCAGTACCCGGACGTCCAGCCCGAGCTGCCGCCCCGCACCCGCGGCGTCATCGGCCTGTTCGAGGAGAACTGCACGGTCTGCATGCTGTGCGCCCGCGAGTGCCCCGACTGGTGCATCTACATCGACTCCCACAAGGAGACGGTCCCGGCGGCGGCCCCGGGCGGCCGCGAACGCAGCCGCAACGTCCTGGACCGCTTCGCCATCGACTTCGCCCTGTGCATGTACTGCGGTATCTGCATCGAGGTCTGTCCTTTCGACGCCCTGTTCTGGTCCCCGGAGTTCGAGTACGCCGAGACCGACATCCACGAGCTCACCCACGAGAGCGACAAGCTCCGCGAGTGGATGTGGACGGTCCCCGCCCCGCCGGCCCTCGACCCCGGCGCGGAGGAACCGAAGGAGATCGCCGCCGCCCGCAAGACCGCCGAGAAGCTGGCGGCCGCCCAGGCGGAACCGCAGGAAGGAGAGTCGTGAGCCCCGCCGCAGCCGCCACCGCGGCCCACGCCACGACCGTCGCCGCCGACGCTCACGGCTTCCTCTCCCCGACCGGCGTGGAGATCGCCTTCCTCCTCGTCGGCCTGGTCACGTTCGGCGCGGCCCTGGTCACCGTCACCACCCGGCAGCTGGTGCACGCCGCCCTGTGGCTGGTGGTCGCCCTCGGCGGCCTCGCCGTCGAATACCTCCTGCTCACCGCCGAGTTCATCGCCTGGGTGCAGGTCCTCATCTACGTCGGCTCCGTCGTGGTCCTCCTCCTGTTCGGCCTGATGCTCACCAGGGCCCCGATCGGCCGCTCCCCGGACGCCGATTCGGGCAACCGCTGGGCCGCCCTCACCGTGGCCGTCGCCGCGGCCGCCGCCCTGGTCTGGGTCGTCGTCGACGCCTTCCGTACGACCTGGATCGACCTGGATGGCCCGGCCGCGGGCTCCACCGCCGTCACCGGAGCGAGCCTCTTCCAGAACTGGGTGCTCCCCTTCGAGGCCCTCTCCGTCCTCCTGCTCGCCGCCCTGGTCGGCGCCATCGTCCTGTCCCGCAAGGCCAAGGCGGACGCGGCGTCCGGTGCCGCGGGCACCCCGGCCGTACCGGGCAGCCGGAGCGCGAAGGAAGGTGTCCGCTGATGCACCTCGCCTATCCCGCCGTACTCTCCGCCCTCCTGTTCTGCACCGGCCTGTACGGCGTCCTCGCCCGCCGCAACGCGATCCTGGTCCTGATGTCCGTCGAGCTGATGCTCAACGCCGTCAACCTCAACCTCGTGGCCTTCGACGTCTGGCTCAGCAGGACCGCCCGCGACACGCTGCACTCCGGCCAGGCACTGACCCTGTTCACCATCGCCATCGCCGCCGCAGAGATCGGCATCGGCCTGGCGATCGTCCTCGCCGTCTACCGCAACCGCGGCACCTCCGACATCGACAAGCTCCGCGACAGCGCCGAGGGCCACGAGAGCGACGGCCCCGACGACGGCGTCCCGGCGGCGGATCAGACCGGGAAGGCTGAGGCCACCGCGTGACCACGACCACCCTCGCCGTCCTCGTCCCCCTCCTGCCGTTCCTGGGCGCCGTGACCGGTCTGCTCCTGGGGCGCACGGCCCCCGGCTTCGTCCGCCCGCTCGCCGTCCTGCCGACCCTCGCCGCCTTCGCGGCGGCCGTGCTGGTCGCCGTGCGCCAGGGCGGCGGCCAGGCCGTCGACTCGCACACCGAACTCACGCCCACCGGCTCGGTCCCGATCGAACTCGCCCTGCACATCGACGGCTTCGCCGCCCTCGTCGCCGTCCTGGTCGGCGTCGTCGCCACCTGTGTGCAGATCTACTCGACGGGCTATCTGCGCGACGACCCGCGCTACCCCTCGTACGCCGCTCTCGTCTCCCTCTTCACCTCCGCGATGCTGCTCGTCGTCTACTCCGGCGACCTGATCGTGCTGCTGGTCGGCTGGGAGATCATGGGCATCTGCTCGTACTTCCTGGTCGGCCACTACTGGGAGACACCGGAGGCCCGCGCCGCCTCCATCAAGGCCTTCCTGGTGACCAAGCTCGGTGACGTCCCCTTCCTCATCGGCCTGTTCGCCCTCGCCACCGACGCCGGCTCCTTCCGTATCACGAAGGTCCTCGGCACCGTCGCGCACGGCGGACTCGGCCACCCGACGCTGATCGCCCTGCTGCTCCTGGCCGGCGTGGCGGGCAAGTCGGCGCAGTTCCCGCTGCACACCTGGCTCCCCGACGCGATGGCGGGCCCGACGCCCGTCTCCGCGCTGATCCACGCCGCGACCATGGTCGCCGCCGGTGTCTACTTCGTCGCCCGTCTCCTCCCGGTCTTCGAGGCCTCCGCGGCCGCGATGGTGGTCATGGCCGTCATGGCCGCCGTCACGATGCTCGGCTCGGGCCTCGCCGCACTCGCCCAGGACGACATCAAGCGCGTCCTCGCCTACTCGACGATCGGCCAGCTCGGCTACATGACCGGCGCCCTCGCCGTCGGCGACCGCTCCGCCGCCGTCTTCCACCTCCTGTCCCACGGCGCCTTCAAGGCGCTGCTGTTCCTCGCGGCCGGCGTGATCATCCATGCCGCCGGCACCAACTCCCTGGCCGCCATGTCCCGCATGAGCAACCTGCGCGACCGCGTTCCCGACGCCTTCTGGACGATGACTGTGGCGCTGCTGGCGCTCGCCGCGATCCCACCCTTCAGCGGCTTCTTCTCCAAGGAGTCCGTGCTCGGCGCCGCCGAGCACGTCGCCACCGGCCACACCGAGCACGCCCCCGGCGCCGCGGGCTGGATCACCCTTGTCGCCGGCCTGATCACGGCCGCGTTCACCGCCGCGTACGCGATGCGGCTGTGGCTGCTCACCTTCCGCGGCCACGGCGCCGAGGCCCCCGACCACGGCCGCCAGCCGCTCACCATGACCGTGGTGCTGTGGGTGCTCGCCGTGCCGTCCCTCGCCTTCGGCGGGTTCGCCTACCGCTCGCTGCCCGACTGGTTCGACGGCCGCGACCTCGCCCCGACCCTCACCACCTCCGTGCTCGGCACGGGCGTGGCCCTGATCGGCGGCATCGTCACCTACGCCGCCTGGCGGCACAGCACGGCACTCGCGGCCCGCGTCCCGCTGGGTGCGGTCGCGGCCCACCCCGAGGGCGACGCCGGACTCGTCGAGGCCGAGGCCATCGCCACCCACGCGCCCGCGTACGGCGACGTCGCCTCCGCGCCCGACCCGGCGGACCCCGGGCGGCTGCTGCTCGGGCCGCTGCACCGGCACGCCGCCGTCGGCTTCCACCTGGACACCGTGTACGCGGCACTCTTCGTCCGCCCGGTCCAGGCCGGAGCGAGTCTCGTCCGGTTCCTGGACCGCGAGGTCGTCGAGACCTACGTACGCGGTGCGGGCGCCCTACCCCGCCTGCTGGGTGGCGCCGTACGGCGCGCCCAGACCGGCAATGTGCAGACCTATGTGAGCGCGCTGCTCGCCGGCACCGTCGTCCTCGCGGTCGCCGTCGTCCTCGTCGCCACGGGAGCGTGAGCAGGCGTGATCGATATCAGCGAGTCCGTGATGCAGGTCCTTCTGGCGTTGATCGTCGTCGTGCCGCTCCTCGGCGCGCTCGCCGCTCTCCTGCCGGCCCCGCCCGGGCTGAAGGGGAAGTCGCCCGAGCAGGCCGTGCTGCGGCACGGCGTGACAGTGACCGGCGTGGTCCTCATCGCCGCGATCGTCCTCGCGCTCGGCTTCGACCACGACCATCCGTCGAAGATGCAGGCCACGACCGACATCAGCTGGATCCCCGCACTCGACGTGCGGATCCACCTCGGCATCGACGGCATCTCCCTCCCCCTTCTGGTCCTGACCGCGCTGCTGACCTTCCTCTGCGCGCTCTACTCGTACTTCAAGATGCCCGCGGGCCCGACCCCGAAGGCCTTCGTCGCACTGCTGCTCGTCCTGGAGTCCGGCACCCTCGCGACCTTCGCCGTCCTCGATCTGCTGCTGTTCTTCCTCGCGTTCGAGATGGTGCTCATCCCGATGTACTTCCTCATCGCCCGCTGGGGCGGCGAGGGCAGGACCCGGGCCGCCTGGCGGTTCATCCTCTACACGCTGCTCGGTTCGGTCGTCATGCTGCTCGGCCTGCTCCTGATCGGGATCAAGGCCGGCACATTCGACATGGTGGCACTCGCCACTGACAACGGCCGGTCGCTGACCTCGTCCGTGCAGGTCATCGCCGTTCTGGCGATCGGGCTCGGGCTCGCGGTCAAGACGCCGATGTGGCCGCTGCACAGCTGGCTGCCCGACGCTCACACCTCCGCGCCGACCGTCGGCTCGGTCCTGCTGGCGGGTGTCCTGCTGAAGATGGGTACGTACGGTTTCGTCCGGATTCTCCTGCCGATCGCGCCGGACGGCTTCCACACCTTCGCGCCCTACCTCGCCGCATTCGCCGTCGTCGGGATCATCTACGGATCGCTGGCCTGCCTGGCCCTCGCCAAGCAGGGAGCGAAGGGCGACCTGAAGCGGCTCATCGCCTACTCCTCCGTCGGCCACATGGGCTTCGTCCTGCTCGGCATCGCGACCATGACGCCGACCGGCGTGAACGGCGCACTGTTCGCCAACATCGCCCACGGCCTCATCACTGGCCTGCTCTTCTTCCTGGTCGGCGCGCTGAAGGACCGCACGGGCACGACCGACCTCGACACCCTCGCCGACAAGACCGGCGCCGCGCTCTACGGCAAGGCCCCCCGCCTCGGCGGGCTGATCGCCTTCGGCGCGGTCGCCTCGCTCGGCCTGCCGGGCCTGGCCGGCTTCTGGGGCGAGATGCTGGCAATGTTCGGCGCGTTCGATCCGGCCGCCGACCTCAGCCGCCCCGCCTTCCTCACCTTCATGTCGATCGCGGCCTTCGGCACGCTCCTGACGGCCGCGTACATGCTCGTCGTGGTCCGCCGCGTCTGCATGGGTGCCGCACCGCAGGAAGCACCGCAGCTCGCCGACGTCCACGCGTACGAGTTCGCGGCCTGGACCCCGCTCGTCGCCCTCACCGTCGTCGCCGGGCTGTGGCCCAGGACCCTCCTCGGCCTGACCGACCCGGCCGTCCAGCAGCTCCTCGCAGGAGGCACCCGATGAGCTCCCTGGCCCAGCCGCTGGCCGCGAACCTCGTCCAGTCCGTCGACTGGCTCGCCGTCGCGCCGCCGACGATCGCCGCCGTGGTGGCGCTCCTGGTCCTCGTCGCCGACCTGTTCGTGCCCGAGTCGCGCAAGCCCCTCCTCGGCTGGACCTCCGTCGCGGGCCTGGCCGCCGCCGGGCTGATGCTCCTGCCGCTGCTGGACGGCGACCGCAGCACCTTCTGCGTGCACGGCACGCACGCGTGCAGCTACACGGCCGACCGGTTCACCCTCGTCATCCAGCTCCTGGTGCTCGGCGGCGCCCTCCTCGCCGCCCTGCTGTCGGTGACCGCCCTGAAGGACGCCGACAAGCAGCTTCCCGAAGGGGAGTACTGGTTCCTGCTGCTGTCCTCCGCGGCCGGCGCCGCCCTGCTGCCCGCCTCCCGCGACCTCGCGACCCTGATCGTCGCCCTGGAGGTCGCCTCCCTGCCCGCCTTCGCGCTCGTCGGGCTCCGGTACGGCGACAAGAAGTCCTCCGAGGCGGCCCTGAAGTTCTTCCTGTCGTCGGTCACCGCGACCGCCGTCAGCCTCATGGGCATCAGCTTCGTGTACGCCTCCACGGGCACCCTCTACCTCACCCAGGTCGCCGGCCGCATCCAGCACGTCGACGGACAGCTGCACACGCTCGCCCAGACCGGAGTGGTCCTCACCCTGGTCGGCTTCGCCTTCAAGACGGCCGCCGTGCCCTTCCACTTCTGGGTCCCGGACACCTACGTGGGGGCGCCCCTGCCGATCGCCGCCTTCCTCTCGGTCGTCGGCAAGGCGGTCGGCTTCTCCGGCCTGATCCTCGTCACCGTCGTCGCGTTCCCGTCGTACGCCGACGTCTGGGGCCCCGCGCTCGCCGCCCTGGCCGCGTTCACCATGACAGTCGGCAACGTCGGCGCCCTGCGTCAGCAGGCCACGCGCGCGTACAGCGCGGTACGGCTGCTGGCCTGGTCGTCGGTGGGCCAGGCCGGCTACCTTCTCGTGCCGATCGCCGCGGCCGCCTACTCCGACGACGCCGAGCGCTCCATCGGCTCCACGGTCGCCTACGCCCTCATGTACGCGGCGGTGAACCTCGGAGCCTTCGCCGTCGCCGCAGTGGTGGGCCGCACCAGGACCGCGAACCGCATCACGGACTACCGCGGCCTCTACGCGACGAACCCGCTCGCCGCCCTGCTGATGGCGTTCTTCCTGCTCTGCCTGGCCGGACTGCCCCCGGGCATCATCGGCCTCTTCGCCAAGGTCACCGTGTTCTCGGCGGCGGTCGACGCGGGACTCGGCTGGCTGGCCGTGCTCATGGCCGTCAACGTCGTGATCGCCCTCTTCTACTACCTTCAGTGGACGGCGCTGCTGTTCCGCGCCCCCGAGGGCGAACCCGTCAAGCACCGGCTCCCGGCGCCCCTCACCGCGGCCATCACCCTCACCGGCGTTCTCGCCGTCGCCCTCTCCGGAGCACCCCAGCTGATCCTGCGCTTCGCCGACACGACCCTCTTCTGAGATCTCCGGCCGAGCACCTCGGCCGCCCGGACCGCCGTCACCCGCTCGGCCGAGGCGGGGCGCCGAACGCACAAGGGAACTAGTGACCCTCGCCTGGCGTTGACCAGTGCGGGAGGGTCCACTGGACGTGAAATCACGGCACCGGTGGTACCCGAGACAGCAAGCAAGCTCCGTAAGCAAAGGGTTCCCCTGCTGCACCACTTGGAGGGCGTACCGTGCACCGCCGGCACAACGGGCTAAGGACCGCAGTACTCCTCGGAGGATTGTCCGCCCTCATCATCGTCATCGGCAGTTTCTTCGGCCGCATGGGGCTCGTCGTCGCGGTTGTGATCGCACTGGGCACGAACGCGTACGCGTACTGGAACAGCGACAAGCTGGCGCTGCGCGCGATGCGTGCCCGGCCGGTCAGCGAGTTCGAGGCCCCCGCTCTCTATCGCATGGTCCGCGAGCTCTCCACCCAGGCCCGCCAGCCCATGCCCAGCCTGTACATCTCGCCGACGGAGGCACCCAACGCCTTCGCGACGGGCCGCAACCCGCGCAACGCCGCCGTGTGCTGCACGGAAGGCATCCTGCGCCTCCTTGACGAGCGCGAACTGCGCGGCGTGATCGGCCACGAGCTGAGCCACGTCTACAACCGCGACATCCTCATCTCGTCGGTCGCCGGCGCCCTGGCCTCCGTGATCATGTTCCTGGTCAACTTCGCCTGGCTGATCCCCGTGGGCCGCTCGAACGACGACGACGGCCCGGGCATTTTCGGCATGTTGATGATCATGATCCTGGGCCCGCTCGCGGCCAGCCTCATCCAGCTGGCCATCAGCCGCTCCAGGGAGTACGAGGCAGACGCGTCCGGCGCCCAGCTGACCGGCGATCCGATCGCGCTCGCCAGTGCGCTGCGCAAGCTCGAAGCGGGCACCAAGCAGTTGCCGTTGCCGCCCGAGCCGCGCATCGAAACCGCCAGCCATATGATGATCGCGAATCCCTTCCGCCCGGGGCAGGGACTGTCCAAGATGTTCTCGACACACCCGCCGATGGCAGAGCGCATCGCCCGGCTCGAGAAGATGGCAGGTCGTCAGCAGTGAAAACCATCCTGAACGTCATTTGGCTCGTCCTGAGCGGCTTCTGGCTGTTCCTCGGATACCTGGCCGCGGGCCTCCTGCTGTGCATCACGATCATCGGGATCCCGTTCGGCATCGCCGCGTTCCGCATCGGCGTCTACGCCCTGTGGCCCTTCGGGTACACGACGGTCGAGCGCCGAGACGCCGGTGCGCCCTCCTGCATCGGCAACGTCCTGTGGCTGGTCCTCGCGGGCTGGTGGCTGGCGCTCGCGCACATCGTCACCGGCATCGCCCTGTGCGTCACGATCATCGGGATCCCGTTCGGCATCGCCAACTTCAAGCTGATCCCGGTCTCGCTGCTGCCGCTCGGCCGCGAAATCGTGCGGACGGACGAGCCGTTCGCGGCTCGCTGACCGACCGCGGTGAAGGCTGGACGAAGCACCGGCTTTTCCACAGTCCGGTGGTTGTCCACAGGCCGGCCCGAATGTCAGTGGCGCCTTGCATCATGAACCCATGAGCGAGAACGAGCAGTTGCTGGCGCGGGTCGCGGCCAAGGCACGCAGCACCCGTCCATGGGGCTGGCCTTCACTGCCCGAGCCGGCCGACGCGTCGATCCTGGCCCGTGCCGAGGCCGCCCTGGGCTTCGCCCTGCCTCCCCTGCTCGCCGATCTCTATCTGCGCATAGGCGACGGCGGATTCGGCCCGGAGTACGGCCTGTTGCCCCTGCTCGACAGCCCGCCCGCCGGCGAGCCCGCCGCCGTCGCGCAGTACCTCGCCAACCGCGAGAGCGGCCGCAAGGATCCCGACTGGCCCTGGCCCGAGGGCGTCCTGCCGATATCCCACTGGGGCTGCGCGATGTACGCATGCGTGGACTGCCGCGCCCCCGAGGCCCCCGTCCTGCTCTTCGAGCCGAACGCCGACGAGTCCGACCACGCCTGGTACGTCGACGCCCCCAGCCTCACGGCCTGGCTGAGCACCTGGTTGGACGGCACGGGCTGGTACGAGGAGACGAACGAGGAGCTGGAGATGGCCCCTTGGGCCGATTTCCGCATACGCACGGAGACACGGCGAGCGTCCTAGTCCTGCGCGACGCCGTCCGCCGCGACGCCGTCCACCGCGGCTCCCGCGACGCCGCGGCGACTGCGGTCAGCCCGCCGTAGTTCACCGCGGTCAGCGCGACCACGGCTGCGACCGCCACGGCGTGCGCCTGCCCGGGCCAGACGTAGGCCTCCACAGAGAGCGCCATCGCCGCGCACGAGGCGGTCTTGCCGACCACGAACGACCAGCCCGCGAGGTAGCCCAGAACGGGCCGAGGCGTTCGCGCCCGTACCCGTACGTGCAGCCCGAGGCCGGATACAGGGCGGCCAGGCGTGCCGAGGCGAGGGCGTTGCAGTCGGCGACGACCGCGGCCATGGCGAGGCCGAGCAACAGCCCGGACCCGGCCGCCCGCGCCGCGGGTCCCAGGGCGGCGAAGATGCCCGCCCCGATCATCGAGCGAGCCCGAAGACCACCGCGTCGCCGGCGCCGAGTGTGCGCCGCAGCCCTGGGGCGGCACCGGTCGGTGTCATGGCCCGCACACCACTGATCACTGCAACCGGACAGCGCCGTCGTGACGTCCTGTTCATCGAAAGGGCAGGCACGAGGCGCGAAGCGCAGCGGATCTTGACCGAATGCACACTGTCCGGAAAGTGCATGCACAGCGCGGAAGGGCAGGTTGAGGGCATGACCATCATCAGCTGGATCATCCTGGGGCTGTTGGCCGGAGCCATCGCCAAGTTCCTGCTGCCGGGCCGGGACCCGGGCGGCTTCATCGGTACGACCCTCATAGGCGTCGCGGGCGCGTTCATCGGCGGCTGGATCTCGTCGCGCTGGCTGGACCACCCCATCGCCAAGAGCTTCCACGACGGAGCGACCTGGGCCGCTGCGATCGGCGGTTCGCTGGTCCTGCTGATCGCGTACCGCATCCTGTTCGGCAACTCGCGCAACTGAGCACGCCCCCGACTGCGGCCAGCAGCAAGGAGGGTGGGCGTCGACGGGCGACCACCCTCCGCCGGCCACCGGTCCCCGCCGCGCCCGGTCCCTGATCGCCGGCCACCTCGATTCGTGCACACTTCCCGGCGGAGCGGTGGGGCATGTGCTTTTTGACGGATGCGGGAGTCACACGGGTCCTCGTGTGGAAGCATTTCGTCAACGGGGAGGTGGGTTCGCGGGCCCGGTACCTGTACAGGGCGGAGCCGCGGGCACAGGTATGCAGTCAGAAGACTCCGCACGGCACGACCCTTCAGTCATGGCACCGAGCAGGCCCGGGTCCGTACTGTCACCGCTGCTGTTCACCGACGGTGTCCTCGACCCCGGGGCGTGCGGGGACCGGCGGACCCATGACGTCCTGAGAGCGGCGTCCGAGCGGGCGTCCGAGCGGCTGAGGCCCGGCGACGTGCTGTTCGCCGTGCTGGCCGGCCGGGACCCGGCGGTGCTGCCCGCGCTGGAGGCGGCGCTCGCCGAGGGTGCCGCACCGCAGCACCTCATGGAAGCGATCGACGTCTACGACCCGCCCGGCACGGCCTACGGCTTCGACGGTTCGCCCGGCCGTATCGCCCCGGAACTGACGGCGGCGTTCGCCGACTTCGCCGCGGAGTACGCCGGTCACGCCGACAAGACGGCCGCCGCTCCCACGTCCACGTCCGCGTCGTCGCCCGGCCTCCGCGAGGTGACCCTCGAACTGCTCCTGGCCTGTGTGCTCGAGCATCCGGACGAGCAGGACCGGCAGTTCCTGGGCGAGGTACTGGACCTGCCCCGGGCCGCCGAGGCGTTACGGCAGCGGGCGCGGGTCCAACTGGAGCCGCTGCCCGAGCTGTTCGACGAGAACTCGGGGCGGCTGCGGTCGGAGGAGTTCACGGCGGACGTCTGGTCCGTCCTGGAGCGGGCCGCCGAGCGGGCCGCCGAACTGGGCTACGACCGGCTGCTGCCACCGCACTGTCTGCTCGCCCTGCTCGGCGAGACCGAGGGCCTCGCGGAGCGGCTGCTCAGACTCCAACTGCCCCCGCAGATCGGCCTGGTGAAGGCCACGGAGATCATCACCGCGGCCTTCCGGCTCTCGGAGCGGGGCCGCCCGGCGCCACCGCGTCTGCACCGCGACGAATGCGGCGACGCCTTCCACACCCTGCTGCTCGCGTCCCGCCGCACGGCCGCGCTCTGGGACGCCGACCGGATCGACACCCCGCACCTGCTGGCCGCACTCCTCGACGACCCCTCGCCCCGGCTGACCGGGGTCCTGCGCGCGGACCCGCTGCGCCTCGATCCGGACCGGTTGCGGGCCCACGTACGGGAGGTGCTGCAGGAGTCGCGCAGCACCACTCCTCGCGAGACGGCGTACACGCTGCCCGCGTTCCTGCCGCCCTCCGAGGACCTCACCTGGCTCGCCCGCACCGGCGGCATCACACCGGCCTGCCACCTCGACGGGTACTTCGATCCGCTGTGCCGGGCGCTGCACCGGACCGAGAACAACCATGTGCTGATCACCGGCCTGCCGGGCGTGGGCACCACGACGCTGCTGCGCGAGCTGGCCCGGCGGGCGGCGGCGGGGGAGATCCCGTTCCTGCGGCGCAAGCGGTTCCTGCGGGTCGACTGCCGTGACGTAGCGGCCGAGAAGAGCGGCGACCAGCTCGCCGCGCTGGTGGCGCAGGTCTCCGGCCGCACCGACCTGGTCGTCTGCCTGGACGGGCTCGGGGGACTGCTGCGGGGCCCGCACGGAACCGACCATCTGCTCCAGTTGCGCCGGGCGCTCAAGGAACGCCGTATGCATCTGGTCGGCGCGCTGTCCGTGCACGACTACGACGACCTCGTCGCCGCCGACCACGCCCTGCAGGAGCTGACCACCCGGATCGAGATGAGGGAGCCGGACCGGGAGACGGCGTGCGACATGGCGCGTCTGGCGGCGGACGGGCTGACCGAGGAGTTCGGCATCCCGGCCGAGGACCACGCGGTGGGCCGGGCGGTGCTGCTGGCGGGCGAGTTCATCCAGCACCAGCGGCTGCCGCTGTCCGCGGTCCGGGTGCTCGGCCGCGCCTTCGAGGACCTGCACTACGCCCGGACCCAGCAGGGCGACGAGCGCGAGGCGGTGACCCAGGCGGAGGTCGTCGACGCGGTCGCGGAGCTGTCCCGCGTGCCGCGCGGCCAGATCGCGGGGACGGGCGAGGACGGCATCGACTACGAGGCGGCGCTCACCGCCCAAGTGGTCGGTCAGGAAAGGGCGGTGCGGACCGTCGCCGGCGAGCTGCGGCGCATCAAGGCGGGCCTGGCGGACACCTCGGGACCGGCGTCCGTGCTGCTGTTCGCCGGGCTGACCGGGGTCGGCAAGACCGAGCTGGCCAAGGCGGTCGCGGATCTCTACTCGGCGTCCAAGCGGCTGCAGACCTACACCATGGGGAACTTCACCGAGCCGCACAGCGTGGCCAGCATCCTCGGCTCGCCGCCCGGCTACGCGGGGTTCGACCGCGGCGGCCGGCTCATCGGGGAGCTCAACGCCGATCCGTACTGCGTGGTCCTGCTCGACGAGGCGGAGAAGGCGCACCCCGAGGTGCTGCGCCCCTTCCTCAACCTCTTCGACGAGGGCTGGATCACCGATCAGCGCGGGGAGAAGGCGCACGGCGACCGCGCGATCTTCATCCTCACCACGAACGCCGGGCAGGAGGTCATCTCACGGATGGGCCCGGACAGCGCCGACGAGGACATCTCCAAGGCCGTCCGCGAGCGCCTCGCCGAGGTGCGGCACCGGCAGGGGGAGCCGGTCTTCACACCGGAGTTCCTGGCCCGTATCCGCGAGATCGTCGTCTTCCGCCAGCTCGACCGGGCGGCCATGCACGGCATCGGGCGCAAGATCCTGAACCAGTGGCAGGAACGCTGGCGTCAGCGCCGGGAGAAGGAGCTGGTCGTCTCGGCGGAGCTGCTGGACCGGGCGGCGGAGCTGGGTCACCGGCTCGACCGCGAGGCCCGGGGCCGGGAGGGCGGGCGGGTGATGCGGCGGATCCTCACGGACTGGGTGGACAACCCGGCCCTCGCGGCGGCCGAGGCGAGTCCGCAGGAGTACCGCGCGTGCGGCCGGGTCGTGGTCGGCCTCTCCCGGACCGGTCCGGCGGACGTCGCCCTCGGTACGGGGACACCCGGCACAGAGGTCCGATTCCTTCCCCCGGAACCGCGAGCGGGCTCCGAAGTGTCGTATGCGGAAGGGGAGTTGCCCGATCCCGGACCGTTGACCGATCCCGGACCGGAGAGGAGTGCGTGAGGCGTGATCCCGACCGATGAGTCCGGCATGCGGGGTCTGACCGGCAGGACGGTCGACGGCCGCTACGTACTGCGCGACTGGCTGGGCGGGGGCGGCTTCGGCGCGGTCTACCGCAGCGAGCAGTACATCCTCGGCAATCCGGTGCGCCAGGTGGCGTGCAAGCTGTCCCGGCGCACGGGCATCACCGAGGCGACGGCCGCCGACCTGTTCGCCGACGTGCTGCTGCTCGCGGAGGCGATGGGCACGATGGCCGACACCGAGGCTCGCCACCATCTGGTGCACGTCTACGACGGCGGGCTGGCCCGCGACCTGGGCGGCAGGGCCTTCCTGGTCATGGAGTACGTGCAGGGGAGCACCCTCGCCGCCGAGTTCGCCAGGCTCCAGCGGGTGCCCGCACGGCTCATGGTCAAGTGGGCCCGGCAGATCTGCCTGGCGCTGCGCGGGCTGCACGGCCTGGTCCCGCCCCTGCTGCACCGCGACCTCAAACCGGACAACGTCCTGCTGGGCACGGACCGTTCGGTCCGGCTGATCGACTTCGGGCTCGCCGCCCGCATGCTGGACGGCGGCATGGTCCCGGGCACGGCCGGCACCATCCAGTACATGGCGCCGGAGACGGCGGCGGGGGCGAGCGTGCCCGCCTCCGACCTCTACTCGCTGGGCCTGCTGATGTACGAGGGCCTCACCGGCCGGCACGCCTACGACCACCTGGTTCCGCCGCTGTCACTGCCCGGGCGGGCGCACGGGGAGTGGCTGCAGGAGCAGAAGCTCAAGGCTCTGCCCGTCCCGCCGTCCGCGCTCAACAACTCGGTCCCGCCGGAACTCGACGCGCTGGTCCTGCGCTGTCTGGAGGTAAGGCCCGCCCGCCGCTTCCGGGGCGCGGGCGAGGTGATGGCCGCCCTGGACGCGCTGCCGGAGGCCAGGCCGGCGGCCGCCGTGGCCTCCGCACGGCCGACGGCGCCGCCCGGGACCCGCGAGCTCGCCGAGGCGCGGCGGGCGCGGACGGAGGGCAGGGCGGCGCAGGCCGTGTCGCTGCTGCGGCCGCTGGCCGAGGACGGCCGCGCGGCGCGCGACCTCTTACCGTCCGTGCTGGCCGAGCTGGCGGAGGCGCTGGAGCAGCAGGGGACGTACGACGACGCCGCCGCGCACTGGGCGAAGGCGCACGACCTGGTCCGGGCGGGCGCCCGGATGTCGGACGGGACGGTCCGCGCCGACCTGGCCCGGCGCGCGGAGCGGGCGTTCCGGCAGGCGGGCAACCGCTTCCAGGCCGACCACTTCGCCCGGCTGTCCGGCGGCGAGCAGGGCCGGGGGTGACGGATGCAGCCGCAGCGGTCGGTCCGCAACAACCTCACCTTCCTGGGACGGCTGGAGAACGCCTGGGCGGCCGGCCTCGCCGACAGCGACGCCGGCCGGGGACTGACCCGGCTGCGCGAACTGCTGCCGCGCTTCGAGGAGCGGCCGGAGCAGACGGCCGGCTTATGGCTGTCGTTCCAGGAGTCCCTGCTGAACGGCCCGTTCCTGCCGTTGCTCGAGGAGGCCGACCTCGACCGGCTGCGGGACCTCGGCGCGAGCATGGCCGGCACCGCACAGACCGGACTCCAGCAGTCCTGGTTCCCGCTGGCCGGAGCGGTCGCGGCCCGCGACCGCTCCGGTGACCGGCGGTGGGCCGAGGACCTGCTGACGCGGCTCTACCGTTCCGACCGAGCCTTCGAGGAGGCCCGCGTCGGCGCAGCGGCCACGCTCGCCCGCTGGGGCGCGGACGGCGACGCCCCACTCGATGTGTACGCCGACCTGCTGGCCCGCCACGCACGGCCGCCGCAGGAGGTGGTCGACCAGGTCGTGGGACTGCTCGCGGCGGGTTTCGCCGACCCGGCGCAACGGATCGGGCGCGCGGAGGAGCTGGCCCGGCGGCTTGCGGCCACTCGCCCCCTGCCCGGCGTCGAGCGGACACTCGGCTACGGCGAACTGCTGCTGCACGACCGGCCGGCCGAGGCCGCGGAGCGCTTCGAGACAGCCCTGCGGGCCGACCCGAACGACGCGTCGGCGCTGCACGGACTGCTGTCCGCGCGGCTGCACTCCGGCGAGTTCACCCGGGCGGCCGGCGCGGCGGCGGGCCGGGGCCACCTGCTCACCCCGCGCGCGGCCCAACTGCTCGACCTGTGCCGGATGCTGGCCTGGCTGGAGGAGGTACCCGGCGCGGCCGGCGACCAGGTGCCGCCCCCGCTGACGGCCGGTCTGCTCGCCGCGACCGAGCACGGCCCCGACACCGGGCCCTGGCACCCGTACGCGCTCGGGCGGGCGTATCTGCTGGAGGGCGACCATGTGCGCGCCCGGCAGCACCTGGTGCCGCTGGCCGAGAGGCTGCCCGGGCGGGCCGACATCGCCTACCACGCGGCCTGGGCGCAGCTGCTCGGCGGGGAGCCGGACGCGGCCGCCGAGCGCTGCCTCGACCGGCTGGGCCGGCCCGGCGGCTGGGCCCTGGTCTGCCTGCTGCTCGACGCCGACCCCGACCTGGCGCTGCCCGGCGACCGTTCCGCCGAGCTCGCCGCCGAAGCCGGAGGGCTCGCCCCGCTCGCGCAGGCGCGGCTGCGCATGACCGCCGGATGGCGGCCGCCCGCCCTGCCCGAGTGGGACGGGCTGGACACGCGGGGCGCCGGACTGCCGTACCTGCTTGAGGCGTTGCGCACGATGCTCGGCGTCGAGATCGCGCGCGGGCGCCCGGAGGCCGCCCAGCGGCTCACCTGGCTGCCGCTGTTCAGACGGCTCCCGCACGCCGAACGCCTGCTGTGGCACGGTGTGCTGGCCCTGCCCGGGGACCCGGAGCGGGCCCGCGAACTGCTCCACACGGCGCGCGACCGGGGCCGCGACCGGGCCGGGGTGCTCCTGGCGGTGCTGGAGCTGCGGGCCGGCCGCACCGCGGACGTGACGGCACTGCTGCACGGCGTACGAGGCCGTAAGGCGGAACTCCTGCGGGCGCAGGCGGAGATGCTCGAGGGCAGGAACGATGCCGCCGGAGAACGGCTGACCGCTCTGGTGCGGCGCGGCCTGCCCCGGGCCCGGCACGCCGCCGGGGTGCTCGGGCTGCGGCAGGCCGCCGTGTACTGGGCGGCCGGCCGGGCGGACGAGGCCGTGCGGTACGCGGAGCAGGCGGCGGCCCGGCTCACCGACGCGGCGGTCACCGGGGCTGACGCCCTGCCACCGGTGCCCGACGAGGCCCCGGCGCTGTCCCGGGCCGCCCGCCTGCTGGCCGAGCGCGCCGCCCGCCCCGGCACCGGCCCCTCGCCCTGGCGGGCCGTACGGCACCGGGCACGCACCGGCCGGCTCCTCGGCTTCTCCCAGCTGCTGGCCGAACCCCAGCACGTCGAGCCGGTCCTGGCGGAGGCGCTGACGGAGTGGACCGGCCGTGGCCAGGCCGGGCCGCTCGCCGCCGCCCTGGCCCGCAGCCGCGCCCTGGCCGCCGACCCGGACACCAGGTCGGAACTGGCCGCGGCGCTCGCCCACTTGGCCGAGCTGCACCCCGTCCCCGAGGTCCGTCGCGCGGCCCTGACCACGGCCCGCCTCGCCGCGCTGTCCACGGGAGTGGAGCCGGACACCGCGGACCAGGCCGGAGTCGATCCGGTCCTCGCCCTGGAGGCGGCCCTGCCCGCACTCGCAACCGGCCGCCACGACGCGGCCGTACGCCTGCTGCGGGCGGCCGCGGCGGACCATGCGAGCGGGCCCCCGCCCCTGAACGGCCGGACGGAACGGGCCGTGCGGGTACGGGAGGACGCTTCGGTGGGTGGCAACGGATCCGCTCCGGTGGGTGGCAACGAATCCGCTTCGGTGGGTGGCAACGAATCCGCTCCGGTGGGTGGCAACGAATCCGCTCCGGTGGGTGGCAACGAATCCGCTCCGGTGAGTGGCAACGGATCCGCAAGGTCCGAAGCGCCGGCGGACAGGGACGGTCGCGTCCCCTCCGCCACGCCGCTCGCCGGGCAGGTCGTCCCGCCCCGTACGCCGGATGACGGCGCAGGCCCCGAGGAGGCGCGGGCCCGGCGGGTCGCCGGCTTCCTCGCCGCGGCGCTGGAGGGGGACCCGCCCGACGGGGAACCGCCTGCCGACGGTGTGCCGGGGCTCGCGGCGCCGTTGCTCGTCGCCCGGGCCGCCGGACTCGTACGCACCGACGCGCCGCGGGCCGCCGACGTCCTCACCCGGGCCCTGGCCGAGCACGACGTGGCGGGGCTCGTGGACCTGGGCCGCGCCCTGCCCGCCCTGTGCGCCCGGGTGGCGCGGGGCAAGCGGGGCGGCGGCTCGGCCGACGCGCTCAGGGCCGCCGTACGACGGCAGGCCGCCGACGCGGCGGACGCCGACGGCGCCGCCCTGCTGACCCTGGTGCGGTGTGCCGCGGTCGTCGGCGACCACGACACCGCCGGGGACCTGTGGCGGCGGGCGCTGCTGCAGGCGCCCGAGGCGGGCGAGGAGTACGGCGCCTATCTCTGCCATCGAGCGGTGGCGGCGTACGCGGACGGGGACCGGACCGGCGCGCTGGAACTGCTGCGCAAGGCGGCCCCGCTGCTGCCCGCGGACGACCCCGTGCACGCCGAGACGGCGGCCCTGGAGCGGGACGACCGCGTCGACGCCCTCCTCGCGGTCTTGTTGCCCGACGCGGTCGCGGGCCTCGAACGCCGGGGACGCTACCGCCTGCTCGAGGACCTCGCGGCCGGCCGCCCGGCGCTGTGGAGGGCCCTGGGGGAGGACGACGAGCCGGTCACCGTAAGCGAGTTGGACCGCTGCCTCGGCAACCACGGCCAGGACATCCCGCTGGCGCACGTCTTCGCCGCGGTCTACCGGGAGGCGGCCCTCGGCGCCGTGGCCCGCACCGGGACCGCCGGACCCGAACTGGTCTCCGCGACCGCCCTGTGGACCCTGCTGCTGGCTCACCCCGGCTTCTGGCAGGAGACAGGCACGCCCGACGCGGACATCGCCCAGCTGCGCAGGGAACTCGCCGACGAGCTGCTGGAGTTGCACCGCACCCACGGCGCGCGCTGCCTGGACCGGCAGGAGGAGAAGGCCGCCCGGATGCATCTGCGCTGCCTGGAAGCCGTACGGGACGGTCCCACCGCCGTCCGCGGGCTGCTCGCCGACGGGCCGCTCGGCTTCGTCGCCCCGGCCGACGTCGACGAGGAGCTGTTCGCCCAGATCGCCGCGCGGGCCGGCGTCCTGCTGGACGAATGGGCCACCGAGCTGGTGCGCACCGCGACCCGGCGCGTCGACGACCCCGCGGCCCTGAAGCGGCTCCCGCGCGGCATCGACGGCGACTACGAGGCGGGCATCGAGATGCTCAACACCGCCGTCCGGCAGGGCTTCGCGCCGACCTCCGTGCTGTGCACCGTGCTGGAGTGGCACAACAGGTGGCAGACCCGCCTGTACGAACTCGACGAGCGGGACCGGATGCGCGAGGTGGCACGCAAGGCCGCCCGTACCGCCGATCTGCTGGCCGAGCGCTCCACCGAGGGGCGCCCGTACGCGCGCGAGAACCAGGCGCTCGGCATGCACTTCGTCGACCGCGGCCTGCTGGAGAGGTCGACCGAGGACAGCGTCCGGCTCCTGGAGCGGGCCAAGGCATGGGACCCCGCCAACCCCAGCGTCGACAAACTGCTCGAACAGGCCCGCAGGGAGGCTCTGTTCGGCAAGGCGCTGGAGCACATCCGCGCCAAGCGCTACGAACGCGCCCTGGCCGAGCTGGACCGGATCCCGCGGAACGCGTCCACCCAGGACCTCCTCGACACCATGCGGGCCACCACCCTGATCAACCAGGGCTACGTCGACATGCGGCAGAGCCGGTTCGGCGAGGCCGAGGCCCGTATCCATGACGCCCGGGGCATCGCCGGCGCCATGCGTGCGGTGGACGGCAAGCTGCGCCAGGACGCCGAGCAGGCCCTGAAGGATGTCGCCAGGTCGCGCAATGCGCAGGGCGTCACCCTCGTCGAGCAGGCGATGGACCGCATCGGGAACCTCCCCGGCAGCGGCTTCGGGCCGACCCTGCGCGAGGAGACCGCCAACGTCCGCACCGCGATGCACCACTTCCGCGAGGCCCTGCGCATCGACCCCGATCTGACGGCGGCCCGGGACAACCTGTCCGCCGCCGAGGACATCATCAGGAGGCTCGGCCACTATGGCGACTACTGAACCCCCGCCCCGCGCCGGGGACTTGTACGGGCCCGGCGGCCTTGGGATGCGGCCATGACGGCGGCATCACGCAGGCCCAACCCCTTCCACGTACTGGCACTGCCGGTCGACGCCGACCGGCAGACCATCGTGGAACGCGGCGAGGACGGCCTGAAGACCGCGCCGGAGGCGGAGCGCGAACTGTACGACTGGGCCATGCGCGAGCTCATCGGCAACGAGCTCACCCGGCAACGCCACGCGCTCACCGAACCGCCGGGCACCGACTACCGGGGCCGGCGCTGGGACAAGTTCGCCCGCCGGCACCGCGCCGTCCCGGCCGGCCCGCGGGCACAGCCGCTCGGCCCGGACGACTTCGACGTCACCGAGGCCGTACGCAGAGTCCTGCGGGAACTGCTGCGGCCCCTTCCGGACGGCACCCACGCCGTCCTGGAGGACCGGTCGCCGGTGGCCGGCGACCCGGAACCCGACCTGGAGGTGGGCGATGTCCTCTTCGGCTGACCCGACTTCGGCCGAGCAGGAGACCGGCGGACGGCCGGACCCCGCGACGGTGGAGCCCACCGGGCCACCGGGCTGGGACGCGTTCGTCGAACGCCCGGTCCCCGAGGGGCTCGGCCAGGCCGTCCACCTTTCGCACGAACTGGCCGGAGTGCTCCAGCGCTCCCGCGACGACCTGGCCAAGGACCGCGGCAGAGCCGCGCAGGAGGCGGCCGCCGTCCTCGGCACCCTCTACGAACTGGCCGCCCTCACAGGCCAGTTGGAGCTGCAGCTGGCCCGCGCCGAGGCGCCGCTGGTGGAGGGTGGCAACAAACGCCTGCACGACCTGCTGCGCGTCCTGAAGAACCAGATGCTCGAAGAGCTGCGGCAGCGCGGCATCGAGGTGCGCGACCCGCTGGGCCGCGGCCACGACGAGGTGGCGGAGTGGGCGGACGTCGTCCACTGGCGCAGCGGCCCCCAGTTCACCGCCGAGGTGGTGGCGCAGACCATCGAGCCGGCCGTGTTCCACCACGGCCGCGAGGACGACGGGACGGACGACGACAAGGTCGTCCGGCGAGCCCGGGTGGTCATGGGCTGCCCCGAACCGGAAGCGCCGTAGACCCGGCACACGCCGCACCCGGCACACGCCGCACCCGGCACACACCGCACACGACGCGCGAAGAACGCGAAGAAACGGACACGAGGGTATGACGCAGCAGATCGTCAGCAAGGCCGTCGGGATCGACCTGGGCACCACCAACAGCGCGGTCGCGGTCATGAATCCCGCCGACAGCGAGATCGTCCTGCACCGCGACCCGGTCACCAAGTCCGCCACCACGCCCAGTTGCGTCTGGCGCGCCCCGAGCGGCGGTGAACTCGTCGTCGGCCGCAAGGCGTTCGCCAGGAAGGGCAGCACCCCAGAACCGGTCACCTCGGTGAAAAGGCTGATGGGCACGCGCGGGACGGCCCGTCTCGGGAGCGAGGAACTCTCCCCGCCGCAGGTGTCCGCCGCCATCCTGCGCGAGATGAAGCAGCAGATCGAGGCCGACGTCGCCGCCTTCGACACACCGACCGCGCGCTGGATCGTGGACCGCGCCGTGGTGACCGTGCCGGCGTACTTCGACCAGCCGCAGATCGACGCCACCCGGGAGGCCGCCGAGCAGGCCGGCCTTGAAGTGCTCGGACTGCTGCACGAACCGACCGCCGCCGCCAGCCACTACTGCTGGCGCACCGCCACCCAGAACGGCACCTTCCTCGTCTACGACCTCGGCGGCGGCACCTTCGACGTCAGCGTGCTGCCCTGCACCGCGGGCACCTTCGAGGTGCTCGGCATCAGCGGCAACAACCGGCTCGGCGGCGACGACATTGACACGGCCCTCGCCCGCCACCTCCAGGAGATGCTGCGGCGCGACGGCTACGCCCTCGATCTCGACCCCGAGCGGGATCCCGAGGACGCGCTGCGCTTCAGCCAGTTGAAGATGCTCGCCGAGGGCGCCAAGAAGGCACTGACCGACCGCACCGAGTTCGTGCTGCGGGACGCGGGCCGGCTCATCGACCAGCAGGGCGACCCGGTCGTCGTCGAGGCACTCCTGGAGCGCGCTGAACTCGACGCGGTCGCCGGACCCCTCATCGAGCGCACCTTCACCTACTGCGACGAGGCGATCGGCCGCGCCGAGGAGCGCGCCGGCATCACCCTCGCCGACGTCGACCACATCATCCTGGCCGGCGGCTCCACTCATATGCCGCTGGTGCGGGAGATGGTGACCCGCGAACTGTGCGGCCCGGCCGCCCCCGACTCGCCGCGGCAGGTCCGCGCCGCCTGCGCGGAGCCGGTGTACGAGCAGGTCGACACCGTGGTCGCGCTGGGCGCGGCGGTCCGCGCGGCGGCCGTCGGCGGACTCGCCGTCTACGACGAGCAGCGCACGGTCCGGGTCTCCTTCCACGGCAGCGCCGCCACCGGCCGCGCCGAGACCTCCGTCGGCGGCACCGTCCAGGCACTCGTCGAGGGGCTTGACCTCACCGACGGACAGGTCCGGCTGACCACCCCGGGCTTCGAGGACGAGACCGACCTCCTTGCGGACGGCACCTTCGCCTTCCAGGACGTACCCGTGCAGCCGGACGCCGAGACCCAGCTCGCCTTCGAGGTGTACGACGCCTACGGCGACCTGCGCGCCGTCGCCGGCCGTCCGATGGCGCACAGCTCGGGCGAGCAGCGGCCCACCGGCGGCACCGGCGGCGCCGCGCTCAACGCCAAGGCCGTGAAGCTGGAGGTCGCTCTGGGGGACGGCAGCACGGACCGGGTCGGGCTGGTGCCGGCGATGCAACAGCTGCCGTACGAACGGGACTTCGAGTTCACGCACCCCGGCAAGGAGCGGGTCGAACTGCGGCTGTTCCAGCAGAGCACGCCGATCCAGGTGATCACCGTGGAGGTGCCGTCGTCCACACCGCGCGGCACCCTGATCCAGCTGAACGTGGCGATGCATGAGAACGCCGCGATCACCGTGCGCGGCACCATCGGCGAGACGTCCTTCGACGTGCCGGTGGAGCTGCCCGACGAGCGCCCGATGCCCGAGCAGACGGAGATCGACGCGCTGTACCGGGGCTTCGAGGAGAACGCCGGCTACCTCCCGGCCGGACCGCAGACCATCGCCCGTACGAAGTGGACCATGGTGCGCAAGGCCTTCGAGGAGGCACGCGGCAGCGGTGACGTGTCCTCGGCCGTGCACGAGTTCCAGGAACTCCAGCAGCTCGCGGACTCCGTGACCACCCAGCACTCCCGCGGCCTCGAACCGCCCAAGCAGGACTTCGACGACCTGGTCGAGGCATGCCAGAGCCTGCACGCGTACCTCGTCCAGAACGGCGTACCGCAGGGCAAGACCTTCGACGCGCCCGAGATGTCCCGCACCATCGAGGACCAGCGGCAGCGCGGTGAGCGGGCCTGGGCCAACAGCGACCAGCGGGCGTACGGCGAGGTCATCCAGCAGCTGCACCGGATGTACCGGTACCTGGAGCAGCTGATGCGGACCGAGTCGGCCCCGGAGCTGACCCCCGCGGTGCGGGCGGAGGAGCTGGTGCGGGCCGGAATGCAGGGGAGCCAGGAACTGCTGCGGGTGGCCGCCGGTACCGGCAGGACGACGGAGCAGCGGGAGCTGGAAGAGATCCGGTACAAGCTGGAGCAGCTGGCGCCGTCACTGGCGACCGACCCCGAGCGGGTGATGCAGGAGGCCGGGAAGCTGATGGCGCGGCTGCGTCACCTCGCGCGCCTGCTCCTCGGCGACGGCGGTGCGGACGAGGTCGGCATCCCGATCGTCACCGGCGAGTCGTACTCGGGCGGTGGGCTGCGGTGACGGTCGTCTGCCCCATCGCCCGCTGCCGTGCCGAGAACGAACCCACGGCCGGCAGCTGCCGCCGCTGCGGCACCCCGCTCCAGGCGTACGTCCGGCTGTCGGCCCACGCGGCGCGCCTGTTCAACGAGGGCCTGGCCGCCGCCCGTTCCGGTGACCACGCCACCGCCCGCGACCGGTTCGCCGCCATCGTCCACTGGTACCCGGACGACATGGAGGCCCACAACGCCCTGGCGCTGGCCTGCTACCACCTCGGCGCCCCCACCGAGGCCCACCACCACTGGCACCTCGCCCTGACCCGAAACCCGAACGACCCGGTGGCCCACCAGGGCATCGCACACCTGACGTCGGCGAGCGGGCCCGCGGACGAGCCGCGCCAACCGGCGCCTGCAGCACCGGTCCCTGCCCAGTCGCAGCCCGCGGCGCCGATGTCCGCCCAGCCGGCGCCCTCCCGGTCGGCATCCGCAGAGCCGCCGACGGCCGAGTCGGTGCCTGTTGAGCCGGCCTCCGCCGAGCTGAACCCCGCCCAGCCGACGCCCGCCCAGCCGGTCTCCGCCGAGCCGGTCTCCGCCGAGCCGGACCCTGCCCAGCCGACGCCCGCCGAGCCGGCGCCCGTCCAGCCGGCGCCCGCCGAGCCGGCGCCCGCGCCCGACCCCGTCAGCCCAGTGGATTCCGCAGTGCCTGAATGAGCAGTTCCGGCTCGACGCCCAGTTTCTGCAGCAGGCGTCGGGCCGAGGCGTCCTCCTCGGTGAGGAGCGCGATCAGCAGCGCCTCCTCGCCGACGGGGCCGTCCGCCTCCGCGATCGTCTGCTCCAGCCGGGCCAGGGTGCGCCGGGAGAAGTCCCGGGGCCGGGCCCCGCCGAGCGGCGCCAGCGTGTGATACGCGTCCGTCCCCTCCTCGCCCTGCTCCGCCAGCGCCTCCTGCAGCACCTCGCTGCCGGTCATCGCGAAGGCCTGCAACAGCAGGTACGTACTGATCTTCTCGCCCTTCACCGCCGCCAGCAGCCGCGCGCACCGCACCGCCGTCGCCACCGCAGGGGAGAGCCCGTCCAGGCTGAAGACGTCGTCGCCCGTCTGCGGTCCCCGCCGCTCGACCGTCGGCGACAGCAGCCGGTCCGGCCGGATCCCGAAGAGCTGGAGCAGCTCCGCACAACTGCCGCCCCCCGTCTCCAGGAACGCCGTCGAGATGTCGTCCACCCCGACCGCAGAGCGCCCGTCGCGCACCACGGCCGCCTCGGCCCCCTCCAGCACCCGCTCGACGGTGTCGGACAGGACGATGCCGCCGCCGTCCGGCTTCGGGCCTGCCCCGACCTTCGTGCCGTTCGTGCCGTTCATGCCGTACGAGCCCGTGTGGAACGACCCCGTGTCACCGGCGGCCGGCGTATGGCTCTGCAGCTGCCGCAGCACCTCGGTCAGCAGCTGGAGCCGCTTCGCCCCGATCCGCGCCGCGGCCCGCTCCCGCACCTTCTCCGTCTCCAGCAGCGCGGTCAGCAGGTCGACCGACGTGACGATCCCGCGCACCGAGCCGAACCGCCTGGTCCGCCGCAGCAGCCCGGTCGCCTCCGCGGAGAACCCCGGCCGCCCCGGCTCGGCCTTCTTCCGGTCGTCGCGACGGATCGGTTCGGGCTCCGCGGTGGTGGTGATCCGGACGCCTGGATCGCCGTACAGCACGAACGACGCCCACGCCCCCTCCGACTGCTCCGCCAGCAGGGCCCGCGCCCTGCGCACCGCCGTGCCCGCCGCCATGTGGTCGCGCAGCTGCCCGTAGAACGCCTCGGCGAAGCGCAGCGCCCCGGCGTCCCCGACCGCCGTACGCGTACCGACGACCGTCTTCGCGCCGACGACCATGAAGGCCATGCAGGCGTTCATGGTCTGCGCCGCCTCCGCCTGCGCCCGCGGCGCCGAGTCGAGCATCGGGTCCGCCGAGGCGCAGCCGTTGATGAAGACGACGGGCGGCGCGCCCCTGCGAGCCAGCGGCTGGAGCGCGTCCATCCCGATGAACTTGCGGTCGTGCACCATCAGCCCGGCCGCGTCCGGCACCCCGGATACATGCCCCGAGTAGTGGAAGAGGTCGTACGGCCGCTGCTCGCGCGCCAGCTCCCCGACGACCCTCGACAGGGTGGCCTCGCGGCCGGTCAGCACCGTGCACGCCACCCCGTTCTCACTCAGCCACGCGCTGATCCGCTCGGTCTCCTCCCGCGCGGAGGCCAGATCCCCCAGGGTGTCGCCGACGACGAGCGCCCTGCGCACCTGGTCGATGCTGCGTCCGGTCACCACCGGACGGTCGACCTTCGCCCGGCGTCCCATGTCATGCCGCAGCCCGAGGAAGTCGCCCTCGTCGTGCAGGAGTTCCCACGGGATGAGCACCTCGTTGCTCTGCACCAGCAGCGGCCCGGTCGACTCGCGCAGCCGCCGCATCAGCTCGGGCTGGCCGGCCTGCGGAAAGAGCGCGTCGTAGAGCAGACTGCCCAGCCTCGCCAGGCTCTCGCGCAGTTCCGTGGCGGCCGCGGCGTCCGTGCTCTTGAGCACCTCGTCGATCTCCATGCACAGGTCCTTGACCAGGTCCTGGCTCACATCGACGGTGTGCTCCTGCTCCAGCGGCCCGAGCACGGACCCGTCACCGGACTTGAGTTCGTACGAGTACTGGGTGCGCCCGCGCCGCGGCTCCGACACCCGGACCTGGAGGACCGTCATCGCTCAGTCCTGCCGGTGTCGGTCGTAGAAACGGGCGATCGCCTCGTTCATGGCCCGCTCGGGCGGGTCGACGAGTTCCAGCGTCTCGCCGTCCAGCGTCACGATCACCCGCGGTGCGGCGGCGTCCGCCCCCGACGCGGTGGGCCTGTGCGCGGCCGCCTCCCGACGCCGGGCGAGCCATGCCCGTACCGTCTCCACGATCGCCACGACGTTGCCCGCCGCGCCGACCAACAGCGTGGTGACCTCGACCAGTTCGGCCACGCGCTGGTCCGATTCCGGAGCGGTGAGGTGCGTGCGCTCGACACGGGCGGCCCCCGCGGCCGTCAGTGCCCGGCGCAGTTCGGCGAGCTGCTCCGGTGCCGGGTCGGGCCCGTACAGCGCCAGCTCGAGTGTGAGCTCCCCGTCTCTTCCCGACGCCGACGTGCCGACCGACTCTGTGGCCACAACTACCTCCCATGCCCGACGGGCAGCGGAATCAGGTTCCTCACCAGCGTGGCACCACCATCGGCGACGGGCCATCAGGTCACGCCAATTGCCGGGATCCGCCGCGGGAGTTGACGGCGAATGAGGAGAGGGCGTGACGAGGACGACCGCCCTCGTCACGCCCTCTCCTCATCGAGCAGGCGGTCAGCCGGTCACCGGTAGTTCACGAACTGCAGCGCGAAGTCGAAGTCCTTGCCCTTCAGAAGGGCGATCACGGTCTGCAGGTCGTCCCGGCTCTTGGAGCTGACCCGCAGCTCCTCGCCCTGCACCTGCGCCTTGATGCCCTTGGGACCCTCGTCCCGGATGATCTTCGCGACCTTCTTCGCGTTCTCCTGGGAGATGCCCTCCTCGATCGACGCGAAGATCTTGTACTCCTTGCCCGAGAGCTGGGGCTCGCCCGCGTCCAGGGACTTCAGCGAGATCCCGCGCTTGATCAGCTTGGACTGGAAGACGTCGAGAACGGCCTTGACCCGGTCCTCGGAGTTCGCCTCCAGCAGGATCTTCTCGCCGGACCACGAGATCGAGGCGCCCACGCCCTTGAAGTCGTAGCGCTGCGAGATCTCCTTGGCGGTCTGGTTGAGGGCGTTGTCGACCTCCTGCCGCTCGACCTTCGAGACGATGTCGAAACTGGAGTCGGCCATGTCCTGTGGCTCCTTGTATCGGTGCGTAAACGGGGGTGCGTACGGGTGCGTATCGGCGTACGTGGGGGCGGCGCCGAGCCCGGCGTGCTCCCGGGCCGCATCCGCACAAGCCTAGCCACCCGCGGTCCTGCGGGCGCAGATCAATCAGGTGGCGAAGCACCCCCCGGCATCGGGTATCGTTTACGTCGTTGCCACGGAGCACCGCCGAAAGACGGTTCGAACGGGCAGCAACCCCGGCGGTGTGCCCGAGCGGCCAAAGGGAGCAGACTGTAAATCTGCCGGCTCAGCCTTCCCAGGTTCGAATCCTGGCGCCGCCACCCTAAGAGAGACCCCCTCCGAACTGCGGAAACATAGTTCGGAGGGGGTCTCTTTTTGTTCGAAGGCGCCAGACCGACCAGAGGGCGAAATGCGCGACTTGTCTCACTTAGTCCCGGGTGCGCACCAGCCCTGATCAGGGCGTGTCCCCCAGGCGTCCCCCGGGGGACGGGGCATCGCCGTCCCATTCGCGCAGGCCAGCCTCGATCTGGCGGTTCGCTCGCTCCTGCGCTTGCGCGAGGATCTTGGCGTAAACGCGAAGAAGTACGGCCACCGAGTGGCCGGCGCGACGCGCGACCTCCATGGGATCGACCCCGAGATAGACCAAGAGAGAGACTCCAGCGGCCCTCAAGTCGTACGCACGCCGTGCCAGAGGCGATTCGAATTCGTGCGGCGACAACGCCTCTTCGCGAGCGGCTGCCCAGACCTCGCCATAGCCCGTGTCCTGGATCACGCCGCCCCGGCTGGTGCGGAACAGACGACCGTCGGGAGCGGTGCCGAAGCGCTCGATGTGCGACCTGAGCATGGCGACGAAGACAGGAGGGATCGGCACTACCCGTGAGTCGCGCTCAGCGCGCGCCTTCAGGTGGCGGTCCTGGTGTGCTCGGTCGTCGTCGGTCCAGGCGTGGCCGGCGTGCACGATGCCGCCGCGGAGCGTGATGTGGCCCCATCCGTCTTCCGGGAGGTGGCACTGCGAAGCGGTCAGGCCAGTCGCCTCAGCCGGGCGCGTGAGCGCGTTGTAGAGGCATCCGAAGAAGGCTTCGAGATGAGCGCCCCGTTCACCCTGCCTGCGCACGGCGGCGAGCAGCTCCCGGACCTGACGGGGGTTGGCGACGCTCGCCGGGTCGACTTCCTCCGCGGACTTCGGCGCTGTCCATTTCAACGTGGACAGCGGGTTCACGGGGACGCTGAAGTATCGCCGTTCGACCGCGAGCCCGAGAACGTCGCTCAGGCACGCTCGCTTGCGGCGAGCCGTACGCCCAGCGGCGGGGGAGCCGTTCAGGAGCGTCGACAGGGCATCGAGCGCTAGACGGAGCGTGGCGGGATCTTCGAGCGCGGACACCGGCAGAGAATTCTTCTCCACCCAGCGCAGAGCGCTTGCTACTTCAGCGGGCGGTTCCTGGTCCCAACGGCTCTTGTTGTACGCCCATCCGTACAGAGCGGTGCGGAGTGTGCGGGGCGACGGCCGGCCGGCCGTGCTCTTCATGAGTGCGGGCGTGATTGTGGCGAGTGAATCGGCGTCGTTGCGACGGGACTTGGCGGGGAGGCGGTCCCATCTGCGGTCGACGTAGGCGCGGGTGTGCTCGTACCAAGTCACAGAGCCGTTCTGCGCGCGCAACTCAGAGGCAGGGAGACCCGTTTCCGCGTCGAACTGCTCGCCTTTGCGGAGCGCGGTCATCAGCTCCGAACGCCGCCCGTCGGCTTGGGCCTTGACGGTGTAGCTCTTGGAGTGCTTCTGGGCTCCGACGAGCCAGCGGACGCGGTAGGGCTTTGGGCGGTCGCGCCGGGTCTCGATGCTGTAGATGCGGACGTCGTACGTGAGGGGCATGGCTCTCCAGGCACGAAAGGGGCCCGCCTCCATGGGAGGCGGGACAGAACCGGGGGCATGAGGTAGGTGTCAGCCATAATCCGCACAGACGACGCCTCCGGCGGGGGCGCTCTGACTCTGGGATGGCAAGGGGCGCCGTTCGCGGGTGCCGGTCGTGGGTGGCTGGGGCGTGTGTGGGACGACGGCGGACGGGATGGCAGCGGGGACCGCTCTGGTTCCGCAGAGCCTTCCAGCATGGAATGGCACCAACACCAAGAATCGAGCCTGATCACGACACGGATTCAGGACACCATTTCAAGAGAGTCTCTCGAACAATGTTGGTAAAGAACCACAGGTAGATAGGGACCTCGTCAGGATTCCAGGCAGCGCCGCCCTGAACATAGGTGGCAGTTTTATCCGGACGCTCTGGGCGACCAGTTGCATCCTGTTCCACGGAGTCGTACATCATGGGAGGGAATGGCATTCCCTCGTGCAGCACATTCGACCTGTGGTTATAGATCTTCTTGATGGCGCCGTCGAGCTGTGCCCAGTCACCTTGATGCACCGCTTGGGGCCGGGCTTCCGGTGGGTCTGGGCGGTAGATTTAAAAAACTTCCGAAGCCGTTGACCGGCTCCTAACAGTCTCTCGAACTCCTTGGCAATCAACGGTAGGGCATCAGCACCGCCCTCCAGCGACTTCATCGAGTGTGCTGCCGCCGGATACGCATCTTCGAATGCCTGCGTAGCATCGATCTCTTCGGTCTGTACGTGGACAGCAACCACCTCCAATGCGGTCACCAGCCGCAGCCACGCCTGTTCTGGATCACTGTCGGCGATCCACAATGCATCTGCAAATTGTCGCGCCGCCTTGGCGAGGACGAAGGCATCCGCAGCCCCGAGACTACGGTACTTATGGAGAAAATTAAGGCCATTTGCCAGAGGGTAAGAGGCGTCGAGGACCTGGGGGTACTGGACACGGCCGTGACGAACGGGTACAAGCCCAGGAGCATGATGCTTATACATGTGCGGCACACCAGCCGGATCTTCGGTCGGGCGAAATCGGCGGACGGGGCCGCCGGAGCGTAGCCGGATCCCCAGAGCGAGGCTGGGCAGCGCCGCGATCTCCTCGTCCGGGTCTAGACCGAGCCACCACTTCCGGCGCTTAAGAGCAACGGCTGGAAACTCGCCACCGGTAGGTTCTGGCTTAGGGTGAGCATGTCGAATCCGAAGGATGAGCTGTCCCGTGGGCTGGGATCCGACGGCAGCACCGGTGAGAAAGAATCTGAAGGGTCCCACCGACCCCTCTTCTTCCCCTATGAGCATTGAGTCGCTGTAGAGCAGATACTCCCAACCCTCCGACTGGACGTCGACGCTGCGGAACAGCTGCCAGCCGCGAGGTGCCTCGAGTTCACTCGCCTGCGGTGGTCCTTTTGCCTGACCCATGCTTGCCTCAGAAAAATCTGGCCATTCCAAGCAGCCGTACGCCGGTCGCGTCACGCTGGTGTCCTGCCCCCGGTGATCGCCTGCGGCGGGCTTGGTAGTGGCCGACAGGCCCCACGGACGCCGTCGTGGTCGATCGACTTGCTTGCCCCGCGCTTCGATGTCAGTCGGGCCGCGATGCGCTATCGCCCGTTGTCACGAGGGCGGTGACGGGGCAGGCGTCTGCCCCGCCTCAACCTGGTGCAACTTGTCGGCTGCTCGAGCGGCCATCTGCTGCGTGAGATCCGCGTCCGGGGTGCCCAGGTCGGCAATTTCAACCGCGGTGATGGCACTCCCGACGCGAATCAACAGGAAGTTCACTCCGACGGTCACACTGTCGACCGCCCCTGTGAATCGCATTGCTGCGCTCTCGTCGCCGTAGGCGGGAATCGATAGTAGGCCCGCAGTGAAGGAGACGTCTGTGCCGTCCACCTTTGACGTGAATTGCGAGCACTTCTGGGCGAAGTCTCGGACGTTGGCCATCGCGTCCTTAGCCCTCCTTCCGGTGTAGACGGCAACGCTGCTTGCGACGAAGGGGCCCGCCGTGGACTTCTCGAACTCCGCGTCACCTGATTTCGATGCAAATGTGCTGTGGCGGGCGCGGAGGGTGTCCAGCAGCTGCTGGCAGATCACATCGTCCGTCTTCAGATCTGAGCTGTCGCTGCTGCTGTTGGACTGGGCGTATCCGGTCGGCATGTCACCGATCTCGAGGCGTGCGGCGTCAAGCTGGGCCCTGCTGAGTGGAGCGCCGGCCGGTGTATTCGTCGCGGGTGCGGACGTCGCCGCGGGGCCTGTCGGCACGGGAGACGGCCCCGATCCGCCGGAGCATCCGAGAGCGGTCGCGGCGACGAGCGGTAGCCCTGCCATTGCGTACACCCGACTTCGGCGGCCCATCTGATCGTCCTCCCGGATCCGGTGCTTTCCACGACACCACCGGGCAACGCGCAGAGCCATCAGACCTCGGCTGATCGAGCGACAAGCGAGCGCGTCTCAAGCGCCGTGACCATCTCGGCCCGCATCGACGCCGCCCACCTGTCTCGCAACTGCTCGTACCCTGCTCGGGTCGCCCCCCACAGCCAGCCATGGATGTCCGCATGCGCGGCGTCAGCAGAGCCCAGCGGTGCCTGGTCCGGGCACTCCGTTGCCACCGTCAAGTCACAGCGAACGCAACGACCAGCACTTGGGATGTGACCGTCGCTCTTCGCAGCTCACGATTTTCATTTGGTGTGATCTTGCGGCATCTGGGGCGGTGACTGCTTCGCTTGGTGAGCGGAAGGTGCCGCACGGTTTGTGGGAGCTGTTCGAGCGCGTGGTGCCCGGCACTGCCGGAACGCCCGCAGAGCGGCGGCCGGCACCGACGCGGGACCGGGAAGTCTAGTCCAGCTGTATTGACATGAAGCGTTGTTCACGCGGCATTAGACGGCCATCTCGGTCAGCACTGCCGCGCATTTCGGGGACACCGCTGATGTTGTGCCCCGTCACCAGAGCTCGTGGCCTTAGCTTGCACAGAACGACGGGTCGTATGAGCCCGGTCAAGCGAAGGAGCATCATGTCGTTGCACAGAGCTTTCATTGGACAGATTCGGCGAGCACTGGCCACGGTCACGGTCGCTGCCTCAGTCACAGGACTCAGCCTCGTCGGCGGGACCCCCGCCCACGCCGACGCGGTTGTCGACTGTAATAGGGGCGACTCTCTCCAGACGGCGATTGACGACGCCATTGAAAACGCCGCGGGAACGACACCGACCCTGACCGTCACCGGGTTCTGTGAAGGCACCTTCACCATTAAGGGTGACCTAAACATCCAAGGGTCCCCAGGCGCAGTACTCGATGCTGGTCACGCGGGTCCCGTGATCACTATCACCGGCGCGAAAGTGCAACTATCCAATCTCATTATCAGAAACGGGGCAAACATGGGAAATGGGGGCGGCATCACCGTAGGCGCGAAGGGGTCTCTCACGCTTAATACCTCCCGGATCACCCGCAACGCGGCAACGAAGGGTGGCGGTATTTATAGCGGCGGTTCGCTTGTAGTCAAAAACTCGCAGATTACCGGTAATACCACACCGGCAGAGGGCGAGGGCGGCGGTGTCTACGATACGGGTTCCCTCGCGGTCGAAAATTCCCTGATCACCAGAAATACGGCGGCCTTCGGTGGCGGTATTTATAATTTCGGCGGAGAAGTGACTGTTAGCAACTCACTAATCCGCCGCAACACCGCAACTGTCAGCGGTGGGGGAATTGAAAACGCGAGCGTGTCGGGCGGTACGGTGACCCTCACTCACTCGCAGGTCGCCAACAACAGGGCTTCGGCAGGAGACGGTGGCGGAATCGACAACAACAGCTCCAGTCAACTGACGCTCGACAAATCCATCGTTTCCCGCAACACCGCGTCCGACAACGGCGGCGGCATCAACAATTTCGCTGGCGACATTACGTTGGATATGTCCCTCGTCACCCTCAACAGGGCGAGGAACGGCGGTGGCGGCATCAACAACAGCAGCGGCACGGTGACGCTCAACACCTTCTCTCAAGTCATTTACAACATTCCGGACAACTGTGTCAACTGCTCCTAACGCACAGAACGCGACAGAAATGACTATGGCGGCTCGAAGATCGGTGCTCACTGGCCGGCACGGTCCCTTAGCCATGAAATTTTCTATTTTCCGGCGCGGGACATCGCGCCGCTCCCATCGGCGGCTTCCTGCCTCCTTCGGTGTCCTTGCCCTGGTGGGCGCGTTCACCGTCCCTGTCGCCACCAGGGCTAATGCTGTCGCGCCGCCAGTCCCCGCGCAGGCCACCGTTTCCATCGACACTAGCTCAGGGGGTATCGATCGCTTTCACCGTCACCGGGAATATGGGCACTCCGCCCACCGGTAGCGTGTAGCGTAACCTGGTCCGTCAAGACGACTCCGTGCCATCACGGCCACGATTGTGACAGCGACCCAATTACCACTCCGCTGACGACCGTGGGGGAAGTTTTACTCGGGCCACTGGGTCGTCGAGTGTCGCTGCGCCGCGGTTGTCGTTGATGCCGCCTCCGCCGCCGGAGCACATTCTGATTTCGGGGCGGCTGGGGAGTTGCAGCCGGTGGCTGAACCGAGCACCACGGAACCACACGTGCCGCCCACAGCCGGCACCCGGCCTGTCGGGAGAGGACCGGCGCGGAGCCCCGCGGAGGCGCACGGCCGGTGTGTGCGTTGACAGAAGCTGTCGAGATGCGCGTGGTCAGTGCTGGGCGGAAACTGATGAGGACGTTGCAGGGATGGGCGGGGCCTGCATGGCGGTCGACGCAGCCGGCGGCGTAGGACATCGCTTCATGACCCAGAGATACCGTCTACACGCGCGGCGCCGTTCACGAGCAGCTGAAGACGAGGAGGACGACGATGTCGGATGAGACGCCGCGGCCGAAATCCTCAGGCGACGAGCGGGTTGAGGAAGAACAGCGGACAGCTGATGAAGAAAAGCGGGTACCCGAAGAGCACGTCGAAACCGATGAAGCGTCCCTGCAACAAGCCGTTGCCTTCGCGCTGACCCACGGGCCCGAGGTGCCCTTGCTACCTCCTCCACCACCTCCTGACATGCTGGCCTTTCCTAGCCCACCGCCCGACGATGCAGAAGGTGGTCCGCTGGACCCGAAGAGGGACGACATGCCTACTGCTCTAGCCTCGGGCCAGCAGCAGGGGGTGCAGCCTGAGCGGAAGGAGAAGGAGCGGAAGAAGACGCTGAAGCAGGAACAGGAGGAACAGGGGCTGCCGCCTGAGCGGAAGGAGCAGGAGCAGAAGAAGACGGAGAAGGAGGAACAGCGGGAGTTTGTTAGTTCATACGACGAATCTCGCCGACGCGATTCGAGTGCACGTCGTTTTTCCGTGGCTCCTATCGAGGAGAAGCGGCCTGCTTTCACGGGCACAATCACGCCGGAGCGTAGGCGGCAGCTTGAGGAATCAAATAAGGCTCAACTGAAAAAAGTGCCGCAGGGAGGGAAGGTACAGTTTGACTTGCAGAGATTGCCTAACGGCGAGGTGCTCCTGGTCATAGGAGATGCTGATCTGGGATGGCTCGGTCCGAGGGAGGTCGTCGGGTATTTGGAGAAGACCTCGAAAGGTAAGAAGTTCTCGCGCGGTTCCATCACCGTTCATCTTCATCCTGGCAGCGGTTTTGTCGAGGGCGATGTTAGAAAATTGCTCGGCTTCACGAAAAAGGATGTGAGTGTAAGCAGTGCCCCTCCGGCAACATTGGACGATGCATGGCAGTCCACGGAATACCGGCGAAAGGTCATAAAGTTCTTCAATGCAAATTACATTGGGGAGAGCGTTAACTGGATCCAAACTTGTGACGAGTTCCTTGGGACCGCGACCCAATTCTCGGAAGGCGGAGCCCAGCCTGAACGGTCAGGGGGTAAGGCTGATCGAGAGGTGACGAAGGAGCAGAAGTCGCTGGACGCTGCGAGAGCTGAAAGGGCCGCCGCGTCGATATTCGAGTTTTGTTCGAACAAGGACGTTGATATTAACCTGCCCTACGAAGTGAGGAAAGCGATTCTCGATAGTCTCCAAAGTGGTGACATGGAGAAATTCATTGAAGCGGTTAAGGCTGGCAGGAACGAGATTTGGAAACTGCTGCAAGAAAACTATCGGGTCACGTTTCATCTAAATACGGAAGAAGGCTGGCTGAAGTAGGTTCTCGCTGCTAAGCCAAGTACTGCAGCCGGTCGTTCATGTGACGTGATAATGAACGGGTTCGCTGGTGGTGCATGGGGCGGACGCTGCCGCCCGGTCTGGGCTGGTGTGATGATTTGACCGCGGACGAGGTTCCAACCTGGGACGCGGATCCGGAGGGGCGAGCCGTACCGGCAGCGGGCCCTGTCAGACTCCTTGCAGCCGCCCGGCTGCGTTGTGCGCGTCGGTGGACGTGTTGTCCCGGCCGGCCTCGCCGGAGAATTTGCTGGTGCGCGGCCTGCTGCCGGACGTGCCGCTCTAGAAAATGTGGAGGATGAACCCAGCCTTACGCCGCCAGACTGCAGCTCGGCCAGCCGGGCCGACGAGGTTGTGCACAGCTCCTGGGGTCATGTCTGCGGAGCCGGATCGCTGAGCTCGCGTCTACGCACTACTTCCCCCAGGTGTCCCCCGACGAAGCTAGTCGCAGGGGACACCGCAGGTCGAATACGGTGGGTGGAGCCCGCTGTAAATCTGAATCCTGGCGCCGCCACAGTTCCAAAAGAGTCTGTGACCAGCAGCAATGCTGATCACAGACTCTTTTGGCGTTCCGAGACCACTGCTCGTCGGGGTTGCCGTATCTGGCTGCTGTACAGCAGGGCCTCGACATCCCGCCCGTTCACCGATTACGGCGCCGGGCTGACAGGCGGAACGTGGCGGGATGGCCCAGGGGACGCTCCTGGGCCCCCCGGAACGGAGCATCGAGTCTTGTGCTGCGGTGGCCGGCGGCTGGCCACCGGCCACGGGCCACCGGCCACCGCCCGACGGAGTCCGGTCAGAACTCCAGCACCTCGCGGTCGAGCGGATACCGCGCCCGGTGAAGGCCCTCGTACGGCGAGGGCGTGATCGGCAGCACGCCGGTCGGCTGCAGGCCCAGGTTGTCGTCCCAGATCCGGGGTTCGACCTGTCCGAGGACGCGGAACTGCCGGAAGGTGAACGGCGGGCTGTCGGTCGGGAAGAACTCGGCCGTGGTCATCACCTGGAAGTGCAGGTGCGGCGTGGTGGAGTTGCCGCTGTTGCCGATCAGCCCGAGGACCTGGCCGGATCGGACGCGCTCGCCCTCCCGGACGTTGAGCGATCCGGGTTCCAGGTGGGCGTAGAGCAGATAGCGGCCCGGTGCGACTTCCAGGGTGACGTGGTTGCCGACAGTGTCCTCGATCGGCGGGATGGGCGGCGTGACGGGCGGCGGGTTGTCCGGGACCCCGTCCTGCACCTCCACCACTCTGCCGCCGGCCGCGGCCACGACCGGCTGACGGTAGCTCAGGTAGCTGGTGAGCTGTGTGGGGTCGCCTTCCCAGGTCTGCCCTTGCTCGCCGACCCGGTACCAGTCGATCGCGAAGCGCTGCGGAACGTCGAAGCGACCGTTGATCGGGCCGAGGCCGCGCCGGTGGTGGGTGTTGCCGCAGCACGACTCGCTGGCGTACCAGGCGCCGGGGCGGACCGGCGGGCTCAGGTTCAACGGCGGGATGCCGGAGGTCGGGGTGGCCTGCACCGTCTCCTCGAAGGCGGAGGGGCCGGAGGGGGCCAGGACGGCACCGGAGAGGTGGTGTTCGAGGACCCTGGGCACCCGCTGACCGCGGTCGAGGGTCAGGTCGAGCCAGATGATCCACTTCTGGGAGCCCTGGATGACGGTCGGCGTCGGCGGCGGGGGCGCCGGGGTGTACCCGTCCGCACCCGGCAGGGGGTCGCCCACCGGATTGGCGGCCTCGGCCAGCGCCTGCCCGCTCAGCGAGCCGACGACCCGGTGCGTGCGGGCGTCTTGGACGTCGACACGATCGAGCCGCAACGGCAGGCTGCTGGGCAGTGAGCTCGTGGTGAGCAGTTCGTACGAGAGGTGCGTCCTGCCGTCCGTGGCGACGAACGGCGTCGGTTCGGTCAACACCGCCGCCGTCAACGGCGTGAACTGTGCGCCGGGCGCCGGAGCGGCCGCGCCGGTCGCGTATCCGGGTCCCGCTGAGGCCACCAGCATGCCGGCCGCGAGCACGGCAGCGGCGAGTCCGTGAAGTAGCGGGCTGCGGCCAGTGCGTTTGCGAGGGTCGCGCTCTGCCATTGCGCTCTTTCGTTCGTCGGATCCGGGGCCGTGAAGGACGCCGGCGCACCCCGCGCCGAGGCGCAGGCCCATGTAATCCGGCGGTGCGCCACTCCGGGCGAACGGCGCTGGAGACAAGTGCCGAACTACACCCGTCCAGCCGCATCGTGGGCAGGCCGTCTCCGGGCCGCGGGATCTGCCGACTCAGCCTTCCCCGGTTCGACGTACCGGGATACGTCCGCATCCCGGCGCCGCCGCGCTGAGAAAGGGACCCCCTTCCACGCTGCGGAGACGCAGAGTAGAAGGGGGCCCCTTCGTTCTTCGAGGGTTCTCGGCGGCGTACGGCGGAACTACTCCCCGCTATGGGCCAGTTCGATGTCGTGGTCGTCCGTGGCGGTGTCCGAGACCGTCACCGTGGCCGCCTGGGGCGGGTAGCCCGTCGCGATGACCGTGTAGGCGCCGCTGTCCAGGTCGGAGAAGGCGTAGGCGCCGTCGTGCCCGGTCCTCGTCGTGGCGACGACGTTGCCCGCGGCGTCGACCAGGGTGACCCGCGCGTCGCCCAGCGGCGCGCCCGCACCGCGCACCGTGCCCCGCACATGGGCGCCCGGCCGGAGCTCGACCTCTATACGCGTGGTGCCGCTGCCGCCGATCTCCACGGGCACCGCCAGCGGGCGGTGCTTGGGGGAGTTGACGGCGAGCGTGACCGCTCCCGGGACCAGGTCGGTGACTGTGAACTCGCCCAGTACGTCGGTCCGTCCGGTGGACAGCACGTCCCCGCGCACATCGGTCACGATCACCACGGCATCGGCGACCGGCGTCCCGCTGTCCGCGGACCGCACCAGCCCGGCGAGGCTGCTCGTGCCGCTGAGCAGGACGTCGTACGAGACCGGCCCGCCGTCGACGACGAGCGTCGAGGCCTGCGGCTGGTAGCCCTCGGAGGAGGCGATCAGGACGTACGAACCCGCGGCGGGCGCGTCGACGCCGTACGAACCGTCGTTCCGCGCGACCGACCGGCTCAGCTGCTTCCCGCCCAGCGAGATCAGCGTGACCGCGGCCGCGGCGACGGGGACGCGGTCCGCCCCCAGCACACGACCGCTCACCGGGATGCCCCCGCCGGTCACCGGCACGCCCTCACCGGTCACCGGCACGCCCTCACCGGTCACCGGCACGCCCTCACCGGCCACCGGCACACCGGCACCAGCCGCCAGGACCCCGGCCCCCGTCTCGGACAGCCCACCACCGCCCGCGCCGCTCGCCTCGTCACGCCCCCGAGCGCCCCCCGAGACATCGGCCCCGGCCTCCATCCCGCTCCCGACCCCGGCCTCACTCCTCTCCGCAGCCACCCCCATCCCATGCCGCGGAATGAACGAAGCCACCACGAACGCCAGCAGTGCCGCGCCGCCGCCCACCGCGAGGACCGTCTTGAAGCCGTCCTCCGAGGGGAGCGCGACCCCGCCGAGGTCGGTGGTCATCTGGGAGAGGATGACGCCGGCGACGGCGCTCGCCGTCGACGTGCCGATGGACCGCATCAGGGTGTTGAGGCTGTTGGCCGCGCCCGACTGCGACGGCGGCACCGCGCCCATGATGAGGGCGGGCATGGCGCCGTAGGTGAAGCCGATGCCGGCGCCGATGACGCAGGACACCAGCACGAACTGCCAGACCTCGGACATCAGCACGATGTTGAGGCCGTAGCCGGCGGCCACGATGAGGGAGCCGAGCATCAGGCTGGCCTTGGGGCCCTTGGCCTTGGAGAGGGCCGCGGAGATCGGCGCGACGGCCATCATCACCAGGCCGGACGGGGCCATGACCAGGCCGGCGGTGAGCAGCGACTTGCCGAGACCGTAGCCGGTCGCCTCGGGCAACTGCAGGAGCTGCGGAAGCACCAGCGACATCGCGAACATGCCGAAGCCGAGCGCGATCGAGGCGAGGTTGGTGACCAGCACCTGGCGGCGGGCGGTGGTGCGCAGGTCGACCAGCGGCTGGTCGGTGCGCAGTTCGTACCAGCCCCACAGCAGCAGGACGACGACGCAGGCGGCGAACAGGCCGAGCGTGGTGCCGCTGTCCCAGCCCCAGTCACCGCCCTTGGAGATCGGCAGCAGCAGGCAGAGCAGGCCGGCCGCCATCCCGATACCGCCGACGAAGTCGAAGCGTCCGCCCGTGCGCACCTTCGACTCGGGCACCACGAACAGGACGAGCAGGAGCGCCACGACGCCCATCCCCGCCGAGCTCCAGAACAAGACGTGCCAGTCGAAGTTGTCGGCGATCAGCGCGGCCGCCGGCAGGCCGAGCGCGCCGCCGACGCCGAGGGAGGCGCTCATCAGGGCGGTGGCCGAGCCGAGCCGTTCCGCGGGCAGTTCGTCGCGCATGATGCTGATGCCGAGCGGGATCACGCCGCTGGCCGTGCCCTGCAGCGCCCGCCCGACGATCATCGGGGTCAGCGAGTCGCTGAACGCGGCCGTGACCGAACCGGCGATCAGCAGCACCAGGCTGGCCAGCAGCATGCGGCGCTTGCCGTACATGTCTCCCAGCCGCCCCATCATCGGGACGGCCACGGCGGCGGCCAGCAGTGTCGCGGTGACGGCCCACGCCGTGTCGGACGCGGGGGCGTCCAGCAGCTTCGGCAGCTCCGGGACGATCGGGATCACCAGGGTCTGCATCAGCGCGACCACGATCCCGCCGAAGGCCAGGACCGCTACGACGGCATTGACCCGCGGCGCCGCGGTCACCACCCCGTCGTCTTCGGCGGGTCGGGGAAGTGCGTGGGACATGGGCCGGGCCTCCGTGGGCATTGGGCGTCGGGCATGGGCGCACGGGCGTCGGGCGCGCGCGACAGCCCCAAGCTAAGTCAGTTGATTGACTTAAGCAAGAGGGTCAGGGGGCGCCTCCGGATCGCTGCGAGCCACCGTCCGTTTCGCCATGCCCCGGGCAAACCGGGGTACCTTGCCCGGTATGGGACGGATCGACTACCTGCACGACCCCGCCGCCCCGCCGGCGAACTCGGTGGTGCCCCCCGTGGTGGCGTTCGTGCAGAACGGTGCGGGTTACGTGCTCATGATCCAGCGCTCCGACAACGGCCGTTGGGCACTGCCGGGAGGCGGGCACGAGGTGGGGGAGTCCATCAGCGACACGGTGGTGCGCGAGGTCCGGGAGGAGACCGGGGTCGACGTCGAGGTCGTCGGCCTCTCCGGGGTCTACACCGATCCCGGCCACGTCATGCGCTACGACGACGGGGAGGGCCGCCAGCAGTTCAGCATCTGCTTCCGGGCGCGTCCCACGGGCGGCGCACTCCGTACGAGCAGCGAGACCCCCGCCGTCCGCTGGGTCGCCGCGGACGACCTGTCCGGCCTCGACATCCATCCGACCATGCGCCTGCGCATCGACCACGCGATGGACTGGACCCGGACGTTCCCCTACATCGGCTGACTGCCTCGTCCGACCGCCTCGTCTGACCGAGACGACTGCGACCGCCTCGTCTGACCGAGACGACTGCGACCGCCTCGTCTGACCGAGACGACTGCGACCGCCTCGTCTGACCGAGACGACTGCGACCGCCTCGT
>NZ_JBICXT010000011.1:0-50668 GCF_043200415.1 Streptomyces sp. NPDC048419 | reverse complement strand
GTCTGACCGCGATGACCGCGACCGCCTCGTCTGACCGCGATGACCGCGACCGCGTCGTCTGACCGCGACGACCGCGAGCGCCTCGACCGACCGCGACAACCGTGATCACACCGGCCGACCGCGAGCGCCTCGACCGACCGCGACCGGCCCGCGCGTGTGCCCCACGCACGACGAGCGACCACGCGGGGCACACTGACCCCATGTCCACTCGTCGCAGACGCTGCCCCGAATGCCGTCGCGAGATCGCCGTCGTCGCCGGCCGGTTCGCGCGGCACGACCCGCCCGGCGCGCGCGAGAACGGCGTACTGCTCTCCTGCCCCGGCTCCCGCCGCCAGGCCCGAACCGACGCGGCCCAACCGGCGCTGGACGGCTACGTCGTCCCCGAGATCCCGGGCCAACTGCCCCTGTTCTAGGCGCTGACAGGGCTGCCGTGGTCGATACGGCCCCTCAGTTCCCCGCGACCGACTTCACCGCCACCGACACCGGCGCCGAACCACCGACCACCTCCAGGGTCAGGCCGGACGTCGCCGAGTTGTCCACCAACTCCGCCAGTACGGCGGCCACATCGTCGCGCGGGATCGGGCCGCGGCCGGTGTGCGCCTCCAGCCGGACCAGACCGGTGCCGGCGTCGTTCGTCAGCATCCCGGGGCGCAGGATCGTCACGTCCAGCGCGTCGAGCCGCCGTACGTACGCGTCCGCCTCGCCCTTCGCGCGCAGGTACACGTCGAAGATGTCGTCCCCCTGGTGCGCGGGGTCGGCGCCCATCGACGAGACGACCACATGGCGCCGCACGCCGGCCCGAACCGCCGCGTCCGCGAACAGGATCGCCGCGCCCTTGTCCACCGTGTCCTTGCGGGACGCCCCGCTGCCGGGGCCCGCGCCCGCCGCGAAGACGGCCGCGTCGGCGCCGCGCAGATGCGCCGCCACCTCCTCGACCGACGCCGACTCCAGATCGAGCAGAACCGGTTCGGCACCGGCTTCCCGCAGGTCGTCCCCCTGTTGGGCGTGACGGATGATGCCCGCCACCTCGTCGCCGCGCGCGGCGAGCAGCCGCTCCAGCCGCAGCGCGATCTGACCATGACCACCAGCGATGACAATGCGCATGTCTTCGACCGTACGCCCGGACGACCGCATCCGCCGCACGACTTGAGCCACGACCCAGGGAGCGCATGCGAAGCGCACGTCGTGAGGGAAGTTGCCGTAGGCGAGTTGTCGTAGGGGCGAGGTTCACGCTGCCTTGCCGGTGAGTCGTGGGCACCCCTTCTACGACAACTTCCCCCGGCCCTGCCGAGGCAGTCCCAACTCCGTCGCGGCCGACTCCGAGTTGCAGTACTCCCGCACCGCGCTCGTCCGCGCCACCACCCGGCCCCGGTGCACCACGATCCGGCTGTAGGCCAGCGACAGCGCCCCGGCCAGCCGGTCGCCGCGCAGGGCCAGCAGCTCGGCCGGGAAACCCGCCTCCACGCGTACCTCGGGCAGCCCCATGACGGCCCGCGCCGACGAGCTCACCGCGTCGTACGCGTCCTCGGGCCGCAGCCCGTACCGCGAGGCCAGCAGGTAGGCCGCCTCCAACGGGTCCCCGCGTCCCACCGGGTTCGACAGGTCGCGCAGGGCGCCGCTGCCCGCCGCCACCCGCACACCGGCCGCCCGCAGCAGCCGTACCGGCGCCGTCTCACGCAGATCGGAGCCGTCGCAGCCGCCCTGCGGCAGACACGCCACCGTCACCCCGGCCGCCGCGAGCTGGTCCGCCGTGCGCCGGATCAACTCGGCGGGCAGGCCGGCGAGGCCGCCGCACGGGCCCAGCGTCACCCCGGGCCGCAGCCCGGCGGCCATCGCGACGAGCCGGGCGAGCCGGGCCGGATCGTCGGCGTCGGTGTGCAGGTCGACGGGGCAGCCGTGCTCGGAGGCGACCTCGAGGACCGCCTCCACGTACCCGGTCGGATCCGGGTCCAGGTCCGGACAGCCGCCCACCACGGAGGCGCCCATCTTCAGCGCGTCCCGCAGCATCGCCAGCCCGTCCGCCCCGGCCACGCCCGTCAGCACCCTCGGCATCGCCACCGTCGTCAGCTCCGTCAGCCCGCGCAGCGAACGCCGCGCCTGCAGTACGGCGGCGAGCGGCCCCAGCCCCTGGACATCGCCCACGCGCACGTGCGCGCGCAGTGCGGTCGCCCCGTGCCCCAGCTGAAGCAACGCCGCCTCGGTGGCCCGGCGCTGGACGTCCTTGGAGTCGTACGACACCGGGCCGTCGCCCTCGGCCGACAACGCGCTGTCCAGATGGGTGTGCGGCTCGGCCGGGGCCGGCAGGAGCAGATACCCGGTGAGGTCCACGCGCGTGCCGCAGCCCTGCGGCCCACCCGCGGCCAGGCTGCCGGCCGTGCCGACCGCCTCGATACGTCCGCCGCCCAGCCGTACGTCCACGGTCCGGCCGTCGGTCAGGCGCGCTCCGCACAGCAGCAGCGCGGACGGATCGCCCCCCTGACCCGCGGAACCCGAACTGCCCGAGGCGCCCGAGGAGGAGGACCACGAGTGGGGCGGCGGCTGGCTCTCGGGCATCGCGCTCCAGGTGCTCGGGGACTGTGCGGCAAGACGCAAGATCACGCAGAGTGAGACGAGCGTAGGACGGCGGTCCGCGCGAGTCGGGGAGGAGCGCAATAGTCGTACCGGTGTGGTCCGCCGTACGGCAGGGGCCGCAGGGGCCCGCGGGGGAGCGGCGAAACGGGTCTGGGCGGGGGCCGTGACAGGTCGTGGAACGGGCCGGGACGGGGGCCGCGAAACGGATTTGGGCGAACGGCGGCGGAGCGTGTAATGTCTTCATCGCTCGCCCCAATAGCTCAGTCGGTAGAGCGTCTCCATGGTAAGGAGAAGGTCTGCGGTTCGATTCCGCATTGGGGCTCTGGTGCAGACACCGTTCGCGGAGTGTGCATCTCAGCGGTGTAGCTCAGTCGGTAGAGCAAGCGGCTCATAATCGCTGTGTCACCGGTTCAAGTCCGGTCACCGCTACTGACGGTAGCCGATTGTGGGGTCGGTCCTTCGATCGGCTACTCTTCTATGCGTTAATCCATTTCCATCCGTTCGTCAAGGAGCACTCACGTGGCTGCCACCGACGTCCGCCCGAAGATCACGCTGGCCTGCGTGGAGTGCAAGGAGCGGAACTACATCACCAAGAAGAACCGGCGTAACAACCCGGACCGTCTTGAGATGAAGAAGCACTGCCCGCGTTGCAATGCGCACACCGCGCACCGCGAGACGCGATAAATCAGGCTCGTTCGTGAGGCCGCCCCCGCAGTCGGGGGGCGGCCTCACGTCGTTTCGGCCCCGGTTACCGTCCGGTTCCGCTCCGTCATGGATCGACCATGAGTAACCATGGGGCGACCGACAGCGATCAAAGGCCGACTGATAGCAATGACCGGTCGGCCGGAAGCAGTTGCTGATCGGACGACAGCACTTGCTGCTCGCCTGGCAGCTCTTGCTCGATCGGCCGGAAGTAGGCCGGCCGACCGACGGCCGACCGGACCCCGGCACCAGCCGGACATCGACAGGCAGACACCAGGAGGTGCCGAGCCATGGCGCTCGACCAGTCCTTCGTGGGGCGGAGCTACCCGCCCACCGAGCCCTACGAGGTGGGCCGGGAGAAGATCCGCGAGTTCGCGGAAGCGGTGGGGGACCCCAATCCGGCGTACACGGACCCGGAGGCCGCCAAGGCCCTCGGTCACCCCGACGTGATCGCCCCGCCGACCTTCGTCTTCGCCATCACCTTCAAGGCCGCCGGACAGGTCGTCGAGGACCCGCAACTCGGCCTGGACTACAGCCGCGTCGTGCACGGTGACCAGAAGTTCGCCTACGTCCGCCCGGTGCGCGCCGGGGACCGGCTGACCGTCGTCTCGACCATCGAGGCCGTCAAGTCCATGGCCGGCAACGAGATCCTGGACATTCGCGGCGAGGTCCACGACGAGGCGGGCGAGCACGTCGTCACCGCCTGGACGAAACTGGTCGCCCGTGCGGCAGAGGAGGCGTGAGGAACCGATGACGGCGAAGATCGCTTACGACGGCGTCGAGGTCGGCACCGAACTGCCCGCCCAGACCTTCACCGTGACCCGCGCCACGCTCGTCCAGTACGCGGGCGCCTCCGGGGACTTCAACCCGATCCACTGGAACGAGAAGTTCGCCAACGAGGTCGGACTGCCGGACGTCATCGCGCACGGCATGTTCACCATGGCGGAGGCGGTCCGGGTGGTCACCGACTGGACCGGCGACCCGGGCGCGGTCGTCGAGTACGGCGTCCGCTTCACCAGGCCCGTCGTCGTCCCGAACGACGACCAGGGCGCCACGATCGAGGTCAGCGGCAAGGTCGCCGTCAAGCTCGACGACAACAGGGTCCGCGTGGACCTCACGGCGACCAGCGGCGGCCAGAAGGTGCTGGGGATGTCGCGGGCGGTCGTGCAGCTGGCCTGAGCGGCACATCTTGAGCTGGTTGTAAGGGGCGTCCTCCATTGGGGGGCGCCCCTTACTGGTGTGAGTCCCCCTACCTGCGACAACGGGTGAAGGGGGAGAGGTGTTCCGGCGGCCCTTGACGTAGTTAGTGATTGAGTACTAACTTACTTGCATGGCCAGGATGAGTGCAGAAGAGAGGCGCGAGAGCGTCATTCGTGCGGCGACCACCGAGTTCGCCCGCGGCGGCTACTACGGCACCTCGACCGAGGCGATCGCCAAGCGGGTCGGGGTCTCGCAGCCGTATCTCTTCCGTCTCTTCCCGGGCAAGAAGGCGATCTTCCTCGCGGTGGCCCAGCGCTGCATGCAGGACACCATCCGCACGTTCGAGGAGGCCGCCGAGGGGCTGGAGGGTGAAGACGCCCTGCTCGCCATGGCGAACGCGTACACCGAGGTCATCGCCGAGCGCCCCGAGCGGCTGCTGATGCAGATGCAGATGTACGTCACCGTGGCCGCCGCCGAGCAGGCCGGCGACCACGAACTCGGCGAGGAGGTGCGGGCGGGCTGGATGCGGTTGTGGGACACGGTCCATCTGCCGCTCGGTGCCGAGGTCGAGGAGACGACGACGTTCATGGCGTACGGAATGCTCATCAACTGCCTGGTGGCGATGGGCTTTCCGCCCGAGCACCGGGTCTGGGAAGGGCTGTTCCCGGAGGCGCGGCTCAAGGGCCGGCTGGGGAAGTAGCCCACGGGAAGGGTGTCGCAGGCGCCTCTCCATGTCCGCGAAAATTAGTCATCACTAACTAACCAAACTGAACCGCAGCAGCGGCCGACTCACCCGCTGGGGGAGCGATGTCACAGCAGACCGCACGTCGCGGGGGAACCGTCTGGGCCCTCGTCATCACCAGCGTCGCCGGATTCATGGCGGCCCTCGACAACCTCGTCGTCACCACCGCACTGCCCTCCATCCGCAACGACCTCGGCGGGGCGCTGGGTGATCTGGAGTGGACGGTGAGCGCGTACACGCTCACCTTCGCCGTCCTGCTGATGTTCGGCGCGGCGCTCGGCGACCGTTTCGGCCGTCGCCGGATGTTCCTCGTCGGCCTCATCGTCTTCACCGGCGCCTCCGCCGCGGCGGCCATGGCCACCGGGATCGACTCCCTGATCGCCGCCCGCGCCGTCCAGGGCGTCGGCGCGGCCATCATGATGCCCCTGACGCTCACCCTGCTGACCGCCGCCGTGCCCGCCGCCAAGCGCGGGATGGCGTACGGGATATGGGGCGCCGTCAACGGTCTCGCCGTGGCCTCCGGACCGCTGATCGGCGGCAGCCTCACCGAGCACGTCTCCTGGCACTGGATCTTCTGGCTGAACGTCCCGCTGGGCATCGCCGTGCTGCCGCTCGCCCGGCTGCGCCTCGCCGAGTCCCACGGCACCGGCGCCCCGCTCGACATCCCCGGCACCCTGCTCGCCAGCGGCGGCCTCTTCGGGATCGTCTACGGCCTGGTCCGCGGGCCCGCCGACGGCTGGACCGCCCCGCTGGTGATGACCGGCCTGTTCGCCGGATCGGCGCTGCTGTTCGGGTTCGTCCTCTACAGCCTGCGCGCCAAGAACCCCATGCTCCCGATGCGGCTGTTCCGCTCCCGCGCCTTCGCCGGGATCAATGCCGCGAGCCTGCTGATGTTCCTCGGGATGTTCGGCTCGATCTTCCTGCTCAGCCAGTTCATGCAGGGCGTCCTCGGCTACTCGCCCACCGAGGCGGGCCTCAGGATGCTGCCCTGGACCGGCATGCCGATGCTCGTCGCGCCGATCGCCGGCATCCTCTCCGACCGCATCGGCGGCCGACCCGTCGTCGCCACCGGGCTCTTCCTGCAGGCCGCGGGCCTCGGCTGGATCGCCACCGTGGCGACGACCGGCGTCTCCTACGCCGCCCAGCTGCCCGGCCTGATCCTGAGCGGCATCGGCATGGCGCTGTACTTCGCCCCGGCGGCCAACCTGGTCATGTCCAGCGTCCTCCCCAAGGAACAGGGCATCGCCTCCGGCGCCAACAACGCCCTGCGCGAGGTCGGCGGCGCACTCGGCATCGCGATCATGTCGTCGATCTTCTCGGCGCAGGGCGGCTACGAGTCCGGCCAGGCCTTCGTCGACGGACTGAAGCCCGCGCTGGTGACCGGCTCCTTTGTCGTCGCGCTCGCCGGGGTGGCGGCCCTGCTGATCCCCACCCGGCGGCGCGCCGCACAGCTCGCGACGACCGCGGGGCCGACGGCGGAGCCGGTGCTCGAGACGGCGTCCCACTGAACTCCCCGACCCGCCCGACCCCGAGGAGCAGCCATGCCCACCCTGCCCTGGACCGTGCCGAACCCCCCGCCGCACGACGCCGAGGTGCACGTCTTCGCCTCCCGCTTCGAGACCCGCACCCTCTGGGGAGCGCTCCGCTTCCTGGTCCGCACGCCCGGCGTGTGGCGGCAGGTCAGCCGCGCGCCCGGCGCCTACGGAGCCTCCCTGAAGGCGCAGCCCCTGAAGCGGACCTTCTGGACCCTTTCCGCCTGGGAGTCGCCGAAGGCGCTCAAGGAGTTCGCCCGCTCCGGCGTGCACGCCCCGGCCTCCGGCGGCCTGGCCACCCAGATGCGGGACTCCAAGTTCGCCGGCTGGACGACCTCCGGCGACGAACTGCCGCTGGACTGGACGGAGGCGTTCCGGCGCCTGAGCTGAGCACGCGTGCGTACGGCCCCGCCCCACCCCGGCGGGGCCGTACGCGCGCGTGGCCGCTCCGCCGCCCGAGCGCTGCCGGGGCTGTCGGTGGCGTCTCGTAGTCTTGGGCCCGTGCAGGAACTCCACGACGCCCCTCTCGCCCCCCTGACCACCTTCCGGCTGGGCGGCCCCGCGACCCGGCTGCTCACCGCGACGACCGACGCCGAGGTGATCGCCGCCGTCCGCGAGGCCGACGACACCGGTACGCCGCTGCTGGTGATCGGCGGCGGCTCGAACCTGGTCATCGGCGACAAGGGCTTCGCGGGCACCGCACTCGTCATCGCCACCAAGGGCTTCGAGCAGACCGGCAGGCGCCTGGAGCTGGCCGCCGGCGAGGTGTGGAGCGACGCCGTCGCGCGCACCGTGGAGGCCGGCCTCGCCGGCGTCGAGTGCCTGGCCGGCATCCCCGGCTCGGCGGGCGCGACCCCCATCCAGAACGTGGGGGCGTACGGCCAGGAGGTCTCCTCCACCATCACCGAGGTAGTCGCCTACGACCGACGCACCCGCGAGACGGTCACGGTCCCGAACGCCGACTGCGCCTTCTCCTACCGCCACAGCCGCTTCAAGTCCGACCCCGAGCGGTACGTCGTCCTGCGCGTCCGCTTCGAGCTGGAGGACGCGGACGGCCGTTCCGGTCCGATCAGGTACGCCGAGACCGCGCGCGCCCTCGGCGTCGAGCCCGGCGACCGCGTGCCGCTGGCCGCGGCCCGCGAGACCGTCCTCAAGCTGCGCTCCGGCAAGGGCATGGTCCTGGACCCCGAGGACCACGACACCTGGTCGGCCGGTTCCTTCTTCACCAACCCGATCCTCACCGACGCGCAGTTCGCCGCGTTCCACGCGCGCGTGGAGGAGCGCCTCGGCGACGGCGTCCAGCCGCCCGCCTACCCGGCGGGGGAGGGCCGCACCAAGACCTCCGCCGCCTGGCTGATCGACAAGTCCGGCTTCACCAAGGGCTACGGCGCCGGCCCCGCCCGCATCTCCACCAAGCACACCCTCGCCCTCACCAACCGGGGCGCGGCCACCACCGAGGACCTGCTCGCCCTCGCCCGCGAGGTCGTCGCCGGCGTCCGCGACGCCTTCGGGATCACGCTGGTCAACGAGCCGGTGACGGTCGGGGTCAGCCTGTAGGGGGCCGCGCGGAGCGTCTTTGCCGGCCGCGGTCGCAGACCGCCGTCGTAGGCGCTCTCAATACGCGACGCCCACCCCCTGCTTCACCGTCCCCGGGTCCCCGGCCATCGCCAGCATCGCGTGGGCCACGTCCGCCCGGGCGATGAACCGGCCCCCGGCCGGGAAGCCGCCGACCACCGTCCGGTACACCCCCGTGACCGGCTTGTTCTGCAGGCGCGGCGGCCGCAGGGCCGTCCAGTCGGTGGCGCTGCGCGCCAACTCGGCCTCCATCTCGCCCAGATCGGCGTAGACGTCCTTGAGCAGCGCGGAGACGATCCCGCGCGCGGTGCGGTCGAGCAGCCCTTCACCCTCGGGCGCCGGCCCGACCGGCCCGGCGCTCACCACGAGCAGCCGCCGCACCCCCTCGGCCTCCATGGCGCGCAGGACCGTACGCGTGAGCCGGGCCGCGACCCCCGCGTCCTTGCGGCTGCGCGCCCCGAGCCCGGACAGGACCACGTCCCGGCCGGCCGCCGCCGGGCGTACGGCCTCCGGGTCGCCCAGGTCGTCCCGGAACACCTCCAGCCGCTCGCCCGTCACGGACAGCCGCGCCGGATCCCGTACCACCGCCGTGACCTCGTGGCCCGCGTCCAGGGCCTGGCGGACGATCTCCCGGCCGATGCCACCGGTGGCGCCGAAAACGGTGAGTTTCATGAGTGCTCCCGTGCTCGCAGTCGGTGGGTGAGTATTCACTCACCCCTGCCTCCCACTAGAGTGGGTAAACACTCACCCACCCGTCAAGCCCGATTGGACGTGCCATGGAGACGAAGCCGGCCCGTGTCCGCATCCTCGATGCCGCTCACGAGCTGATGCTCACCGTCGGGCTGGCCCGCACCACCACCAAGGAGATCGCCAGGGAGGCCGGCTGCTCCGAGGCGGCGCTCTACAAGTACTTCGCCGGCAAGGAGGACCTGTTCATCCGGGTCCTGTCGGAGCGGCTGCCCCGGCTGACGCCCCTGCTCAGCAGCCTCGCCGCCGAGCCCGGCCGGGGCACGCTGGAGGAGAACCTCACCGAGATCACCCGCCAGGCCGCCCTGTTCTACGAGCAGAGCTTCCCGATCGCCGCCTCCCTGTATGCCGAGACCCAGCTCAAGCGGCGGCACGACGACGCGATGCGGGAGATGGGCACGGGTCCGCACAAGCCGATCCAGGGGCTGGACACCTATCTGCGGGCCGAGCAGGAGCTCGGGCGCGTCCGCCCCGACGCCGACACCTTCGCCGCCGCCTCCCTGCTCCTGGGCGCCTGCGCCCAGCGGGCGTTCGCGTACGAGTCGACGGAGACCGGCCCGCCGCCGGCCGACGACTTCGCCCGGCGCCTGGCCCGCACGCTGACCGCCGGAATCTCCGTTGCCGAGGCCCGGGCCTGACCGGAACGCTGGGGGCATGACACACCTCGTCACGCCGCACGGCCGTACCTCCCAGGCACCCCATGCGCCTGAGGCTTCACGAGTTCCGCCCCCGCCTCGGCCCGCACGAACACCGGGTGGTCCAGCCCCGTGAGACCCTGCGCCACACCTCCCTGAGCGCACCGGACCCGATCGGCCTGCTGCTGGGCGATCACGACGGGCTCAGCCGGCTCGCGGGCCTGTTCTCCTTCGCCGCCTGCTCCCGCCGCACGATCGTCCATGTGCCGCTGCGTGACGGGATCCCGGCCGACGAGGGCTGGGGCGAGCCGGTCGACCTGGTCCTGGCCCACCACTCGTCCGGCCTGCGCCCCAGCAAGTGGCCCGATCTGCGCCGCGGACTGCGGCAGGGCACGCCCCTGACCGCACGCACCGACGAGGCACGCACCGCCCGGGACGCCGGGTCATGGCGCGAGGAGTGGGACCGCGCCGACTTCCGCGAGGACTTGCGGCACGCCACGCACGCCCGCACGTTCTTCCTGTTCGGCAGCCGGGGCGTCTTCGCCGGGGCGGCCACGACCCTGGCGTACGCGGCGGGCTGGGGGCCGCGTCAGAAACGCGTCCACACCGGGCGATCCGCGCTGATGGCGGCGCTGCCGAGCCTGATCCAGCCGCCCGGCGGCGGACACCCCGTCGAGGTGCTGATCTGCTTCAAGCCCTATCCGCCCTACGCCCACTTCAGACGGCCGGGGCGCTGAGCCAGGCGTCGACGCCCGAGAGCAGCTTCACCTTCACGTCCTCCGGTGCCGCCGAGGCCCGTACCGACTGACGGGCCAGTTCCGCCAACTCCCCGTCCGTGAAGCCGTGGTGGCGTCGCGCGATGTCGTACTGGGCGGCCAGCCGGGAGCCGAACAGAAGGGGGTCGTCGGCGCCGAGCGCCATCGGGACGCCGGCGTCGAGGAACGTCCGCAGCGGCACGTCCTCCGGCTTCTCGTACACACCCAGGGCCACGTTCGAGGCGGGACACACCTCGCACGTCACGCCCTTGCGCGCCAGACGCTCCAGCAGCCGGGGGTCCTCCGCCGCCCGCACGCCGTGCCCGATGCGGTGGGCGCGCAGGTCGTCCAGGCAGTCGCGGACCGAGGCGGGGCCGGTCAGCTCGCCGCCGTGCGGGGCCGACAGCAGCCCGCCCTCGCGGGCGATCGCGAACGCCCGGTCGAAGTCCCTCGCCATGCCGCGGCGTTCGTCGTTCGACAGACCGAAGCCGACCACGCCCCGCTCCGCGTACCGCACGGCCAGCCGGGCCAGCGTGCGGGCGTCCAGCGGATGCTTCATTCGGTTCGCGGCGACCAGCAGCCGCATGCCCAGGCCCGTGTCCCGCATGGTCGTCTCGACCGCGTCCAGGATGATCTCCAGCGCCGGGATCAGACCACCCAGACGGGGTGCGTACGACGTCGGGTCCACCTGGATCTCCAGCCAGCCCGAGCCGTCCTGCAGATCCTCCTCGGCGGCCTCCCGCACCAGTCGCTGGATGTCCTCCGGCTGCCGCAGGCACGAGCGCGCGGCGTCGTACAGCCGCTGGAAACGGAACCAGCCCCGCTCGTCCGTCGCCCGCAGCTTCGGCGGCTCCCCGCTGGTCAGCGCCTCGGACAGCGTCTCGGGCAGCCGCACGCCGTACTTGTCGGCCAGCTCCAGGACGGTGTTGGGCCGCATCGACCCGGTGAAATGCAGATGCAGATGGGCCTTCGGCAGCTCAGAGACATCACGTACACGCTCCATTCCAGGATCCTGCCGCACGTCCCGGCCGTCCCGAAAGCGGATTCCACGTACGTGGTCTTGCTCGCACAAAGAAACCCAAAGGAAACCAAAGGAACCCAGACAAACAGGGACCGACCCGCCGAAACCGGCGAATCAGTCCCCGTGTGCCGCGAACGTCAGGCCTTGGCCTCCGCCAGCAGCTTCTGGATCCGGCTGACGCCCTCGACGAGGTCCTCGTCCCCCAGGGCGTACGACAGCCGCAGGTAACCCGGCGTGCCGAACGCCTCACCCGGGACGACCGCGACCTCGGCCTCCTCAAGGATCAGCGCGGCGAGCTCGACCGTGTCCTGCGGGCGCTTGCCGCGGATCTCCCTGCCGAGCAGGCCCTTGACCGACGGGTACGCGTAGAAGGCGCCCTCGGGCTCCGGGCAGACCACGCCGTCGATCTCGTTGAGCATCCGCACGATGGTCCTGCGGCGGCGGTCGAAGGCCTCACGCATCTCCGCCACGGCCTCCAGGCCGCCGGAGACGGCGGCCAGGGCGGCCACCTGCGCCACGTTCGAGACGTTCGACGTGGCGTGCGACTGCAGGTTGGTCGCGGCCTTGACCACGTCCTTCGGGCCGATGACCCAGCCCACGCGCCAGCCCGTCATGGCGTACGTCTTCGCGACGCCGTTGACCACGACGCACTTGTCGCGCAGCTCCGGCAGCAGCGCCGGCAGGGACACGGAGACCGCGTCGCCGTAGACCAGGTGCTCGTAGATCTCGTCGGTCAGCACCCACAGGCCGTGCTCGACGGCCCAGCGGCCGATCGCCTCGGTCTCGGCCTCGGAGTACACGGCGCCGGTCGGGTTGGACGGCGAGACGAAGAGGACGACCTTCGTCTTCTTCGTACGGGCCGCCTCCAGCTGCTCCACGCTCACGCGATAGCCGGTCGTCTCGTCGGCGACGACCTCCACCGGGACGCCGCCCGCCAGCCGGATCGACTCCGGGTACGTCGTCCAGTACGGCGCCGGCACGATGACCTCGTCGCCGGGGTCGAGGATCGCGGCGAACGCCTCGTAGATCGCCTGCTTGCCGCCGTTGGTGACGAGGATCTGCGAGACGTCGGGCTCCCAGCCGGAGTCGCGCAGCGTCTTCGCTGCGATCGCGGCCTTGAGCTCGGGCAGACCGCCGGCCGGGGTGTACCGGTGGTACTTCGGGTTACTGCAGGCCTCGATCGCGGCCGCGACGATGTAGTCCGGAGTCGGGAAGTCGGGTTCACCGGCGCCGAAGCCGATCACCGGACGCCCGGCGGCCTTGAGGGCCTTGGCCTTGGCGTCCACGGCGAGGGTGGCGGACTCGGAGATCGCGCCGACTCGGGCGGAGACCCGGCGCTCGGTGGGAGGGGTTGCAGCGCTCATGGGGCCCATCGTTTCAGACCGGAAACCCGCGCGGCACGCGGGTTTCACAGACTGAACATCCAGGGGTCTGTCACTGAACACCCGTCCGGAATCCATCGATGGCCTGGGTGATCTTCCGCCCCTTTCCCGGCGATCCCGTTCTCCCAAGGCCCCCACGGGCGCTTTCTGTTCGACGGGGCGCTTCGGACCACGTACACTCTCACCTCGTTGGCCATCAGCTGCCGCGCCGCGGGCGGTGCACACCGAGCACCCGTCCGGATGCGGTACGTTGGGGGACACGCAAAGGGTCGTAGCTCAATTGGTAGAGCACCGGTCTCCAAAACCGGCGGTTGGGGGTTCAAGTCCCTCCGGCCCTGCTACACACACCTTCGCCAGGTGTGCCCATGTACGTACAGCATTGCAACGCCGTGCGGCTCAGACCGGGCGCGGCACGGCCACGACCCGGGAACAGGTGAGGACGAATGGCGGACGCCGTGGGCTCCATCGACACGCCTGACGCCCAGGACGAGGCGCAGGAGCCGAAGAAGGCCCGCAAGGGCGGCAAGCGGGCCAAGAAGGGTCCGCTCAAGAGGCTTGCCCTCTTCTACCGCCAGGTCGTCGCCGAGCTCCGCAAGGTCGTCTGGCCGACGCGTAACCAGCTGACGACGTACACCAGTGTGGTGATCGTCTTCGTCGTCATCATGATCGGCCTGGTCACAGTGATTGACTATGGACTCAACCACGCGGCCAAGTACGTCTTCGGCTGAGCCGAGAGCGAAGGGCGCCGAGGTACCCGGCGCCCCTTTCGCATGTTCCACCCCTATGTATCCAGGAAGAAGCAGCCACCGTGTCTGACACGAACCTGAACGACGACGCCATCGAGCCGGACCAGTCCGTGGACGACGAGCTGGACATCGTCGAGGGCGCGGACGAGCAGGACGAGTTCGAGGCTGCCGAGGCCGAGGCGGGCGAGCCCGCCGAGGAAGCCGCTCTGCAGGTCGTGGACGAGCAGGAAGCCGCCGATGGCGAGGCCGCCGACGACGACGCTGCCGAGGCCGAGGAAGAGGCCGTCGAGGAGGAGACCGAGCCGGTCGACCCCGTCGTGGCCCTCCGCGAGGAACTTCGCACCCTGCCCGGCGAGTGGTACGTCATCCACACCTACGCCGGCTACGAGAACCGCGTGAAGACCAACCTGGAGCAGCGCGCCGTCTCGCTGAACGTCGAGGACTACATCTTCCAGGCCGAGGTGCCGCAGGAAGAGGTCGTCCAGATCAAGAACGGCGACCGCAAGACGATCAAGCAGAACAAGCTCCCGGGCTATGTCCTCGTCCGCATGGACCTGACGAACGAGTCCTGGGGCGTCGTCCGCAACACCCCCGGCGTCACCGGCTTCGTGGGCAACGCCTACGACCCCTACCCGCTGACCCTGGACGAGATCGTCAAGATGCTCGCCCCGGAGGCCGAGGAGAAGGCCGCCCGCGAGGCCGCCGAGGCCGAGGGCAAGCCCGCCCCGCAGCGCAAGGTCGAGGTCCAGGTGCTGGACTTCGAGGTCGGCGACTCGGTCACCGTCACCGACGGCCCCTTCGCCACGCTCCAGGCGACCATCAACGAGATCAACCCCGACTCGAAGAAGGTCAAGGGCCTGGTGGAGATCTTCGGCCGCGAGACGCCGGTCGAGCTCTCCTTCGACCAGATCCAGAAGAACTAGCTTCTTCCGGAAAAGAGCTTCCGACCAGGTCAGGTGGGCTGTTCGCAGCACGCCTGACCTGCTCGGTTTTTGGCCGCACATCCATACCCGTTATCGTTGTGCGGTATGCCTGCGTTCGGGTGGTCCCCGGAGACAGGCAGGACCCGAACCGAAAGGACCCGGAGAGTAATGCCTCCCAAGAAGAAGAAGGTCACGGGGCTCATCAAGCTCCAGATCCAGGCCGGTGCCGCCAACCCGGCTCCGCCGGTCGGCCCCGCGCTGGGTCAGCACGGCGTCAACATCATGGAGTTCTGCAAGGCGTACAACGCCGCGACCGAGTCGCAGCGTGGCTGGGTGATCCCGGTGGAGATCACGGTCTACGAGGACCGCTCCTTCACCTTCATCACCAAGACGCCGCCGGCCGCCAAGATGATCCTCAAGGCCGCGGGCATCGAGAAGGGCTCCGGCGAGCCGCACAAGACCAAGGTCGCCAAGATCACCGAGGCGCAGGTCCGCGAGATCGCCACGACGAAGCTCCCCGACCTCAACGCCAACGACCTGGACGCCGCCGCGAAGATCATCGCGGGCACCGCGCGTTCCATGGGCGTCACGGTCGAGGGCTGAGCCCCAACTCCCCCGTAAACCAGTAGAAGTGGCGGGGCCTGCTCGGCCCGGACCACGACTCCTAAGAATCACCAGGAGAAGCAGTGAGCAAGCGCAGCAAGTCTCTCCGCGCTGCGGACGAGAAGATCGACCGGGAGAAGCTCTACGCCCCGCTCGAGGCCGTCCGTCTCGCCAAGGAGACCTCCACGACCAAGTTCGACGGCACCGTCGAGGTCGCCTTCCGCCTGGGTGTCGACCCGCGCAAGGCCGACCAGATGGTCCGTGGCACCGTGAACCTTCCGCACGGCACCGGTAAGACCGCCCGGGTCCTGGTCTTCGCGACCGGTGACCGTGCCGAGGCCGCGCGTGCCGCGGGCGCCGACATCGTCGGTGCCGACGAGCTGATCGACGAGGTGTCGAAGGGCCGTCTGGACTTCGACGCCGTCGTCGCCACCCCGGACCTCATGGGCAAGGTCGGCCGCCTCGGCCGCGTGCTCGGTCCCCGTGGTCTCATGCCGAACCCCAAGACCGGCACCGTGACCCCGGACGTGACGAAGGCCGTCAACGACATCAAGGGCGGCAAGATCGAGTTCCGCGTCGACAAGCACTCGAACCTGCACTTCATCATCGGCAAGACGTCGTTCGAGGACGACAAGCTGGTGGAGAACTACGGCGCCGCGCTGGAGGAGATCCTCCGTCTGAAGCCGTCCGCCGCCAAGGGTCGCTACATCAAGAAGGCCGCCATCAGCACCACGATGGGCCCCGGCATTCCGGTCGACTCGAACCGCACCCGCAACCTCCTCGTCGAGGAGGACCCGGCCGCCGTCTGATTCTGACGGCAGCCGCGCGTACGCGAGTTTCCGGACGGGCCCCGCAACCTTTCGAGGTGCGGGGCCCGTCCCTTTTCCTGATACGTGTCTGTGCCCTGCGTTAGCGTGCAGGCACAGTGACCGCATAGGGGTGGGGGACGGATGAAGAGCACGACAGCGCGCCAAGTGGGCCTTGCCGTCGCGGTGTTGACCGCACTGTCGGGGGTGGCGGCCTGTAGCTCCTCGGACTCCTCGGGGGGCGGCAAGGACGACAAGGCGTCCGGCCGGGGCGCGACGCACGTCAGCCCCATGGCCGCGCTGCGTAGTGCCGAGAAGTCCACCGACGGCGCCGACTCCGCCAAGGTCGAGTCGACGACCACGATGGGCTCGCTGATGTCCATGACGGCCGACGGCGCCCTCGGCTGGGCCGACGGACTCACCGGCAACCTCACCATCACGTACACCGGCGGGACCATGGCGGACACCATGCGCCGGCTCGGCACCACCTCGATGCAGGCCCGCTATCTGCCCGACGCCTACTACGCCAAGATGGGCGAGAAGTTCGCCCAGCAGGCGGGCGGCAAGCACTGGATCCGGTACGGCTACGACGACCTCGCCGAACTCGGCGGCAGCTCCGGCGCCTACCTCAAGGACCAGATGCAGAACACGACGCCCAACCAGTCGGTGAAGCTGCTGCTCGCCTCCGGGGACGTCAAGAAGGTCGGCAGCGAGACGGTGCGCGGCGTGGACACCACGCACTACTCGGGCACGGTGGACGTCGCCGACCTCGCCGGCAAGAACTCCAGCCTCTCCGCGAGCCAGCTGGCCGGACTGAGGAAGCAGCTCACCCAGGCCGGCGTCAGCACGGAGAGCGTGGACATATGGGTCGACGGCAAGGACCTGCTGGTCAAGAAGACGGAGAAGGGCCGGATGTCGGCCGGTGAGTACAGCCAGACCGCGTACTACAGCGACTACGGCGTGAAGGCGTCCGCCAGGAGGCCGCCGGCGGGCGACACCGAGGACTTCAGGGAGCTGCTGAAGAAGCAGAACCTGAATGGCAGTGGCTCCTGAGACGGTTGGTGCGCGTGATTCACACGGGAATTGAGATGACCTTTGCCACCTCTTGGGGTTAGGCTCGCGTCCTTACTGTGTATCAGCCATGTATTCCTTTGGGGGGAATCGATGGAGTCTGCCGTTCGTGGTCCGGTACGTCGCAGAGCGATGGGTGCCGGCCTCGTGGCCCTGCTGTTCGCCGGGGGAGCGGTCGCCTGCCAGAAGGGCGACAAGGCGGAGCAGTCGCCGGCGATGACGCCCGCGGCGGCCGTCGCCAAGGCCGCCAAGAACACCGAGGACATCACGTCTCTGCGCTACCGGATGACCGGCAAGGTCCCCGGCGAGGGGCAGGTCTCCGGCGAGGCGGCGATGAGCATGAAGCCGCTGGCCATGAGCATGAAGATGACGGCGCAGGACCAGGCCACCGACGGTCCGGTCGAGATCCGGCTCGTCGGCAAGGCCATGTACATCGGCGGGAACGCCGAGATGTCCAAGGAGATGGACGGCAAGAGCTGGATCAAGTTCGACATGTCCGCCCTCGGCTCCGACAAGGAGCTGAACGCCGACCAGCTGGGCGCCGGCCAGGCCGACAAGAACCCGGCCAGCGAATCCACCTTCCTCACCGGCTCCAAGGACGTGAAGAAGGTCGGCACCGAGACCGTCGAGGGCGTGAAGACCACCCACTACAAGGGCACGGTCACCGTCGCCGATCTCAAGGCCTCCCTCAAGGGTGAGAACAAGACCGTCCGTGAGCAGCGCGAGAAGAGCCTCGAGCAGTACCAGAAGATGGGCATCGACTCGATGACCATGGACATGTGGATCGATGGCGACGACCACACCAAGCAGTTCCGGATGCGCGGCGACGCCGACAAGGGGCCGATGGACATGACCATCACCTTCCTCGACTACAACAAGCCGGTGACCGTCACGGCCCCGCCCGCCAAGGACACCGCCGACCTGGCCGAGATGATGAAGCAGGCCCAGAGCGGCTGAGCGCCGTAGGACCGGATTTGCCTGACGGCGAGCCGGTCACGTACTCTCCTACAGAAGCCAAAGACCGCTGGTCGTTGCCGTGCGCTCGCAAGAGGGCCCGGTGGCCGAAGGATCCGCTGAATGGCGGACGACCCGCGCAGGTGACTGTGGAAGTGCTCCCGGAACCCCACTCCATGGGGATATCGGTCGAGCTACGCCCCGTGCGCCTGCGCCGGGGCGTTTCGTTTTCCCAGCCTCCTTTTGAGCGGTCCTCATCACCCGGAAGGAGGCCGACGCTCTATGCCGACGCCCGACAAGGCTGCCACGGTAGCCGAGCTCACGGACAAGTTCCGCAGCTCGAACGCCGCTGTGCTGACCGAGTACCGGGGTCTCACCGTGGCCCAGCTCAAGACGCTGCGCCGTTCGCTCGGTGAGAACTCCGAGTACGCCGTGGTGAAGAACACGCTGACCAAGATCGCGGCCAACGCGGCCGGGATCAACACGCTCGACGACCTGTTCAACGGTCCGACGGCGGTCGCCTTCGTCACCGGTGACCCGGTGGAGTCGGCCAAGGGTCTTCGTGACTTCGCCAAGGACAACCCGAACCTCGTCATCAAGGGCGGTGTCCTTGACGGCAAGGCGCTGTCCGCCGACGAGATCAAGAAGCTTGCGGACCTCGAGTCCCGCGAGGTTCTGCTCGCCAAGCTGGCGGGTGCCATGAAGGGCAAGCAGACGCAGGCTGCTCAGGTCTTCCAGGCGCTCCCGTCGAAGCTCGTCCGCACCGTGGACGCCCTTCGCGCCAAGCAGGACGAGCAGGGCGGTGCCGAGTAACTCGGCTCGCGAAATGACCGCCGCCTGAGGCCCAGGGCCCGAGGAAGCGGTCGTAGCGGGCCGGACGTACGCCCGCCAGACATGTACATACGGCACCAGCCGAATTAGTGGAAGGAAAGCCATCGTGGCTCTCACCCAGGACGAACTGCTCGCCGAGTTCGAGGGCATGACCCTCATCCAGCTCTCCGAGTTCGTGAAGGCGTTCGAGGACAAGTTCGACGTCACCGCTGCCGCCGCCGCGGTCGCCGTCGCCGCCCCCGCGGGTGGTGCCGGTGCCGGCGCCGACCAGGCCGAGGAGCAGGACGAGTTCGACGTCATCCTCACGGGTGCCGGCGACAAGAAGATCCAGGTCATCAAGGTCGTGCGTGAGCTGACCTCCCTGGGTCTGAAGGAGGCCAAGGACCTCGTGGACGGCGCCCCGAAGCCCGTTCTCGAGAAGGTCGCCAAGGACGCCGCCGAGAAGGCCGCCGAGTCCCTCAAGGGCGCCGGCGCCTCCGTCGAGGTCAAGTAAGACCTTTCAGGCTCACAGAGCCTGTAACGCCTGAGCGCGAAAGAGCGATCATCCATCCGGGTGGTCGCTCTTCGGCGTTCCTGGGCGTCGGGCGGCGGCTGCCTTGCACCGGTGGGTGTGCGGAGTATGGTGATCTTCGTCGTGCCTCCAAGCACCCCAGGTGGCATGTGGTTTGGGCCATGGGGGCCTTGACGAACCGCACGCAGCGCGCAATTCTCAGGACGCGTCGTCACAAGGATCCGAATCCGAGGCATGGATCGGCGACGAAGAGGGCAGTATCAACGTGCATCGAGGGCAGGCATGCCGAGGGCGTTGAGGACAACGAGGGTCACAGAAAATCGGGGCTGGACATCAGTGTGCCAAGTGGCTACACTGACCCTTTGCGCTGCCTGTTAGCTGCCCCCTGCCCGTCACCAGGGGTCTGCCCTCGCCTCAGCACCGACGATCAGAACACCTCTGACCTGGCCAAGCCGTCATTTCAGAGGAATCTGTCTCTGTGCGTCGGAGAGGGACCGGTACGCGCGTAGTGAGTCCGAGCCCTCGGAAGGACCCCCTCTTGGCCGCCTCGCGCAATGCCTCGACCGCGAATACGAACAATGCCGCCAGCACTGCCCCGCTGCGCATCTCTTTTGCAAAGATCAAGGAGCCTCTCGAGGTTCCCAACCTGCTCGCGCTGCAGACCGAGAGCTTTGACTGGCTGCTCGGCAACACCGCCTGGCAGAGTCGGGTCGAGGAGGCTCTGGAGTCCGGTCAGGATGTCCCCACCAAGTCCGGTCTGGAGGAGATCTTCGAGGAGATCTCCCCGATCGAGGACTTCTCCGGGTCGATGTCGCTGACGTTCCGCGACCACCGTTTCGAGCCGCCGAAGAACAGCATCGACGAGTGCAAGGAGCGCGACTTCACGTACGCGGCCCCGCTCTTCGTCACGGCCGAGTTCACCAACAACGAGACCGGCGAGATCAAGTCCCAGACGGTCTTCATGGGCGACTTCCCGCTCATGACCAACAAGGGCACCTTCGTCATCAACGGCACCGAGCGTGTCGTGGTGTCGCAGCTGGTCCGTTCGCCGGGTGTCTACTTCGACTCCTCCATCGACAAGACGTCCGACAAGGACATCTTCTCGGCCAAGATCATCCCGTCCCGGGGTGCCTGGCTGGAGATGGAGATCGACAAGCGCGACATGGTCGGTGTCCGCATCGACCGCAAGCGCAAGCAGTCCGTCACCGTTCTCCTGAAGGCTCTCGGCTGGACCACCGAGCAGATCCTCGAGGAGTTCGGCGAGTACGAGTCGATGCGCGCCACCCTGGAGAAGGACCACACCCAGGGCCAGGACGACGCGCTGCTCGACATCTACCGCAAGCTGCGCCCGGGCGAGCCCCCGACGCGTGAGGCCGCGCAGACGCTGCTGGAGAACCTGTACTTCAACCCCAAGCGCTACGACCTCGCCAAGGTCGGCCGCTACAAGGTCAACAAGAAGCTGGGTGCGGACGCTCCGCTGGACGCGGGCATCCTGACCGTCGAGGACATCATCTCGACGATCAAGTACCTGGTGAAGCTGCACGCCGGCGAGACCGAGACCACCGGGGACAGCGGCACGGACATTGTCGTCGAGACCGACGACATCGACCACTTCGGCAACCGTCGTCTGCGCAGCGTCGGCGAGCTCATCCAGAACCAGGTCCGCACGGGTCTGGCTCGTATGGAGCGCGTCGTCCGTGAGCGCATGACCACGCAGGACGTCGAGGCGATCACGCCGCAGACCCTGATCAACATCCGGCCGGTCGTCGCCTCCATCAAGGAGTTCTTCGGCACCAGCCAGCTGTCGCAGTTCATGGACCAGAACAACCCGCTGTCGGGTCTCACCCACAAGCGCCGCCTGTCGGCCCTTGGCCCGGGTGGTCTTTCCCGTGAGCGGGCCGGCTTCGAGGTCCGTGACGTGCACCCCTCGCACTACGGCCGCATGTGCCCGATCGAGACGCCCGAAGGCCCGAACATCGGTCTGATCGGCTCGCTCGCCTCCTACGGCCGGGTCAACGCGTTCGGTTTCGTCGAGACCCCGTACCGCAAGGTCGTCGACGGTCAGGTCACCGACGAGGTGGACTACCTGACGGCCGACGAAGAGGACCGATTCGTCATCGCGCAGGCCAACGCCACGCTCTCGGACGACATGCGCTTCGCCGAGAACCGTGTCCTGGTCCGCCGCCGTGGCGGCGAGGTCGACTACGTCGCCGGTGACGACGTGGACTACATGGACGTCTCGCCGCGCCAGATGGTGTCGGTCGCGACCGCCATGATCCCGTTCCTCGAGCACGACGACGCCAACCGTGCCCTCATGGGCGCGAACATGATGCGTCAGGCCGTGCCGCTGATCAAGAGCGAGTCCCCGCTCGTCGGTACCGGCATGGAGTACCGCTCCGCCGTCGACGCCGGCGACGTGGTCAAGGCCGAGAAGGCGGGTGTGGTCCAGGAGGTCTCCGCGGACTACATCACCACCGCCAACGACGACGGCACGTACATCACGTACCGCCTGGCCAAGTTCGCCCGCTCCAACCAGGGCACCTCGGTCAACCAGAAGGTCATCGTCAACGAGGGCGACCGGATCATCGAGGGCCAGGTCCTGGCCGACGGTCCGGCCACCGAGAACGGCGAGATGGCCCTCGGCAAGAACCTGCTCGTGGCGTTCATGCCGTGGGAGGGTCACAACTACGAGGACGCGATCATCCTGTCGCAGCGCCTCGTACAGGACGACGTCCTCTCCTCGATCCACATCGAGGAGCACGAGGTCGACGCCCGTGACACCAAGCTCGGCCCCGAGGAGATCACCCGGGACATCCCGAACGTCTCCGAGGAGGTCCTCGCCGACCTCGACGAGCGCGGCATCATCCGCATCGGCGCCGAGGTCATCGCCGGCGACATCCTCGTCGGCAAGGTGACCCCGAAGGGCGAGACCGAGCTGACGCCGGAGGAGCGCCTGCTGCGCGCGATCTTCGGTGAGAAGGCCCGTGAGGTGCGTGACACCTCGCTGAAGGTGCCGCACGGCGAGACCGGCAAGGTCATCGGCGTCCGCGTCTTCGACCGCGAGGAGGGCGACGAGCTTCCCCCCGGTGTGAACCAGCTGGTGCGCGTGTACGTGGCGCAGAAGCGCAAGATCACCGACGGTGACAAGCTCGCCGGCCGACACGGCAACAAGGGTGTCATCTCGAAGATCCTGCCCATCGAGGACATGCCGTTCCTCGAGGACGGAACTCCGGTCGACATCATCCTGAACCCGCTGGGTGTCCCGTCCCGAATGAACCCGGGACAGGTCCTGGAGATCCACCTCGGCTGGCTCGCCAGCCGCGGCTGGGACGTCTCCGGCCTCGCGGACGACTGGGCGCAGCGACTGCAGGCCATCGCGGCCGACAAGGTCGAGCCCGGCACCAACGTCGCCACCCCCGTCTTCGACGGTGCGCGTGAGGACGAGCTGGCCGGTCTGCTGAACCACACGATCCCGAACCGCGACGGCGAGCGCATGGTGCTCCCGACCGGTAAGGCACCGTTGTTCGACGGCCGCTCCGGCGAGCCGTTCCCGGAGCCGATCTCGGTCGGCTACATGTACATCCTGAAGCTCCACCACCTGGTCGACGACAAGCTGCACGCCCGCTCGACCGGCCCCTACTCGATGATCACCCAGCAGCCGCTGGGTGGTAAGGCCCAGTTCGGTGGCCAGCGGTTCGGCGAGATGGAGGTGTGGGCGCTGGAGGCATACGGCGCCGCCTACGCCCTCCAGGAGCTGCTGACCATCAAGTCCGACGACGTCACCGGCCGCGTGAAGGTCTACGAGGCCATCGTCAAGGGCGAGAACATCCCCGAGCCCGGCATCCCCGAGTCCTTCAAGGTGCTCATCAAGGAGATGCAGTCGCTCTGCCTGAACGTGGAGGTGCTGTCCAGCGACGGTATGTCCATCGAGATGCGTGACACCGACGAGGATGTCTTCCGCGCTGCGGAGGAGCTCGGCATCGACCTGTCCCGGCGTGAGCCGAGCAGCGTCGAAGAGGTCTGACGGGAGTCCGGCCGGAGGCCCTGGTGAGGAACCTCCGGCCGGCCCCTGGACCCCCGTATCAGACCCCCAGACTTACAACCCTGAGAGGGATTGACGCATAGTGCTCGACGTCAACTTCTTCGACGAGCTCCGGATCGGCCTGGCCACCGCTGACGACATCCGTCAGTGGAGCCACGGCGAGGTCAAGAAGCCCGAGACCATCAACTACCGCACCCTCAAGCCCGAAAAGGACGGACTCTTCTGCGAGAAGATCTTCGGTCCGACCCGGGACTGGGAGTGCTACTGCGGCAAGTACAAGCGTGTCCGCTTCAAGGGCATCATCTGTGAGCGCTGCGGCGTCGAGGTGACTCGCGCCAAGGTGCGCCGTGAGCGGATGGGCCACATCGAACTGGCTGCCCCCGTCACGCACATCTGGTACTTCAAGGGTGTCCCGTCGCGCCTCGGCTACCTGCTGGACCTGGCGCCCAAGGACCTCGAGAAGGTCATCTACTTCGCGGCGTACATGATCACGTACGTCGACGAGGAGCGCCGCACCCGCGACCTGCCCTCCCTGGAGGCGCACGTCTCCGTCGAGCGGCAGCAGGTCGAGAACCGCCGGGACTCCGACCTGGAGGCCCGCGCCAAGAAGCTCGAGTCCGACCTGGCCGAGTTGGAGGCCGAGGGTGCCAAGGCCGACGTGCGCCGCAAGGTGCGCGAGGGTGCCGAGCGCGAGATGAAGCAGCTGCGCGACCGTGCGCAGCGCGAGATCGACCGCCTCGACGAGGTGTGGACCCGGTTCAAGAACCTCAAGGTCCAGGACCTCGAGGGCGACGAGCTGCTCTACCGCGAGCTGCGCGACCGCTTCGGCACGTACTTCGACGGTTCGATGGGTGCCGCGGCGCTGCAGAAGCGCCTGGAGTCCTTCGACCTCGAGGAGGAGGCCGAGAAGCTCCGCGAGATCATCCGCACCGGCAAGGGCCAGAAGAAGACCCGTGCGCTGAAGCGGCTGAAGGTCGTCTCCGCGTTCCTGCAGACGAGCAACAGCCCCAAGGGCATGGTCCTCGACTGCGTCCCGGTCATCCCGCCGGACCTTCGCCCGATGGTGCAGCTGGACGGTGGCCGCTTCGCGACCTCCGACCTGAACGACCTGTACCGCCGTGTGATCAACCGCAACAACCGCCTGAAGCGCCTTCTCGACCTCGGTGCGCCCGAGATCATCGTGAACAACGAGAAGCGCATGCTCCAGGAGGCCGTCGACGCGCTCTTCGACAACGGCCGTCGCGGCCGCCCGGTGACGGGCCCCGGCAACCGTCCGCTGAAGTCGCTGTCCGACATGCTCAAGGGCAAGCAGGGCCGCTTCCGTCAGAACCTGCTCGGCAAGCGAGTCGACTACTCGGCGCGTTCCGTCATCGTCGTCGGCCCGCAGCTGAAGCTGCACCAGTGCGGTCTGCCCAAGGCCATGGCGCTGGAGCTCTTCAAGCCGTTCGTGATGAAGCGGCTCGTGGACCTCAACCACGCGCAGAACATCAAGAGCGCCAAGCGCATGGTGGAGCGCGGCCGCACCGTCGTGTACGACGTCCTCGAAGAGGTCATCGCCGAGCACCCGGTGCTGCTCAACCGTGCTCCCACCCTGCACCGCCTCGGCATCCAGGCCTTCGAGCCGCAGCTGGTCGAGGGCAAGGCCATCCAGATCCACCCGCTCGTCTGCACCGCGTTCAACGCGGACTTCGACGGTGACCAGATGGCCGTGCACCTGCCGCTGTCCGCGGAGGCGCAGGCCGAGGCCCGCATCCTGATGCTGTCCTCGAACAACATCCTCAAGCCCGCCGACGGCCGTCCGGTCACGATGCCGACCCAGGACATGGTCCTCGGTCTGTTCTTCCTGACCACCGACGGGGCGCTGCGCAACGTCAAGGGCGAGGACCGGTCCTTCGGCTCCGCGGCCGAGGCGATCATGGCGTTCGACGCCGGCGAGCTCTCGCTGCAGTCGAAGGTGGACATCCGCTTCCCGGTGGGCACCATCCCGCCGCGCGGCTGGACGCCTCCGGCGCAGGAGGAGGGCGACCCCGAGTGGCAGCAGGGTGACAGCTTCCGGCTGAAGACCACGCTGGGCCGTGCGCTCTTCAACGAGCTGCTGCCCGAGGACTACCCGTTCGTCGACTACGAGGTCGGCAAGAAGCAGCTCTCCGAGATCGTCAACGACCTCGCCGAGCGCTACCCCAAGGTCATCGTGGCGGCGACGCTCGACAACCTGAAGGCGGCCGGCTTCTTCTGGGCGACCCGCTCCGGCGTCACCGTGGCCATCTCCGACATCGTCGTTCCCGAGGCGAAGAAGGAGATCGTCAAGGGCTACGAGGCGCAGGACGAGAAGGTCCAGAAGCAGTACGAGCGCGGTCTGATCACCAAGGACGAGCGCACGCAGGAGCTCATCGCGATCTGGACCAAGGCGACCAACGAGGTCGCCGAGGCGATGAACGCGAACTTCCCGAAGACGAACCCCATCTTCATGATGGTTGACTCGGGTGCCCGAGGAAACATGATGCAGATGCGTCAGATCGCCGGTATGCGTGGTCTGGTGTCGAACGCGAAGAACGAGACGATCCCGCGTCCGATCAAGGCGTCGTTCCGTGAGGGACTGTCCGTGCTGGAGTACTTCATCTCCACGCACGGTGCCCGTAAGGGTCTTGCGGACACCGCCCTGCGTACCGCCGACTCCGGTTACCTCACCCGTCGTCTGGTCGACGTCTCCCAGGACGTCATCATTCGCGAGGAGGACTGCGGCACCGACCGCGGTCTGCGCCTCAAGATCGCCGACCGTGGCGCCGACGGCGTCCTGCGCAAGGCGGAGGACGTCGAGACCAGCGTGTACGCGCGCTGCCTCGCCGAGGACATCGTGGTCGACGGCAAGGTGCTCGCCCCGGCGGGCGTGGACCTCGGTGACGTGCTCATCGACCAGCTGGTCGCCAACGAGATCGAAGAGGTCAAGACCCGCTCGATCCTCACCTGCGAGTCCCAGGTCGGCACCTGCGCCATGTGCTACGGCCGCTCGCTGGCCACGGGCAAGCTGGTCGACATCGGTGAGGCGGTCGGCATCATCGCCGCCCAGTCCATCGGTGAGCCCGGCACCCAGCTGACGATGCGTACCTTCCACACCGGTGGTGTGGCCGGTGACGACATCACCCAGGGTCTGCCGCGTGTCGTCGAGCTCTTCGAGGCCCGTACCCCGAAGGGTGTCGCCCCGATCTCCGAGGCCAACGGCCGCGTGCGGATCGAGGAGACCGAGAAGACCAAGAAGATCGTCGTCACCCCGGACGACGGCAGCGACGAGACGGCGTTCCCGATCTCGAAGCGCGCCCGTCTTCTGGTCAGCGAGGGCGAGCACGTCGAGGTGGGCCAGAAGCTCACCGTGGGTGCCACCAACCCGCACGACGTGCTGCGCATCCTGGGTCAGCGTGCCGTCCAGGTCCACCTGGTCGGCGAGGTCCAGAAGGTCTACAACTCGCAGGGTGTGTCGATCCACGACAAGCACATCGAGATCATCATCCGGCAGATGCTCCGCCGTGTGACGATCATCGAGTCCGGCGACGCCGAGCTGCTGCCCGGCGAGCTGGTCGAGCGCTCGAAGTTCGAGACCGAGAACCGTCGTGTGGTCCAGGAGGGCGGTCACCCGGCCTCCGGTCGTCCGCAGCTCATGGGCATCACCAAGGCCTCGCTGGCCACGGAGTCCTGGCTGTCGGCGGCGTCCTTCCAGGAGACGACGCGAGTCCTCACCGACGCGGCGATCAACGCCAAGTCCGACTCGCTCATCGGCCTCAAGGAGAACGTCATCATCGGTAAGCTCATCCCGGCCGGTACGGGTCTGTCCCGCTACCGCAACATCCGGGTCGAGCCGACCGAGGAGGCCAAGGCCGCGATGTACTCGGCCGTCGGCTACGACGACATCGACTACTCGCCCTTCGGCACCGGCTCCGGCCAGGCCGTCCCGCTGGAGGACTACGACTACGGTCCGTACAACCAGTAGGCGAGCGGTTTGATCCGAGTCGAGGGGCGGTCACCTTCCGGGGTGGCCGCCCTTCGGCGTGCCGGCGGCGGGGAGACGAGGAACCCCTGCGGGAACCGATGCCGAAAACGGTGCGTTGGAGCATGATGAAGGCATTCAGCCGCCTCTGGGGGAGGTGTCCGTGTCGTACCCGACGCAGTGGCAGCCGTGGCACGCCCAGAGCCCCCCGTCCATGCTTGCCTCCCACGCCGACCGTGAGCGGGCCGTAGACGTGCTCAGGGCCGGGTACGGGGAGGGGCGGCTGGAGCATCACGAGTTCGAGAAGCGGGTCGCGCGTGCCTATGCGGCGCGCACGGTGGGGGAGCTGGCCGTGCTCGTCGCCGACCTGCCCGCGGGCCCTGTGCCGCAGCCTGCGGCCGCCGTGGCCGTGCCGCAGACGTTCCAGCCCGTCGTACGGCGGCAGACGAACGCCAAGGCGATCGGAGCCGCCGTCTGCGGCCTGCTGTGCCTGCCGACGATGGGCCTGACGGGCATACCGGCCGTCATCCTGGGGCACACGGCACGGAACGAGATGGAGCGCACCGGAGAGGCCGGCGAGGGCCTCGTGCTGACCGGACTGGTGCTGGGCTGGCTGTCCACCGCCGGCTGGGCGCTGGTGCTGACGCTGCTCCTCGCGGTGGCTCTCGCCTCCGGATGACGGTCGCCGCCGCGGCGAATCGAAGATCCAAAGCGTGCATGGTCTTGACATGGAACGCACGGCGATGCGGGTGAGGCCCATTTGTTTTGACCGCAGCGAATGAGGTAGGTACGCTCAGACCTTGTGCCTGGGGTGTGCCCTGGCTCTCGTGCGTGCCTTCAAACCGCATAACGAGCTGTGAGCGGCCACCGTAATCTGTGCTCTTTTCGCCTCGCGGCGGAAGTCCGCCGGATTCGACACACCCGACCGCGTGGGTCGGCGACGTTCCAGGTTAGCTTCACCATTCGGCACACAGAAACCGGAGAAGTAGTGCCTACGATCCAGCAGCTGGTCCGTAAGGGCCGGCAGGACAAGGTCGAGAAGAACAAGACGCCCGCACTCGAGGGTTCCCCTCAGCGTCGTGGCGTCTGCACGCGTGTGTTCACGACCACCCCGAAGAAGCCGAACTCGGCCCTGCGTAAGGTCGCGCGTGTGCGTCTGACCAGCGGGATCGAGGTCACCGCTTACATTCCGGGTGAGGGACACAACCTGCAGGAGCACTCCATCGTGCTCGTGCGCGGCGGCCGTGTGAAGGACCTGCCGGGTGTTCGCTACAAGATCATCCGTGGCTCCCTCGACACCCAGGGTGTCAAGAACCGCAAGCAGGCCCGTTCCCGCTACGGCGCCAAGAAGGAGAAGTAGAAATGCCTCGTAAGGGCCCCGCCCCGAAGCGCCCGGTCATCATCGACCCGGTCTACGGTTCTCCTCTGGTGACGTCGCTCATCAACAAGGTGCTGCTGAACGGCAAGCGCTCCACCGCCGAGCGCATCGTCTACGGCGCCATGGAAGGTCTGCGTGAGAAGACGGGCAACGACCCGATCATCACGCTGAAGCGCGCGCTGGAGAACATCAAGCCGACCCTCGAGGTCAAGTCCCGCCGTGTCGGTGGTGCGACGTACCAGGTTCCGATCGAGGTCAAGCCCGGTCGTGCCAACACGCTCGCGCTGCGCTGGCTCGTCGGCTACTCCCGCGCCCGTCGCGAGAAGACCATGACCGAGCGTCTGCTCAACGAGCTTCTCGACGCCTCCAACGGCCTTGGCGCCGCTGTGAAGAAGCGCGAGGACACGCACAAGATGGCCGAGTCCAACAAGGCCTTCGCGCACTACCGCTGGTAGTCGCTACCCACATCGAGACCGAGAGAAGACTGAAGCCTTATGGCTACCACTTCACTTGACCTGGCCAAGGTCCGCAACATCGGGATCATGGCCCACATCGACGCGGGCAAGACGACCACCACCGAGCGGATCCTGTTCTACACCGGCGTCTCCTACAAGATCGGTGAGGTCCACGACGGCGCCGCCACCATGGACTGGATGGAGCAGGAGCAGGAGCGTGGCATCACGATCACCTCTGCTGCCACCACCTGTCACTGGCCGATGGAAGACGTCGACCACACCATCAACATCATCGACACCCCGGGTCACGTCGACTTCACCGTCGAGGTGGAGCGGTCCCTGCGCGTGCTCGACGGTGCCGTGACGGTGTTCGACGGCGTCGCCGGTGTCGAGCCGCAGTCCGAGACGGTGTGGCGTCAGGCGGACCGCTACGGCGTTCCGCGCATCTGCTTCGTCAACAAGCTCGACCGCACCGGTGCCGAGTTCCACCGCTGTGTCGACATGATCTCTGACCGCCTGGGCGCTCAGCCGATCGTGATGCAGCTGCCGATCGGTGCCGAGGCCGACTTCAAGGGCGTCGTCGACCTCGTGACGATGAAGGCCCTCGTGTGGTCCGCCGAGGCCACCAAGGGCGAGATGTACGACACCGTCGACATCCCGGACACGCACATCGAGGCCGCCGAGGAGTACCGCGGCAAGCTGCTCGAGGCCGTGGCCGAGAACGACGAAGAGATCATGGAGCTGTACCTGGAGGGCACCGAGCCCACCGTGGAGCAGCTGTACGCCGCGATCCGTCGTATCACCATCGCGTCCGGCAAGTCCCAGGACACCACGGTCACCCCGGTGTTCTGCGGCACCGCGTTCAAGAACAAGGGCGTTCAGCCCCTGCTCGACGCGGTCGTGCGCTACCTCCCCTCCCCCCTGGACGTCGAGGCCATCGAGGGCCACGACGTGAAGGACCCGGAGACGGTCGTCAAGCGCAAGCCGTCCGACGAGGAGCCGCTGTCGGCGCTGGCGTTCAAGATCATGAGCGACCCGCACCTCGGCAAGCTCACCTTCGTCCGGGTCTACTCGGGCCGCCTGGAGTCCGGCACGGCCGTGCTGAACTCCGTCAAGGGCCGCAAGGAGCGCATCGGCAAGATCTACCGTATGCACGCGAACAAGCGTGAGGAGATCGAGTCGGTGGGCGCCGGCGACATCGTCGCGGTCATGGGTCTGAAGCAGACCACGACCGGCGAGACGCTGTGCGACGACAAGAACCCGGTGATCCTGGAGTCCATGGACTTCCCGGCGCCGGTCATCCAGGTCGCCATCGAGCCCAAGTCGAAGGGCGACCAGGAGAAGCTGGGCGTCGCGATCCAGCGCCTGGCCGAGGAGGACCCGTCCTTCCAGGTCCACTCGGACGAGGAGACCGGCCAGACCATCATCGGCGGTATGGGCGAGCTGCACCTCGAGGTGCTGGTCGACCGTATGCGCCGTGAGTTCCGGGTCGAGGCCAACGTCGGCAAGCCGCAGGTCGCGTACCGCGAGACGATCCGCAAGGCCGTCGAGCGCGTGGACTACACCCACAAGAAGCAGACCGGTGGTACCGGTCAGTTCGCCAAGGTGCAGATCGCGATCGAGCCCATCGAGGGCGGCGACGCCTCGTACGAGTTCGTGAACAAGGTGACCGGTGGCCGTATCCCGAAGGAGTACATCCCTTCGGTGGACGCCGGTGCGCAGGAGGCCATGCAGTTCGGCATCCTCGCGGGCTACGAGATGACCGGCGTGCGCGTCACGCTGATCGACGGTGGCTACCACGAGGTCGACTCCTCCGAGCTCGCCTTCAAGATCGCCGGTTCGCAGGCCTTCAAGGAGGCCGCGCGCAAGGCCAGCCCCGTGCTGCTCGAGCCGATGATGGCCGTCGAGGTCACCACGCCCGAGGACTACATGGGTGAGGTCATCGGCGACATCAACTCCCGCCGTGGCCAGATCCAGGCCATGGAGGAGCGGGCCGGTGCCCGCGTCGTGAAGGGCCTCGTGCCCCTCTCGGAGATGTTCGGTTACGTCGGCGACCTGCGCAGCAAGACGTCCGGCCGGGCCAGCTACTCCATGCAGTTCGACTCCTACGCCGAGGTTCCGCGGAACGTCGCCGAGGAGATCATCGCGAAGGCCAAGGGCGAGTAACGCACCGCGTTAACGCACCGCGTTCACACGCCTTAGGCTTGACTCCGGAGCCTGCCGGGGCATTCCTCCCCAATCGTGGGGGAATGCCCCGGGGCCCGGGCACTAACAGCAAAGATCACCTGGCGCCGATGAAGTAAGGCGTACCAGAACCACTCCACAGGAGGACCCCAGTGGCGAAGGCGAAGTTCGAGCGGACTAAGCCGCACGTCAACATCGGCACCATCGGTCACATCGACCACGGTAAGACGACCCTCACGGCCGCCATTACCAAGGTGCTGCACGACGCGTACCCGGACCTGAACGAGGCCTCGGCGTTCGACCAGATCGACAAGGCTCCCGAAGAGCGCCAGCGCGGTATCACCATCTCCATCGCGCACGTCGAGTACCAGACGGAGACGCGTCACTACGCGCACGTCGACTGCCCCGGTCACGCTGACTACATCAAGAACATGATCACGGGTGCGGCGCAGATGGACGGCGCCATTCTCGTTGTCGCCGCCACCGACGGCCCGATGCCGCAGACCAAGGAGCACGTGCTCCTGGCCCGCCAGGTCGGCGTTCCGTACATCGTCGTCGCCCTGAACAAGGCCGACATGGTGGACGACGAGGAGATCCTGGAGCTCGTCGAGCTCGAGGTGCGTGAGCTTCTCTCCGAGTACGAGTTCCCGGGCGACGACCTGCCGGTCGTCAAGGTCTCGGCGCTCAAGGCCCTCGAGGGCGACAAGGAGTGGGGCAACACCGTCCTCGAGCTGATGAAGGCCGTGGACGAGAACATCCCGCAGCCCGAGCGTGACGTCGACAAGCCGTTCCTCATGCCGATCGAGGACGTCTTCACGATCACCGGTCGCGGTACGGTCGTCACCGGCCGTATCGAGCGTGGTGTCCTCAAGGTCAACGAGACCGTTGACATCGTGGGCATCAAGCAGGAGAAGACCACCACCACGGTCACCGGCATCGAGATGTTCCGCAAGCTGCTCGACGAGGGCCAGGCCGGTGAGAACGTCGGTCTGCTGCTCCGCGGCATCAAGCGCGAGGACGTCGAGCGCGGCCAGGTCATCATCAAGCCCGGTTCGGTCACCCCGCACACCGAGTTCGAGGCCCAGGCCTACATCCTGTCCAAGGACGAGGGTGGCCGCCACACGCCGTTCTTCAACAACTACCGCCCGCAGTTCTACTTCCGTACGACGGACGTGACCGGCGTCGTGACCCTCCCCGAGGGCACCGAGATGGTCATGCCGGGTGACAACACCGAGATGAAGGTGGAGCTCATCCAGCCCGTCGCCATGGAGGAGGGCCTGAAGTTCGCCATCCGTGAGGGTGGCCGGACCGTGGGCGCCGGCCAGGTCACCAAGATCAACAAGTGATCTTGGCCCGCAAGGGCTGACCCGGCAGGTCTCTGAAGGGCCCGTACGACTTCGGTCGTACGGGCCCTTTCGGTTGTCCTGTGAAGGCTCGGCGAACTCCGCGGGACAGCTGGTCGAGACTTGCACCAACTCACCGTCAACCATGTGCCGAATGTTCCTGTCTGATTGCTTTGGGGCGCATGTGAGGCCCTAGCGTGAGGGGGCCCGAACAGTCAGACAGGGGATGATCGTCGATGTCCGTCATGGTCGACCGGCCGACGCAGCAGCTGCGCAGGGTGCAGGTCCTCAGGACCGCCGCCCCACTGCGCCGTGAGCGCCCACGGCTGTACGCCATCGACGGTCTGCGGCTGGTCGCCGCGCTGATGGTCGCCGTGCACCACTACGCCGGCAGCTGGCGTGTGGACCAGCCGGCCAACGCGGTCTGGGACCGGCCGGTCTCCGAGATCATGCCGACGGTGTACCACCTCGCCACCTACGGCTGGATCGGCGTCGAGATCTTCTTCGTGATCAGCGGTTTCGTCATCTGCATGTCGTGCTGGGGGCGCACCCCGCGGCAGTTCTTCGTCTCCCGGGTGATCCGGCTCTACCCGGCGTACTGGTTCGGCATCGTCTTCACCACGGTCTTCGTGGTGGTCGTGCCCGGCGTCTGGGACCGGCTGAAGGTGCGCGACATCCTGCTGAACCTCACGATGCTCCAGTCCGGTTCGGGCGTGGACAGCGTCGACGGCGTCTACTGGACGCTCTGGTCCGAGCTCCGCTTCTACCTGCTCTTCATGGCCGTGGTCGCCACCGGTCTGACGTACCGCAAGGTCGTGATCTTCTGCTGCGTGTGGGGCGCGGCGGCGATGCTGGCGCCGGTCGCGGACTTCCATCTGCTGACGCTGGCCGCCAACCCGGACGGCGCCTGGTTCTTCATCGCCGGCCTCGCCCTCTACCTCATGCACCGCTTCGGCCAGGACCTGCTGCTGTGGGGCGTCCTGGCGATGGCCTGGCTGATGGGTCAGCGCGAACTGGGGCTCAGGATCGACGACTTCGAGCACGTCTCCGGCTGGCGGGGATGCGTGGTGCTCTTCACCCTGTTCCTGCTCGCCATGGTCGCGATCGCGCTCGGCGCGACGGACCGCATCCGCTGGAAGTGGCTGGTCACCGCGGGCAGCCTCACGTATCCGCTGTATCTGATCCACTACGTCGCCGGTACGACGCTGATCAGCCGGCTCCGGGACACCACGGACCCCCGACTGCTGGTCGCCCTGGTGATCACCGGGTTCCTGGTCCTGAGCTGGCTCGTGCACCGGTTCGTGGAGCGGCCGGTGGCGAGACTGCTGAAACGGGGTCTGGACACGTCCTTCGCGCGGCTTCGCAGCGCAGAGGCGTAGGGGCCCGTACGAGGCGGTCGCGCGGGCCCCTACGCCCTTCCTCAGGGCGTCACCACCTTGCCGCCGAACGTCACGGCCAGATGACCGTCCGAGGCGAAGGACCAGCCGAGGGTGCCGCTGTAGGAGGAGCAGCGGGAGCCGTTGGTGCCGGTCCAGAACTGGTTGGAGCTGTCGGCGTCGCCGACCGTCTTGTCGTTCGAGCCGTCGACGGTGAACCGGCACGAGGTGTCGGTGCGGAACACCGACGTGCCCTTGTCGAAGGAGAAGTTGCGCTCGGCGTTGTCGATGCTCGCGTTGTTCGAGATCGTCATCGTGCCGGGGTTGCTGTTGTAGGTGAACCCGTGGTGGCCGTTGCCGTAGGCGATGCTGTGCCGGACCACGTGGTTCACGGCGATGTCGTCGCCGCCGAGCTTGTAGCCGTTGCGGTCGCCGTCGCCGCTCTGGCTGCCGTCGCTGAGGGTGCCGTTGCCGAAGGAGAGCGAGTACTCGATGGTCACCGGGCCGATGGCGCCGGTGTCGGTCTTGGTGTAGAGGTCCCAGCCGTCGTCGATGTTGTGGTGGGAGACGTCGTAGCGGAAGACGTTCCCGGTGCCGGTGGTCAGCTTCGCCGCGAAGCCGTCGGCGTCCTCGCCGTCGGAGTCGGCGTTGTCGTGCGACTCCGAGCTCACCACGAGGTTGTTCGACGGCCACTGGGAGCTCGGCGTGCCGGAGGAGATCCGGCCGAGCTGCAGCCCGGTGTCGTGGTTGTACGCGGTCACCGTGCGCTCGACGACGTTGTTGCTGCCGGCGACGTAGATGCCGTTGTCGCCGGCGTGCTCGACGGTGAGGCCGTACAGGTGCCAGTAGTTCGCATTGAGCTGGAGGCCACGGTTGGACGAACTCTCGCTCTGCGCCGAGAAGTTGAGCACCGGGGTCTCGCCCGGGTAGGCACTCAGGGTGGTGCGTGCGCCTGAGGTGCCGTCGCTGCCGGCCGGGATCGTGATCGTGGAGGAGTAGGCGTAGGTGCCGCCGCGCAGATAGATGGTGCCGCCGGGCGCGATGCGGCTGATCGCCGTGGCGAGCGTCGTCGGGGCGGACTGCGTTCCGGCCGCGCCGGCGGTGCCGCCGGGCGACACGTACTGGGTGGAGCTCGCGGCCTGCGCCGGAGCGCCGGACAGCGCGACGAGCGCGCCTGCCAGCAGGCTGACGCACGCGATGACGGGTCTCACTTGCATGGTGGTGCCTCCGGGTTCGTCAGAGACCAGGGCTGCCGTGCAGGGAGAAAGCGCTTTCTCGGTTCTGGAACGGGACCGTAAGCGCTTGCTATGGACACGTCAATAGACGAGTGATGGATTCTTGTTCACAAGGATGAACGCGCTGGGGGTCCGGGGAGGGTGCGGGTTTGACCTGCGTCACCCTCGGGGTATTGTCTCCGGCTCGATTGGCCAGGCCCCTGCCCCATATGGCAGACTGTCCGAGTTGCTCGGTCGAGTGTTGATGCTGCGCGCCTCCCGCCGGGAGGACTGGAAGCGAGTCCCACAGTACTCGTCGTCCCAACTGCCGTAAGGCAGCGCTGGGACGGACGTACGGGAATCTTCCGGGAAGTGTCAGTGCGGCGCCGGCCAGGCACCCGGTGGACCCTTCGTCCCCGGCCTGCGGTTCCGAAAGGGCCGCGCTCTCCCAGCGGGGATGTTCGGACAAGGGACATCTGTGTCAGCGAGAGCGCGACACACCCGACCGCGTGGGTCGGAGGCAGAGATCTACGGAACACCGGGTTCCAGAGCGTTACGAGAGACAGGACTACTGAGTAGCCATGGCGGGACAGAAGATCCGCATCCGGCTCAAGGCCTACGACCACGAGGTCATCGACTCCTCGGCGAAGAAGATCGTCGAGACGGTGACGCGTACTGGTGCGTCGGTCGCGGGCCCGGTGCCGCTGCCCACTGAGAAGAACGTGTACTGCGTCATCAAGTCGCCGCACAAGTACAAGGACTCGCGCGAGCACTTCGAGATGCGCACGCACAAGCGCCTGATCGACATCCTCGACCCGACGCCCAAGACCGTTGACTCTCTGATGCGACTCGACCTCCCGGCCGGTGTCGACATCGAGATCAAGCTCTGAGGGCCGGTGATCTGAGAATGGCTAAGCAGATCAAGGGCATCCTGGGCGAGAAGCTCGGCATGACGCAGGTGTGGGACGAGAACAACCGTGTTGTTCCGGTCACCGTCGTCAAGGCCGGCCCGAACGTCGTCACCCAGGTCCGTACGAATGACTCGGACGGCTACGAGTCGGTCCAGATCGCCTTCGGCGAGATCGACCCGCGCAAGGTGAACAAGCCCCTCAAGGGCCACTTCGCCAAGGCCGACGTCACCCCCCGCCGTCACCTCGTCGAGATCCGCACCGCGGATGCCTCCGAGTACACCCTCGGCCAGGAGATCTCCGCCGAGGTCTTCGAGGCGGGCGTGAAGGTCGACGTCACCGGCAAGAGCAAGGGCAAGGGCTTCGCCGGTGTCATGAAGCGTCACAACTTCAAGGGCCTCGGCGCCGGTCACGGCACCCAGCGCAAGCACCGCTCTCCCGGTTCCATCGGTGGCTGCGCCACCCCGGGCCGTGTGTTCAAGGGCCTCCGCATGGCGGGTCGCATGGGCAACGAGCGGGTCACCACCCAGAACCTGACCGTCCACGCCGTTGACGCGGAGAAGGGTCTGCTGCTCATCAAGGGCGCGGTTCCCGGTCCGAACGGCGGCCTCGTCCTGGTCCGCACCGCGGCCAAGGGGGCCTGAGGTACCGATGAGCACTGTTGACATCCTTTCGCCTGCAGGCGAGAAGACCGGTAGCGTCGAGCTCCCCGCGGAGATCTTCGGCGTGGAGAAGATCAGCATCCCGCTGATCCACCAGGTCGTCGTCGCGCAGAACGCCGCTGCCCGCCAGGGCACGCACAAGACCAAGCGTCGCGGTGAAGTCCGTGGTGGCGGCAAGAAGCCGTACCGCCAGAAGGGCACCGGCCGCGCCCGTCAGGGTTCGACCCGCGCCCCGCAGTTCGCCGGCGGTGGCGTCGTCCACGGCCCGCAGCCGCGTGACTACTCGCAGCGGACCCCGAAGAAGATGAAGGCCGCGGCCCTGCGCCACGCCCTCACCGACCGGGCCCGCCACAACCGCATCCACGTCGTCTCCGGCGTGATCGCGGGCGAGACCCCCTCCACGAAGGCCGCCAGGACGCTGTTCGGCAAGATCTCGGAGCGCAAGAACCTGCTCCTGGTCGTCGACCGCGCCGACGAGGCCGCGTGGCTGTCCGCCCGCAACCTGCCCCAGGTCCACATCCTGGAGCCGGGCCAGCTGAACACGTACGACGTTCTCGTCTCGGACGACGTGGTCTTCACCCAGGCCGCTTTCGAGTCCTTCGTGTCTGGCCCCAAGGCCGCTGACACCGAAGGGAGCGAGGCCTGATGGCTACGCGTCACCCGAGCATTGCCTCGAAGGCCGCCAAGGCGGCCAAGGCCGCGCGCGTCGCCAAGGCGCGCCGCCACGAGGCCGAGGGCAAGAACACCGTCGAGACCCCGCTGAGCAAGTCGTACACGGACCCCCGTGACGTGCTGCTCAAGCCGGTCGTCTCCGAGAAGAGCTACGCGCTTCTCGACGAGAACAAGTACACGTTCATCGTCGACCCGAGTGCCAACAAGACCCAGATCAAGCAGGCCGTCCAGGCGGTCTTCTCGGTCAAGGTCACCGGGGTCAACACGATCAACCGCCAGGGCAAGCGCAAGCGGACCCGTACGGGTTTCGGCCAGCGTGCCGCCACCAAGCGCGCGATCGTGACCCTCGCCGAGGGCGACCGTATCGACATCTTCGGCGGTCCGACCGCGTAAGCGGGTCGGATCGTCCGATATCGGACGAGGACTGAGAAATGGGAATCCGCAAGTACAAGCCGACTACGCCGGGCCGTCGTGGCTCCAGCGTCGCCGACTTCGTCGAGGTCACGCGGTCCACGCCGGAGAAGTCGCTGGTTCGCCCGCTGCACAGCAAGGGCGGCCGTAACAATTCCGGTCGTGTGACCGTCCGCCACCAGGGCGGTGGCCACAAGCGCGCCTACCGAGTGATCGACTTCCGTCGTCACGACAAGGACGGCGTGCCGGCGAAGGTCGCGCACATCGAGTACGACCCCAACCGCACCGCGCGCATCGCGCTGCTCCACTACGCGGACGGCGAGAAGCGCTACATCCTGGCGCCGCGGGGTCTGAGCCAGGGCGACCGGATCGAGAACGGTCCGGGCGCCGACATCAAGCCCGGGAACAACCTGGCGCTGCGCAACATCCCGGTCGGTACGACGATCCACTCCGTGGAGCTTCGTCCGGGCGGTGGCGCCAAGTTCGCCCGTTCCGCCGGTGCCTCCGTGCAGCTGCTCGCGAAGGAGGGCTCGATGGCCCACCTCCGCATGCCGTCCGGTGAGATCCGCCTGGTCGACCAGCGCTGCCGCGCCACGGTCGGCGAGGTCGGCAACGCCGAGCAGAGCAACATCAACTGGGGCAAGGCCGGCCGCAAGCGCTGGCTGGGCGTCCGCCCGACCGTTCGCGGTGTGGCGATGAACCCGGTTGACCACCCCCACGGTGGTGGTGAGGGCAAGACCTCCGGTGGTCGCCACCCGGTCAGCCCCTGGGGTCAGAAGGAGGGTCGTACTCGTTCGCCCAAGAAGGCGTCGAACAAGTACATCGTCCGCCGCCGCAAGACGAACAAGAAGCGCTAGGAGCGGGTTTAGATGCCGCGCAGTCTCAAGAAGGGGCCCTTCGTCGACGACCACCTCGTAAAGAAGGTGGACGCCCAGAACGAAGCCGGCACCAAGAACGTCATCAAGACCTGGTCCCGTCGCTCGATGATCGTCCCGGCCATGCTCGGCCACACGATCGCGGTGCACAACGGCAAGACCCACATCCCGGTGTTCGTCACCGAGTCGATGGTCGGCCACAAGCTCGGCGAGTTCTCGCCGACGCGCACCTTCCGGGGTCACGTCAAGGACGACCGGAAGTCGAAGCGCCGCTAGCAGCGGATCGCATTCAGACACGTAAGTAACTGAGAGGGACAACCATGGAAGCCAGGGCCCAGGCGCGGTACATCCGCGTTACGCCCATGAAGGCCCGCCGCGTGGTGGACCTTATCCGTGGCATGGATGCCACGGAGGCTCAGGCTGTTCTGCGATTCGCTCCGCAGGCAGCCTCCGCGCCCGTCGGCAAGGTGCTGGACAGCGCCATCGCCAACGCCGCGCACAACTACGACCACACCGACGCCGACAGCCTCTTCATCTCCGAGGCGTACGTCGACGAGGGCCCGACCCTGAAGCGGTTCCGGCCGCGTGCCCAGGGCCGTGCCTACCGGATCCGCAAGCGGACCAGCCACATCACCGTGGTCGTCAGCAGCAAGGAAGGAACCCGGTAATGGGCCAGAAGGTTAACCCGCATGGGTTCCGGCTCGGTGTCACGACCGACTTCAAGTCGCGTTGGTACGCCGACAAGCTGTACAAGGACTACGTCAAGGAAGACGTCGCCATCCGTCGGATGATGACGTCCGGCATGGAGCGCGCCGGTATCTCGAAGGTGGAGATCGAGCGCACCCGTGACCGCGTGCGTGTGGACATCCACACCGCTCGTCCGGGCATCGTCATCGGCCGCCGTGGCGCCGAGGCCGACCGCATCCGCGGTGACCTCGAGAAGCTCACGGGCAAGCAGGTCCAGCTGAACATCCTCGAGGTCAAGAACCCCGAGACCGACGCTCAGCTGGTTGCCCAGGCCGTTGCCGAGCAGCTCTCCTCCCGCGTCTCCTTCCGCCGCGCCATGCGTAAGAGCATGCAGTCGGCGATGAAGGCCGGCGCCAAGGGCATCAAGATCCAGTGCGGCGGTCGCCTCGGCGGCGCCGAGATGTCCCGCTCGGAGTTCTACCGCGAGGGCCGCGTGCCCCTGCACACGCTCCGCGCGAACGTGGACTACGGCTTCTTCGAGGCCAAGACGACCTTCGGCCGCATCGGCGTGAAGGTCTGGATCTACAAGGGCGACGTCAAGAACATCGCCGAGGTCCGCGCCGAGAACGCTGCGGCCCGTGCGGGTAACCGCCCGGCCCGTGGTGGTGCCGACCGCCCGGCCCGTGGTGGCCGTGGTGGCGAGCGGCGCGGTCGCAAGCCGCAGCAGGCTGCCGGCGCCGAGGCCCCCAAGGCCGAGGCTCCCGCGTCCGCTCCGGCTGAGAGCACCGGAACGGAGGCCTGACCGAAATGCTGATCCCCCGTAGGGTCAAGCACCGCAAGCAGCACCACCCGGGACGCAGCGGCGCTGCCAAGGGTGGCACGACGGTTGCGTTCGGCGAGTACGGCATCCAGGCGCTCACCCCGGCGTATGTGACGAACCGTCAGATCGAGGCCGCTCGTATCGCCATGACGCGTCACATCAAGCGTGGTGGCAAGGTCTGGATCAACATCTACCCGGACCGTCCCCTCACCAAGAAGCCTGCCGAGACCCGCATGGGTTCCGGTAAGGGTTCGCCGGAGTGGTGGATCGCCAACGTCAAGCCCGGACGCGTGATGTTCGAGCTGTCGTACCCCAACGAGAAGATCGCCCGTGAGGCGCTTACCCGTGCGGCCCACAAGCTGCCGATGAAGTGCCGGATCGTCAAGCGCGAGGCAGGTGAAGCGTGATGTCGGCCGGTACCAAGGCGTCCGAGCTGCGCGAACTGGGTGACGAGGAGCTTCTGGCGAAGCTCCGCGAAGCCAAGGAAGAGCTGTTCAACCTCCGCTTCCAGGCGGCGACGGGTCAGCTCGAGAACCACGGTCGGCTCAAGGCCGTCCGCAAGGACATCGCGCGGATCTACACCCTGATGCGTGAGCGCGAGCTGGGCATCGAGACGGTGGAGAGCGCCTGATGAGCGAGAGCAACGTGACTGAAGAGACGAAGGCCGCGCGCGGCTTCCGCAAGACCCGTGAGGGTCTCGTCGTCAGCGACAAGATGGACAAGACCGTCGTCGTCGCCGTCGAGGACCGTGTGAAGCACGCGCTGTACGGCAAGGTCATCCGCCGTACGAACAAGCTCAAGGCGCACGACGAGCAGAACGCCGCCGGCGTCGGCGACCGTGTCCTCCTCGCGGAGACCCGGCCGCTGTCCGCCACGAAGCGGTGGCGCGTCGTAGAGATCCTCGAGAAGGCCAAGTAGCAATTCCTGCGGGGCAGTTGCTCCGCAGGACAGTTCCGCCAGGCTCGGCAGGGGCGCCACCCCCTTGGGGGGAGCCCCTGCCGGGAACCGGCAGACAAACAGGAGATAGACGTGATCCAGCAGGAGTCGCGACTTCGTGTCGCCGACAACACTGGTGCGAAGGAAATCCTTTGCATCCGTGTGCTCGGTGGCTCCGGTCGCCGCTACGCGGGCATCGGTGACGTCATCGTCGCCACCGTCAAGGACGCGATCCCCGGTGGCAACGTGAAGAAGGGTGACGTCGTCAAGGCGGTCATCGTTCGCACCGTCAAGGAGCGCCGCCGTCCGGACGGCTCGTACATCCGCTTCGACGAGAACGCCGCCGTCATTCTGAAGAACGACGGCGACCCTCGCGGCACCCGCATCTTCGGCCCGGTCGGGCGTGAGCTGCGCGAGAAGAAGTTCATGAAGATCATCTCGCTCGCGCCGGAGGTGCTGTAAGCATGAAGATCAAGAAGGGCGACCTGGTTCAGGTCATCACCGGCAAGGACAAGGGCAAGCAGGGCAAGGTCATCGCGGCCTACCCCCGCGAGGACCGCGTCCTGGTCGAGGGTGTCAACCGGGTCAAGAAGCACACCAAGGCCGGCCCGACCGCCAGCGGTTCGCAGGCCGGCGGCATCGTGACCACCGAGGCCCCTGTCCACGTGTCCAACGTTCAGCTGGTCGTGGAGAAGGACGGCAACAAGGTCGTCACGCGTGTCGGTTACCGCTTCGACGACGAGGGCAACAAGATCCGCGTTGCCAAGCGGACGGGTGAGGACATCTGATGGCTACCACCACCACTCCGCGTCTCAAGACGAAGTACCGCGAGGAGATCGCGGGCAAGCTGCGTGACGAGTTCAAGTACGAGAACGTCATGCAGATCCCCGGCCTCGTCAAGATCGTGGTCAACATGGGTGTCGGCGACGCCGCCCGTGACTCGAAGCTGATCGAGGGCGCGATCCGCGACCTGACCACCATCACCGGTCAGAAGCCGGCCGTCACCAAGGCCCGCAAGTCCATCGCGCAGTTCAAGCTGCGTGAGGGTCAGCCGATCGGTGCCCACGTCACGCTCCGTGGCGACCGCATGTGGGAGTTCCTGGACCGCACCCTGTCGCTCGCGCTTCCGCGCATCCGCGACTTCCGTGGTCTGTCCCCCAAGCAGTTCGACGGCCGTGGCAACTACACCTTCGGTCTCACCGAGCAGGTCATGTTCCACGAGATCGACCAGGACAAGATCGACCGTACCCGGGGCATGGACATCACCGTGGTCACCACGGCGACCAACGACGCTGAGGGCCGTGCGCTCCTTCGTCACCTCGGCTTCCCCTTCAAGGAGGCGTGAGCGAGATGGCGAAGAAGGCTCTGATCGCGAAGGCTGCTCGCAAGCCCAAGTTCGGCGTGCGTGGCTACACGCGCTGCCAGCGCTGCGGCCGTCCCCACTCCGTGTACCGCAAGTTCGGCCTGTGCCGCGTGTGCCTTCGTGAGATGGCTCACCGTGGCGAGCTGCCGGGCGTGACCAAGAGCTCCTGGTAATCCCCCTTTTAGGGATTCTCAGGGCTCTCGGTAAGCAATGGGCGTGTCAGGCGCCCTCCCCTCCATGGCTTAGGCTTGGAGGGTTGGGCGCCTGACGGTCGCCCGTACGACTTACTACGCCGTAGGTCCACCGCACCGCACCCGCCTCGTCTCGGATCGAGGAGAGGGATGGGCACCTGGAAACCCCGGCGAGAGAGGCCGAAGGCCAATTCATGACCATGACTGATCCGATCGCAGACATGCTGACTCGTCTGCGGAACGCGAACTCGGCGTACCACGACTCTGTGACGATGCCGGCGTCCAAGATCAAGTCTCACATCGCGGAGATCCTCCAGCAGGAGGGCTTCATCACGGGCTGGAAGGTCGAGGACGCCGAGGTCGGCAAGAACCTCGTCCTCGAGCTGAAGTTCGGCCCGAACCGTGAGCGCTCCATCGCGGGCATCAAGCGGATCTCCAAGCCCGGTCTCCGGGTGTACGCGAAGTCCACCAACCTGCCGAAGGTGCTCGGCGGCCTCGGCGTGGCGATCATCTCCACGTCGCACGGGCTCCTCACCGACAAGCAGGCCGGCAAGAAGGGCGTAGGCGGGGAAGTCCTCGCCTACGTCTGGTAGCGGAAGGGAACGGAGGAAACAGCTATGTCGCGTATTGGCAAGCTCCCCATCACGGTTCCCGCCGGCGTGGACGTCACCATCGACGGCCAGACGGTCTCGGTCAAGGGCCCCAAGGGCACGCTGACCCACACCGTCGTGGCGCCGATCGAGATCGCCAAGGGTGAGGACGGCGTTCTGAACGTCACCCGCCCCAACGACGAGCGTCAGAGCAAGGCCCTGCACGGCCTGTCCCGCACGCTGGTGGCGAACATGATCACCGGCGTGACCCAGGGTTACGTGAAGAAGCTCGAGATCAGCGGTGTCGGTTACCGCGTGCAGGCCAAGGGTTCGAACCTCGAGTTCGCTCTCGGCTACAGCCACCCGATCACCGTCGAGGCGCCCGAGGGAATCACCTTCAAGGTGGAGAACCCGACCCGCTTCCAGGTCGAGGGCATCGACAAGCAGAAGGTCGGCGAGGTTGCGGCCAACATCCGCAAGCTGCGCAAGCCCGACCCGTACAAGGCCAAGGGCGTCAAGTACGAGGGCGAAGTCATCCGCCGCAAGGTCGGAAAGGCGGGTAAGTAAGCCATGGCATACGGACAGAAGATCCTCAAGGGCGACGCCTACAAGCGCGCCGCGATCAAGCGCCGCCACATCCGGATCCGTAAGAACATCAACGGAACGGCGGAGCGTCCGCGTCTGGTCGTTACCCGCTCGAACCGCCACATCGTGGCCCAGGTGATCGACGACATCAAGGGTCACACCCTGGCGTCGGCGTCCACCCTGGACACGTCGATCCGCGGTGGCGAGGCCGACAAGTCCGCGCAGGCCAAGCAGGTCGGCGCCCTGGTCGCCGAGCGCGCCAAGGCTGCCGGCGTCGAGGCTGTCGTGTTCGACCGTGGTGGTAACCAGTACGCCGGGCGCATCGCTGCCCTGGCGGACGCCGCCCGCGAAGCCGGACTCAAGTTCTGAGTCGGTTCCGTAGCTAGCGGAAACAGAGAGAGGTAATTCCAATGGCTGGACCCCAGCGCCGCGGTGGCGGTGCCGGTGGCGGCGAGCGGCGGGACCGGAAGGGTCGCGACGGTGGCAACGCCGCCGCCGAGAAGACCGCGTACGTTGAGCGCGTCGTCGCGATCAACCGCGTCGCCAAGGTTGTGAAGGGTGGTCGTCGCTTCAGCTTCACCGCGCTGGTCGTGGTGGGCGACGGTGACGGCACCGTGGGTGTCGGTTACGGCAAGGCCAAGGAGGTGCCGGCCGCCATCGCCAAGGGTGTTGAGGAGGCCAAGAAGCACTTCTTCAAGGTCCCCCGTATCCAGGGCACCATCCCGCACCCGATCCAGGGTGAGAAGGCTGCCGGCGTCGTGCTGCTCAAGCCCGCGTCCCCCGGTACCGGTGTTATCGCCGGTGGCCCGGTGCGCGCCGTGCTCGAGTGCGCCGGTATCCACGACATCCTGTCGAAGTCGCTCGGCTCCGACAACGCGATCAACATCGTGCACGCGACCGTGGAGGCCCTCAAGGGCCTGCAGCGTCCCGAGGAGGTCGCGGCCCGCCGTGGCCTGCCGCTCGAGGACGTCGCTCCCGCGGCTCTTCTCCGTGCACGCGCCGGGGCGGGTGCGTAATCATGGCGCAGCTCAAGATTACGCAGGTCAAGTCCTACATCGGCAGCAAGCAGAACCACCGTGACACCCTGCGTTCCCTGGGCCTCAAGCGCCTGGGTGACGTGGTCGTCAAGGAGGACCGCCCCGAGTTCCGCGGCATGGTGCGCCATGTCCGTCACCTCGTGACGGTCGAGGAGGTCGACTGATCATGGCGGAGAACAACCCGCTCAAGATCCACAACCTCCGTCCCGCCCCGGGCGCCAAGACCGCCAAGACCCGTGTCGGTCGTGGTGAGGCGTCGAAGGGTAAGACGGCCGGTCGTGGTACCAAGGGCACGAAGGCCCGCTACCAGGTTCCGGAGCGCTTCGAGGGTGGGCAGATGCCCCTCCACATGCGTCTTCCGAAGCTGAAGGGCTTCAAGAACCCGTTCAAGACCGAGTTCCAGGTCGTGAACCTCGACAAGCTGGCCGCGCTCTACCCCGAGGGTGGCGAAGTCACCGTCGAGGGCCTGGTGGCCAAGGGTGCCGTTCGCAAGAACAGCCTCGTCAAGGTCCTCGGCCAGGGCGAGATCTCCGTGGCGCTGCAGGTGACGGTCGACGCCGTCTCCGGCTCCGCCAAGGAGAAGATCACCGCCGCCGGCGGCACCGTCACCGAGCTCGTCTGAGTCACTCAGGCGACCACTCGATGACCTGAACGATCCCGACCGGGGATATCCCACAAAGGGGTATCCCCGGTTGGTCGTTCCACGGGAAGCTGTGCCGCCGGTAAGGTAGCCAGCACTGTTCTTCTTTGTATCCGTCGAACCTCAAGACCGTCACCCTTGACGCTTTGCGCGGGGGTCGCAGGAGGCACCGTGCTCACCGCGTTCGCCCGGGCGTTCAGGACGCCCGACCTGCGCAAGAAGCTGCTCTTCACGCTCGCCATCATCGTGGTGTACCGGGTCGGTACACACATCCCGATCCCCGGCGTCAACTACCAGGCCGTCCAGAGCTGTGTCGACCAGGCGTCCGGCAACCAGGGCCTGTTCGGTCTGGTCAACATGTTCAGCGGCGGCGCGCTGCTGCAGATCACGGTCTTCGCGCTCGGCATCATGCCGTACATCACGGCGAGCATCATTCTCCAGCTGCTGACCGTGGTGATCCCGCGACTCGAAGCCCTCAAGAAGGAGGGCTCGGCCGGTACGGCGAAGATCACTCAGTACACCCGTTACCTCACGGTGGCGCTCGCCATCCTGCAGGGCACGGGCCTGGTGGCCACCGCCCGCAGCGGCGCCCTCTTCTCCGGCTGCACGGTCGCGTCCAGCATCGTCCCGGACCAGGCGATCTTCACCACCGTCACGATGGTCATCTGCATGACCGCCGGTACGGCCGTGGTGATGTGGCTCGGCGAGCTGATCACCGACCGCGGTATCGGCAACGGCATGTCGATCCTGATGTTCATCTCGATCGCCGCAACCTTCCCCTCCGCGCTGTGGGCCATCAAGAAGCAGGGCACCCTGGCGGGCGGCTGGATCGAGTTCGGCACCGTCATCCTGGTCGGCCTGGTCATGGTCGGTCTGGTGGTCTTCGTCGAGCAGGCCCAGCGGCGCATCCCCGTTCAGTACGCGAAGCGGATGATCGGCCGCCGTTCCTACGGCGGTACGTCGACCTACATCCCGCTGAAGGTCAACCAGGCGGGTGTGATTCCCGTCATCTTCGCGTCGTCGCTGCTCTACATCCCGGCCCTGGTCGCTCAGTTCTCCGGCAGCAAGGCCGGCTGGAAGACCTGGGTCGAACAGAACCTCACCAAGGGCGACCATCCGATTTACCTGGTCAGCTACTTCTTGCTGATCGTTTTCTTCGCGTTCTTCTACGTGGCGATCTCCTTCAACCCCGAAGAAGTCGCCGACAACATGAAGAAGTATGGTGGCTTCATCCCGGGCATCCGGGCTGGCCGACCGACCGCTGAGTACCTCAGCTACGTACTCAACCGGATCACCTGGCCGGGTTCGCTGTATCTGGGGCTGATCGCTCTTGTACCAACGATGGCGTTGGTCGGGTTCGGGGCATCCGGTAACTTCCCCTTCGGCGGGACGAGCATCCTGATCATCGTGGGTGTGGGTCTTGAGACGGTGAAGCAGATCGAGAGCCAGCTTCAGCAGCGCAATTACGAAGGGTTCCTCCGCTGATGCGAATCGTCCTCGTCGGGCCGCCGGGTGCTGGAAAGGGCACTCAGGCCACGCGTCTTGCCGGGAAGCTGTCGATCCCCCACATCTCCACGGGCGATCTGTTCCGAGCGAACATCAGCCGGCAGACGGAGCTCGGGAAACTCGCGAAGTCCTACATGGACGCCGGCAACCTCGTCCCCGACGAGGTGACCATCGCGATGGCCAAGGACCGCATGGAGCAGCCGGACGCGGAGAACGGCTTCCTGCTCGACGGTTTCCCGCGCAACGTCTCGCAGGCCGAGGCGCTCGACGAGCTGCTCAAGACCGAGACCATCAAGCTGGACGCCGTGCTCGACCTCGAGGTCCCCGAGGAAGAGGTCGTCAAGCGGATCGCCGGCCGGCGCATCTGCCGTAACGACTCCGCGCACGTGTTCCACGTGACGTACAGCCCCGCGAAGAAGGAAGGCGTCTGCGACGTCTGCGGCGGGGAGCTCTACCAGCGCGACGACGACTCCGAGGAGACCGTCCGCAAGCGGCTCGAGGTCTACCACACGCAGACCGAGCCGATCATCGACTACTACAAGGCGCAGGGCCTGGTCGTCACGATCTCCTCCCTGGGCCCGGTGGACGAGGTCACGCAGCGGGCGCTGGAAGCACTCAAGCGCGAGGACGAGGGCAAGTAGTCGTCCGCCTGTTACGGCCGTGGCACCCGAAGGGGCGTCACGGCCGTAGTGTTGTGTTGGTAACCGGCAGTCGAAGTGACGGAGAGCGCAGGACCCCATGGTGCAGATCAAGAGCCCCGAGCAGATCGCCAAGATGCGCGAGGCGGGGCTGGTCGTCGCCGCCATCCACGCGGCGACGCGTGAAGCGGCGGTGCCCGGCGCCTCCACCAAGGACCTGGACCAGGTCGCGCGCAAGGTACTCGCCGAGCACGACGCCAAGCCCAACTTCCTCGGCTACGGCGGCTTCCCCGCGACGATCTGCACCTCTGTCAACGAGGTCGTCGTCCACGGCATCCCGTCCGACGAGGTCGTCCTGAAGGACGGCGACATCATCTCCATCGACTGCGGCGCGATCATCGACGGCTGGCACGGGGACGCGGCGTACACCGCCTTCGTGGGCTCGGGTCACGCTCCGGAGCTGATCGAGCTCTCCCGGGTCACCGAGGAGTCCATGTGGGCCGGTATCGCGGCGATGAAGCAGGGCAACCGCCTCGTCGACGTCTCCCGCGCCGTCGAGACCTACATCCGCCGCCAGCCGAAGCCGGGCGGCGGCAAGTACGGGATCATCGAGGACTACGGCGGCCACGGCATCGGCACCGAGATGCACATGGACCCGCACCTGCTGAACTACGTCGACCGCCGCCGCGGCAAGGGCCCCAAGCTGGTCCCCGGCTTCTGCCTCGCGATCGAGCCGATGGTCTCCCTCGGCACCCCGAAGACCGAGGTCCTCTCCGACGACTGGACGGTCATCACCACGGACGGCACCTGGTCCTCCCACTGGGAGCACTCGGTCGCGCTGACCGAGGAGGGCCCCCTGGTCCTCACGTCCCCGGACGGCGGCAAGGCGAAGCTGGCGGAGCTCGGAATCACGGCTGCGCCGGATCCTCTCGCATAACGATCTCCATGCTGGGGCAGACTTGCTCGATTCGTCTTTCCGGGTGCCCTGACGTAGACTGACTCGTCGGCTCTCGTGCACCCGCATGTCCGCATGCGCCCGTAAGGGAAAGCATCGAGAGTCGATCAAGGTAGTCGATTCGAAGGGCGAAGCGTGGCCAAGAAGCAAGGTGCCATCGAGATCGAGGGCACTGTCGTCGAGTCTCTGCCGAACGCCATGTTCAAGGTCGAGCTCCAGAACGGCCACCAGGTCCTGGCACACATCAGCGGCAAGATGCGTATGCACTACATCCGCATCCTCCCTGACGACCGGGTCGTGGTGGAGTTGTCTCCTTACGACCTGACGCGTGGCCGGATCGTCTACCGCTACAAGTAGATCTTGCCCGCATCCCGCTCACACGGGGTGGTGGCACTGACCCGGAGAACCTCAATCCCATGAAGGTCAAGCCGAGCGTCAAGAAGATCTGCGACAAGTGCAGGGTGATCCGCCGTCACGGTCGGGTCATGGTCATCTGCGACAACCCGCGCCACAAGCAGCGCCAGGGCTGACGCACGACCTATCCCTCTGCATCGACATCGCAGAGATTCGCGCGACGCGAGCTGAATTGTTCATACGCAGATCCCAGGTGCCGAAGGCGCCTGACACCCCCGGCTCGGAGGCCGGGGACCCAGTTCGTACCTGGTACGGCGGCTGGGAAACGGTTCTGCGGAAGACCTCCGAAGATCACCAGGAGCCATTGAAGTGGCACGCGTTTCCGGTGTTGACATCCCGCGCGAAAAGCGCGTGGAGGTCGCCCTCACCTACGTGTTCGGCATCGGCCGGACCCTTTCGCAGCTGACGCTGGCGGAGACGGGCATCGACCCGAACACCCGTGTTCGTGACCTGAGCGAAGAGCAGCTGGTCGCGATCCGCGAGTACGTGGACAACAACATCAAGACCGAGGGTGACCTCCGTCGCGAGATCCAGGCCGACATCCGCCGCAAGGTCGAGATCGGCTGCTACCAGGGTCTCCGTCACCGTCGCGGTCTGCCCGTCCGCGGTCAGCGCACCAGCACGAACGCCCGCACCCGCAAGGGCCCGCGTCGCGCCATCGCCGGCAAGAAGAAGCCGGGCAAGAAGTAGTCCTCGGCGGACAACGCTTCATCAGCGGTCTTCGCTGTAGGACCGACCACCTCCCCGTAGGAGTTTGTAGATGCCCCCCAAGGGTCGTCAGGGCGCTGCCAAGAAGGTGCGCCGCAAGGAAAAGAAGAACGTCGCTCACGGCCACGCGCACATCAAGAGCACGTTCAACAACACGATCGTCTCCATCACGGACCCGTCCGGCAACGTGATCTCCTGGGCCTCCGCCGGCCACGTCGGCTTCAAGGGCTCCCGGAAGTCCACGCCGTTCGCCGCGCAGATGGCTGCCGAGTCGGCCGCCCGCCGCGCCCAGGAGCACGGCATGCGCAAGGTCGACGTGTTCGTCAAGGGCCCGGGTTCCGGTCGTGAGACCGCCATCCGCTCCCTGCAGGCCACGGGCCTCGAGGTCGGCTCCATCCAGGACGTCACCCCGACCCCGCACAACGGCTGCCGTCCGCCGAAGCGCCGCCGCGTCTGACGCGCAGCGCTCCGCTGGTTTCGGGGTCTCGGGCGGTACGGCACTGTATGGAGCCGTACCGCCCGTACCCTTGAAGTACCTCAGGGCATCAAATAGTGGGTGCCCCTGAACTGAAGGATTCACTTCATGCTGATCGCTCAGCGTCCCTCGCTGGCCGAAGAGGTCGTCGACGAGTTCCGCTCCCGGTTCGTGATCGAGCCGCTGGAGCCGGGCTTCGGCTACACCCTCGGCAACTCCCTGCGCCGCACGCTCCTCTCCTCGATTCCGGGTGCGGCGGTCACGTCCATCCGTGTCGACGGTGTCCTGCACGAGTTCACCACCGTGCCGGGCGTCAA
>NZ_JBICXT010000010.1:11765-299371 GCF_043200415.1 Streptomyces sp. NPDC048419 | reverse complement strand
AAACGCCCGGTTACATTTCGAACCCGGAAGCTAAGCCTTACAGCGCCGATGGTACTGCAGGGGGGACCCTGTGGGAGAGTAGGACGCCGCCGAACTACCTTTAGAGCTCTGGCTCTTGGGCACTCAGCCCGAGAGCCAGAGCTTTTTTGCGTTGAGGTAGGGTCAGGGGGCATCGTTGGCACGTTTCCCACAGGAGGCCCTCGGGTGGAGGTCCAAGAGACCCGCGTCCAGACGGACCGGGTACTCACCATCCCCAACATCCTCAGCATGGCGCGGCTCGTCGGCGTGCCGGTCTTCCTGTGGCTGATTCTGCGTCCTGAGTTCGGAGGGCCCAAGAGTGACGGGTGGGCCCTGCTGGTGCTGGCTCTGAGCGGAGTCAGCGACTACCTGGACGGCAAGCTCGCTCGGCGTTGGAACCAGATCAGCAGCCTCGGCCGGCTCCTCGATCCTGCGGCCGACCGGCTCTACATTCTGTCGACATTGGTCGGCCTCACTTGGCGTGAGATTCTGCCGCTCTGGTTGACCGCTGCACTTCTCCTGCGCGAGCTGGTCCTGTTGGTGATGGTTGGCATCCTCAGGCGCCACGGCTATCCGCCGCCGCAGGTGAACTTCCTGGGGAAGGCGGCTACGTTCAACCTGATGTATGCCTTCCCGTTGCTCCTGCTCAGTGATGGAACTGGATGGCTCCCGTCACTCGCTGCTATTTTCGGATGGGCGTTCGCAGGGTGGGGTACAACCCTCTACTGGTGGGCAGGAGTCCTCTACGTGGTACAAGTCCGCCGCCTCGTTCGTGCGGACGCCATGGCCGACAGCACCCGCCCATTGCCGCGGCCGTAGCGGCTCGATGGCCCTTGGCTCAAAAGTGCGGGACAATCGGGGCGGGTGAAGTCGGCTAGACCGTCGTCTCTTTGAGGAGGACGCTTCCGACATGAAGGCCGTCGTGATGGCCGGAGGCGAAGGCACACGCCTTCGCCCCATGACCTCAAGCATGCCCAAGCCGCTCCTGCCCGTGGCGAACCGCCCGATCATGGAGCATGTGCTGCGGCTGCTGAAAAGGCATGGGCTGACCGAGACCGTAGTTACCGTCCAGTTCTTGGCCTCATTGGTCAAGAACTACTTCGGTGACGGCGAGGAGCTCGGCATGGAGCTCTCCTATGCCAATGAGGAGAAGCCACTCGGTACTGCCGGAAGCGTCAAGAACGCCGAAGAAGCGTTGAAGGACGATGCTTTCCTGGTGATCTCCGGTGATGCCCTGACCGACTTCGACCTCACCGACCTGATCAATTTCCACAAGGAGAAAGGTGCGCTCGTCACCGTATGCCTGACGCGCGTGCCCAATCCGCTGGAATTCGGTATCACCATTGTCGACGAAGAGGGCAAGGTCGAGCGCTTCCTCGAGAAGCCGACCTGGGGCCAGGTCTTCTCCGACACCGTGAACACGGGCATTTACGTCATGGAACCGGAGGTCTTCGATTACGTCGAGGCCGATGTGTCCGTCGACTGGTCCGGAGATGTCTTCCCGCAGTTGATGAAGGAAGGCAAGCCGATCTACGGCTATGTCGCGGAGGGCTACTGGGAGGACGTCGGTACCCACGAGAGCTATGTGAAGGCACAGGCCGACGTCCTGGAGGGCAAGGTCGACGTCGAGCTCGACGGCTTCGAGATCTCCCCGGGTGTCTGGGTGGCCGAGGGTGCCGAGGTGCATCCCGATGCCGTGCTCCGCGGTCCGCTCTACATCGGCGACTACGCCAAGGTCGAATCCGGTGCCGAAATCCGCGAGCACACGGTCGTGGGATCGAACGTCGTCGTGAAGAGCGGGGCCTTTCTGCACAAGGCCGTGGTCCACGACAACGTGTACGTCGGGCAGCACAGCAATCTGCGGGGCTGCGTGGTCGGTAAGAACACCGACATCATGCGGGCCGCGCGGATCGAGGACGGTGCGGTCATCGGCGACGAGTGCCTGATCGGTGAAGAATCGATCGTTCAGGGCAATGTGCGCGTCTACCCGTTCAAGACGATCGAGGCCGGCGCCTTCGTCAACACCTCGGTGATCTGGGAGTCCAGAGGCCAGGCGCACCTCTTCGGCGCCCGTGGTGTCTCGGGCATCCTGAACGTCGAGATCACGCCTGAGCTCGCGGTGCGGCTGGCCGGTGCGTACGCGACGACCCTGAAGAAGGGCTCGACCGTCACCACCGCTCGTGACCACTCCCGTGGTGCGCGAGCGCTCAAGCGGGCGGTCATCTCCGCCCTGCAGGCCAGCGCCATCGACGTACGCGACCTGGAGAACGTGCCGCTGCCCGTCGCCCGGCAGCAGACCGCGCGGGGCAGTGCCGGCGGGATCATGATCCGGACCACGCCCGGGGTGCCGGACTCGGTGGACATCATGTTCTTCGACGGGAACGGCGCGGACCTGTCGCAGGGCAGCCAGCGGAAGCTGGACCGGGTGTTCGCGCGGCAGGAGTACCGGCGGGCCTTCCCGGGCGAGATCGGGGATCTGCACTTCCCGTCCAGCGTCTTCGACTCGTACACCGGGTCGCTGCTGCGCAACGTCGACACGACCGGGGTCAGTGAGTCCGGGCTGAAGGTCGTCGTCGATGCGACGAACGGAAGTGCCGGCCTGGTGCTGCCCAGCCTGCTGGGCAAGCTCGGTGTGGACTCGCTGACGATCAATCCGGGGCTCGACGAGTCGCGGCCCACCGAGACCGCCGATGTGCGGCGGTCGGGTCTGGTGCGGCTCGGTGAGATCGTGGCGTCGTCGCGGGCCGCCTTCGGCGTGCGGTTCGACCCCGTGGGCGAGCGGCTGTCGCTGGTCGATGAGAAGGGGCGGATCGTCGAGGACGACCGGGCCCTGCTCGTCATGCTCGACCTGGTGGCCGCAGAGCGGCGAAGCGGGCGGGTGGCGCTGCCGGTGACCACGACGAGGATCGCCGAGCAGGTCGCGGCTTACCACGGCACGCAGGTGGAGTGGACGACGACCTCGCCCGACGATCTGACGCGGGTCGGCGGCGACGACGCGGCCATCTTCGGCGGTGACGGCAAGGGCGGGTTCATCGTCCCGGAGTTCAGCAGTGTCTTCGACGGTACGGCCGCCTTCGTACGGCTGATCGGGCTGGTGGCGCGGACACAGCTCACGCTCAGCCAGATCGACGCGCGGATTCCGCGGGCGCACGTCCTCAAGCGGGATCTCGCGACTCCGTGGGCCGTCAAGGGGCTCGTGATGCGGCGCGTGGTCGAGGAGGCCGGAGATCGCTTCGTGGACACGACCGACGGAGTGCGGGTGGTGGAGACCGACGGCCGCTGGGTGATGGTGCTGCCCGACCCGGCCGAGGCGGTCACCCACCTGTGGGCGGAGGGGCCGGACGACTCGTCCGCGCAGGCCCTGCTCGACGAGTGGTCGGCGGTCGTGGACAGCGCCGGTCGCTGAAAGACGCAGTACGCGCGCGTGCCGGACAGGTGTCCCCAACGGGGCCTGTCCGGCTCGCCGGTGGGGCCATTCGGAGGTAGTGCTCGCGACGTGCGACGATGTGCGGCATGCCGCAGCAGCCCCCCGTTCGGAGCACACCCACGCGCCCCTCGCGCCCGGACGCCTCCATGTCGCTGCTCACCAACGTCATGGACCACAGCCTGGACGACGGCTACGCCGAGGCGGCCGCCCGTAAGAAGGCCGCGGGCGAGGGGGGCATGCCGAAGACGCTGCGGGCCAGGCTCGGTCTGGCGGCCGGTCTGGTGCTCGCGGCTCTCGTCGTCACCGTAGGAGCGGCACAGGCGCGCGTGGCGGCACCCACCGTCGCCAAGGAGCGTACGGAACTGGTCGACCGCATCGACCGGGAGACCGCGGCGGCGGACAAGCTGGAGGGCTCCGTCGACAAGCTGCGCGACGATGTCAGCACGCGGCAGCGGACGGCGCTGAAGAAGAGCGGCGGCGGGGACAAGAGCGAGCTGGTGGGGATTCTGTCGGGGGCGGTCGCGGTGCACGGCCCCGGCGTGAAGCTGGTCGTGAACGATGCCAAGGAAGCCACCAGCGGCGGCAACGGCAATCCGCGCGAGACCTCGGACTTCTCCGACACCGGGCGGGTGCGCGACCGCGACATGCAGCGCGTGGTCAACGGCCTGTGGGAGTCGGGCGCCGAGGCCGTCTCGATCAACGGCCAGCGCCTGACAGCGCTCTCGGCGATCCGGGCCGCGGGGGACGCGATACTGGTCGACAACAAGCCGCTGGTTCCGCCGTACACGGTGCTGGCCGTGGGCAACGGCAAGCAGTTGAGCGCCAGGTTCCAGGACAGCGCCGACGGGCTGTATCTGAACGCCCTGCAGCAGAACTACGGCATCCGGAACAGCATCTCCGTGGAGAGCGACCTCCGGCTGCCGGCCGCACCGAGTGTGATCGTACGTACTGCACAGCCGAACACCGAGAAAGCTGGGAAGGGCACATCGTGATCGCCGTACTGGGCCTCGTCGTGGGAGTCGTGGCAGGACTGTTGGTCCGGCCTGAGGTTCCGGCGGTCGTCGAGCCTTACCTGCCGATCGCCGTCGTCGCGGCGCTCGACGCCGTCTTCGGTGGTCTGCGGGCCATGCTCGACGGGATCTTCGACGACAAGGTCTTCGTGGTGTCGTTCCTGTCCAACGTGGTCGTGGCGGCACTGATCGTGTTCCTGGGCGACAAGTTGGGCGTCGGCGCGCAGCTGTCCACCGGTGTCGTCGTGGTGCTCGGCATCCGTATCTTCTCGAACGCCGCGGCGATCCGCCGGCACGTGTTCCGGGCGTGAGGCCGATGAGCGACAACGACGAAACGCCTGAGAACAGGCTGCGCAAGGAGCTTCCGGAAGAGGTGCCGGCCGCGGCTCCCGAGGCCGCGAAAGCTCCCGAGAAGAGCCCTGACGCCGCAGAGGCGTCCGTGGCACCTGAGGCCCCCGACACTCCGGAGGCTCCCGGGAACGAGCCGGACGGGCTCACCGGGCGGCAGCGGCTGGGGAAGGGGCTCTGGCCGCCGCGTATCACCCGTGCCCAACTCATCGTCGCCGTGCTGCTGTTCGGCCTCGGATTCGGCCTCGCGATCCAGGTCGCGTCGAACAGCAACAGCGACAGTGCCCTGCGCGGCGCGCGTCAGGAAGATCTTGTTCGCATCCTGGATGAACTCGATGACCGTACACAGCGTCTTGAGGACGAGAAGCAGGGCCTGGAGAAGCAGCGCGACGAGCTGGAGAACAGCTCCGACCAGGCCGAGGAGGCCCGCAAGCAGACCGTCGAGAAGGAGAAGCAACTCGGCATCCTGGCGGGCACGGTGGCGGCTCAGGGACCCGGCATCACGATGACCATCGAGGACACGAAGGGGGCGGTCCAGGCGGACATGCTGCTCGACGCGATCCAGGAACTGCGTGCTGCCGGTGCGGAGGCGATCCAGGTGAACGACGTGCGGGTGGTCGCAGGCACCTATCTCACCGACGAGGGCAAGAGCGTGAGTGTCGACGGGAACAAGATCAACGCTCCCTATCGTTTCAAGGTCATCGGCAAGCCGGAGGACCTCGAACCGGCGCTCAACATCCCCGGAGGCGTGGTGCAGACCCTAGAGAAGGAGCAGGCCACCGTCACCGTCGAGCGGTCGAACAAGATCATTGTGGACGCCTTGCGAGCGGCGAAGCGGCCTGACTACGCTCGGTCGTCCTCCTAGTGAACCGGCGGTGCATGGGGGGAGTCCGGCGAGGGCATGAGGTTGCGGGGGGTCGGCGCACCGAATGGGTGGTGCGTGGTGGAAACTGTCTGGTGGATACGGACGTTGTGAGGATGTCCGGGTCGGCCGGTGTATGCAGTCAGGGTTCGTCCTGCCCCACGGGCGGGTCTGTTTCGGTCAAGGGGAATCGCCCGTGAAGTTGTTTGCGAAGTTGTTCGGCAAGAGCGCGCGAGAGGACAGCGCCAACGCGACCGCTCGTCATCGCGCGCAGCCTGACGCGGAAGGCCAGCGACCGCTGTTCCGGGACCAGGTTCCCGGCCCGGGCGGCGACATTTCCGGTGGTCAGGGCGCGCCGTCTGTTGACCCTGCGCAGCCCGGCGGCATAGGTTTCGGGCAACCGTCAACCTCAAGTACGGGTGGAGGGTTTTCCCCTATGTCGGCCCTGGTGTGTACGAGGTGCGGTAACCGCAACGCGGAGAACAGCCGCTTCTGTTCCAACTGCGGCGCGCCGCTGCGGGCGGGCGCCACCCCCGAGCGGCCTTCGGAGACGACGTCCACGATCTCCATCTCCGGAATCGAGGCCTACGACGCCGAGACCACGGGTCAGACGCAGATGCCGGCTCTCTCTCCCGAGGCCCAGGCGGCCGTGGACGCCCTGCCCGTCGGCTCCGCGCTGCTGGTCGTGCGCCGTGGCCCCAACTCGGGAAGCCGCTTCCTGCTGGACGGCGACCTGACGACGGCCGGGCGTCATCCGCAGAGCGACATCTTCCTGGACGACGTGACGGTCTCCCGCCGGCACGTGGAGTTCCGGCGCAGCGCGGACGGCTCGTTCACGGTGGCCGACGTGGGCAGTCTGAACGGCACGTACGTCAACCGCGAGCGGATCGACCAGGTCGGTCTGAACAACGGTGACGAGGTGCAGATCGGAAAGTACCGGCTGGTTTTCTACGCGAGCCAGCAGGGCTACTGACGAGGCCCCCGGACGCGGTCCTGGGGCCCAACAGGGAATGGCCATGCTGCGAACACCGAGCGGCGGTGCCGGCCACGGTACCGCCGCCACGGACAGTCTGATGAGCATCGGCACGGTGCTGAACGTGCTGCGTGACGAGTTCCCCGAAGTCACCATCTCCAAGATCAGATTCCTGGAGTCCGAGGGGCTCATCGAGCCCCAGCGCACCCCCTCGGGATACCGCAAGTTCAGCGCGGAGGACGTCGAGCGCCTCGCCTACGTCCTGAGGACGCAGCGGGACCACTATCTCCCTCTCAAGGTGATCCGCGAGCATCTGGACGCGATGGGGCGCGGTGAGGCGGTGCCCCTTCCCGCCGTGGGGCGCCAGCGGGACGGCGAGCCCCTTCTGGAGGCGTCCGAAGAACCCACGGTGGCCCGGATCGGACGGGACGAGCTGATCACGGCCGCCGGGATCGGTGAACAGCAGCTCGAGGAGTGGGAGTCGTACGGGCTCGTCGCCCCGATGCCGGACGGCACGTACGACGCGGAGGCGGCTACCGTCGCCTCGCTCGTCCTGGAACTCGGCCGTTTCGGGATCGAGCCGCGGCACCTGAGAGCCATGAAGGGCGCCGCCGAGCGTGAGGCGGGGCTCGTGGACCAGGTGGTGGCGCCGCTGAAGCGCCACCGCAACCCGCAGACCAGGGCACATGCCGAGGCGCGCACGAAGGAACTGGCGGCGCTGACGGTGAAGCTGCACGCCGCGCTCGTGCAGACCGCGCTCGGTGTGCGACTGCCCTGATACGGCGTGCGAGCGCAGGCCGGATCGTCCCCCCGTTCTCTGCCCGACTACCCAAACGTCCCGGGCACGTCCTAGGGTTACTGTGTGAACGAGCTCGATGTCGTAGGTGTCCGGGTCGAAATGCCCTCCAACCAGCCGATCGTGCTCCTGCGTGAAGTGGGAGGCGATCGCTACCTCCCCATCTGGATCGGTCCGGGGGAGGCGACTGCGATCGCCTTCGCCCAGCAGGGCATGGCCCCCGCACGACCGCTGACCCACGACCTGTTCAAGGACGTGCTGGAGGCCGTCGGTCAGGAGCTCACCGAGGTGCGTATCACGGACCTGCGGGAAGGCGTGTTCTACGCGGAGCTGGTGTTCGCCAGCGGAGTCGAGGTCAGTGCCCGTCCGTCCGACGCCATAGCGCTGGCCCTGCGGACCGGCACGCCGATCTACGGCAGCGACGGCGTGCTCGACGACGCGGGCATCGCGATTCCGGACGAGCAGGAGGACGAGGTGGAGAAGTTCCGCGAGTTCCTCGACCAGATCTCGCCGGAGGACTTCGGGACCAGCAGCCAGTGAGACGTGCGCGGCCCGGCGGACCCATGGTCGGCGACGGGGCCGGACGGTGGCCGGAGACGGCCCAAATGCCGACATCTGCCAGTCAAGTGCCGGTGGCGGGAGGGAGCGTCCTACGGCTCTCCCCGAAGGCATTCGGCTAGCCTTTCCCCGCGGTTGGGTGCGGGAAACCACTCGCAGGGTGATTATCACTCGGCGTGCCGAGTGTGGCGGTCGTTGACGCACCCCTGGTGGCTGCCTACCGTCGAGGGGGCAGGTCAAGGACGGAGGTCGGCGTGAGAAGTAGCGGCGACGGTACGGCTGGGGGAGCCCCTGGACGCAGTCCGGGGGAGAGCGGTCCGTACCCTCCCCCTGGCTCTCGGCTCCGCTCGGGCGGGGGGTATCCCCAGCACGGTGGCGCGGCCGATCACGCTCCGCAGCGACCGGCGGCCGTGCCGAGCGGCACGGAGGCGGCGTCCGAGGAGATCGGCTACCGCGGGCCGACGGCCTGCGCGGCCGCCGGCATCACCTACCGGCAACTGGACTACTGGGCCCGCACCGGGCTCGTCGAGCCGAGCGTGCGGCCCGCCTACGGGTCGGGGACACAGCGCCTGTACAGCTTCCGGGACGTCGTCGTCCTGAAGATCGTCAAACGGTTCCTGGACACGGGCGTGTCCCTGCAGAACATCCGTACCGCGGTGCAGCATCTGCGTGAGCGCGGATTCCGGGACCTGGAGCGGATGACGCTGATGAGCGACGGTGCCACGGTCTACGAGTGCACCTCTCCCGACGAGGTGCACGCGCTGCTCCAGGGCGGCCAGGGCATCTTCGGGATCGCCGTCGGCGTGGTGTGGCGGGACGTCGAGAGCGCGCTCTCGCAGCTGCACGGCGAGCGGGTCGACACCGGCGAGACCCTGGTCGGGCACAATCCGGCGGACGAGCTGGCGCGGCGGCGCAACCGGGCCGTCTGACCGCGTTTCCCCGTGGCGTCGCAGGGCGCCCGGGCGGTCGTAGGGCGGCATTGTCAGTGGCGTAGGGCAGCATCGGACATGTGAGAAACGCGGCCACGATCCTGCATCTCGACATGGATGCCTTCTACGCCTCGGTGGAGCAGGCATCCAAGCCGAGTCTGCGTGGAAAAGCCGTGATCGTGGGCGGGCTGGGGCCGCGCGGGGTGGTCGCGACGGCCTCGTACGAGGCGCGGGTCTTCGGGGTGCGGTCCGCGATGCCCATGGCGCAGGCCCGGCGGCTCGCGCCGAACGCCGCCTATCTGGTGCCACGCTTCGGTGTCTACAAGGCGATCAGCGAGCAGGTGATGGCGTTGCTGCACTCGCTGTCGCCGTTGGTGGAGCCGCTCAGTCTGGACGAGGCCTTCGTGGATCTGGAGGCCGGGGAGGCGGCCTGGGACGACGCCTCGGCGCGGCTGGTGGGGGAGAAGCTGCGCGGGGACATACGGACCGGGACGGGGCTCACCGGATCCGTGGGGCTGGCCGCGTCGAAGATGGTCGCGAAGATCGCCTCCGAGGAGGCCAAGCCGGACGGTCTGGTGCTGATCGAGCCGGGGACCGAGCGGGCGCTGCTCGGCCCTATGTCGGTGCGGACGCTGCCGGGCGTGGGGCCGGCGACGGGGGACCATCTGAGACGGGCCGGGATCAGCACCGTCGACGAGATCGCCGAAGCCGGCGAGGACGAGCTCGTACGGCTGCTGGGCAAGGCCCATGGGCACGCGCTGTACGCCATGGCGCTGGCGCACGACGACCGGCCGGTGGTCGCCGAGCGGGAGACCAAGTCGGTGTCGGTCGAGGACACCTACGACGTGGACATCCACGACCGGCTCCGGGTCGGGCTCGAGGTGCAGCGGCTGGCCGACCGGTGTGTGCGGCGGTTGCGCGAGGCCGGGCTCTCGGGGCGGACGATCGTGCTCAAGGTGCGGCGCTACGACTTCTCGACGCTGACCCGCTCCGAGACGCTGCGGGGTCCCACGGACGATCCGGGGGTGGTGCGGGAGGCGGCGGCGCGGCTGCTGGACACGGTGGACACCACGGGCGGGGTACGGCTGCTCGGGGTCGGGGTCAGCGGGCTCGCGGACTACACGCAGGAGGATCTGTTCGCGCAGGCGGCGGGGGAGGGGGCGGCCGCGCCGGTGGAGGAGGCGGCGGACGAACCTGTGCGGGTGGAGCCGACGCCCGCCGAGCGGCGCTGGCCCTCGGGGCGCGATGTGCGGCACGGCGAGTTCGGGCACGGGTGGGTGCAGGGCAGCGGCCTGGGGCGGGTCACGGTGCGGTTCGAGACGCCTGATTCGGAGCCGGGACGGGTGCGGACGTTCCGGACCGACGACCCCGACCTCGAGCCGGCGGAACCGCTGCCGTTGGTGGCGCAGGGACCGGGCACCACCTTTGCCGAGGTGTCCTAGGCGTCGGTGTCCCCCGTGCCCGCGAGCTTGCCGAAGGAGCGGTCCGGGGCGGAGGGAGGTGTTGCGCTGTCGAGACCGTAGTGGTGGTAGAGCTGGAGCTCCTGTTCGGGGGAGAGGTGACGGCCGACACCGAAGTCCGGGGCGTCCTTGATCAGGGTCCGGTCGAAGGGGACCTGCAGGGTGCCTTCGACCAGTTCGCTGGGTGCCAGGGGGACGAAGGCGTCCCGGGAGAAAAGGCCGGTGCGTATGGCCGCCCACTCCGGCACGCCGGTCGCGTCGTCGAGGTAGACCTCGTCGATGGTGCCGAGCTTGGTGCCATTGCGGTCGAACGCCTTGCGGCCGATCAGGTTGCGCGGATCGATCTCGGTCTGCACGGTCCCTCCACTTGGTCGCAACTCATCCCTAAGCACTACAAAAGAGCACAACGGGCGAGGTGGCCACTCGGAGGATCGGTCTGTGTGCACGCTGGTAGGCTGACAGCGGCTGCTGACCCCGTGCGGGAGAGTCCTCCAGACATCATCGGAGGCGCCGAAGGAGCAAATCCTCCCCGGAATCTCTCAGGCACACGTACCGCGCGGACGAGGTCACTCTGGAAAGCAGGGCGGGTGTCGACGGCTTCCGCTCTCACCGACGGTGAAAACCGGGCGCTCTCGGGCGACCTGGTGAAACTCTCAGGTTGAGATGACAGAGGGGGAGGCCGTCCGGGTACCCGTGCAGTGGTGCCCCTCGAAGGTCGTGTCGACCAGGAGGCCTCCGCAAATGACCCCGCATCGCATTCCGCTCACCGAGCTGGAGAAGGGCATTCCCTTCGAACAGCGTCACATCGGCCCCGATCACGAGGCCCGGGCCAAGATGCTCGCGCAGGTCGGCTACGGCTCGCTGGACGAGCTCACGGCCGCCGCGGTCCCGGATGTGATCAAGAACGCCGACGCCCTGGAGCTGCCGGGCGCGCGCACCGAGGCCGAGGTGCTGGCCGAGCTGCGCTCGCTCGCCGACCGCAACCAGGTGCTCGACTCCATGATCGGGCTCGGGTACTACGGCACGTTCACGCCGCCGGTGATCCTGCGCAACGTCATGGAGAACCCGGCCTGGTACACGGCCTACACGCCGTACCAGCCGGAGATCTCGCAGGGTCGGCTCGAGGCGCTGCTGAACTTCCAGACCATGGTCGCCGACCTCACCGGCCTGCCCACCTCCGGTGCCTCGCTGCTCGACGAGGGCACGGCCGCCGCCGAGGCCGTGGCGCTGTCCCGGCGCATGGGCAAGAACAAGAAGGGCCTGTTCCTGGTCGACGCGGACGTGCTGCCGCAGACCATCGCCGTGATCGAGACCCGTGCCGAACCGGCCGGTGTGGAGATCGTGGTCGCCGACCTCGCCGACGGCATCCCGGCCGAGGTCGCCGGGCGGGAGATCAACGGCGTGCTGGTGCAGTACCCGGGCGCCTCCGGTGTCGTACGCGACATCAAGCCGCTGATCGACCAGGCGCACGAGCTGGGCGCGCTCGTCACCGTCGCCGCCGACCTGCTCGCGCTGACGCTGCTGAAGTCCCCGGGTGAGCTCGGTGCGGACATCGCCGTCGGCACGACGCAGCGCTTCGGTGTGCCGATGGGCTTCGGCGGGCCGCACGCCGGCTACATGGCGGTGCGTGAGAAGTTCGCGCGCAGCCTGCCCGGGCGGCTCGTGGGCGTGTCCGTGGACGCCGACGGCCACAAGGCCTACCGGCTCGCGCTGCAGACCCGTGAGCAGCACATCCGGCGCGAGAAGGCCACCAGCAACATCTGCACCGCGCAGGTGCTGCTCGCCGTCATGGCCGGAATGTACGCCGTCTACCACGGGCCTGAGGGTCTGCGGGCCATCGCGCAGCGCACCCACCGCTACGCCACGATCCTCGCCGAAGGGCTGCGGGCCGGCGGTGTCGAGATCGTGCACGGCTCCTACTTCGACACGCTCACGGTGCGGGTGCCGGGCCGTGCCGCCGAGGTCGTGGGCGCCGCGCGGGAGAACGGCGTGAACCTGCGCCTCGTCGACGCCGACCAGGTGTCGATCGCCTGCGACGAGACCACCAAGCGCGCTCAAGTGGCCGCCGTGTGGGCCGCGTTCGGGATCGAGGCCGACATCGAGGCGCTGGACGCGGCCGCCGAGGAGGCGGTCCCGCAGGGCCTGCTGCGCAGCGACGCCGTCCTGACCCACCCCGTCTTCCACCAGAACCGCTCCGAGACCGCGATGCTGCGCTACCTGCGCCGGCTGGCGGACCGCGACTACGCGCTCGACCGCGGCATGATCCCGCTGGGCTCCTGCACCATGAAGCTCAACGCGACCACGGAGATGGAGCCGGTCACCTGGCCCGAGTTCGGGCAGCTGCACCCCTTCGCGCCCGCCGAGCAGGCCGGCGGCTACCTCACGCTCATCCGCGAGCTGGAGGAACGTCTCGCCGAGGTCACCGGGTACGACAAGGTGTCGCTGCAGCCCAACGCCGGGTCGCAGGGTGAGCTGGCGGGTCTCCTCGCGGTGCGCGGCTACCACCGGGCCAACGGTGACGAGCAGCGGACCGTGTGCCTCATCCCCTCCTCGGCGCACGGCACCAATGCCGCCAGCGCCGTCATGGCCGGCATGAAGGTCGTCGTCGTGAAGACCGCCGAGGACGGCGAGATTGACGTCGAGGACCTGCGGGCGAAGATCGAGCAGCACCGCGACGAGCTGTCCGTGCTGATGATCACGTACCCGTCGACGCACGGTGTGTTCGAGGAGCACGTCGCCGACATCTGCGCCCAGGTGCACGAGGCCGGCGGTCAGGTCTACGTCGACGGCGCCAACCTCAACGCGCTGGTGGGGCTCGCCAAGCCGGGCCACTTCGGCGGCGACGTCTCGCACCTCAACCTGCACAAGACCTTCTGCATCCCGCACGGCGGCGGGGGTCCCGGCGTCGGCCCGGTCGGCGTACGGGCGCACCTGGCGCCGTATCTGCCGAACCACCCGATGCAGCCGGCGGCCGGTCCGGAGACGGGTGTCGGACCGATCTCGGCCGCCCCGTGGGGCAGCGCCGGCATCCTGCCGATCTCGTGGGCGTACGTCCGGCTCATGGGCGGCGAGGGCCTGAAGCGGGCCACGCAGGTCGCCGTGCTGTCCGCCAACTACGTCGCCAAGCGGCTCGAGCCGCACTTCCCCGTGCTCTACACCGGCCCCGGCGGGCTGGTCGCGCACGAGTGCATCATCGACCTGCGGCCGCTGACCAAGGCGACCGGCGTGAGCGTCGACGACGTCGCCAAGCGGCTGATCGACTACGGCTTCCACGCGCCGACGATGTCGTTCCCGGTGGCCGGCACGCTGATGATCGAGCCGACCGAGTCCGAGGACCTCATCGAGCTGGACCGGTTCTGCGAGGCGATGATCGCCATCCGGGCGGAGATCGAGAAGGTCGGGGCGGCCGAATGGCCGGCCGACGACAACCCGCTGCGGAACGCCCCGCACACCGCCGCCGCGCTCGGTGCGGAGTGGGAGCACGCGTACACCCGCGAGGAGGCCGTCTTCCCGGCCGGGGTGTCCGCCGCCGACAAGTACTGGCCGCCGGTGCGCCGGATCGACCAGGCCTTCGGCGACCGCAACCTGGTCTGTTCCTGCCCGCCGCTGGACGCGTACGAGGACTGAGACCGGTAGTCATCACGAGCTGCGACGTGAAGGGCCCCGCTTCGGCGGGGCCCTTCCGCGTCACACGGTCGCCAGCGAGACCTCGGTCGACTTGATCACTGCCACGACCGTGGAGCCGGTGGTGAGACCGATGTCCGTGGCCGCGTCCGTGGTGATCGCGGCGGTCAGTTCGCCTCCCTCGACGGAGACCTTCACCGTGGTCATGGCCTGCCCGGAGGTGACGGCGGTGACCGCGCCGGGCAGCTGGTTGCGGATGGAGAGGCCCTCGACGGGGGCGGTGGAGAGGGCGATCTCGGTGGACTTCACCAGGGTGCGCACGGCGGAACCCTCGGTGAGGCCGAGGTCGTTCACGGCTTCCCGGGTGATGGCCGCCGTGATCTCCTGCCCGCCGTCGAGACGGACCTTCACGGTGGCCATGGCCTCGCCCGGGGTGATGGCGGTGACCGTGCCGGGGAGCTGGTTGCGGATGCTCAGGGTCATGGCCCCGACCGTAATGCGCGAGAGAGGTCAGGCCGGGTAGGCGTGCGTCTGCGCCGCCTTGACCGTCGCCCAGACCGGTGCGCCCTGATGCAGGTCGAGCTCGGCCGCGGCGGCCGTGGTGAGATCGGCGGCGAGGGGGAGTTCGCCCGTGAGGTCGGCACGGATCTGGTCGCCGTGGGTCTCGAGGCCTGCTACCTCGCACCGCCAGTGGTTGCGGGCGCTGGAGCCGGTGGGCGGGTCCCGGAAGAGGGTGACGGCGCTCGGCGGGAACGCGACGAAGACCTCACCGGAAAGGTCCTCGGTGGTGGTGATGGCCGGGCCGGCGTCGAGGCGGACGGTGTGGCCGTCGGCCTGCCCCTTGTAGAGGTTGAGGCCGACCAGCTGGGCGATGTAGTCGGTACGGGGGTGACGGGCGATGTCGGACGGGGTGCCCTCCTGGACGACGCCGCCGTGCTCGACGACCACCAGGCGGTCCGCCAGCACCATCGCGTCCAGCGGGTCGTGCGTGACCAGGACCGCGACCGCCTCGAACTCGGCCAGATGGCGGCGGAGTTGGGCCCGTACGTCGAGACGGGTACGGGCGTCCAGGGCGGCGAGGGGCTCGTCGAGGAGCAGCAGCCGGGGGTGGGTGGCGAGGGCGCGGGCCAGGGCGACGCGTTGCGCCTGGCCGCCGGAGAGGCGGCGGGGCTTGGCGGTGGCGTGTTCCGTGAGGTCCATCCGCTTGAGCCACTCGGCTGCCTGGGCGCGGGACTCCGCCTTCGTCGCGCCCTGGCAGCGGGGGCCGAAGGCGACGTTGTCGAGGGCGGTGAGGTGGGGGAAGAGGAGGTAGTCCTGGAAGACGACGCCTACGGGGCGGTTCTCGGGGGGTGTGCAGTTCAGCTCCGCGCCGTCCAGGTGGAGGTGGCCGTCTGTCAGGGGGACCAGGCCTGCGAGGGCTCGGAGGGCTGTGGTTTTGCCTGCGCCGTTGGGGCCGAGTAGTGCGAGCACGTCGCCGGGGGCTGCGGTGAGGGTGATGTCGAGGCGGAAGGTTTTGCGGTCGACGATCAGGTGGGCGTCGAGGCCGTCCGTGAGCTGAGCGCCGTCGGCGGCTGCGCGGTGCGAAGGTGGCATCAGGCTGTCTGTCGGCTGGTGTTCGGCATCTGGCAGGCCCCCAGGCGGGTTCGTCATGATGCCGTCATCCAACGGTCCCTCAGGCCCGCCAGTACCGCGATCGACACGGCCAGTAGGACCAGGCTGAGGGCGATGGCGGCCTCCGGGTTGTTCTGGAGGGCGAGGTAGACCGCGAGGGGCATGGTCTGGGTCCTGCCGGGGAAGTTGCCCGCGAAGGTGATCGTCGCGCCGAACTCGCCGAGCGCGCGCGCCCAGGCGAGGACGGCGCCCGCCGCGACGCCCGGTGCGATGAGCGGCAGGGTGACCCGGCGGAACGCGGTGAAGCGGGAGGCGCCCAGGGTGGTGGCCGCCTCCTCGTAGCGCTGGTCGGCGGCGCGCAGCGTGCCCTCGACGCTGATCACGAGGAACGGCATCGCGACGAAGCTCTCGGCGACGACGACAGCCGTGGTGGTGAAGGGGAGCGTGATGCCGAACCAGGAGTCCAGCCACTGGCCGATCACGCCGTTGCGGCCCAGCGCGAACAGCAGGGCCACACCGCCGACCACGGGCGGCAGCACGAGCGGCAGGGTCACCAGGGCGCGGACCAGGCCGCGGCCGGGGAACTCGGTGCGGGCCAGCAGCCAGGCCAGCGGGACGCCGAGGACCAGGCTGACCGCGGTCGCCGAGGTGGCGCACACCAGCGACAGCTTGAGCGCCTGCCACACCTCGGTGCTGGTCAGCTGCTCGGGCAGGGTGCTCCACGGGGCTCGTACGAGAAGCGAGACCAGCGGCAGGAGCAGGAAGGCCAGGCCGATCAGCGCGGGCAGCAGCAGGGGCAGCGGGACCCCGCGGCGGGCCGACCGCGCACGCCCGCGCCGCGGACCGCTCTCGAGGGTGTCGGCCGCGGCGTCGGACTTGCCGGTCGAGGTCACGGCTTGAGGAACCCCGCCTCGGTCAGCACCTTCTGGCCCTCGGCGGACCGCACGAGCGCCATGAACGCCTTGGCGGCCTCGGGGTTCTTGGAGTTCTTCAGCAGGGCGATCGGGTAGTCGTTGATGGCCTTGGCCGACTCGGGGAAGTCCACGCCCTCGACCTTGCTGCCGGCCGCCTTCACGTCCGTCTCGTAGACCACGGCGGCGTCGGCCTCCTTCAGCACCACCTTGTTCAGGGCGGACTTGACGTCCTCCTCGTAGGAGACCGGGGTCAGCTTCAGCTTGCCGGCGTCCAGTGCCTTCTGGGCAGCGGCGCCGCACGGCACGGTCTTGTCGCAGAGGACGACCTTGAGGCCGGACTTGGTGAGGTCCTTGAGGGAGGCGACCTTGTCGGGGTTGCCCGGCAGGGTGGCGATCTCCAGCTGGTTGCGGACGAAGGTGGCCGGGGCGGTGGCGTTGTCCTTCTTGTCCGTCACGATCTTCATCGTCTTCGGACTGGCGGAGGCGAACACGTCGGCCGGGGCGCCGCCCGTGATGCCCGCGGCGAGGCTGTCGCTGCCGCCGAAGCTGAAGGTGACGTGCGTGCCCGGGTGCTGCTTCTCGAACTCCTTGCCGAGTGTCGTGAAGCTCTCCTGGAGTGAGGCCGCGGCGAAGACCGTCACGTCGCCGGAGAGCTTCGGCGAGGACGACGACGCGGAGGAGTCGGACTTCCCCGAGTCGGAGTCCGAGTCGGACGAGGAGCAGGCGGTCAGGGCCAGCAGCGCGGCGGCTCCTGCGCCGGCCACCTGCAGGGTCCGGCGGGTCCGGCGCATGGAACGGGTCATCACGGGTCCACTCCTCTGACTTCTACGGAGGAAGAGGCCGACGGTCGCCGCCGGTCCCTACCGATGCGCCGATCATACTGGCGCAAATGCGAGGTGTAAGTCTCCTGTCGCATCGCATGAGCTGGGCTGAAGGGATGGAGGGGCCGCATGTGCGTTCGTACGGAAGTGGTCGTGCGGGGCAGGTGCGGCTCCTGTGTCAGGTGTGGTCGGGCAGTGGGTGATGTGCCGTCGGCGGGTCACGTCCTGTCGATGTGTACGTTCGTCGACTTCACGCGGGCCGTGGCCTCCATGCCGACCTCCAGGCCGAGTTCCTCGACGGCCTCGCGGGTCAGCAGGGAGACCAGGCGGTGCGGGCCGGCCTGGATCTCCACCTGGGCCGCGACGTCGCCGAGCTTGATGGCGGTGACGATGCCGGGGAAGGCGTTGCGGACGGAGGTGTAGGAGGTCTCCTCCTCGGCGCCCCCCGCCTTGGCGAGTTCGACGGAGAACGCGGCGAGGTCCCGGCCCTCGATGAGTCGTCGCCCGCCCTCGTCACGGTGGGTCGCCACCCGCCCGGCGTCCGCCCAGCGGCGTGCGGTGTCCGGACTCACGCCGAGTAGTCGTGCTGCCTGGCCGATTGTGTAGCTCTGCATGCCGTCACGATAGGGCCGACAATGGGCCCTGGTGGACGTGGGGTTGAGCGTTGGGTATAACGCGATATAGCGTCAGTGCTGTGACTGGGATTCGGGGTGTGGCCATGTCCGGTGAGGTGTCGCGCAGTGGCGAGAAGCCGCCCGGCCTGAGGGCCTCGCACGAGGACCGGGACCGGGTGGTCGACGTGCTCCGTGTCGCCGCCGGGGACGGCCGGCTGACCGCGGACGAGCTCGACGAGCGGGTGGAGGCCGCGCTCACCGCGCGCACGATGGGGGAGTTGGCGGTGCTGACGACGGACCTGCCGGCCGAGACCGTCGGTGTCGCGCCCGAGGTGAAGGACGTCGTCCGCATCGAGCAGAAGGGCGGTTCGTCCCGGCGCGCCGACGGCTGGACGGTGCCGCGCCGGCTGGAGGTCGACTCCGAGCGGGGCGACGTGACCCTCGACTTCACCGGCGCGGTCATCGCGCACGACATCCTGCACATCGACCTCGACATGCGCGGGGGAGCGCTGCGGCTGCTGACGCCGCCGGGTGTGGTGGTGGACACCGATTCACTGGTGACGCACTACGCCAAGATCAAGGCGCGTACGGGTCGGGGCCAGGACGTGCCCGTGGTGCTGCGGGTGGTGGTCGAGGGACGCCTCAGCCTCGGACGGGTTGTCGTACGGCAATTGCGGCGCGGGCGGTGCCGGTAAGGGCAGGCTTTCCGGGCGTGGGCCGGGTGGTCTCGGGATCGTGGTCTCGTGACATGGTCTCGCGACCGGGTCAGGAAAGTCCCGACGCCTTGAGTACGGCCTCGGCCGTCTCGTCGTCGATCGTGTGGCCGAGGCGGCCCAGGACGTCCGCGCCCTGGCGCAGGGTGCCGTGTTCGAGGGAGCGGCGGACGCCTGTGTCGAGTTCGTGCCACAGGAGGGGGTTGGCAGCGAGGACGCGTGGGTCGAGTTCCAGGAAGTGGCCATGGGCGTCCTGCAGGACCAGATGCGAGGAGGCGCCGTCGTACTGCCGTACGCAGACCAGTGCGTCGGTGTGGACGATGCGCCGGTGCAGCGGGCCGCGCACCGTCAGCCAGCCGCGGCCCGCGGTGACGCTGGGTGGGAGCAGGACCGCGAAGACCGCGGCCGACAGGGCGAGCCTGAGCAGGGCGCGGGCCGGGGTCAGGGTTCTCGCGTCCCAGTCGACCAGGGTCGTCATGGTGCCGAAGGCGAGGGCGCAGCCGGTGGCGAGCCGGGCGCTGCCACGCCAGTGGCGGTCGCCGACCGGGCTCGGTGGTGTGCTCCGGTCCATGAGGTGACGGTAGGCGCCGCCGGGCGCCCGTGAGGGCGTCGCTGACGGGACTCTGACGCCGGGGCACCAAGAATTGACGCGAATCTGACGCGGGGGCCGGGGCCCGTGGTTCAGCCGGTGTGGACCCTCGGGCGGCGGGTCGGGTCCGGCTCCGCCTCGCGCAGCACCTCGCGGGTGACCGGGGCGACCTCGCCCTGGCCGAAGAGGAAGAAGCGCAGGAAGTTGGCGAAGGGGCCGCCCTCGGTCCACTCGAAGTAGATGTGCGGTGTGCAGTGCGTGACGTCGCGGACGTGCAGGAGCAGCGCGGCCAGGGCGTTCGGGATGGACGAGGACTCGAGGGTCAGGACCCGGTAGCGGTTGTGCAGGACCTCGCCTCGGACGGTCAGGCCGGCCTCGAACTCCGACGGGTCGAGGACCGTGACCTCGACGAAGACGAAGTCCTCGCCGGGCATGTCGTTGTCGACCTGGATCTGCTCGATCTTGTCGCGGTACTCGGCCTTGTCGCGCTGGTCGGGCTCGTTGGCGATGAAGCGGATCTTCCGGCTCGACATGTCCCGGATGAAACGTTCCGCCATCGGATCCAGCGTCACGCTGGTCACGCGCAGTTCGAAGGCGCGGGCCAGCCGGGACAGGAGCGAGACCAGGATGATGCCGGCGATGAAGCAGGCACCGATCTTGACGCCGTCGGGGCGCTCGATGACGTTCACGACCGTCGTGTACAGGAACACCGCCGAGATCACCGCGAACCCAATGGTCCAGTTGCGCTGACCTGCCTTGTGGGCGGCGATGGTCACCGCGATCGCGGCGGAGCTGATCAGCACCAGCACACCGGTGGCGTAGGCGCCGCCCTGGGCGTCCACGTTCGCGTCGAAGATCCAGGTGACCAGGAAGGCGATCAGGATGAAGACGATGACCATGGGGCGCACCGCCCGCGCCCAGTGCGGGGCCATGCCGTAGCGCGGGAGGTAGCGCGGCATGAGGTTGAGCAGACCCGCCATGGCGGAGGCGCCGGCGAACCAGAGGATGGCGATCGTCGAGATGTCGTAGACCGTGCCGAAGGCGCCGCCCAGGTAGTGGTGCGCCAGGTAGGCGAGCGCACGCCCGTTGGCATGGCCCCCCGGCTCGAACTCCTTCTCCGGGATCAGCAGCGTGGTGATGAAGCTGGTCGTGATGAGGAAGCCGCTCATGATGATGGCGGCCGTGGTGAGCAGCTTCTTCGTGTCCCGGATCCGGCCCGTGGGCGTCTCCTCGGTGTCGGCCGGGTCGCCCTTGACGTGCGGCATGACGGCCACGCCGGTCTCGAAGCCGGAGAGGCCGAGCGCGAGCTTGGGGAAGACGACCAGGGCGACGCCGATCATCCCGAAGATGCTGCCGTGCTCGGCGGTCAGGGCGCTGGACCAGTCGGTGATCACGTGCCCGGCGGTGGCGACATGCCACAGACCGACGATCACGACGACGACGTTCAGGCTGAGGTAGATGCCCACCAGGGCGAAGGCGACGCCGATGGCCTCCAGGAAGCCCTTGAGGAAGACGGCGCCGAGCAGCGCCACGAGGATCAGCGTGATCAGCATCTGCTTGTCGTGCAGCGCGCTGTTCAGGTGCGGGTTCTCGACGAGGTGGGTCGAGGCGTCCGCGGCGGAGAGGGTGATGGTGATCAGGAAGTCCGTGGCGGCGAAGCCGAGCAGCGTCAGGACGAAGAGCTTGCCCTTCCAGAACGTCAGCAGGCGCTCCAGCATCGCGATCGAACCCTGGCCGTGCGGGCTCTCCTCGGCCACGCGCCGGTACACCGGCAGGGCGCCCGCGAGGGTGACGATCACCAGCACGATGGTCGCTACGGGTGACAGCAGTCCCGCCGCCAGGGCCGCGATGCCCGGCTGGTAACCCAGCGTCGAGAAGTAGTCGACGCCGGTGAGGCACATGACCCGGTACCAGGGCTGCCCCTTGTGCTCCAGGGCGGACTCGCTCGGGGGTGCCTGCTGGGCATGGTTCTTGCCCATGTCGGACAGGCCTTCCAGCATCCAGGCGCGCAATCGACTGGGCGGGGGATGTTCTGTCGTGGCCATCGGCGTGCTCCTGAGGTGCGGCTCAGCGTGGTGTGGGGCCATCACGCGGACGGCGGCACCAGCGTAAGCGGAGCGTGACGCCTGGGCCCACGGATCATGGGGCCCTGGGCGCTAAGCTTCCGTTAAGACTGGCCTCGCCTGCGTGGACCGCACATCAAGGAGTGGGTGCTGGGGGCGCTTCTGGCGGCGGCCGGCCTGTGTGGGCGACAGCGGGTCCGGGCGGCCAGGGGCGGACACCCAGCGTCATCGCGTACGGTCTGGGCTTGCTCGGCGAGCGGCCCTCCTTGGCTGCGTTCGCCATCTCCGGACGGCCCAGGGCGGCACCGTGCCCGCTCGGTTCGCGGACGCCTGGCTCGGCCACAACTGGGCTTTCTGCGTTGTCCAGTTCGCGACGATGAAGCGGCTGGCCCGGGACAACTGGCTGCCGCATGTCTTCGCGCCAAGCGCGGACCGCCACGTCCACCGGCACGGCGTGCTCGCGATCGGCGTCGTCGTCGGCTTCACGGTCGCGCAGGTCGGCATGGTGCGGCGCTGGAGGCTCGAGCGCGGGTCACGCCGGCAGGGCGAGGCGCCGCTCAACGGCGACGAGGTCCGCGCGGTTGGCGTCTGCCACGCTGGTCCCGAGGACCGGGCGCAGGCGCACCTCCTGGAGGGCACCTGGACCGAGTGGGGCCCGAGCGCCCCTGGTGCGGCTCGCCTGCGAGCGGCCCTCCCTGGACCGTCCCGTCGCCGCCTACGTCCGCGAGGTGTGGGGGCCGGCCACCTGGGTCACCGTCCTCATCCGCCTGCTGCAGAACCAGCGGGGCGCGCTTTTGACCTGCGGCGATCGCGACGCCGTAAGAGTTCCGTCAAAGGCGTGCGGTGCGCCGTATGGGACCCGTCAACGGCGCTCGATTCCGGCCACGAGGGCTGTTTCCTCTAACCGTCCCCGTCCGACCGGTTCTCACTCCAGGAGCTCACGATGGCCGATCTGGCCTTCGTCGTCACCGCGATCGCGTGTTTCGTTCTGGTGGCCCTCGTCGCCAAGGGGGTGACCAAGCTGTGACCGCCGAGAACATCGTCGGCCTCGTCGTGGCCGTCGCCCTGCTGGGCTATCTCGTCCTCGCCCTGATCTTCCCGGAGAGGTTCTGAGACAGACATGGGTCCCGTACCTGCGGCAATCCTGCAGCTGCTGGCGCTCATAGGCGCGCTGGCACTCGTCCACGTCCCCCTCGGCAACTACATGGCCAGGGTCTACTCCTCCGACAAGCACCTGCGCGTCGAGAAGTGGATCTACAAGGGCATCGGTGCCGACCCGGACACCGAGATGCGCTGGCCGGCGTATCTGCGCGGGGTGCTCGCCTTCTCCGTCGCCGGGGTGCTCTTCCTCTACCTCCTGCAGCGGCTGCAGGGCGTCCTGCCCGGCTCGCTCGGCTTCTCCTCGGTCAACCCCGCACAGTCGTTCAACACGGCCGTCTCGTTCGTGACGAACACCAACTGGCAGTCGTACTACGGCGAGCAGACCATGGGGCACGTCGTGCAGACCGCCGGTCTGGCCGTGCAGAACTTCGTCTCGGCCGCGGTCGGCATCGCCGTCGCCGTGGCGCTGGTGCGCGGCTTCGCGCTCCCCCACTCTCGACTTCGCTCGAGCGGGGGGACCCCCATGCGCACCGGGGAACTCGGCAACTTCTGGTCCGACCTGGTGCGCGGCACCGTGCGCATCCTTCTGCCGATCGCCGCCGTCGCCGCGGTCGTCCTGGTCGCGTGCGGCGTCCTGCAGAACTTCTCCGGCATCCACGAGGTCGGCCAGTTCATGGGCGGCTCGCAGCAGTGGAACGGCGGCGCGGTCGCCTCGCAGGAGGCCATCAAGGAGCTGGGCACCAACGGCGGCGGCTACTTCAACGCCAACTCCGCCCACCCGTTCGAGAATCCGACCCCGTTCACCAACCTCTTCGAGATCTTCCTGATCCTGGTCATCCCGTTCTCACTGACCCGCACCTTCGGCGTGCTGGTCGGCTCGGTGAAGCAGGGTTACGCGATCCTCGCGGCGATGGGCACCATCTGGATCGGCTTCACCGCGCTGATGATGTGGACCGAATTCGCCCACCACGAGGGCGCGTTGCAGCTCGCGGGTGCCTCGATGGAGGGCAAGGAGGTCCGCTTCGGCGTCGGCGGCTCCTCGATCTTCGCGGTGGCCACGACGCTGACCTCGACCGGCGCGGTGGACTCGTTCCACTCCTCCTTCAGCGGCTTCGGCGGCGGAGTCACCATGCTGTCGATGATGCTGGGTGAGATCGCGCCCGGTGGTACCGGCTCCGGCCTCTACGGCATGCTGATCATCGCGATCATCGCGGTGTTCATCGCCGGTCTCATGGTCGGCCGTACGCCCGAGTACCTGGGCAAGAAGATCGGCTCCCGTGAGATCAAGCTGGCCGCCGTCTACATCCTGATCACGCCGGCGCTGGTGCTGATCTTCACGGGCTTCTCGATGGCGCTGCCGACTCCGCCCCACTCGATGCTCAACTCGGGCGCACACGGCTTCAGCGAAGTGCTCTACGCCTTCACCTCGGCCGCCAACAACAACGGCTCCGCCTTCGCCGGGCTGAACGCGAACACCGACTGGTTCAACACCATGACCGGGCTCGCGATGCTGCTGGGCCGCTTCCTGCCGATGGTGTTCGTCCTGGCCCTGGCCGGCTCGCTCGCCGAGCAGAAGCCGGTGCCGGTGACCGCGGGGACGCTGCGCACCGAGAAGCCGATGTTCATCGGCCTGCTGGTCGGCGCGGTCCTGATCATCGTCGGCCTGACCTACTTCCCGGCACTCGCGCTGGGCCCGCTGGCCGAGGGGCTGGCGTGATGACCACTCATACCACTCCTGTCGAAAACGTAGAAGACCCAGAGGACTCCATGTCCACAGCCACACCCACCCGGGCGCCGCACAGCGACGTACCCACCGGGCACAAGTCCGCCGAGGGCCGTGTCGGCGCGGGCCTCTTCGATCCCAGGCAGCTGCTCAGGTCGCTGCCGGACGCCGTCCGCAAGCTCGACCCGCGGGTGCAGTTCAAGTCGCCCGTGATGTTCGTGGTGTGGATCGGCTCAGTGCTCACCACCGTCTTCTCCTTCAAGGACCCGGGTGACTGGTTCGGCTGGGCGATCAGCGCCTGGCTGTGGCTGACCGTGGTCTTCGCCAACCTGGCGGAGGCGGTCGCGGAGGGCCGCGGCAAGGCGCAGGCCGACACCCTGCGCAAGGCCAAGACCGACACCGTCGCACGGCGCCTGGTGGGCGACAGCGAGGAGCAGGTGCCCGGCACCGAGCTGCGGATCGGCGACCTCGTGGTGTGCGAGGCCGGCGACGTCATCTCCGGCGACGGCGACGTGGTCGAGGGTGTCGCCTCGGTCGACGAGTCGGCCATCACCGGTGAGTCGGCCCCGGTCATCCGCGAGTCCGGCGGCGACCGCTCGGCGGTCACCGGCGGGACGAAGGTGCTGTCCGACCGCATCGTCATCAAGATCACGACGAAGCCGGGCGAGACCTTCATCGACCGGATGATCAACCTCGTCGAGGGCGCCGCCCGGCAGAAGACGCCGAACGAGATCGCCCTGAACATCCTGCTGGCGTCGCTGACGATCGTCTTCCTGCTGGCCGTCGCCACGCTGCCGCCGTTCGCCGACTACGCGGGCACCCACCTCACCATGGTGGTGCTGGTCGCCCTGCTGGTCTGCCTCATCCCGACCACGATCGGCGCCCTGCTGTCCGCGATCGGCATCGCCGGCATGGACCGGCTGGTGCAGCGCAACGTACTGGCCATGTCCGGCAGGGCGGTCGAGGCCGCCGGTGACGTCTCCACGCTCCTGCTCGACAAGACAGGCACCATCACCCTCGGCAACCGCCGGGCCGCCGAGTTCGTGCCGGTGAGCGGCACCACCGACGCCGAGGTGGCCGACGCCGCGCAGCTGTCGTCGCTGGCCGACGAGACGCCCGAGGGCCGCTCCATCGTCGTCCTGGCCAAGGAGAGGTACGGCCTGCGCGAGCGCCACCAGGGCGAGCTCGCCCACGCCGACTGGATCGCCTTCACCGCCCAGACCCGGATGTCGGGCGTGGACGTCGACGGGTGCAAGATCCGCAAGGGCGCGGCCGGTTCGGTCATCGCCTGGGTCCAGGAGGAGGGCGGCACGGTCGCCGAGGGCGCGGGCGGCATCGCCGACCGCATCTCCGAGGCGGGCGGCACGCCGCTGCTCGTCGCCGTCAAGGACGAGCGCGGTGCCCGCGTGCTGGGCGTCATCCACCTCAAGGACGTCGTCAAGCAGGGCATGCGGGAGCGGTTCGACGAACTGCGCCGGATGGGCATCAAGACCGTCATGATCACGGGTGACAACCCGCTGACGGCCAAGGCGATCGCCGAGGAGGCGGGCGTCGACGACTTCCTCGCCGAGGCGACTCCCGAGGACAAGATGGCGCTCATCAAGCGGGAGCAGGCGGGCGGCAAGCTCGTCGCGATGACCGGTGACGGCACCAACGACGCGCCGGCGCTGGCCCAGGCGGACGTCGGTGTGGCGATGAACACCGGTACGTCGGCCGCGAAGGAGGCCGGCAACATGGTCGACCTCGACTCCAATCCGACCAAGCTCATCGAGATCGTCGAGATCGGCAAGCAACTCCTGATCACCCGGGGCGCGTTGACGACGTTCTCCATCGCCAACGACGTCGCGAAGTACTTCGCGATCATCCCGGCGATGTTCGCGGTGGTCTACCCGGGCCTGGACAAGCTCAACATCATGGCGCTGTCCTCGCCGGACTCCGCGATCCTCTCGGCGGTCATCTTCAACGCGCTGATCATCATCGCCCTGGTGCCGCTCGCCCTGCGTGGAGTGCAGTACCGGCCGGTGAGCGCGGACAAGATGCTCCGGCGCAACCTCGGGATCTACGGTCTCGGCGGTCTGATCGCCCCCTTCATCGGCATCAAGCTCATCGACCTGCTCATCTCCCTCATCCCCGGGCTGTAATTCCTGAAAGGCGTGCCGACCGCCATGAACAACTCCGTCACCAACACCGCCCGGTTGCTCGGGGCGGGCCTGCGCGCCCTCCTCGTGCTGACCCTGGTGACCGGTGTCATCTACCCGCTGGTGATCACCGGCATCGCCCAGGGGCTGTTCAGCAACAAGGCGAACGGCTCCGAGATCAAGTCGGCCGGGAAGGTCGTCGGCTCCTCGTTGATCGGCCAACAGGGCTACGGCATGCGGTACTTCCAGTCGCGTCCGGCGAACGGGCTCGGGGAGAACTCGCTCAACACCCGGTACAAGCTGATCCTTTCCGGCGCCACGAACCTCTCCGCCGACAGCCCCGATCTCGTCAAGGCTGTGCAGCAGGCCAAGGCGAAGGTCGTCAAGGACGACTCCGTGCCGGGCTACACGGTCAGGCCCTCCCAGATCCCCGCCGACGCGGTCACGTCCTCGGGCTCCGGGCTCGACCCGGACATCTCCCCCCAGTACGCCGAGATCCAGGTGCACCGGGTGGCCGAGCGCAACGGCCTGTCCGTGGCCCGGGTGGAGAGCCTCGTCAAGGATCACACCGAGAGCCGCACCCTCGGTTTCATCGGCGATCCCCGGGTCAACGTCCTCGAACTCAACATCGCACTCAAGGCACTTGTGGCCAAGGGCTGATGGCTTCACAGGAACCCGGCGTGAGCCGGCCGCCGGATCCGTCCGGTTCGGCCGGCTCACGCCGCCGCGCAGAAGGGCGCACACCCATGACCAGGGTGCTGGTGGTGGAGGACGACCCGCAGCTGGTGCGGGCCCTCGTGATCAACATGCAGGTGCGCCGGTACGAGGTGGACGCGGTCTCGGACGGCGCCCCGGCCCTGCGGCTGGCCGCGGCACGACCGCCGGACGTGGTGATACTCGACCTCGGGCTGCCCGACATGGACGGCGTCGACGTCATCGAGGCCCTGCGCGGCCGGAGCCGGGTCCCGGTGCTGGTGCTGTCCGCGCGCCAGGCCTCCGACGAGAAGGTGGCCGCACTCGACGTGGGCGCCGACGACTGCATCACCGAGCCCTTCAGCATGGACGAGCTGACGGCCCGGCTGCGCGCCGCCGTCCGCCGCGTCCGGGAGACCCCGGCAGCCCCCGGGACGACGGTGGTCGAGACCGACGAGTTCACCGTCGACCTGCTCGCCAAGAAGGTGGTCCGCGGCCGCCACGACGTACGGCTGACCCCGACGGAATGGCGCTTGCTGGAGATCCTGATCACCAACCCCGGCCGGCTCATCACCCAGCAGTACCTGCTCCAGGAGGTCTGGGGGGTCTCCCAGAGCATCAAGACCAACTATCTGCGCGTCTACATGGCCCAGCTGCGCCGCAAGTTGGAGGCGGACCCCGCACACCTCCGCCACCTCATCACCGAACCCGGCTTGGGTTACCGCTTCGAAGGGTGAACATGGCACGCGGCAACCTGCGCATTCACCTCGGCGCGGCACCGGGCGTCGGCACGTTGTGCGCCTGTCGACGGTGCTGAGCCTGTGCGGAGCGACGGTCGCGGCAGGAGGTGACGCAGGCGCCGGAGGCTCACGCGTCGTCGTAGCGGCTCCGCCTCCCTGAGCACGCGGCGGACGTCCAGCCGCAGCCGCCAGGCGTTCCGCCGGCGTATGGCCGCCACTGCGAGGCCGGCGACGTTCTGGCCGGGAGCCGGCTGCCCGCCGACGTCCGTCCCGGAGACCTGATCGCCGTCCCCGTCGCCGGGGCCTACCACCTGTCCATGGCCTCGACCTACAACCTCGTCGGCCGCCCGCCGGTCGCCGCCGTGCACGCGGGCCGGGCCCGGCTCCTGGTGCGGCGCGAGTCCCTGGAGGACATCCGCAGCCGGGACGTAGGCATCTAGCCCGAAGTTCGCGCAGGTCGCCGAAACATTCGGATTTTGCGGCGAACATTACGGAAGACGGTCCCGAAGGACTGTCGTCGGAGGTGTCCACACCGACTCGGCTTCCTGCGGGTCGGGGTGGACTGCTGTCCGGTCCACTCCAGATTCACCGTGCACAAGGGGTTGCCACCGTTTGGGAGCTGTCTCTAGGGTGCGGCAACAACGCATCTTTCTGGATCTTCTCCGAAACTTTCGGTCCCACCCGGGGCGGTCGTGGACGCGCCGTCCCTACCCCAAGGAGCACAAGATGGGCGACCGGGCACTGTCCCGCCGCGGCTTTCTGGCGGCCTCCGCCGCGGCCGGCCTGGGCATGACGGCACTGAGCGGCTGCGGCGGCGACTCGGACGGAGGGTCCTCCGACGGGACGACCACGATCGAGTGGTGGAACATCTCGACCACCGAACCCACGAAGACCGTCTGGGCCGGCCTCGCCAAGAAGTTCGAGGCGCAGAACCCCAAGGTGAAGGTAAAGATCACCCAGCTCGAGAACGACGCCTACAAGTCGAAGATGACGGCGCTGACCGCCTCCGGGAAGCTGCCGGACATCTTCCACACCTGGGGCGGCGGTGTGCTGAAGCAGCAGGTGGACGCCGGCCTCGTGGAGGACCTCACCGACCGGACCAAGCCATGGGTCGACGGCATGCTGTCGACGGCGAAGCAGCCGTACCTCATCGACGACAAGACGTACGGCATCCCGTTCGACATCGGCATGATCGGGTTCTGGTACAACAAGGCGCTCTTCAAGCAGGCCGGCATCAGCGAGCCGCCCACCACCTGGAGCGGCTTCCTCGACGCCGTGAGGAAGCTGAAGGCGAAGAACATCACGCCCATCGCCCTGGCCGGCAAGGAGAAGTGGCCGGGCATGTACTACTGGGCCTACCTCGCCATGCGCACGGCCGGCATCCAGGAGCTCCAGAAGGCCAACGACAGCAAGGACTTCACCGCCCCGGGCCTGGTCCAGGCCGGTCAGCACCTGGAGGACCTGGTCAAACTCCAGCCGTTCCAGAAGGGGTTCCTCGGGGCCGCCTACTCCACGCCCACCGGACAGGCCGCCACCATGGGCAACGGCAAGGCCGCCATGGAGCTCATGGGCCAGTGGGCACCGGTCGTCGAGGCCGACTCGGGCAAGGGCCTCGGCTCCAACCTCGGCTTCTTCCCCTTCCCGGCCGTCGAGGGCGGAAAGGGCGTGATCACCGAGGTGTTCGGCGGTGGCGGCGGCCATGCCCTGCGCAAGGGCGCACCGCAGGCGGCCGTCGACTTCCTGAAGTTCTTCGCCTCCGAGGCCACCGACCTCGAACTCGTCAAGAAGACCAACACCCTCCCGGTCGTGCCCGGCGCTGAGAAGGCCCTCTCCGACCCCAACACCAAGGCCGTACAGGCCCAGTTGAAGGGTGCCACCGGCTTCCAGCTCTACCTCGACCAGGCGTACGACCCCGCGGTCGGCCAGGAGGTCAACGACAGCGTCGCCGCGCTCATGGCCGGGTCCAAGTCCCCCGAGCAGGTCACGCAGTCGATCACCAAGACCGCGAAGGAAGCGTAGTCACCGGCGATGACCTCGACCTACCTCCCGGACAAGCGGACGGGCCCCGATGTCGCCACCCCGTCCCCGGCCGCCAAGTCGGCCCGGGGACGGGCGCGCCGGCGCCTGGTGAACTGGCTCACCGCGGTCGGCTTCCAGGTGCCTGCGCTGGTGCTGTTCATCGGGCTGGTGCTGCTGCCGATGCTGTTCGCGCTGTACGCCGCCTTCTTCCGCTGGGGCGGCTTCGGCATGCCCTCCGACTACATCGGCGGCGACAACTTCACCCGCCTGTTCCAGGACGACGTCTTCCTCGGCGACCTGTGGCGCTGTGTGCTGCTCGTCCTGCTCTCGCTCGTGCTGCAACTGCCGTTCGCGCTCGCCATGGCCGTCGCCCTGAACCAGCGGCTGCGCGGCCGGGCCGTCTACCGGATGCTGTTCTTCGCGCCGTACGTCCTGTCCGAGGCCATCACCGGCGTGCTGTTCAGCATGGTCTTCGCCCCGGACGACGGACTGGCCGACCACGTCCTCGGCGCCATCGGCCTGGACGCGCTCGGCGGCGAGTGGTTCGCCGACCCCTCCTGGGTCATGGCGACCCTCTTCCTCGTCATGACGTGGAAGTACTTCGGCTTCCACATGATGCTCTGCCTGGCCGGACTCCAGTCCATCCCGGCCGAGTTGAACGAGGCGGCACTGATCGACGGCGCGAACCCCTGGCAGCGCTTCCGCAACGTCACGCTGCCGCTGCTCGCGCCCACCCTGCGCATCAGCGTCTTCCTCTCCGTCATCGGGTCCATCCAGCTCTTCGACCTGGTGTGGGTGATCACCCAGGGCGGCCCCGACCACCACTCCGAGACGATGGCCGTGACCATGTTCCAGTACGGCTTCAAGCGCTACCAGGTCGGCTACGCCAGCGCGATCAGCGTGGTCATGTTCGGCATCTGCCTCGTCTTCGCCCTCGCCTACCAGCGGTTCGTGCTCCGCCGCGACCTCGAAGGGGCCACCACGAACATGAGGGGGGACGGCAAGTGAAGACCCTGCGCCAACTGCCGCTGCACGTGGTGCTCGTCGTGGTCGGCTCGGTGATCGTCGTACCCTTGCTGTACGCCGCGCTGTCCGGCTTCAAGTCCACCGACGAGCTCTCCCGCAACCCCTTCGGACTGCCCGAGCACTGGCTGACCGGCAACTACACCGACATCCTCGGTTCCGGCGACTTCTGGCGGCTGCTGGGCAACAGCACGCTGGTGGCGGTGGTGACGACCCTGCTCGTGGTCGCCGTGTCCGCCCTCGCGGCTTTCTCCTTCGCCCGGTTCGCCTTCCGTGGGCGGGAGCTGATGTTCACCTTCTTCACGATGGGGCTGATGTTCCCTCCCGCGGTGGCCGCCCTGCCCCTCTTCCTCCTGCTGCGCCACCTCGGCCTGCTGGACAACCCGCTCGGCGTGATCCTCCCGCAGGCCGCCTTCGGGCTGCCGATGACCATCATCATCCTGCGCGGGTTCTTCCGGCAGATCCCCGGCGAGCTGGAGGAGGCGGCCACGCTCGACGGCTGCACCGCGTTCGGGTTCTTCTGGCGGGTGCTGCTGCCGATGGCCCGGCCCGCGCTCGGCACGGTCTCCGTGCTCGCCGTCGTCACCAGCTGGAACAACTTCATGCTGCCGCTGCTGGTGTTCACCGACTCCAAGTGGTGGACGCTGCCCCTCGGCGTCGCGCAGTTCCAGGGGCAGTACTCGGCCGATTACGCCCGTGTCTTCGCCTACCTCTTCCTGGCGATGGTCCCGGCCCTCGCCCTCTACTCGGTCGCCGAGCGCCAGCTCGTCGGCGGCCTCACCGCCGGCGCCACCAAGGGATGACGTCCGCCGGCGGACGTACGGCCCCGCACCACACACCGTGAGGAGTCGCACCATGCGCAAGACCACCCGTCTCAGACTCGCCGGCGCGCTCGCCGCCGCCGTGGTCGCGGCCGGCCTCGCAGGCGGCCCCGCCGCCCAGGCGAGCCCGAAACAGCCGACGCTCGCGGAGCTGGCCCAGCGCCACGGCCGCTACTTCGGCAGTGCCACCGACAACCCCGAACTCACCGACACCGTCTACAAGTCACTGCTCGGCCGCGAGTTCGACATGATCACGCCCGGCAACGGCATGAAGTGGTATGCCACCGAGCCTCAGCAGGGCGTCTTCGACTGGACCAACGGCGACGAGATCGTGAACCTCGCCCGCAGGAACCACCAGCGGGTGCGCGCCCACACCCTCGTCTGGCACAGCCAGTTGCCGGGCTGGCTCACGAGCCGCGAGTGGACGGCCGACGAGCTCCGCGCCGTCCTGAAGAACCACATCCAGACGGAGGTACGGCACTACCGCGGCAAGGTCTACTCCTGGGACGTCGTCAACGAGGCCTTCAACGAGGACGGCACCTACCGCGAGACCCTCTGGTACAAGACGCTCGGCCCCGGCTACATCGCCGACGCCCTGCGCTGGGCCCACCAGGCCGACCCGCACGCCAAGTTGTACCTCAACGACTACAACCTCGAGGCCGTCGGCCCGAAGTCCGACGCCTACTACCAGCTGGCCAAGGACCTCAAGGCGCGGCACGTCCCGCTCGACGGCATCGGCCTCCAGGCTCATCTCGCCCTGCAGTACGGCTATCCGGCCACCCTGGAGGACAACCTCCGCCGCTTCTCGCAGCTGGGGCTCGACACCGCGCTCACCGAGGTCGACGTGCGCATGCTCCTGCCCGCGGACGATGCGAAGCTGGCCACGCAGGCCCAGTGGTACGGGGACCTGACCAGGGCCTGTCTGGCGGTACGGCGGTGCGTCGGCATCACGGTGTGGGACTACACCGACAAGTACTCGTGGATCCCGGGGTTCTTCCCCGGAGAGGGCGCGGCCCTGCCCTGGGACGAGCAACTCCGGCCCAAACCCGCATACTTCGCGATCCGTCAGGCACTCGGAGGCAAGTAGCGGTCCACGCAGGGGATTCCGGAACGCCCCGGGGGTGCAGTGGGGAGCACCGCCGGGGTCCGGCACCCCCGGTCAGGGAGCCGGGGATGCTGTGCTCGACCGCACCACCAGCTCCGTGCCCAGCTCCACGCGCGGCGAGTCCGGCTGTTCGCCGTGCGCCAGGCGCAGCGCCGTACGGACCGCCAACTTGCCCATGTCCGCCAGCGGTTGGCGGACGGTGGTGAGCGGGGGAGCCGACCAGCTGACCTCCGGAAGGTCGTCGAAGCCGACCACGCTCATGTCCTGCGGCACCCTGAGGCCACGCCGGCGCAGGGCCTCGATCGCGCCGAGGGCCATCTGGTCACTGGCCGCGAAGACGGCGGTCGGCGGTTCGGGCAGGTCCAGCAGGGCGTTGCAGCCGGTGAAACCGGATTCGGGGTGGAAGTCGCCGGGGACGACGAGGGTTTCGTCGGGTGTCACACCGGTGCCCTCCAGGGCGGCGCGGTAGCCGTCGAGGCGGGCGCGGGAGCACAGCAGCCGGGGCGGGCCCGCGATCAGGCCGATCCTGCGGTGCCCCAGCGACAGCAGATGCTCGGTGGCCGCCAGGCCGCCCGACCAGTTGGCGGCGCCGATCGTTGGGATACCGAGGGCGGGGGAGCCGGCCGGGTCGACGACGACCAGCGGGACGCCCAGGACGCGCAACTCCTGGTGCACGAGCGGCTCCAGCGCAGAGGTCACGAGGATCACCCCGTCCGAGGCACGGGCCCTGAGGTTGCGCATCCATTCGCGGGCGTCACCCGAGCGGCCGTGGATCGCCGACACCACCGTGCCGACCCCGGCCGTGTGCGCCACCTCCTCCACACCGCGGATGATCTCCACCGCCCAGGGGCTGTCGAGGTCGTCGAAGACCAGGTCGAGCAGGGCGGCACGGGTGCCCGGGGCGGCGGCGCGCCTGCGGTAGCCGTGCCGCAGCAGCAGCTCCTCGACCCGGGCGCGGGTGCTCGGCGAGACGTCGGAACGGCTGTTGAGCACCCGGGACACGGTCGGCGCCGACACCCCCGCCTGTTGGGCGATCTCCGTGATCGTGACCCTGCCGCGGGTCTGGGACGGCCCTGCGTCGCGGGCCCGGTCTGCTGCCACTGCCCCCACCTCCGTCGACGCGGCTGCGAAACGCCCGGAAGTCTTCCGGGAAGCGGCCGTTCATGGGAAGGGAGACCACGTCCGGGCAACACGCGATGACCGTGGCACGCACGGGGAACTACACGGAGTGATCGGCCCCGGACATGCGTCGGGGCCGGCTCGCAGCATGTCTCTGCGACCGGCCCCTCAAGTCTCCGGGCGGCGAGGCGCACCGCCCGTCCGCCCTCAGGCGGCCGTCATCACCTGGCTGGCGCCCGGCGGGCGGTGCGGGGCGATGATCTTGCCGTCGGGCAGGAGCTCACCAGTGTCCTCGAAGAGCAGAACGCCGTTGCACAGCAGACTCCAGCCCTGCTCCGGGTGGTGCGCCACAAGTCGGGCGGATTCCCGGTCGGCTGAGTCGGCTGTCGGACACGGTGGCTGGTGCTGGCACATTGATGGGATCTTTCGCTCTGTCGTGATGTGTGAGATGGCTGTCTTGTCTGTTCCGCGGCTTGAAGCTCCGTTCATGGCCGCCCCCCGTAGTGATAATTCGGTCCAGTCCCAGTGTTGCCCCACGGGCGTCGTTCCGCAGGGATTTAGCCGCACCACTTCTCACAGGTTGATGACGCATCACCCGCGCGGACGGTTCAGTCCAACTGCACTGTCACTTCGGGTGGTTCTCGCTGGCCGGATGGGGCTAGTCCGTACTGGTCAGAGAGCCTTTTCGGCTCGTACGAGCAAGTGATGGCTCGTACGAGCGCATTGCCGAACGGAAAAACGACGTACCCCGCCATCCGGAATTCCGGGGCGGGGTACGAAAAGTGTTCGCGCGGCTGCGATCAGGCCGGCGAGCCCAGCAGCGGGACGGGAGTCACCCGATGGGTCAGCACCGGGAGGAGTTCGGCGACGCGGTGCGGGCGATGGGCCGCGATGCCGGGTGGGGCCGGCGCCAGCGGGACGAGCAGATCCGTGGCGGCCGGGTGGCCGGTGGCGCCGTCCGCGGTGCAGTCCCCGTGCAGCCACAGCGTGAGCATGTAGAGCCCGGGTACCGAGAGCAGACGCGGCTGGTACGACTGCGGCATCGACTCGGCCTGGCGCAGGGCGCGTTCGGTGGAGGTGATGTAGGGGCCCTCGAAGAAGCGCGAGAACGCCCAGCCGTCCGGGGTCAGCATGGTGTCCGCCGCGGCCACCGCGCGATCGTCGCAGCGGATCAGGAAACGCCACCCGGCCAGCCGGGTGGCGGACGCGCCCGCGGGGGTCAGCCGGTCCAGTACGTGTACGGGCAGCGGCAGTTCGGGAGTGGCCGGCGCTTGGGCGTGGAGCAGGGAGGGGGTCCGGGCCTCGCGTACCGCGGTGGGGGAACCGAGCGCGGTGAGAACGGTGCGTAGGGCAGGTGCGGGAGCCGGGGGGACATGCAGCGGCATGGTGGGTCGCCTCTCATTCGACAGGCACGGTGGCGCGAGGGCGGGGCGGGGGCGGACGGCGCTGTCTGCTCACGGGGCCAGAGGGCCGGTGGCCGGACCCGGGCACGCGGGAACGTGGGTGAGGCCTGCCGCACGTGCTCGACGGCAGGTTCCATGACCGTTGGTGCCCGACACTCTGTCTTGTTCGCGGAGTTTATACGACCTGCGTTCTCACAATGTTTCGGCTAGTCGTTTCCGGTGCACCCGGCAAGGCTGTATACGGTCGGCGATTCGCGGGGATTCTCCCGATTCTGATCCGGCCGCGCGGCGGTGACCTCGGAAGACGCCCTGGAAGGGGTCGGCCAATTCTCGTCGGCGTTTTTCACGAGTTCGCGGTGGACCGGAAACTGCGGCATGTCCATGCCTAATGAATGTGCCTCCGGTCACATCCATCAGAGTAGCGCCCGCCGGGCCCGCGCGGGGACGTTATCGATCGCCGAGGCTGGGCATCATTGCACGTGACCCCGACACCGGCGGCCGGGATCTTGGGCCGCACATCCGAGGAGGGACGCTTCGATGGGGGAGAAGGTCGTGGCAGGCGGGTTCGACCTGTCCGATCGGCAGCGCTACCGGGACAAGCTCCGCAGGTGCCTGACGGGACTGGAGCGGCTCCTGGCCCAGAAGCGGTTCGACCGTCCACAGAACCTCATGGGGTTGGAGATCGAGCTGAATCTGACCGGCGGCGACGGCATGCCGAAAATGCTCAATGCTCAGGTCCTCGAACGCATCGCGAGCCGTGATTTCCAAACAGAACTCGCCATGTTCAATCTGGAAGTCAACATAGCCCCCCATCGATTGGGTGGGAGGGTATTCGACCGGCTCGCGGAGGAACTGAGGACGTCACTGGCATATGCCGACCGAAAAGCGGGCGAGCTCGACGCGGGAATCGTGATGATCGGCATTCTGCCGACCCTCGACCGGGACGATCTGATCTCGTCCAACCTCTCCGACGTCGACCGCTACGCCCTGCTCAACGAGCAGATCGTGGCGGCCCGCGGCGAGGACTTCGTCCTCGACATCGAGGGGGTGGAACGCCTCAACTGCACCTCGAAGTCCATCGCGCCGGAAGCCGCGTGCACCTCTGTACAGCTGCATCTCCAGGTCACCCCGGACCGCTTCGCCGACGTCTGGAACGCCGCGCAGGCCGTGGCCGCCGCCCAGATCGCCGTCGGCGCCAACTCGCCCTTCCTGTTCGGGCGTGAGCTGTGGCGCGAGTCCAGGCCGCCGCTGTTCCAGCAGTCCACCGACACCCGCCCGCCGGAGCTCCAGGCCCAAGGGGTGCGCCCGCGCACCTGGTTCGGCGAGCGGTGGATCACCTCGGCGCACGACCTCTTCGACGAGAACCTGCGCTTCTTCCCCGCCCTGCTGCCGATCTGCGACGAGGAGGACCCGCTCGAGGTCCTGGACGCGGGCGGCGTCCCCAAGCTCGCCGAACTCGTCCTGCACAACGGCACGGTGTACCGCTGGAACCGCCCGGTCTACGGCATCGCCGACGGCGTCCCGCACCTGCGCGTGGAGAACCGCGTCCTGCCCGCCGGGCCCACCATCACCGACGTCATCGCCAACGCGGCCTTCTACTACGGCCTCGTGCGCGCCCTCGCCGAGGAGTCCCGGCCGGTGTGGACGCGGCTGCCCTTCGAGGCGGCGGCGGCCAACTTCGACGCCGCGTGCAAGGACGGGATCGAGGCCCGCCTCGAGTGGCCGCGGCGCGGCCGGTACGGCGGCCTCACCCAGGTCGACGCGGTGAGCCTCGTACGCGACGAGCTCCTGCCGCTCGCCGAGACGGGCCTGGAGGCGTGGGGCGTCGAGCCCGCCGACCGGGATCTGTACCTCGGTGTCATCGAGGAGCGCTGCCGGCGCCGGGCCAACGGCGCGTCCTGGCAGGCGGCGACCTTCCACCGGGCCCTGGAAGCGGGGCTGTCGCGGGATGCCGCGCTGGCCGCCACGACGCGCAGGTACAGCCAGTTGATGCACCTGGGGGACCCGGTGCACACCTGGCCGGTGGGGCTGCCGGAGCCGGTGCCCACGGGGTGAGTGGCGGCCGGCCCGGGGACGGCCGCGTCAGTCGTCGCCCTGCGAGCCCGCCGCCACGATCGCCTTCAGGATCACCGCCTGGATCTGCGAGGGGCTGCTGACCGACTGGCCCGAACCGCCCGTCGCCTTCGCGATCTCCTGGGCCTCCGCCCGGTCGGCGTCAGGGCCCACGGCGATCATGATGAGCGGCACCGGGCGCTGGGGGTCGGTGAGCTTCTGGAGCCTGTTGACGAGCTCGCCACGAGAGATGCTGCCCGGGTCCTGGTTGGCGCCGTCGGTCAGCACGACCAGTGCGTTGAACTTCCCCTTGGCGTAGGTCGAGGTCGCCGCCCGGTACGCCGCGAGCGTGGTGTCGTAGAGCCCGGTGGCCCCGTCCGGTACCGGCTTGAGACCGTTGAACGCCGCCGAGAGCCGGTCGCGTTGGGTGCCGGCGCCCTTGTGGTCGCCGAGCCGCTCGGTGGGCACCAGGACGCGGTAGTCCTTGTCACCGTCCAGCTTCGTGGAGAACTCCCACAGGCCGATCTCGTCCTCGGGCGTGAACGTGGCGAGGGCCTGCAGCAATGAACCCTTGGTGACGTCCATGCGCGACTGGCCGGTGTCCGGCACCGGTTCCGACATGGACGAGGAGGCGTCCACGACCGTGGTGATCCGGGCGCTCTGCACGGTGATCGTCCACATGCCGAGGGCTTCCTGGAGCGCGACGGCCGGGGCCGGCTTCGGGGGTTCGTCCGCGTACGGCTGCGGGCTGCTGCCGCCGGCCTTGGCGACCACCGCCTGCGGCGTCTCGTCCTCGGAGGCGCGGAAGCCGTGCTCCCGCAGGATCTGCAGCTGCGCGGGCCGGCGCAGGAAGTTCATGAAGCGCAGCGCGGCCCGGCTCTGGTCGGTGCTGAGCTCGCCGACCATCGCGTACGGGTAGTCCAGCCGGGGCGAGCCGTCCTTGGGATAGAACATGTCCACGCCGGTGCCGCTGTCGGCCGAGGAGTTGTGGGCGTACGCCGCCTGCTCGGACAGCACCAGCGCCTGGTTCCGCTTCGGATTGCCCAGCTCGGTGCCCGAGGAGTCGCGGGGGAGCGTGTCCACGACCTGGCCGTCAGTGTCCGAGGTGCGCTGCGACAGCGCCTTCATCATGGCCACGGCCTGGGTGTCGCCGTCCTTCGTCCCGGCGGCGGCCGCGCTGAGCTGGGTGAGGGCGAGCAGTCCGGTGGCACTGCGCGCGGGGTCGGCCGCGCCCAACTTGAGCGAGTCGCCCTGCATGGCGGCGCCGGCCAGCTCGGTCCAGCTGTACGTCTTCTGCGGCCAGCCCAGCGACTTCGCGGCCTGCGGCACCATGGCGACACCGATCGGCGTCGAGGCGACCGTGCCCGCCGTGGTGGCCTCGACCGCGCTGTTGTTGGCGGTGATCCGGTCGACCCATAAATCCGAGTCGGGGACCCACAGCTGCACATCGGTCCTGCGGCCCGCGCCTAGCGTGTCCGCGACCTTGTACGAGTCGCGGGCCGTCACGGCGACCGCGAGGCAGCGGCCGTCGGAGGTGATGTTGTCGGTGTGGGCCTGCCGTGCCGCGGCCGCGAGGGCCGGGGCGATGTCCGGCGAGGCGGCCAGCGTCAGCCGCAGCGGATCGTCCTGGCAGGAGGGGCCGAACGACAGCAGCCCGCTTCTGGCGGCGGCCGCCGTGCCGCCGGCGACGGTGAGGACGAGTGCCGTGGCGACGGCCACCGTGCGGCGTCGTGAACGTGGGCGGGGGTCGCTGCGGCCCGCCCCATACTGATCGGGCAAGCTGTGACGTCCCATGACGGGGTGCACCTCCCTGTTGAACCTCGCGGCGGATTTCGGCCGTAAGGCAGGTAAAAGGGAGGTACGCCCCGTACGGCGCCCGTCCCCCCGACGGCCTGTCGCGCACGATCTTCGTAACTTCTTTCGAGACCCTAGCGGGGCTGCGGTGGGCATGAGGCTGGATTACTCAACTGGAGGCAGGTGTGCAGGCAGAGGCTGAGCCGGTGGCCGATTCTGTTCCGCCGGAACGGCCCTCGCGGCGGATTCTCCGTGACGAGACCCTGCTCGTTCTGGGGCTTTCGCTCGGTGCGAGTGGTGTGTCCGCACTGATCAGTTTTGTCGGATCGGTCACGAAACCAGGGGGTCTGAAGGATCAGGCGGCGACCCTCAACGCGTCGGCGGCGCCGGGGCGTCCATGGCTCGATCTCGCCTGGCAGCTGTTCGGGATCGCGACGGCGCTGGTGCCCGTCGCCCTCGTCGCCCATCTGCTGATGCGCGAGGGCCGCAGCATGCGCACGATCGGGTTCGACCGCACCCGGCCCTGGCCGGACCTCGGCCGCGGCGCCGGCGTCGCGGCGCTGATCGGCAGCACCGGGATCGCCTTCTACCTGGCCGCACGGGGGCTGGGCTTCAACCTCACGGTGGTGCCGGAGGCGCTGCCCGACGTGTGGTGGAAGTACCCGGTGCTGGTGCTCTCGGCGATGCAGAACGCGATCCTCGAGGAGGTCGTCGTCGTCGGGTATCTGCTGCGGCGGCTGGGGCAGTTGGGCTGGACGCCCGGCTCGGCGCTGGTGGCCAGTTCCGTACTCCGCGGCAGCTATCACCTTTACCAGGGCATCGGCGGGTTCATCGGCAACATGGTGATGGGCCTGGTGTTCGTGTTCCTCTACCGCCGGTGGGGGCGGGTGGGCCCCCTGGTGGTGGCGCATTCCCTGCTCGACATCGGGGCGTTCGTCGGATACGCGCTGCTGGCCGGCAAGGTGGGCTGGCTGCCGACGGCCTGACGTACGGCTACGCCAGCAGCTCGCCCTCGATCGTGGTGACCGCGCGGCCGCTCAGCAGGGTGCGGTCACCGCGCAGCTCGGTGCGGACGCGGCCGGCGCGGGGCGAGGCCTGCAGGCCGGTGAGGACGGCGCTGCCGAGGCGCGGGGACCAGTAGGGGGCGAGGGCCGTGTGGGCGCTGCCGGTGACCGGGTCCTCGTCGATGCCGACGTTCGGGAAGAAGCAGCGGGAGACGAAGTCATAGCCCCTGGACGGGTCCTCGGCCCGGGCGGTGGCGATGATGCCGCGCTCGGAGTAGGCGCCGAGCGCCTTGTGGTCCGGTGTGAGCGCGTGGATCGACTTCTCGTCGGCCAGCTCAACCACCAGATCGCCGACGTTCGGCCCGGTGTCGAAGGCGCAGCGCGGCTCGGCGCCCAGCGCATCGGCGACGCCGGCCGGGATCTCCACCTCGGTGAGCGGCGCGGTCGGGAAGTCCAGCGTGATCGAGCCGTCCTCCCCGGGCGTCGCCACGAGCACTCCGCTACGGGTGGCGAACCGCACCACGCCCACGTGCGCGCCGGTGCTCCGCAGGACGTGCGCCGTCGCCAGCGTGGCATGGCCGCACATCCGCACCTCGGCCACCGGCGTGAACCACCGCAGCGCCCAGTCGGCCTCCCCGCCCTCCGGCAGCCGATGCGCGAACGCCGTCTCGGCATGATTGACCTCAAGAGCGACCCGCTGCATCCACGCGTCCTCCGGGAAGGACTCGAGCAGCAGCACACCGGCGGGATTCCCGCCGAACGGACGATCGGTGAAGGCGTCGACGACTCGGATTCGCATACGTCGACGCTAGGCCGAGGTGGCCCGGCCCACCAAGGCCAATTCGCGGCCGCTGGACTGATTTAGCCGTCAACGGTCTCGGCGTGGCCGCCACCGGCTGACAGGCTGTACAGAAAGGCGTTGACAGTTCAGCCCCGTCCCAGGAGGCCGTCATGTCCCAGCCGTCCGTGCTTGCCGCTCTGCTGTCCGGGTTGCGGGGTGGATCGATCGAAATCGTCGATCTCACGTCGCCGCTGTCGGCGACGACGCCGGTGATCCAGTTGCCACCCCAGTTCGGGCAGACGCAGACCTTCGAGCTGGAGGAGATCAGCCGGTACGACGACCGGGGGCCGGCCTGGTACTGGAACAACTTCCGCAGCGGTGAGCACACAGGGACCCATTTCGACGCGCCGGTGCACTGGGCCACCGGCAAGGACCTCGGCGACGTGGCGTCGGTGCCGGCCGGCAGGCTGATCGCGCCGGCGGCCGTGCTGGACTTCTCCGCGGCGGCCGCCAAGGACCCCGACTTCCTGGTCGAGGTCGACCACATCAAGACCTGGGAGGCCGACAACGGTCCCCTGCCCGAAGGCGGCTGGCTGCTGCTGCGCACCGGCTGGGACACCCGCTCCCAGTCGCAGGAGGAGTTCCTGAACGCCGACGAGAACGGCCCGCACACCCCCGGCCTGTCGCCGGAGTGCGCCCGCTGGGTCGCCGAGGAGGCACCCGTGATCGGGCTCGGCGTGGAGACGGTCGGCACGGACGCGGGGCTGGCCCACTCCTTCGAACCGCCCTTCCCGTGCCACTCCCACCTGCTCGGCAGCGGCAAGTACGGCCTCACCCAGCTCCAGAATCTGGGCGCCCTGCCCCCGACCGGTGCCCTCGTCGTCGCGGGACCGCTGCCCATCGTCTCCGGATCCGGCGCCCCTGCCCGCGTACTCGCCCTGGTGGAGCGGTCGTGAAGGTCGCCGAAGCCGTCGGGCGGGCCCTGGCCGCGTCCGGGGTCGACCATGTCTTCGGCGTCGTCGGCTCGGGCAACTTCCATCTGACCAACGCCATGGTGGCGGCGGGCGCGCGGTTCGTCGCCGCACGCCACGAGGGCGGCGCGGCGACCATGGCGGACGCGTACGCCCGCACGAGCGGGGCACCGGCCGCGCTCAGCGTCCATCAGGGACCCGGCCTGACCAACGCCCTCACCGGTATCACCGAGGCGGCCAAGAGCCGTACGCCCCTGCTCGTGCTGGCCGCCGAGGCGACCGAGCAGCGCTCCAACTTCCGTATCGACCAGGCCCTTGCCGCGCACGCCGTAGGAGCCGTCACCGCACGCCTGACGACCGCGCACGACGCGGTCGAACAGGCCCTCGCCGCCCTGCGCCGGGCCAAGCACGAACGCCGCACCGTCCTCCTCAACCTCCCGCTGGAGGTCCAGGCCCTCGACGTGCCGGACGGGGTGTCCGTCGCCGGCGTGCGGATTCCCGAACCGCAGCCCGTCGAGCCGTCCCGGAAGGCGCTGGCGGAGCTGGCGCAGGCACTCGAGGCCGCCCGGCGCCCCGTCTTCGTGGCCGGCCGCGGCGCCCGCACCCCCGGCAGCCGCGACGCCCTCGCCGCACTCGCCGAGCGGCACGGCGCCCTGCTCGCCACCTCGGCCGTCGCCCGCGGCCTGTTCCACGGCGACCGCTTCTCGCTCGACGTGTCCGGCGGCTTCGCCCCGCCGCTGGTGGCCGAACTCCTCCAGGGCGCCGACCTCATCGTCGGCTGGGGCTGCGCCCTGAACATGTGGACCATGCGCCACGGCCGTCTGATCGGCCCCGGAGCGACCGTCGTCCAGGTCGACGACGACCCGGAGGCCCTCGGCGCACACCGGGAGATCGACCTCGGCGTCACCGGTGACGTGGAGCTCACGGCACGGCGGGTCCTGGAGACGCGAGGGAAGACCCGCGAGGGGTACCGGACCCCGGAGATCGCCACCGCCCTCGCCGCAAGCGGCCGGTGGCGCGACGTCCCCTACGAGGACGAGGGCACCCGGGAGCGCATCGACCCGCGGACGCTCAGCATCGGGCTCGACGACATCCTGCCCGCCGAGCGGGTGGTCGGCGTCGACTCGGGCAACTTCATGGGCTACCCGAGCGCGTACCTCGCGGTGCCGGACCACAACGGCTTCTGCTTCACCCAGGCTTTCCAGTCGATCGGCCTGGGCCTCGCGACCACGATCGGCGCGGCCCTCGCGCAGCCCGACCGCCTGCCCGTGGCCACCCTCGGCGACGGCGGTGCGCTGATGAGCGCCGTGGAGCTCGACACCGTGCGCCGCCTCGGCCTGCCGATGGTGGTCGTCGTCTACAACGACGAGGGCTACGGGGCGGAGGTCCACCACTTCGGCCCCGACGGCTTCCCGCTCGGCACGGTCACCTTCCCGGAGACGGACATCGCCGCCGTGGCCCGCGGCTACGGCTTCGAGGCGGTGACCGTCCGCACCCCGGCCGACCTCAAGGCCGTGCGGGACTGGGTCGCCGGTCCGCGCTCGGCACCTCTGTTGATCGACGCCAAGGTGACCCGCGACCACGGCTCCTGGTGGCTGGAGGAGGCGTTCCGCGGCCACTGAGGCCGCCCCGACAACCGCTGGGGCTCAACGGGCCCGGCCCTGACCTGGGGCCGGGCCCTTCCGCTGTCGTATTTCCGCCAGACCTTGTCTTCCGAACTATTCCGATATATCGTTGACGCATCGCGACAGATCAACGATGGAATGGAAGTGATTGCGATGCGTTCCCATGGATTCGAGCGTGGACACGGTGGACCCGGCTCCCGCGGCCGGGGTGGTTTCGAGAGCCGGCGCGGTGCCTTCGGTCCCTTCGGGCCGGGCGGCCCGGGCGGCGGCGGCCACGGCCCCGGTTTCGGTTTCGGCGGTCCCGGCTTCGGCCCGGGCCCCTGGGGCCCACGAGGACGGGGCGGACCCCGCGGCAGGGCACGGCGAGGCGACGTAAGGGCGTCGATCCTGGCCCTGCTGAAGGACCGGCCCATGCACGGTTACGAGATGATCCAGGAGATCGCCGAGCGCAGTGGCGGGGCGTGGAAGCCCAGCCCCGGTTCGGTGTACCCCACCCTCCAGCTGCTGGAGGACGAGGGTCTGATCACCAGTGCGAGCGAGGGCGGCAAGAAGCTGTTCTCCCTCACCGAGACGGGCCGCGCGGCGGCCGACGAGGGCCCGGAAGCGCCCTGGGAGGAAGCCTCCCGCGGCATCGACTTCGAGGCTCTCGGTGAGATCCGGCAGGCCGGCTTCGGTCTGATGGAGGCATTCGGCCAGGTCTGGAAGACCGGCAGCAAGGAGCAGCGCGAGAAGGCGCTGACCGTCATCAACGAAGCCCGCAAGAAGCTGTACCTGATCCTCGCCGACGAGGACTGACCGGGCTCGTCGAGGACCGGCGGCCTCCCCGCCGTGAAGAAGGCGCCCCGTGGAACCTCCACGGGGCGCCTTCGTGTGTCCGCGCCCTCAGGTCACCAGTCCGGCCAGCTTCCGCAGCGACTCGGTGAGCGCCGCCGTCGCAGAGTCCTTGAGCTTGCCCGCCATCAGGGACACCGCCGCGCCCGTGAACTCACTGTCGACACGGACCGTCGTGGCGTCGCCGTCCGGGGTCAGCGTGTAGCGGTTGACCAGGCTCACCGCCATCGGGCCCTTGCCCCGGGTGGCGAACACCCGGGCCGGCTCCAGCTCGTCGACGGTCCACTCGACCTCGGCCGGGAAGCCCATCAGTTTCATGTTCTCCTGGTAGGTCCCGCCCACTTCGAGGGTCTCGGGACCGCCCTTGGGGAAGCTGGTGTGGGTCGCGTTCCACTCGCCGTACGCGGACCAGTCCGTGAGCTGCGCCCACACCTTCTCGGCGGGTGCCTCGATACGGGCCTCCGCGCTGACTTCGGCCATGCGACCACCTCTTCTGTCGGGCTCCGGTGTCGCGGAAAGTAGCCGCACGGCCTGGAACATTCAATACTGATGAACCGTCAGAAAATGTGAGCGTGTGCGGCGCCGCTCAGCCGACGTGCCGTATCAGCGCGGCGTCGAACAGGTCCCAGGCCCGCGGGAAGACGCTCTCGTCGTGGCAGTGCCAGGCGTCCCAGAACAGGTCGGCGGGCAGTGCGTCCTCCGGGGCGTACACCCGGTACACGTACTGTTTGCCGTCGACGGCCGGCAGCGACACCAGCCAGTACCTGCGCTCCATGCACCTGCTGGGACGTGCGACGGAGTGCTGTGGTTGCGCGCGTGGCGCACCGCAAGGCGGCGCGCGCCCCTGCGGGTAGAACGGCCTGATCTCATCCGTAAGGAGGAGATTCCGGCCGGCCGGGTCCACTTTGTGTGGGACGTCAAGATGCTTCCCCTCGGGGATGACCGCGGACGACGGGGCTGATGGGGTAGGGGTTGTGCAACCCCGTATCCCCCGGCAGTCGGTCGACGAGCAGGTCGTGGCACCTCGCGCGGACAACGATGCCAGGCTCACCGCCGAGCTGGCAGCGGTGGTCTCCGGTGCCCGCCGCCGGGCGGTGCGCGACGGGGACCGGCAGATCGACTCGGCCCATCTGCTGCACTCGCTCCTGGAGCACGACCCGGAGGTGCGGGCCGTCTTCGGTGAGGGGCCCGGGATCGCCCGGCTGCTCGGCTACCTCGTACAGCGCAGCATCGGCTACGGCCTGCGCTGGCAGGGCTCCGTGGAGGACTCCGGCGCGGTGCCCGTCGTGGCGCAGTCCGACGGTTTCTCGCCACTGGCCGCGGGCGCCATGGAGCACGCCTGCGAGCGCGCCGCCGCCCGTGGTGCCGGACCGGCCCGCGGCATCGACCTCCTGGCGGCGATCGTCCCCGACCCCGAGGCGCGCGCGGTCGAGGTGCTCCACCGCGCGGGCATCGACACCGGGGCCCTGATCACGGGCATCGAGGACCGGCTGGAGCGGCTGCGGTGGTCCAGCCGTTGAGACAGGTGTCAATGGGGGTGACGCTCCTGTCGTCGCCTGTCATCATGTGCCGGTGCATACGTCTGAGAGCCGTCACGGCAGCGGCAAGGGGATGGGGCTCGGGCTCGCCCTCGGGTCCGCGGTCGCCTTCGGCGGGTCCGGGGTCGCGGCGAAGCCTCTGATCGAGGCCGGACTCGACCCGCTCCACGTGGTGTGGCTGCGGGTGGCGGGCGCGGCCCTGGTGATGCTGCCGGTCGCCGTGCGCCACCGTGCCCTGCTGCTGCGCCGCCCGGCACTGCTCGCGGGGTTCGGACTGCTCGCCGTGGCCGGTGTGCAGGCCTGCTACTTCGCCGCGATCTCCCGTATCCCCGTCGGGGTCGCCCTGCTCGTCGAGTACCTCGCGCCCGCCCTCGTGCTGGGCTGGGTCCGGTTCGTGCAGCGGCGGCCGGTGACGCGCGCCGCGGCGCTCGGCGTGGTCCTCGCGGCCGGCGGCCTCGCCTGCGTCGTCGAGGTCTGGTCGGGGCTGAGCTTCGACGCCCTCGGGCTGCTGCTGGCGCTCGGCGCGGCCTGCTGCCAGGTCGGCTACTTCGTCCTGGCCGACCAGGGCAGCGACGCCGGTGACGAGGCACCCGACCCGCTCGGCGTCATCGCGTACGGCCTGCTGATCGGCGCCGTCGTCCTGACCGTGGTGGCCCGCCCCTGGACCATGGACTTCTCCGTGCTGACGGGCACCGCGCAGATGAACGGCACACCCGTCGCCGCCGTGTACCTGCTGGCCTGGATCGTGCTCGTCGCCACCGTCCTCGCCTACGTCACCGGTGTGGTGTCGGTGCGCCGGCTGTCGCCGCAGGTCGCCGGCGTCGTGGCCTGCCTGGAGGCGGTCATCGCGACGGTCCTGGCCTGGGTGCTCCTCGGCGAGCACCTGTCGGCGCCGCAGATCATCGGCGGAGCCGTCGTCCTGGCGGGCGCCTTCATCGCCCAGTCGTCGGCGCCCGCCAAGGCCTCCCCGGAGCCGGTGGCGAGCGGCGGCACGGAAACCACCTTGTCCTCCCGGGAAACCGCGGCCTAAGGTGTCGATCATGCATTCGGACGCACTCGTTCTTCCGCCCCCGGCCGCCTGAGGCGGGCCCTCCGGACCTCACGCCCGACGGTGTCGGGCTGAACGGTGCTGCCCGCAGAAGCAGTCCACGGGACCCGGCCCCGGCCGGTCCCCTTCCGACCTTCTGCACTCTGCGGAGACCACTCGTGTCGAATGCTGCTCTCGGCCTGCCCGTCGGGCGAGGCCTGTTCTTCCTGATCGTCGCCGGTGTCGCCTGGGGCACCGCGGGCGCGGCCGCCTCCCTGGTCTACCAGGCCAGTGACATGGGCTACGCCGCCCTCTCCTTCTGGCGCTGCGCGGCCGGCCTCGTCCTGCTGCTCGCCGCCCGCCTGCTGCGTCCGCGCGCCCGGACCGCCGTGCGTGAACCGCTGCGCCGCCGGGCGCTGCGGGCCGGTGCCACCGGCGTGGGGCTCGCCGTGTTCCAGACGGCCTACTTCGCCGCCGTGTCCGCCACCGGACTCGCGGTCGGCACCGTCGTCACCCTGGGCGCCGGACCCGTGCTCATCGCCCTGGGCGCCCGGCTCACCATGGGGGAGCGGCTCGGTCGCGGCGGTGTGACCGCCGTCGCCGGGGCGCTCGCGGGGCTCGCGGTCCTCGTGCTCGGCGGTGGCGGCGCGACCGTACGTCCGGCCGGGGTGCTGTTCGCCCTGCTGGCCGCGGCGGGCTACTGCGCGATGACCCTCCTCACCCGCTGGTGGGGCCGGCACGGCGAGACGGACGCGTCCAGCACGTCGGTGGGGGCGTTCGCGGTCGCCGGCCTGTGCCTGCTGCCGTTCGCCCTGGCCGAAGGGATCGTCCCGCACACCGACCACCTCGCCCGCACCCTGTGGCTGCTGGTCTACATCGCCTCGGTCCCCACGGCCCTCGCCTACGGGCTCTACTTCGCCGGAGCGGCCGTGGTCCGCTCGGCCACCGTGTCCGTGATCATGCTCCTCGAACCGGTGGCCGCCGCGGTGCTCGCGGTCGTCCTGCTCGGCGAACACCTCACCACCCCCACCCTGGCGGGAACCGTGCTGATGCTCGCCTCGGTCGCGGGCCTGGCGCTCGCGGAGGCACGCGGCGCTGCGGCGCAGGAGCCGGTACCGGCGTAGCACCGTGGGGGGTGCGGGAGCCGATCACCGGTTCCCGCACCCCCCACACACAGCTCACCGTCCGTCCGGCCACACCCCTCGCCGCCGCACCTGGTGCTCCCGCGCCGCGGCGTCCCGCGCGCCGCCCCGCGCCGCGAGGCCCGCCACCACGCGGTCCTGCACCTCCTGCGGCTTGTGGCTCGCGTACTTGAACTTGGCCCGGACGCCGACCACTTCGAGCCGCAGCCCGCGAATGCCCGCCAGGAACCTGTCGAACGGCGCCTCGCCCACCGCCACCGGGGCGGATCCGCCCTGCGGCTGGAAGTGGCCGACCTGGCGGTTGAGCAGCTCGGCCTTCTCCGCCGGATCGTCCACGACATGGGCCGTGCAACGGAGTTGAACCGCGGCGTAGAAGCTCGTCGGAACGCCGTGCTCGGGCGGGACGTCGGGCGGCGCCTGCCAGGGGCCGGGGACGTACACGTAGTCGTCGACCACGCTCAGCAGCACGTCCGGGCCGGCCTCCAGCGCCGGCCACAGGGGGTTGGGCCGGGCGAGGTGCGTGACGACCTCGGTGCGGTCGGCGTCGTAGGCGAAGTGGAGCGGCTGGACGTGGGGCGGCTCGCCGGGCAGGCCGTTGACGGCGAGCTGCCCGAAGTCGTGCGTGCCGAGCCACTGCTGCCACTCGGCGTCGTCGCGGGGCGCGTCCCAGGGGTGGATCAGCATCAGCGCGCCGCCAGGTAGTCGGGAAGCTCGATCCCAGGCGTCAAGTCGGCGTCGGGGAGCGGGAGTTCGTAGCCCTTGCGCAGCGGGACGACGCCGGCCCAGTGCGGCAGGTCCAGGTCCTCGGGCTCGTCGTTCACGCCGCCCGTGCGCAGCTTGGCGGAGACCTCGTCCAGGTCGAGACGGATCACCGCGGTGGCGGCCAGCTCCTTCTTGTTCGCGGGCCGGGAGTCGGCCGCCCGGCCCGCCACGACATGGTCGACCAGCGCGTCCAGGGCGGCCCGCTTCTCCTGCGGGTCCGTCACGTCGTGGGCGGTGCCGTGGACCACCACGGAGCGGTAGTTGATCGAGTGGTGGAAGGCCGAGCGGGCCAGGATCAGCGCGTCGACGTGCGTGACCGTCAGGCACACCTCCAGCCCGGGGTCGGCCTTGCCGGTCATCCGCAGCGGACGCGAGCCCGTCGAGCCGTGCACGTACAGCAGCTCGCCGACCCGGGCGAACAACGTGGGCAGGACGACCGGCCGCCCGTCACGGACGAAGCCGAGGTGGCACACGTAGGCCTCGTCGAGTATCGCGTGCACCAGTTCCTTGTCGTACGACGCCCGCTCCGCGGAACGGGTGGGGACGGTGCGGTCGGTCGGCGTGTAGGCGGTGGGCTGCGACGTCGGCTGGGCGGTCCCCTGCATGACACTCTCCAAGGCTGTTCGTCCTGCACTGGCTGTTCGTCTTGCACCATGTTTTGCACTAGTGCATAATCTGCTTTGTGCTAGGAGAATACCGGATCGAAGGACGGCGCGCAGCGGACATCGCGGCGAGCGTCGAGCGTGCGGTGGGGGCCGGCGAGCTGGAGCCGGGCCAACTACTGCCGCCCATGCGGGAGTTGGCGGTCGAGCTGGGCGTGAACCCGAACACGGTCGCGTCCGCGTACCGGATCCTGCGCGAGCGCGGGGTCATCGAGACGTCCGGGCGCCGGGGCAGCCGAGTGCGCTCCAAGCCCGCCACCACCGGGCGCGAGTACGTCCGCATGGATGTGCCGGAGGGCGCGCGCGACGTGGCGAACGGCAACCCCGACCCGGCGCTGCTGCCGTCCCTGGCGAAGGCGTTCGCGGCGGCGGCCGAGCAGAACGACCGCGAGCCCGTGCTCTACGGGGACGCCCTCGTGGAACCGGACCTCGCGCGGATCGCGCGCGCGGCACTGGACGCCGACGGGGTGCCCGACGGCCCGCTGACCGTCGCCTCGGGCTCACTGGACGCCATCGAGCGCGTGCTCGCCGTCCATCTGAAACCGGGGGACACCGTCGCCGTGGAGGACCCCGGCTGGGGCAGCCTGCTCGACCTCGTCCCGGCGCTCGGGCTGCGCACCGTACCGGTGGGCCTGGACGACGAGGGCCCACGCCCCGACGACGTACGACGGGCTCTCGAGTCCGGCGCCCGCGCCCTGATCGTCACGGACCGCGCCCAGAACCCGACCGGCGCCGCGGTCTCCGCCACGCGCGCGCGTGCCCTGCGCGCCGTGCTGGGCGAGCACCCGGAGACGCTGCTGATCGAGGACGACCACGGCCACGGCATCGTCGACCTCCCCTTGCACCCCCTGGCCGGCATCACCCGCCACTGGGCCTTCGTGCGCTCCGTCGCCAAGGTCTACGGCCCCGACCTGCGCCTCGCCGTCCTCACCGGCGACCCCACCACGATCGACCGCGTCACCGGCCGCCACCGCCTCGGCCCCGGCTGGGTCAGCCGCATCGTCCAGCGGGCGGTGGTCCGACTCTGGGCGGACGGGGCCCTCGACACGCGATCAGTGGCGGCCGCCTACCGCGCCCGCCGAGACCTCCTGATCGACGCCCTCGCGCAACGCGGCATCGCATCCCACGGCCGCTCCGGCCTCAACGTCTGGATCCCGGTGCCCGACGAAACTGCGGCCGTCTCCCGCCTCCTGCACGCCGGCTGGGCGGTAGCCCCGGGCGCCCGCTTCCGCCTGACGGCACCCCCCGGCATCCGCATCACGGTCGCCACCCTCACCCCGGAGGAGACAGCTCCCTTGGCCGAAGCAACGGCCAGGGCCCTGGACCCGGCACCGACCAGGAACTATGCGTAGGGGTGAAGACAGCTGACCCAGGGGTGCGGGGAACGGCGCGACTAGCCACAACAGACCCGCACCCGCCCCCGAACCCAGCACCGATCCCCCTTAGGCGCACCGCCAAAACTCAGCCGCGCCGCCGAACCTGCGTAAGCGCCGCCCCCGCCAGAACGACCACCGCCCCCACAGGAGTCGACCACCGCAACGACTCCCCGAGAACGGCGACCCCCGCCGCCGTGGCGATGACCGGAATGAAATACGTGACCATCTGCGCCGTGGTGGGCCCGACTTCAGCCACCAGCCCGTACTGAAGAAGAACGGCGACCCCCGTCCCCAACGCCCCCAGCGCGGCGACGGCAAGCAACGGCACAAGAGAGAACCGCGTCGGCGCAGAGGTGAACAACGGTGTCACAAAAGCCAGTTGCACCGTCGCCAGCAACAACTGCGCCCCGGTCATGGACAGATGCGAGTTCCGGGAGCCGCCGAGCGTCCGCCGCACATAGATCCACCCCACGGGATAGCTCAGCGACGCGAGCAGCGCCATCGTCGTCCCCTTGGCATCCAGCCCGCTGAACCCCTCCCACGCGCCGAGCACCGTCAGCACCCCGAGGAACCCGATCCCCAGCCCCGCGACCCGCACCCGCGTGGGCCGGTCCTCCGACAGCGCGACCACGGACAGCGCCATCCCCCACAACGGCGACGTCGCATTGCAGATCCCCGCCAGCGTCGACGGAATCGTCAGCTCGGAGTACGCGAACAGCGAGAACGGCAGCGCGTTCAGCAGGAACGCGGCCACGGCAAGGTGCCCCCACAGCCGCACCCCGCGCGGCAGCCGCTCCCGCTTCACCGCCAGCGCCCCCGCGAGCACGGACGTACCGAACACCAGCCGCCCCAGGGTGACCTGGAAGGGTGCGAACCCCTCCGTGCCGACCTTGATGAGCAGGAAGCTGAAGCCCCAGATCAGGGAGAGGGCGCCGAAGCGCAGACGCCAGTCGAGGGCGGGACGGTGGGCGGGGGCGCGGACAGGGGTCCGCGAGGCGGCGGCGGTGGTCATGACGGCAACGATGCAGCACAGAACCTCGTAGCACAATCGAGACTTTTCGCGAGGTACCTCGTAGCATTACTTACATGTTGAACCTGGAGCGCCTGCGTACCCTCGACGCCCTCGCCCGGCACGGCTCGGTCAGCGGCGCGGCCGACGCGCTGCACGTCACGACGTCGGCCGTCTCCCAGCAGATGGCCAAGCTGGAGCGGGAGGCCGGCCAGCAGCTCCTCGCCAAGAACGGACGGGGCGTGCGGCTCACGGACGCGGGCCGGCTGCTCGCCGAGCACGCGTCACGCATCTTGTCGCAGGTCGAGCTCGCCCAGTCCGATCTGGAGGCGCACCGCGGGCAGGTGGTCGGCGAGCTCAGGCTCTCGGCGTTCCCGACCGCCGCGCGCGGCCTGTTCCCCACCGCGCTCGCCGCCCTGCGCGCCGAACACCCGGCGCTGCTGCTGCGCTCCAGCGAGCTGGAGCCGGAGGCCGGCATCGCCGGGGTGGTGCGCGGCGACCTCGACCTCGCGGTGGTGCTCGACTGGTACAACAAGCCGATGCCGCTGCCCGAAGGCCTGGTGAAGGCGCCCCTCCTGGACGACCCCGCCGACGTGGCGATGCCGGCCCGGCACCGGCTCGCGGGGCGCGACGAGGTGGACCTCGGGGAGTTCGCCGAGGACGAGTGGATCACCTGGGGCGAGGGCGAGTTCTGCCACGAGTGGCTGATGTTCACACTCCGCTCGCGCGGCGTCGAGCCCATCGTCGGCCACCGGGCCGCCGAGACCCACACCCAGATGGGCCTGGTCGCGGCCGGGCTCGGGGTGTGCATCGCCCCGCTGCTCGGCCGCCACCCGATGCCCGCCGGCGTCGTCACCGTCCCGCTCCGGCAGCGCGTGCGCCGGCATGTGTACGTCGTCTGGCGCGCGGACGCCGACCGCCGCCCGTCGATCCGGGCGGCGGTGCAGGCGCTGCAGGACGCGGCCCGCAAGGTGGGCTGAGCCGGACGGGAGGCGTCAGGCGCCGCCCAGCTTGCGGAAGTCCCAGGACACGATCTTCTCCGGTGTCAGCCGCATCCAGGCGTGCCGGCCGTCGTGCGGCATCTCCTCCAGGTTGAAGTTCTTGCGCGCGAACAGGGTCTCCGGGACGTCGAGTTCGGCGCACAGCTCCCCGGTGCGCGGCGCTTCGCCCACGAACTCGACGGCCCCGGACAGCTCGACGCCGCGCAGCTCGTCGTACTCCTCGCCCGTGTCGATCACGACCGCGACCCGCTGATCGCGGCGCAGGTCCGTCCAGCGCTTGCTGCGTACCACGGAGTACAGCCACAGCGAGGATCCGTCCCAGGCGAACCACAGCGTGCTCACGTGCGGTGCTCCGCCCGCCGAGACGGTGGCGACGCGGCAGGTGCGCTGGGTGGTCAGGAATTCGTCCAGCTCACCAGGCGTCATCATGATCTTCCGGCCCCGGCGCTGAGTGACGGTCATGCGGCCCCCTCTTCTCTCACGTCGTGTCAGAGGAGAGATCCTCTGACATCACGTCAGAAAAGGATGAGTCGTCTTCCGCCCGTACGCAATGACCGTTACGCTCGCCCGCCCCGGACCGCCGTCGACGAGGGGGCACCGTGCCGTCGTACGAACAGCTCAGCGAACTCCTCGCACCTCACTCCACCGTGCTGCTGACCGTCGAATGCCAGCAGGGCGTCGTGGGACCGGACAGCGCCCTGCCCGAACTCGCCCACGAGGCACGCTCGTCCGGCACCCTCGCCAACGTCGCCCGGCTGGTCGCGGCCGCGCACGAGAGCGGGGTCCAGGTGGTGCACGCGATCGCCGAGCGCCGCCCGGACGGCCGCGGCGCGAACCGCAACGCCCGGCTCTTCCGCGCCGCCGAACGCCTCCCCGTCCAGCAGCTGTCCGGCACCACGGCGGTGCGCGTCGCCGCCCCGATCGAGGTCACCGAGGAGGACTTCGTCGTACGGCGGTTGCACGGGCTGTCCCCGATCCAGGGCACCGACCTGGACGCGCTGCTGCGCAACCTGGGCTGCCGCACCCTGGTCGTCACCGGTGTCTCGGCCAACGTGGCCGTTCCGAACACCGTCTTCGACGCGGTGAACCGCGGCTACACCGCCGTGGTGCCGTCCGACGCCATCGCGGGGGTGCCCTCCGACTACACCCCGGCGATGATCCGCAACACCCTCGCATTGGTCGCCACGGTCGCGACCACGGACGAGGTGCTCGGCTGTCTCAAGGGGCCGCGCGTCAGGAGAGCGTGATCGAGTCCCCGCTGACGGTGACCTTCTGGGTGCTGAGTCCGGAGGTCGCCGGGCCCTTCTTCACACTGCCGTCCTCGACCGAGAACTCACTTCCGTGGCAGGGGCAGTGGATGATGCCGTCGGCGATGCTGCTCACGGCGCAGCCCTGGTGGGGGCACTTGGTCGAGAAGGCCTTGAAGGTCCCCGCGGCGGGCTGGGTGACCACCACGCTCTGGTCCTTGAAGATCTTGCCCCCGCCCTCGGGGATGTCGGAGGTCTTGGCCAGGGCCGTCCCCCCGGAGCCGCTGCCCGAGTCACCGCCGCTCGACGCGTTCGCACCGGCCTGGGTGTCCGAGCTGCCCGAGGAGCCGCCGTCGGACGATCCGCACGCGGTCAGCGCGACGGCGAGTCCCGCCGCGCCTGCCGCCGCCATGACGGTCCGGCGGGCAGGTGCCTGGGCGGGAGGAGTTGATTCGCTGGTCATGCTGACGTTCCCTTCCATTCAAGCGTCGTGGATCTGTACAGGGGTACGGCCGGTCGCCGTGGGTTGTTCACCCGATGCCGAGCTTGGCAAGGTCATGTCCCGAGGTGGGTAAAGGGGCGCTGTCGCTTTGCTGTCGATGTCGGCCCACTGCTCGTCCGGGGCCCGCCGCTGCCCCAGTAACCTGGGGCGATGCTCAAGGAAGTCATCGCGACCCGCTACATCACGCCTCTGCGGGAGGGCGGATCGCTGCCGGGGCTGGTCGAGGCCGACGACTTCGGGACGTACGTCCTGAAGTTCACCGGCGCCGGCCAGGGCCGCAAGACGCTGGTCGCCGAGGTCGTCTGCGGCGAGCTCGCCCGCCGGCTCGGTCTGCGCGTGCCGGGCCTGGTGACCATCGGCCTCGACGCGGTGCTGGGACTGGGTGAGCCCGAGCAGCAGGTGCAGGACCTGCTGCGCTCCAGCGGCGGCACCAACCTGGGCATGGAGTTCCTCTCCGGCGCCCTCGGCTTCGACCCGCTCGCCTTCGAGGTGAGCCCCGAGGAGGCTGGGCGGATCGTCTGGTTCGACGCCCTGGTCAACAACGTCGACCGCTCCTGGCGCAACCCCAACCTGCTGATGTGGCGGGGCGACCTGTGGCTCATCGACCACGGCGCCACCATGATCTGGCACCACAACTGGCCCGGCGCCGAGGCCTCCGCGGCCCGTTCCTACGACGCACGCGACCATGCCCTCGCCCGCTTCCGGCCCGATGTCGCGGGCGCCGCCGCCGAGCTCGCGCCCCGTGTCACCGAGGAGCTGCTGGCCGAGGTCACGGCGGAGATCCCGGACGCCTGGCTGGCCGGCGAGCCCGGCTTCGACACACCGGACGACCTCAGAGGGGCGTACGCCGGGCCGCTGCTCGCCCGGGCCGCGGCCGTGCACGAGCGCGTCACCGGAATCGAGGAGGGCAAGTGAGCGAGCGCCATATCCACATGGCCGGTTCCGTGGTCGAGCGGCACATCATCCGCGGCGGCCAGGGCGGCGACCGGGACGTCTTCGAGTACGCGCTGCTGCGGGTCGTGCCCCGTGTGGAGCGCGGCGAGTGCATCAACGCCGGCGTGCTCGTCTACTGCCGCGCCAAGGCCTACGTCGGGGCCCGCACCCACCTCGACGAGGCGCGGCTGCTCGCCCTCGATCCGGCCGCGGACGTCGCCGGCGTCCGGGCCGCGCTCGGCGCCGTCGAGCGGGTCTGCGGCGGGGGAGAGGCGGCCGGACAGGCCGCCGGCGAGGACGCCGGACGGCGCTTCCGCTGGCTGATTGCGCCGCGCTCCACGGTCGTGCAGCCCGGACCGGTGCACACTGGGCTCACCGCCGATCCGGCGGCCGAGACGGAGCGGTTGCTCGACCTGCTGGTGAGGTAATGGATCACACCCGCGCCGCGTGCCGTTGACACCGAGTGCCAGGCCTTCTAGCGTCTCGTCTGCCGAAGGTACTAAGCGGTCGCTCACCTGGCGGGCGTGGTTCGTAAGAGACGTACTTTCAAGCGGGCGTACTTTCTCGAGGGCGAGGAGAAGCAGCAATGTCCACCACTGAGCAGCGGGTCGCGGTAGTCACCGGCGGAGCGCGCGGCATCGGCGCCGCCACCGCCGTACGGCTGGCCGCCGAGGGCCGCGCGGTCGCCGTGATCGACCTCGACGAGGCCGCTTGCAAGGAGACCGTGGAGAAGATCACCGCGGCCGGCGGCAAGGCCCTCGCGGTCGGCGCCGACGTCTCCGACGAGGCGCAGGTCGAGGCCGCGATCGCGCGGGTGGCCGCGGAGCTCGGCGCGCCGACGATCCTGGTCAACAACGCGGGCGTGCTGCGCGACAACCTGCTGTTCAAGATGAGCGTCTCCGACTGGGACACCGTCATGAACGTGCATCTGCGCGGCGCCTTCCTGATGTCCAAGGCCTGCCAGAAGCACATGGTCGACGCGGGCTTCGGCCGGATCGTGAACCTGTCCTCGTCGTCGGCGCTCGGCAACCGCGGGCAGGTCAACTACTCGGCCGCCAAGGCCGGTCTGCAGGGCTTCACCAAGACCCTCGCCAAGGAGCTCGGCAAGTTCGGCGTCACCGCCAACGCCGTCGCCCCCGGCTTCATCGCCACCGAGATGACCAAGGCCACCGCCGACCGCGTGGGCATGGGCTTCGACGACTTCAAGGCCGCTGCCGCCACCCAGATCCCGGTGGCCCGGGTCGGCGAGCCGGACGACATCGCCAACGCCATCGCCTTCTTCACCGGTGAGGCGGCCGGCTTCGTCTCCGGCCAGGTGCTGTACGTCGCCGGCGGACCGCTCGACTAGGAGAACTCCCAGCCATGACTGAACTGCCCGCACTCTCCGGCAAGGTCGCCCTCGTCACGGGCGCCAGCCGCGGTATCGGCTACGGCGTCGCCGAGGCGCTCGTCGCCCGCGGTGACCGCGTCGCCATCACCGGCCGCAACGAGGACGCGCTGAAGGAGGCCGTCGACAAGCTCGGCGCCGAGCGCGTCATCGGCATCGCCGGCAAGGCGCACGACCTGGACCACCAGTCCGAGGCCGTCGAGCGGACGATGGAGGCCTTCGGCCGCGTCGACCACCTCGTCAACAACGCCGGGACCAACCCGGTGTTCGGCCCGATCGCCGACCTCGACCTGAACGTGGCCCGCAAGGTCTTCGAGACCAACGTGATCTCCGCGCTCGGCTTCGCCCAGAAGACCTGGCACGCCTGGCAGAAGGACAACGGCGGCTCGATCGTCAACATCGCCTCGGTCGCGGGCCTCGCGCCGTCGCCCTTCATCGCCGCGTACGGGGTCAGCAAGGCCGCGCTGATCAACCTGACCCAGCAGCTCGCGCACGAGTTCGCGCCCAAGGTGCGGGTCAACGCGATCGCCCCGGCCGTCGTGAAGACCAAGTTCGCGCAGGCCCTGTACGAGGGCCGGGAGGAGGAGGCCGCGGCCGCCTACCCGCTCGCGCGGCTCGGTGTGCCGTCCGACATCGGGGGCGCCGCCGCGTTCCTCACGTCCGGCCAGTCCGACTGGATCACCGGGCAGACGCTCGTCGTCGACGGCGGCATCTTCCTGAACGCCGGCGTCTCCTGAGCAACCCGTTGCGACCGTAACGATCAGGCACCTGAGGGCGCCGTTTCCTTGACGGAAACGGCGCCCTTGTCATGGCACAAGAAGGGCACAGCCCCATGACAACGTCGTCATAAACAACCTGATCAAGGGCCTCGTACAAAGCGGGTTCAACTACCGTCGCGCTGCGGTATGGTCTGCCGACCCTTGGTACGGCAGATCGAGGAGCGAGCGCGTGTTCAACCGGAACCGAGGCCTGCGGAACATGGCGGCCATCGCGTCCATGTCGTCGCTGGTGGCCGGATGCGGCATCCTCTCGTCGGACTCCTCCGGCGACAAGGGCCCCATCGTCGTCGGGACGACCAGCGCACCCAGCACGCTGGACCCCGCCGCCTCCTGGGACCAGTCCTGGGAGCTCTTCCGCAACATCTACCAGACGCTCCTCAGCTACCCCTCCGGAGCGACCACGCCGCAGCCGGACGCGGCCGAGAGCTGCCGCTTCTCCGACAACTCGAACCGGATCTACGAGTGCGAGCTGCGCGCGGGCCTGAGATTCTCCGACGGGCACACGCTCGACGCCCGGGCGGTCAAGTACTCGATCGACCGAATACGGAAGATCAACGTGAACGGCGGCCCCGCCGGCCTGCTCGGCAGCCTCGACCGGGTGCAGGTGACCGGTGACCTGAAGGTCGTCTTCCACCTCAACAAGCCCGACGCCACCTTCCCGTTCGTGCTCGCGACACCCGCCATGTCGATCGTGGACCCCGAGGAGTACCCGGCCGGCTCCCTGCGCAAGGACGACAAGGTCTACGGCTCCGGGCCGTACACGCTGCAGGCCTACGAGGACGGCAAGAAGGCCGAGCTCGCCAAGAACGGCAACTACAAGGGCTACGCCCAGCGCGAGAACAGCGCGGTGACCATCCGCTACTTCCAGGACTCGGCCACCATGGTCGGCGCGCTGAAGGACAAGGACGTCGACGTCGCCTTCCGCGGCCTGAACGCCGACGACATCGTCAACCTGCAGAAGCACAACTCCGACGGCAGCCTCCAGATCAACGAGGGCGCCGGCGTGGAGATCAACTACCTGGTGTTCAACCCGAAGGACTCCTGGGCCGCCAAGCCCGCGGTCCGCAAGGCGGTCGCCCAGGTCGTCGACCGCGGCGCGATCGCGCACAAGGTCTACAAGGACACCGTGGAGCCGTTGTACTCCATGGTCCCGAAGGGCCTGACCGCGCACACCACCGACTTCTTCGACGACTTCGGCAGCCCGAGCGTCGCCAAGGCCCGCAAGTTCCTCACCGACGCCGGCATCACCCAGCGCGTCCCGCTCACCCTCTGGTACACCACCGACCGCTACGGCTCCTCCACCAAGCTGGAGTTCGCGGAGATCAAGCGCCAGCTGGACGCTTCCGGGCTGTTCACGATCACGCTCAAGAGCCGCCCCTGGAAGACGTATGTGACGGGCTACCAGAAGGGCGAGTACCCGGTGTTCGGGCGCGGCTGGTTCCCCGACTTCCCGGACCCCGACAACTTCATCGCGCCGTTCGTCGGCAAGCAGAACGCGCTGGGCACGCCGTACCCCGCGCCCGAGATCACCGGTGTGCTGCTGCCCCGCTCCCGCAGTGAGAGCGATCGCGCCAACGTGGTCTCGGACTTCGAGCAGGCGCAGCAGATCCTGGTGAACGACGCCCGGCTGCTGCCGCTGTGGCAGGGCAAGCAGTACGTGGCCGCGAGCGAGGACATCTCCGGCGCGGAGCAGGCCCTGGACCCGTCGACGATCATGCTGATGTGGGAGCTGCACCGCAAGACCAGCTGGTAGGCGTGGGAGTTCGGGGAGTCGGGGCCGTTGTCAGTGCTCGCCTGTAGGTTCTGAGACCTGAAACGACCGCACGACATAAGGACGTTGACGTGACCGACATCTCCATGCTGCCCGAGTCCTGGCGCGGGATTCTGGGCGACGAGCTGCAGCAGCCCTACTTCAAGGAGCTGACGGAGTTCGTCGAGGAGGAGCGGGCGCGAGGTCCCGTCCATCCTCCGCGCGAGGAGGTCTTCGCCGCGCTGGACGCCACGCCGTACGACCGGGTGAAGGTCCTGATCCTCGGCCAGGACCCCTACCACGGCGAGGGGCAGGGGCACGGCCTGTGCTTCTCGGTCCGTCCCGGCGTGAAGACCCCGCCCTCCCTGCGCAACATCTACAAGGAGATGAAGGAGGAGCTGGGCCTGCCCATCCCGGACAACGGCTATCTGATGCCGTGGGCCCAGCAGGGCGTCCTGCTGCTCAACGCGGTGCTCACGGTGCGCGGCGGCGAGGCCAACTCGCACAAGGGCCGCGGCTGGGAGAAATTCACCGACGCGGTGATCCGCGCGGTGGCCGACCGCCCCGACCCGGCGGTCTTCGTGCTGTGGGGGAACTACGCGCAGAAGAAGCTCCCGCTGATCGACGAGACCCGGCACGTGGTGGTCAAGGGCGCGCATCCCTCGCCGCTGTCCGCGAAGAAGTTCTTCGGCTCGCGCCCGTTCACACAGATCGACGAGGCGGTCGCGAGCCAGGGCCACCAGCCCATCGACTGGACGATCCGGGACCTGGGCTGAGCCGCCGCCGGGCCGGTTCTCCCGGGAGCCGGCCCGGTGCCGCCTGAGCGGGATTGCCGCGGGCTGCCGTTAGCGTCGGTCGGGACAGCCGACCAGCCGGCGAATGTGCGGAGGACGCGGTGGCCCAGGGACAGGAGCAGACGGCACCGGATGCCGTGATGACACGGATCGGGCAGGTCGTCATGCTGCACCACGCCGGCGACCGAGAGGAGGCCCGGCACCGTTTCCTGGACCTGTGGGCGGAGATCGGCGAGGACGGCGCCCCGCTGCACCGCTGCACCCTGGCCCACTACATGGCCGACACCCAGGACGACCCGGCCGACGAACTCGCCTGGGACCTACGGGCGTTGACGGCGGCCGAGGAACTCAGCGACGACCGCGCGGCGGCACACCAGGGCGCGCCCGCGGTACGCACGCTCTACCCCTCGCTGCACCTGAACCTCGCGGCCGACTACTTCAAGCTCGGCCGCAACGGCGCCGCCCGCACCCATGTCCGCCGGGCCCGCGGCGCGGCCGGGTCGCTGGGCGACGACGGCTACGGACAGGGCGTACGGGCGGCCATCACGCAGCTGGAACTGCGGCTGGCGGAGGAGGGCCCGGACCCGGCCGGTTCGTGGGGGCCGCCGCGCCAGCGTCCCTAGGGGAGCGCTAGGGGGTGTCTCACAATTCCCGCCTGCCCCGCGGGCGGACGACGGGAATTGTCGGACACCCCCCGGCCCGACGACCTCCGACGGCCTCAACTCCCGTATGTCTGCTCGCAGATGACCGCCTCCGGGCTGCCCTCCCGCCAGCCTCCGTACTGCCGGCCGAGGGCGCACACGTCGGTGCTGCTCGGCAGGTCCGGAAGCTCGACCTCCGGCTGCCGGTGCTCTCCGGTCGCCGGATGCGCCGACGGGGGACGGGACGGCTGCCGAGGCGGGTGAGGGGTCGGCGGCCGCCGGGCCGAAGCCGTGGCCTGCGGCTGTTGAGGCCGCTTGGGTGCCGTCGGTACGGCGGACCGGGACGGGCCGATCATCTCCAGCGCCTCGCGGGCCGGCGCCTGCACGGCCCGTGGCCCGGCCGCGCCGTCAGGGTGCGGCGCGGACGGCCGGGGCGGTGCAGGCGGCGGGCCGGGAGCGGGCGCGCGCGGCACGGTCACACAGCCGGTGAGGGCCGAGACGGCCACGGTGACCAGGAGCGTTGCAGTGGTCGTCGATCGATGCACCCGCGCAAGAATGTCGGCTCCGACGGCCCGGAGAACGCCGGACGGCCGGAGGATGCCCCGCACGGGTGATCTCGGTCCCCGTACGGAGGCCGTGCACGCGGCCCGGGTGACGTCAGTCGCCCGTGGCGCCGTCGATGCGCTCGCGCAGCAGGTCGGCATGGCCGTTGTGCCGCGCGTACTCCTCGATCATGTGGGTGTAGATCCAGCGCAGGTTGAAGTGCTCGCCGGTGCGCCGATGCTTGCCGACGGAGAGGTCGTCCAGGCCGAAGCGGGCGGCATGGCGCCGTGCGGCCTCGATCTCGGCCTGCCAGGTGGCTGACGTCTGCGCCCAGGTGTCCGCCTCGGTGAGCCGGAACTCGCCGTCCGGATCGGCGTCGCTGTAGTGGATGGGCCCGGCCTGCTCGTCCGGTTCGTCGGCCAGGACACGGCGGAACCAGCTGCGCTCCACCTCGGCCATGTGCCGCACCAGCCCCATGAGCGACAGGGTGGAGGGCTCGACCGAGGCGGTCCGGAGCTGTTCGTCGGTCAGACCCTGGCACTTCCAGGCCAGGGTCTGCCGGTGGTAGTCGAGCCAGCCCTCCAGCATGGTGCGTTCGTCGGCGGTGGTGTCGGGTTCACGGCGCTCGGTGGTCATGACGGCATCCTGTCCCGGCCGCCCCCGCCCGCACCAGCGGATTTCACCCGCCGAGCATCCCGTCCAGCAGTTCCTGCAGGCCTGCCCGTACCTCCTTGAGGCCCGGTACCTCGGCGCTGAAGGACCCGGCCACGCAGGAGAACATCAGCCCGTCCGCCCAGGCCACCAGTGAGAGCGCGTGCCGGGCCGGATCGGCCGAGCCCATCGCGGCGACCATGCCGGTGAGCTGATCGCGGAAACGGGCCCCGGCCGTATCGAAGTACGTGCGCAGCTCGGGCCGGCGGGTGGCTTCCAGGGCCAGTTCGTAGCGGGCGAGCGTCAGTTCACGGTTGCGGGTCAGGGCACGGTGCGTGGCGAGGGCCAGCGCGTCCACCAGGCCGGCGAGCCCGGCCCCCGGCTCCGGCAGCTCGTGCAGCGCCAGCACCCGTGCCTCGCGGTCGGCCAGCCGGCGCACCGCCAGCTCCAGCAGTGCCTGCCGGGTCCGCGCCACGTTGGACGCGGAGCCCTGGGGGAGCGCGGCCGCCTCGTCGACCGCCCGGTGGGTGAGGCCGCGCATCCCGCGCTCGGCGAGCAGGGCGAGCGCGGCGTCTGCGACGAGGTCGGCGCGTGAGGCGCCCGAGGTGCCCACGGGGGCGGAGGTCGGCATACAGGCCAACCTACCCGTCGCACTACGTCTGTAGTACGGTCGAGTCAGGGGGCACTACATCTGTAGTACCCGATGGGGCGGGACACGAGGAGGAGCCATGGCACAGTCCGGGCGGGCCGTCGTGATCGGCGGCGGCATAGGCGGCCTGACCGCGGCGATGGCGCTGCACCAACGCGGCCGGCAGGTGACCGTGCTGGAGCGGGCGGACTCCCTGGAGCCGGTCGGCGCCGGCATCTCGCTGGCCCCCAACGCCCTGCGCGCCCTGGACGTCATCGGGATCGGCGACGAGATCCGCGACCTCGCCGCCTGGCAGGGCGACGGGGTACTGCGCACCCCCGGCGGACGCCGGCTCTCCCGCGCCGACGCCGACGCGGCGGCCGAGCGCTTCGGCGGCCCCCTCGTCCTGCTCCACCGGGCCACGCTGATCACCAGCCTGGCCGCCCGCATCCCGCAGAACGCCGTCCGGACGGCGGCCGGCGCGACCCTCGTCGACGCCGGCGACACCGACCGGCCGGCCCGCGTGCGCACGTCCGACGGCGAGTGGGAGGCCGACCTCGTGGTGGCGGCGGACGGCATCCACTCCGCCGTACGCCGCACGCTCTTCCCGGAGCATCCCGGCCCCGTGTACTCCGGCTTCACCACCTGGAGGGTCGTCGTCCCGGTGCCCGACGGCGAGTTCGCCCCGCACGAGACCTGGGGGAGGGGCCGCCTCTGGGGCACTCAGCCCCTCAAGGACGGCCGGGTCTACGCCTACGCGGCCGCGGTCGCCGCCGCAGGCGAACGGGCCCCGGACGACGAGAAGGCCGAACTGCTGCGCCGCTTCGGCGACTGGCACGACCCGATCCCCGCCGTCCTCGCCGCCACCCGGCCCGAGGACGTCCTGCGCCACGACGTCCACCACCTCGCCGAGCCGCTGCCCGCCTTCCACCGCGGCCGGGTCGCCCTGGTCGGCGACGCCGCGCACGCCATGCCGCCCATGCTCGGGCAGGGCGGAAACCAGGCCGTCGAGGACGCGATCGTGCTGGCCCACCACGGCGACGACCTCGAGGCCTACACGGCGGCCCGGCTGCCCCGTACGACGGCCGTCGTACGGCAGTCGGTCAGGGCCGCGCGCCTCAACCTCATGACCAACCGCGCCGCGATCGCCCTGCGCGACACCGCGATCGCCGGCCTGTCCAAGGCGGTGCCCGGGCTGCTCCTGCGGAGCTTCGATCCGATCGCCGGCTGGCGGCCGCCGCAGCAGCCGTATGCTTCCGGCATCACAACGGCAGGCAAGCGCTAGAGGAGACCACCCCGTGAAGGTCGGCTGCATCGGACTCGGCGACATCGCGCAGAAGGCCTACCTCCCGGTGCTCGGCGGCCTGGCCGGCGTCGAGCTGCATCTGCAGACCCGCACGCCGGACACGCTCGACCGGGTCGGCGACAGCCTCCACCTCCCCGTGGACCACCGGCACGCCACCCTGGACGCGCTGCTCGCTGAAGGCCTGGACGCCGCCTTCGTGCACGCCCCGACCGCCGTGCACCCCAAGATCGTGGCGCGGCTCCTGGAAGCGGGCGTGCCGACCTATGTCGACAAGCCGCTCGCCTACGAACTCGCCGACTCCGAGCGGCTGGTGAGGCTCGCCGAGGAGCGCGGGGTCTCGCTCGCCGTCGGCTTCAACCGGCGCCACGCGCCCGGGTACGCGCAGTGCGCCGACCACCCGCGCGAGCTGATCCTCATGCAGAAGAACCGCATCGGGCTGCCCGAGGAGCCGCGAGCGATGATCCTCGACGACTTCATCCACGTCGTGGACACGCTGCGCTTCCTGGTGCCCGGGCCGGTCGACGACGTGACCGTGCGCGCCCGCGTCGAGGACGGGCTGCTGCACCACGTCGTGCTCCAGGTCTCCGGTGACGGGTTCACCGCGCTGGGCGTGATGAACCGGCTCAGCGGTTCGGCGGAGGAGATCCTGGAGGTGTCCGGTCAGGACACCAAGCGCCAGGTGCTCAACCTCGCCGAGGTCGTCGACCACAAGGGCCAGCCGACTGTGCGGCGTCGCGGCGACTGGGTGCCCGTGGCCCGGCAGCGCGGCATCGAGCAGGCGGTGCTGGCCTTCCTCGACGCCGTGCGCGCGGGCAAGGTGCTCAGCGCCCGGGACGCGCTGGCGACTCACGAACTGTGCGAGCGGGTGGTACGTGCGGTTCAGGACCGGGCCGCCTGAGCCGGACGGCCCGAGCGCCCTCGCTCGCGCACCACGCGGCGAGCACGAGCAGGGCGGCGTGCACCGGCCAGTCGCCGTAGCGGACGTACGGCGTGACGCCGTGCGCCAGCGGGATGTCGTACACCTGCGAGCTGCTCGCGTCCGTGCCCAGCCACGAGCCGATCCGCTGCCCGCCGGGTCCGTACACCGCCGAGACTCCGGTCAGCGTCGCGTGCACCATGGGGCGGCCCGTCTCCGCGGCGCGCAGCGCGGCGATCGAGGCGTGCTGCTCGGGGGCCCAGCTGTGCTGGAACGTCGACGTCGCGGACTGCGCTATCAGCACCTCCGCGCCGTCCTCGGCCAGGTGGCGGCTCATGTCGGGGAACGCCGACTCGAAGCAGACCATCGGGCCGATGCGCAGCCCGTGCCCGACGTTCATCACGACCTGTTCCGTGCCGCGCCTGCGGTCCTCGCCGGCCGCCTTGCCCACCGAGGTCGCCCAGCCGAGCACCGAGCGGAACGGGATGTACTCGCCGAACGGCACCAGGCGCATCTTGTCGTAGCGGTCGCCGGTCGGGCCGTCCGGGCCGACGAGCACCGAGCTCTTGTAGATGCCGGGCTTGTCGGAGCGCCGGGCATCCACGTTGACCAGGATGTCGACCCCCGTCTCGCGTGAGAGCGCCGCGATCCGCCGCGCCAGGTCGGGCCGGTCGCCCAGGTCGAAGCCGACGCTGCTCTCGCCCCAGACGATCAGGTCGACGTCACGTCCGGCGAGCTGCCGGGTCAGCCGCTCCTCGCGCTCGAAGCGCTTGTCGCCACTGGCGGAGCCGTCGACGACGCCGGGCTGCACCACGGCGATCCGTACCCGCCCGTCCACGTCGGGACGCGGGGACCACACCCAGGCCGCCGAGGTCGCGGCGGCCGTCGCGACCAGTCCGGCCACGGCCGGCACCCGCGACTCGCGCACCGAGGCCAGTACGGCGACCGAGACGTTGACGGCCACCACCAGGAAGCTGAGCAGCCACACCCCGCCGACCGAGGCGAGCCGCAGCGCGGGCCCCACCTGCCACTGGCTGGAGCCGAGCATGGCCCACGGGCCGCCCAGGCCCTGCCAGGAGCGGACGAGCTCGATCGCCAGCCACCCCGAGGGCAGCACGACGAGGGCGGCCAGGCCCCGTCCCGGACCCGGCGCCCCGCCCAGCAGGCGCCGCACCAGCCAGCCCCACGGGGCCCACAGCGCGCCCAGCAGCACCGCGATGAGGAAGATGAACACGTGCAGGCTCGGCAGCAGCCAGTGGTGCACCGCCAGCAGATAGCCGAAACCGCCGCACCAGCCGTCGTAGGCCGCCCGTCTCCCGGTCGGAGCCGCGCGGATCAGGACGATCAGGGGGACCAGGGCGACGTAGGCGAACCACCACAGCGACGGGGCGGGGAAAGCGAACACGGGGAGGGCGCCCGCCAGCGCGGCGACCGCCGAGCGGCGCCACGGGGAGGCGAGCCAGTGAGCGAAGGACTTCATACGGAGCCTCCCTACCCGCCAGGTGGCTCCAGTGTGCGTTGTTTCGCTGATCGTGGACAGAGGACCCGGATTCAGCCGGCCGCGGGCGCCTCTTTCGCCTCCGGGAGGCGGCGCCATTTCTCCTGTACGACGACCTCGGTCAGCCGCCAGCCGTCGTGGGTGCGCAGCAGGGCGAAGGCGTAGCGGCCGCCGCACACGAAGTCGGGGGTGGCCGCGCCCCCGCCGTCCGCCGAGCCGTCCGCCGTGAACCGCATCGGATTGACGTAGTCGGCCCGCACGCGCGCGGTGTCGCCGGTGTCCTGCTCCAGGATCTCGAACCGCACCCGGCGGTTGACGATCAGATGCTGCCGCATGGCGAACAGGCGCATGCTCTCGGCGAGCCAGGAGGCCACCTTCCCCGCGCTTCCCTCGATGCCGCCGGCCGAGCGGTAGTCGGCCCGCCCCTCGGGCGTGAACAGCTCCTGGTACGCCTCCCAGTCGCCGTCGTCCACCGCCGCGGCGTAGTCGGTGACGACTTCGTCGACGGCCAGCCGGTCCATCACGGTCGCGAGCTCCACGCGCTGGGTCATTGGATCAGTGTTGAGCATGGGACGTGCCGGGCCAAGAGGGTGCGCGGCACCAACACAAGTTCCCTCCCCGCGAGGGCCGTCCGCGGCCCCGGCCGCAGCCTGCGGCTTCCTGTACTGACCGGATGATCACGGTTCCGCTCGGCGCGCTCGAAGTGGCCATGGTCCAGACAGGGGCCCGGCCCGAGGACACGCTCCGGGACACCACCGCCTTCGCCCGGCGCATCGAGGCCCTCGGCTACCGGCGCCTCTGGTACGCCGAGCATCACCATTCCCCGGCCATCGGCGCGTTCCCGCCCGTGGTCCTGGGCGCGCACGCGGCCGCCCTGACCTCCACCCTCCGCTTCGGTTCCGGCGGCGTCCTCGCCCCCAACCACGCCCCGATCATGCTGGCGGAGCAGTTCGGCACGCTGGCCGCGCTGCATTCGGGCCGGATCGATCTGGGCATCGGCCGCGGTCCCGGCACCTTCGAGGAGCCGACGGCGCGGGCCCTGCGCCGGGGGGCCGGGCCGGCGACGGACCAGGAGTACCGCGACGACGTGGAGCAGACTCTGCGTCTCCTGGTGGACGAGGTCGCCCTGCGTCCGCTGCCGGAGCCGTGGCTGCTGGCGTCGAGCACGGCCGGCGCGGCGCTCGCCGCCGAACTCGGGCTGCCGATCGCCTTCGCGCATCACATCCGTCCGGACAACACCCGGGCCGCGCTGGCCCCCTACCGCGAGCACTTCGCTTCGTCCCGCTGGGGTGCGCGCCCGCGCGTGCTGGTCTGCGTGGAGACGGTGTGCGCCGAGACGCAGAAGGAGGCGGCCTGGCTCGCGGGCCGGATGGACGTCGTCAAGGCCGGGCTGCTGAAGGGCCGTAGTGACTTTCCCTTCCCCACTCCGGAGGAGGCGGCCACCCACACCTTCACGGCGGAGGAGAAACAGGCGCCGGCGGTTTTCCGCGCTCAGCAGGCGTACGGCGCGCCCGACACCGTGGCCGAGCGGCTGACGGAGCTGGTGGAGGTGACCGCGGCGGACGAACTCAGGCTGGCGACGCCGGTCTACGCGGTGGCCGACCGCCTGCGCTCAGTACGAACCGGTGCAGCAGAACGTCGTCATGCCGCCTCGATGACGGCGCCGCGGATCGCGGCCGCCCACTCGACCACCAACAGCTCGTACTCCGCGCGCTCTTGGGCCGACAACGTACCGCCCGCGCGCATCCACAGCGCGCGGATCTGCTCGTTCACCTCGGCGGCGGACCGTAAGCGTACGGAACCAGGGGGCATGGAGTCGGGGGACATGCGCTCAAGCCTAGGGGGAAGGACTGACAGTGCGCTACCGGACGGCTACCGAGGCCGTATGTGATGGGTCACGGATTTTTCGATTTCCCGGTTTGAATCTTGAACAAGCCCTGTCCGCAAGGGCGTTGGGCGCTCAGTCCGCCGACTCGGCCGCGTGCGGGCTCAGTACGCCCGCCGTCACCAGGGCGATGATGACGATGCCGAGGGCGACGCGGTACCAGACGAACGGCATGAAGCTCTTGGTCGAGATCCACTTCATGAACCACGCGATGACGGCATAGCCGGACGCGAAGGCGATGACCGTCGCGAACAGCGTCGGGCCCCAGGGGACATGGTCGCTCTCCATCGCGTCCTTCAGCTCGAACAGGCCGGACGCCAGCACCGCGGGAATGGCGAGCAGGAAGGAGTAACGGGCCGCGGACTCCCGCTTGTAGCCCATGAACAGGCCGCCGCTGATGGTCGCGCCGGAGCGCGATACGCCGGGGATGAGGGCGGCGGACTGGCACAGGCCGTAGATCAGGCCGTCCTTCACGCCGAGGTTCTCAAGTGCCTTGCGCTGCTTGGGCGCCCGGTGCCGGCCGCCCGTCTCGTCGCGTGCCGCCAGCCGGTCGGCGGCGCCGATGACCAGACCGACGACGATCAGCATGGTGGCGGTGATCCGCAGATCGCGGAACGGCCCCTCGATCTGGTCCTTGAACAGCAGCCCGAGCACGCCGATCGGGATCGAGCCGACGATCACCAGCCAGCCCGTCTGCGCGTCGTGGTTCTTGCGCATCTCCTTGCTGGTGAGCGAGCGAGCCCACGCCGAGACGATCCGCCCGATGTCCTTGCGGAAGTAGATCAGTACGGCCGACTCGGTGCCGATCTGGGTGATCGCCGTGAAGGCCGCCCCCGGGTCCTTCCAGCCGGAGAAGGCGGCGGTCAGCCGCAGATGCGCGCTGGAGGAGACCGGGAGGAACTCGGTCAGCCCCTGGACGAGTCCGAGGACGAGGGATTCGAACCAAGACATGAAGTCACGGAGTCCAAGTGCTGATCGTGGAAGGGCGCAAGGCGCACCGCACCACCCGGCGTGGTGATCACGGGCAGCGTAGCGTCCCCGAATGACGTGCCCGGCACAGGGGTTTGACGGGGGTCAGGCCGCCGTGGGGCCCGCGACCGTCCACCCCTCGGCCTGCGGATGGGCGGTCAGGTCCTCGTGCCGGACGGCCTCGCCGCAGTCCCGGCAGGTGACGACGGGGACGAGTTCATGGCCGCAGACGTGCTCGATGACCATGGGGCGGCCGTCCTCCTCGCGAAGATGCCTGTCGCCCCACTCCATGAGGGTCATCAGGACGGGCTCCAGGTCGAGCCCCGCCTGGGTCGGCCGGTACTCGAAGCGCTGCGGCCGCTCGCTGTAGACGCTCTTGGTCAGGATGCCGGCGTCGACGAGGCGGCGCAGGCGGGTGGCCAGGATGTCGCGCGGGGCGCCGATGTTGCGCACCAGCTGGTCGAAGCGGCCGTTGCCCAGGCACACCTCCCGCAGCACCAGCAGCGAGTACTTCTCGCCGACGAGCGCCAGGGTGTCTGCGATGGAACAGGGGCGCGGATCTTTCGGGACGGCCATGAAGCCCAGTCTAGGGGAGGGTTTGATTTTCCAACCCACCGAGCTATGGTGAGTTTGGATTTCCTACTCACCGGTAGTCGCCCGCCGCTCGTCATGGAGGCCCGCACATGCGTGACGCAGTCATCGTCGAAGCCGTACGCACCCCGATAGGCAAGGGCAAGCCAGGTGGCGCCCTCGCGCACGTCCACCCCGTCGAACTCCTGGCTCACACCCTGCGCACCCTCGTGGAGCGCTCCGGCGTCGACCCCGCACTGATCGACGACGTCATCGGCGGCACCGTCGACCAGGTCGGCGAGCAGGCCATGAACACCACCCGCTACGCCCTGCTGTCCGCGGGCTTCCCGGAGACCGTCCCGGCGACCACCGTGGACCGCCAGTGCGGCTCCTCCCAGCAGGCCGTGCACTTCGCGGCGCAGGGGGTCATCTCGGGTGCGTACGACCTAGTCGTGGCCTGCGGCGTGGAGTCGATGAGCCGGGTGCCGATGTGGTCGAACGTGCCGCCCGGCAAGGACCCCTTCGGCCCCGGCGTCGCCGAGCGCTACCCGGAGGGCCTGGTCCCGCAGGGCATCAGCGCCGAGCTCATCGCCGCGAAGTGGTCGATCTCCCGCGAGCAGATGGACACCTTCGCGGTCTCCTCGCACCGCAAGGCCGCCGCGGCCTGGGACCAGGGTCTCCTCGACGCGGAGGTCGCGCCCCTGGAGGGCGTCACGCGTGACGAGTGCGTACGGCCGGGCAGCACCACCGAGATCCTCGCCGGACTCAGGCCCGCCTACCACGACCCGGTGTTCGCCGAGCGCTTCCCGCAGATCGAGTGGAACGTCACCGCGGGCAACGCGAGCCCCGTCAACGACGGCGCCTCCGCCGTGCTCATCACCTCCAGTGAGACCGCGGCCCGCCTCGGCCTGCGTCCCCTCGCGCGGCTGCACAGCTTCGCGGTCACCGGCTCCGATCCGCTGCTGATGCTCACGGGCGTCGTACCGGCCACCGAGAAGGTGCTGCGCAGGGCGCGGCTGAACCTCGACGACATCGACCTGTTCGAGGTCAACGAGGCGTTCGCCAGTGTCGTGCTCACCTGGCGGCAGGAGACGGGAGCCGATCTCGCGAAGGTCAACGTGCACGGGGGCGCGATCGCCCTCGGCCATCCGCTCGGGGCCAGCGGCGCACGTCTGACGACCACGCTCGTGCACGCCATGCGCGCGCGTGGCGCCCGCTACGCCCTGCAGACGATGTGCGAGGCGGGCGGACTGGCCAACGCGATGGTGCTCGAGAGCGTGTAGCCGGCGCTCACTGTCCGCGCAGGTGGTGACGCTTGCGCCAGGCCACCACCGCGGCGATCAGAGCCGGTACGGCGATGAGGGCCATGGCGATCAGGAAGGCGGGGGAGGTCGGCGACGAGGCGCGGGCGCCGGCGACGGCGTAGGCGGCGGTGTTCGGAACGGAGCCGAGCGCCGTCGCGATCAGGAAGGGGACCCAGCCCATGCGGGAGACGGCGGCGCAGTAGTTCGCGGCCCAGAACGGCACTCCGGGGAAGAGCCGGACCGCCATCATCGAGCGGAAGCCGTGCCGGCTCAGCTGCCCGTCCGCGGCCTTCAGCAGCCGGCCCCGCAGCAGCGGGCGCAGCGCGTCCTGCCCGAGCACCCGGCCCAGGCCGAAGGCGATGCCGGCGCCGAGCACCGTGCCGGTCAGGGCCGCCCCGGTGCCGAGCTGGGAGCCGAAGAGCGCACCCGCCCCGAGGTTCAGCAGCGGTCGCGGCACGAAGGCCACGCTGCACAGTCCGTACGCCGCGGCGAAGATCACGGCCGCGGCGGCCCCGCCGAACTGCGGCGGCCAGCCGTGCGCCAGCAGCCGCTGCGGCTCGTAGAGCAGCACGGTGCTCGCGGCGGCCGCGAGCAGGACGACGAGCAGGGCCAACCGCGACCACGGGGAGAGCAGCACGCGCGTGACGCGCGTGCTCGGTCCCGGCGGTGCGGGTACGGCGACGGCGAGCTCCGTGGCGGTGGCCCGGGGAGAGGCCGTGGCGGTGCCCCCAGAGCGGGTGGTGGCATCGAGCATCCAGTGACACTAACCGACAAATGTCCGTGATCGCCGTATGGTTCGTCTCATGAGCGTCACACGGGTGGTCAGCGCGCATGTGCCGTCGAGCACACTCGCCGACACCGTGCTGGAGCGGCTCACCGCCACGTACGCCGCCGGGGCCGACCCGGAGCGGGCCGCTCCGATGCGCGCGTACATGAAGGACGTGGCCCCCTTCCTCGGCCTCACCACGCCCGCGCGCCGCGCCCTGTCCCGCACCGTCGTGGCGGGCCTGCCCCGCCCCGCCGAGGCCGACTGCACGGCGATCGCCCTGCGCTGCTGGCAGTTGCCCGAGCGTGAGTACCACTACTTCGCCGTCGACTATCTGCGCCGCCACGCCCGCGCGTGCACCTCCGGTTTCCTGCCGGTGGCCCGGCACCTCGTCTCCACCGTCTCCTGGTGGGACACCGTCGATCTCCTCGCCGCCCATGTGGTGGGCGCGCTGGTGGCGGCCGATCCGGCCCTGACGGCGGACATGGACGCCTGGATCGTGGACGACGACCTGTGGGTGGCCCGCACCGCCCTGCTGCACCAGCTGCGCTACAAGGAACGCACCGACACCGAGCGCCTGTTCGCCTACTGCCTCCGCCAGTCCGGCCACCCCGACTTCTTCATCCGCAAGGCCATCGGCTGGTGTCTGCGCGAGTACGCCAAGACCGACCCCGAGGCCGTACGGACGTTCCTGGCGCGGGAGCGGGGGCGGTTCGCGCCGTTGTCGGTGCGGGAGGCGCTGAAGAACATCGGGGCCTGACCGGCCCGTTGCCCACTCGCGCCGGGAAGCACCGGCCGGGGGGAAAACCATTAGACGTCCGGCGACCGGTCGGCGATGATCGGCGTCATGTTCCGGTACGCCTTCCACCTCGCAGCATCCGCGGTCGCGGATGCCACGAAGGCTGCCGTCTCCCTTCTCGTCGCCGCAGTCGACGGCGCTCGAAGCTGACCCTCTCCGGATCGTCCGACGGACCCCGCAGGGGGAGGGTCGGCAAGTCCTTGGGGTCCTGAACTCTCCTACGAAGAGGCTTCGAGGTATCGCCATGCCCAAGACGGCATACGTGCGCACCAAACCGCATCTGAACATCGGCACCATGGGCCACGTCGACCACGGCAAGACCACCCTGACCGCCGCCATCACCAAGGTGCTGGCCGAGCGCGGCACCGGCACGTTCGTGCCGTTCGACCGCATCGACCGGGCCCCGGAGGAGGCCGCCCGCGGCATCACCATCAACATCGCGCACGTCGAGTACGAGACGGACACCCGGCACTACGCGCATGTGGACATGCCGGGCCACGCCGACTACGTCAAGAACATGGTCACCGGAGCCGCGCAGCTCGACGGGGCGATCCTCGTCGTCTCCGCCGTCGACGGGATCATGCCGCAGACGGCCGAACACGTCCTGCTCGCCCGGCAGGTGGGCGTGAACCACATCGTGGTCGCGCTCAACAAGGCGGACGCCGGCGACGAGGAGCTCACCGACCTGGTCGAGCTGGAGGTCCGCGAACTGCTCACCGCGCAGGGCTACGGCGGCGACTCCGTACCCGTCGTACGGGTCTCCGGGCTGAAGGCCCTGGAGGGCGACCCGCGCTGGACGGCGTCCATCGAGGCGCTGCTCGACGCCGTGGACACGTATGTGCCCATGCCCGAGCGGTACTTGGACGCGCCGTTCCTGCTGCCGGTGGAGAACGTGCTCACCATCACCGGCCGGGGGACCGTGGTGACGGGCGCCGTCGAACGGGGTGTCGTCCGCGTGGGCGACCGGGTCGAAGTGCTCGGCGCCGGGCTGGAGAGCGTCGTCACCGGCCTGGAGACCTTCGGCAAGCCCATGGAGGACGCGCAGGCCGGCGACAACGTGGCGCTGCTGCTGCGCGGCGTGCCACGGGACGCGGTGCGGCGCGGGCACGTCGTGGCCGCGCCGGGGAGTGTCGTGCCCGGTCGGCGGTTCTCGGCGCGGGTCTACATCCTGTCCGCGCGCGAAGGCGGTCGTACGACACCGGTGTCCAGCGGCTATCGACCGCAGTTCTACATCCGCACCGCGGACGTGGTCGGCGACGTCGACCTCGGTGCGGCGGCGGTCGTGCGCCCCGGGGAGACGGTCACCATGGCCGTCGAGCTGGGGCGGGCGGTTCCGCTGGAGCCCGGGCTCGGTTTCGCCATCCGTGAGGGTGGGCGGACCGTGGGAGCGGGAACCGTGACCGCCGTGGAGTGAGGCTGATGTGGGTGGGGGGCCGCGGGCCGCTGTGGCCGGCCGCGCAGTCCCCCGCGCCGCTTCGAGGCGTTGCCGGACCCGGTGTCCCGAACCGCAGCACAATGGATCCGTGACCGAGCCCATACCTGTGACCAGGAACGTCGACTTCGGCGTCGCCAAGCTCATGCCCGACGTCGACCGCGAGTGTGCCTGGCTGCTCATGGTCGACGGGGCGCCCCAGTCCTACGTGGACCTGGACGCCCCGGAGCACCTGGAGTTCGAGTACGCGCGGCGGCTCGGGCATGTGCTGGACACCGTCGCGGAGCCGGGGAGCCCGCTGGACGTGCTGCACCTCGGCGGGGGCGGGCTCACCCTTCCCCGGTATCTCGCCGCGACCCGGCCCGGCTCACGGCAGGACGTCGTCGAGGCGGACCGCGCCCTGCTGGAGCTGGTCGTGGAGCATCTGCCGCTGCCCGACGGCGCCGGCGTCACCCTGCACAGCGCGGACGCACGCGCCTGGCTGGAGGCGGCACCCGCCGGCTCCGCGGACGTACTCGTCGCCGACGTCTTCGGCGGCTCCCGCGTCCCGGCGCACCTCACCTCGGTCGCCTACGCCCGCGAGGCCGGGCGGGTGCTGCGCGACGACGGCGTCTACCTGGCCAACCTCGCCGACGCCGCGCCCTTCGCCTTCCTCCGCTCCCAACTGGCCACCTTCGCCACGGTCTTCGAGGAGCTGGTACTGATCGCCGAACCGGCCGTCCTGCGCGGCCGCCGCTTCGGCAACGCGATCCTGGTCGCCGCCCACCACCCCGTCGACATCCCCGCCCTGGCCCGCCGCACCGCCGCGGACGCGTTCCCCGCGCGCGTCGAACACGGCCCGGGCGTCAAGCACTTCATCGCCGACGCACGTCCGGTACGGGACGAGGAGGCGGTGCCGTCACCCGAGCCCCCCGACGGGGCGTTCGGCATCGGCTGAGGCGTCCTTCGCAGGGCCCGTGCTCTCCAGCACGGGCCTGGTGGTGCGGCGCAGGTTGCGCACATCCGGCACGCACAGGACCGCCGCCGTGACGACCACGACGAGCACCGAACAGCCCCACAGCGACGCCGTACGTCCGAAGGCCTCTTCGGCGGGACCCGCGAGGGCCGTCGCGACAGGGACCAGCGCGATGGAGCCGAACCAGTCGTAGGCCGAGACGCGGGAGAGCTTGTCCTCGGGTATCTCCTGGTGCAGCGCGGTCATCCAGGACACCCCGAACACCTCGACCAGCGCGCCGGAGAAGAGCATCACGGCGCACAGGACGCCCACCGGGACCGGAACGGCGAGGGCGGCCGAGGGCAGGGCCATCGGGAAGACGCACAGGGTGCCGGCGAGCAGCAGACGGCGCGGCTTCCAGCGGGTCATCAGCAGGGCGCCGCCGACCGTGCCCGCGCCGAAGAACGCCAGCGCCAAGCCCCATGGTCCCGCCCCGCCCAGGTCGTCCCGGGCGACGAGCGGGCCGTAGACCGCGTCGGCGGCGCCCACCACGGCGTTGGCGATCGAGAACTGGACGACGACGCCCCACAGCCACGGCCGTCCCGTGAACTCCCGCCAGCCCTCGCGCAGATCGGCCGCCATCCCGCCACCGGGTGCTCGAGGCGGGACATGGCTCACGTCGAGGAAGGCGCGCAGCGATCCGGCGACCGCGAACGCAGCCGCGTCCGCCGCGAGCACCCAGCCCGGTCCGACCACGGCGACCATCGCGCCGCCGAGCGCGGCACCGCCGAGTCCCGCCCCCTGCATCGCCATCCGGAACACCGCGAACGCGCGGCTCGCGTGCTCGCCCTGGACCGACGACATCAGCATGCCCTCGGCGGCCGGACCGAAGAACGCCTGGCCGGTGCCGCCGAGCGCGGTCAGCAGCATCATCTGCCACAACTGCGGGTGCCCGGTGAGGACGAGCAGCGCGAAGGCCCCCTGGGACAGACAGTTGAGGGCGTTGGCCGCGACCATCACGCGATGCCGGGGCAGCCGGTCCGCCACCGCGCCGCCGATCAGCAGGAACACCACGAGGGGCACGGTGCGGGAGGCGGCCACCAGCCCCACGTCGCCACCGTCGCCGCCCGCGTCCAGCACGGCGAAGGCGGCGGCGATCAACGCGCCGTTGCCGCCGAGGTTCGTGACCACGGCGGCGGCGGTGAGCAGGCCGTGGTTGCGGCCCGCCCACACGGGGCGCAGCGGACGACGGGAGGCGGCGGGTTCGGTCACCAGCGAACCATGGCCAGGGACCCCGCCTCGCGACAAACCGATTCAGCGGACCCCCCGTTCGCCCGGGTCCGTCACCCGCCGGTCGGCTCGCCGGACAGCCGTACGGTGCTCAGGATCTTCATGATCGTCGCGTCCGGGACCTCTCCCTTGACGCCGGTCGCGCCGTAGAAGTTCCAGGCCACGTAGTCACCGGCGGAGTTCTTGAAGCCGAACGTGATCGCCTTGCCGTCGCTCGCGCACTTGGACTTGCCGATCTGCGGGCTGTTGTGGGACCTGGCCCAGGCGTACTTGCCCGTGATGCCGGCGGCCGTCTTGAAGGACTTGGCCTTCTTGTCGAAGGTGAGGCTCTTCTTGTCCGGCTGCGTGTAACCGCCGAAGACCCACCAGGGCACCTGGTTCACGGCGACCTCGTCGGTGCTCTTCGCACCGTCGGCACCCTTGGTGCCCACGGCGGCGAGCGCCGTGTTGTCCGAGTGCCCGTCCTTGTCGGCGTCGGAGGTGCACCACTTGGACTTGTAGTAGGCGGGTGCCGACATGACGATGAGCGGCTTGCCGCTCGGGTCCTTGTCGTCCTCGAACCCGATGGTCATACCGGGGGAGTCGACCTCCCAGTCCGCCGGAACGTCGAATGCGGTGCCCCACTTGGGGTTCACCACGACCTTCCAGCCCGGGACGGTCGCCTTCGCGCCGGCGCCACCGCGCGGATTGTCGTCGGATCCGGACGCCGAGGCGCTCGGATCGGCCGACGCGGTGGGCGACTCCCTGACCTTCTTGCCCTTGGCGCTGTCGGCCTTGTCGTCGTCCTTGCCGCCGAGCACCAGGAAGCCGGTGACGCCCGCCGCCACGACCACGGCCGTGGCCGCCACGATCGCGACCAGCTTCGTACGGTTGCCGCCACCGCCACCGCCACCGCCACCGCCACCGCCACCGCCACCGCCACCGCCACCGCCACCGCCACCGCCGGTCGGCGGCTGAGGCGTGCCGGGCGCTCCCGGCGCCCCCCACTGCGGCTGCTGCGCATAGGGGTTGGGCTGCTGGTACCCGCTCTGCTGGTTGCCCTGCTGATACGGATTCGACTGCTGGTACCCCGGCTGCTGGTACGGGTTGTTCTGCGCTTGAGGGTTCTGCCCCTGCGCATTCTGCTCGCCCCCGGGCGGCTGCTGTCCTGGCCACATGAAGAGCCACCCTAGTGCTGCCCGGGACACGATTCGGTCACTGTGTCTCGTCGGGGCCGTAGCAATACGGGGGCGTCAGGATTCCTCGGGCGGAGTGTAGAGACGGACGGTGCCGAGGATTCTCCTGACCGTGGCGTCCGGGACCTCCTCGCCGACCCCCTTGGCGCCGACGAACGACCAGGACGCGAAATCGCCGTCGCCGTTCTTGAAGGCGAAGGTCGTCGCCTTGCCGTCGGAGTCGCACTTGTGCCGCTTCGTCACCCCGGACGACCGCGACGTGACGACACTGCCGGTGAGCCCCGAGGTGGTGGTGAAGGAGGCGGCCGGGCCGGTGGCGACCTTCTTGTGGTCGGGCTGGGTGTAGGTGCCGTAGACCCAGGCGGCCGAGTCGGAGCGGGCCGCCTCCGCGGTGCTCCTGGCCCCGTTGTTCTTCCTGGTGCCCGCGCTGGCCAGGGGGGTGTAGTCGGCCTGGCCGTCCTTGTCGTCGTCGGACGCGCACCACTTCGCCTTGAGCAGTGCGGGAGCCTTCATGGCGACCAGGGGCTTGTCGTCGGGGTCGTCGTTCTCCGCCACGTAGGACACCCAACCCGGCGACTGGAGGGCCCAGTTGGCCGGTACGTCGAAGGCGATGCCGGCGTCGGCGTTCACCACGACCTTCCAGCCGGCGACGGTGGGCTTCAGCTTCCCGCCGGCGCGTGGATCCGCCGTGGCGGTCGGCGACGCCGAGGAAGGCGTCGGGTCCGGATCGGTCTTGTCGTCGCTGCCGCCGCCGAGCAGTACGGCGCCGGTCACCGCGGCGGCCACCACGACGGCCGCGGCCGCTGTGACAGCAATCACCTTCGTACGGCGGCCGCCGCCCGGAGGCCCGGACGGCCCGCCGGTGGCCGCACCCGCGACGACGGTCGGCGGCTGCCCTCCGTACGGAGTCGGCTGCCCCGCATAGGGATTGGGCTGCTGGTATCCGGGTTGCTGGTACGGATTGCCCTGTGCCGGTTGCTGCTGCGGTTCCTGACCGCCCCCCGGCTGCTGCTGTCCTGGCCACATGGACCGTAACGATACGGCGATCACCGTACGAGTCTGGCCAGCTGTCGCTACTCGTGGGTAACATCCACCTCATGAGCGCAGACCAGATGTCGATCGGCGAGATGCTCGCCGCGACGGTGCCGATGGCCCGGACCCTGAATCTCGAGTTCCTCGAGACCACGGCCGACAAGGCCGTGGTGGCACTGCCGGACCAGGGTGAGTACCACAACCACGTGGGCGGGCCGCATGCCGGCGCGATGTTCACGCTCGGGGAGTCCGCGAGCGGGGCGATCGTGCTCGCCGCGTTCGGGGACCAGCTGGCGCGGGCCGTGCCGCTCGCCGTGAGCGCCGAGATCGCCTACCGGAAGCTGGCGATGGGTGCCGTCACCGCCACCGCGACCCTCGGCCGGCCCGCCGCCGACGTCGTGGCGGAGTTGGACGCAGGGGAGCGGCCCGAGTTCCCGGTGTCGATCGAGATCCGGCGCGCGGACGGTGCGGTCACCGGTGAGATGACCGTGGTGTGGACCCTGCGCCCCAACGGCTGAACGACGATGGTGAGTTGAGGCCCGGGTACGTGCCGTTCCCGGGCCTTCGGTGCGCCGCCAGGCCGGGCCTTCGGTGCGCCGTCAGGCCGCGAGCGGCGGCCCTTCGCCGCCGCGCCGCCCTCCAGACCGGCCACGAACTCCTTGAGCCAGGCGACGAATTCGGGGCCCAGGTCGTCCCGGTCGCAGGCCAGGCGGACCACCGTGCGCAGATAGTCGGCCTTGTCGCCCGTGTCGTAGCGCAGCCCGTCGAAGACGACGCCGTGCACCGTGCCGCCCGCGGCCAGTTCCCGGAGGGCGTCGGTGAGTTGGATCTCGCCGCCCCGGCCGGGCGGGGTGCGCTCCAGGTGTCGAAGACGGCCGGGTCGAGGACGTAGCAGCCGATCACCGCGTACCGGCTCGGCGCGTCCTGGGGCGCGGGCTTCTCCACCAGGCCGGTGACGCGGACGACGTCCTCCTCGCCGGTCGGTTCCACGGCCGCGCAGCCGCAGAGATGGACCTGCTCCGGCGGGACCTCCACCAGCGCCACGACGCTTCCCGCGTGCCGGTCGCGGACGTCGAGCATCCGGCTGAGCAGCGTCTCGCGCGGGTCGACCAGGTCGTCGCCGAGCAGGACCGCGAAGGGCTGGTCGCCGACGTGGCGGCGGGCGCACAGCACAGCGTGACCGAGGCCGAGCGGCTCGCCCTGGCGGATGTGGCGGATGCTGGCCGGCCGGGCCGGGTCGCGTACGGCGTCCAGGCGTACGGCGTCCCCCTTCGGCGTCCCCCTTGGCCGTGAGCGCCTGTTCCAGCTCGAAGGCGTTGTCGAAGTGGTCCTCGATGGCCCGCTTGTGCCGGCCGGTGACCATGAGGACGTCGGCCAGCCCGGCCGCGGCCGCCTCCTCGACGACGTACTGGATGGCCGGCTTGTCGACGACCGGCAGCATCTCCTTCGGCGTGGCCTTGGTCGCGGGCAGGAACCGCGTACCGAGTCCGGCCGCCGGGACGACGGCCTTGCGGACGGTGCGGGCGGGGGTGCTGGAAGCGTGGGGGGCGATCATGCGGCGCATGCTGGCGGACGCGGATGAGAGCCGGCCGAGAGGAACTTCGGAGCCCGCTGTGGGTCCGCGGGCGGTGGAGATTTCGTGTGCCAACCGCCCTATGGCGCACACAACTTGGTGGACGGATCAACGAATATTTCGAATGCGGGTGCGGGTACCGCCGGTAACTTATTTGAGGTTAGCGCCTTTTGGTTCGGAGCTGTTCGAACTCCTTGTTTCCTGTACGTCAATTGTGCGAAAGTGAGCGACCCTATACGGGTCCCAGAACTCGACGCGGTATAGGTACGCACCAATCGGGCGTCTGATTTCCGTTGGATGCGTTTTCCCCCCACCGTCCGCCGCATGGAAGGAAATGGTTCCGTGCAATCCCCCTACCCCCCACGCCCGCCCTATCCACCCCGTCCCGGATCGGGTACACCCGAGTCCGACCGCAACCTTCTCGCCCAGCTGGGCCAGGGCCCCGAGGGAGCCCGCGCATCCGCGTTGCTGCTGGCCCGGCACTGGCGCGCGACCTTCGACTACGCGGTCATCTGCCTGGCCTCCGGGGAGGACCCGGCGGCCATGGCCGCGGCCGCCGCGTTCCACCGGGTCCTGCGCCGACCGACCGGCGGCGCCCTGCGGCCGCACCTCCTCACGGCCGTACGGGACACGGTCAAGGAGTGGGCGGCAGATGACGGTATCTCCGTTGTTCTGCCGGAACTCCGCAAACCGACCGGCGGGCGCGGACTGCGTGCCGCGCGGCCCGTGACACCGGAAAGGCGGCGCCTTGCGGAGCGGGCATTTCAGGCACTTCCGGGAGCTTCGCAATGCCTCCTGTGGCACACCGAGGTCGAGGCGGAGCCCATATCCGTACCGGCTGGTCTGTTGGGGGTGGATCCGGGCACCGCGGCGGCCGCGCTGGAGCAGGCGCGCGAGCAATTCAGAGTGGGCTGTGTGCGCGCACACCGGGAACTCGCGCCCGGCAAGGAATGCCGTTTCTACAACCGCCTCCTCGATGTCCCGATACGCCGGGGCGGTGCCCTGCTCCCGGATGTCCAGCAGCACCTGATGGCCTGCCGCTACTGCCGTCACGCCGCCGAACAGCTCAGCCATTTCGAGGGCGGTCTGGAGGAACTGCTCGCCGGAACCGTGCTCGGCTGGGGCGCCCGGCGCTATCTCGACTCCCGCCCCCGCCGCGGCGGCGGCCTCGCGCCGACGCCCGGGCGCGGCCCCCTGCGGCCGGGAGGCGACGGCCGCCACCGCCCGATCCCGTCGCGCAGACACACCATGGCGGTCGCCGTGAGTGTCGGTGTGGCAGCCCTCGCCCTGCTCGCCACCGTGCTCGCCGTCAAGGGCTGGACCGACGACAACGGTGTCCCCGGACGGCAGGCCACCTGGGGAGCCGAGAGCAGCAGCACCCTGCACCCGTCGCGCTCCGCGGAGGGCACCCCGCCATACGGCACGCAGCCCGCCTCCGCGGGACGGCCCGCCTCTCTGGGGCAGCCCGCCTCCGTGGGGCAGCCCGTCGAAATCGGACGCGGCAGGTTCCGCAGCATCGGGGCCGGCCTCTGCCTCGACGTCGAGGGCGGCCGGGCCGCGTCCGGTGCCGCGGCCGTCCTGGCGGCCTGCTCCTCCGCCGGCTCGCAGCAGTGGTCGTACCAGAGCGACGGCCTGCTGCGCAGCGGCCTGGACCCGACCCTGTGCCTCGCCTCCGGCGTCGGCGCGCGCCCGGTGACGCTGGCCGGGTGCCTGGTGCACGGCAGCGAGATCCGCTACGACCTCACGGTCCGCGGCGAGCTTCTGCTGCGCGACGGCAAGGGGCTGCTCGTCGCGCCGGGCAGGGGGACGTCGGTCGTGGTGACGGCGCGGGACGGTACGGCCGGGCAGCGCTGGGCGCTCGATGCCGGCCATGACGGAAGTGGCCGTACGGGCAAGGGGGTTGAGCCCACGAAGGACTCTCCCGGCAGCACGCCGAAGCCGCCCGGGGTGAAGTCCCCGCCGCGGAAGTCCGAGGACGGGCAGTACGAGGAGCGGTTCGCCCCGGCCGGCAGCGGCTCTGCCTCGACGGCCCCCCGTCACGCAGTGGGCGCGGTCGAGGCTCGGCTCAAGTCGGTCAAGTCCCCGCTCGAACCTGCGCTGAACATGGCCCTACACCCGTAGAGCGTCACCCGGGGCCGCCCCACCGGGCGGCCCCGTCTTCGTTTCTTGTCGGCACGAGAGCGTTTCTTGTTCGCTTCATTGACACGAGTCACTGCCGGTCATAGTTTTCCCGCCGCGCCCCTCGTGGCCGACGGAGTGTCAAGTCGGCCGCAACGCATGGTGCGTTCACAGTCCGAACGCACATCGTCGTGTTCGCGCACCGAAGGAGTGACGGCCCATGACCGACACTGTCTCCCGGAGATCCGCACTGCGCCTGCTGGGCGGCGCCATAGCCGTCGCCACGGCGGCCACCAGCGGTCTCACACCCCCCGCACACGCGCTGGGCAGACCCGAGGCGGGGGCCGGCCCCCGCGTCGAAGGCCTGATCGGCAAGCTCACCCTCGACGAGAAGATCTCCCTCCTGCACGGCGCCACCGACCCCAACCCGCTCGGCCAGGCCGGCTACGTCCCCGGGGTGCAGCGCCTCGGCATCCCGCCCTTGCGGCTGACCGACGGCCCGGCCGGTGTCCGCGTCACCCGGCACGCCACCGCCCTGCCCGCGCCCGTCCTGCTCGCCTCCGCCTTCGACCCGTCCCTCGCCCGCCGCTACGGCCAGGTCGTCGGCCGCGAGGGCCGCGCACTCGGCCAGGACGTCCTGCTCTCCCCGATGGTCAACCTCATCCGCACCCCGTACGCCGGCCGCAACTTCGAGACGCTCAGCGAGGATCCGCTGCTCGCCGCCGACCTGGTCGCCGCGGAGATCGGCGGCATCCAGGGCGAGCACCTCGTCGCGACCGTCAAGCACTACGCGATGAACAACCAGGAGCAGGACCGCATGTCGATCGACGTGCGGGTCGACGAGCAGACCATGCACGAGCTCGAACTGCGCGGCTTCGAGGCCGCGGTGAACGCCGGCACCGGCGCGGTGATGGGCGCCTACAACAAGGTCAACGGCACCTTCGCCTGCGAGAACCGGACACTGCTGACCGGCATACTGCGCGAGCAATGGGGCTTCGGGGGCTGGGTGATGACCGACTGGTTCGCCGCGCACAGCACCCTCGCGGCGATCACCGCCGGCCTCGACATGGAGATGCCCGACGGTGCCTACTTCGGTACGGCGCTGAAGTCGGCCGTGCAGAACGGCAGCGTGCCCGAGCGGTACGTCGACCGGGCCGTGCGCCGGATCCTCGGCGTGATGGACCGCTTCGGACTGCTCGACGGCAGCGTCCCGCCGCGCCCCGACCGCGACGCACCGGCGGGCGCGGCCCTGGCCCTGGAGGTCGCCAAGGCGGGCGCCACCCTGCTGCGCAACGAGCACGGCACGCTGCCCCTGAGACCCGGCGGCAGCGTCGCGGTGATCGGCCCCACCGGCAGCCTGCCCTTCGTCAGCGGCGGCGGTAGCGCCCACGTCGTGCCGGACCACGCCGACAGCCCGCTGGACGCCGTCAAGTCCCGCGCGGGCAAGGTCACTTACGCGCTCGGCGAGGACCTCTTCGGCAAGGCGATCCCGGCGTCCGCGCTCAGCCCCGCCTTCGACAGCGAGGGCCGGCAGGTGGCCGCCGGGCAGATCTGGACGTACGACGGGACGCTCGCCGCCCCGGAGACCGACGAGTGGACCTTCGTCCTGCACTTCTCCTCCGCGCCCACGGCCCGCCCCAAGGTCCTCCTCGACGGCACCGAACTCTTCCCGCAGGCCCCCGGATACGGCGAGTTCTTCACGGGCGGGCTCGTCTCGGCCGCCCCCGACGGGCTGTCCGTGCGCCGCGCGACCCGCACGCTCGCCAAGGGCTCCCACTCGCTGCGGATCACCGCGCAAGGGGGAGCCGGCGGGCTGACGTTCCGGCTGCGCAGGAGCACCGGCGCCACCCGGGCGCAGGACGTCGCCGAGGCCGTCGCCGCCGCCCAAGTCGCCCGCGACGTGGTGCTGTTCGCCTACGAGGACGCCACCGAGGGCCTGGACCGCGGCACGATCGCCCTGCCCGGCCACCAGGAGCAGCTGATCGAGGCGGTCACGGCGGCCAACGCGCGCACCACGGTCGTCCTCAACACCTCGTCCTCGACGTCGATGCCGTGGTTGCGGCGCACCGGCGCCGTGCTCCAGATGTACTACCCGGGCCAGGAGGGCGCGGCCGCCACCGCGGCCGTCCTGTACGGCGAGTGCGACCCCGGCGGCCGCCTCACCCAGTCCTTCCCGGCCGACGACGACCACCACCCCGTCGCCGGCGACCCCCGCCGCTACCCGGGCGTGGACGGCACCGAGGAGTACTCGGAGGGCATCCACGCCGGCTACCGCTGGTACGACGCCGAGGGCGTACGGCCGCTGTTCCCCTTCGGGCACGGACTGTCGTACACCTCCTTCTCCTACGAGGACCTGCGGGCGCGGCGGACCGGGCACGGCCTGGAGGTGTCCCTCACCGTCCGCAACACCGGCCGCCGGGACGGCGTCGCCGTGCCGCAGGTCTACGTCGGGCCCTCGCCGCACCTGCGACTCGACCAGGCGGTAAGGGTGTTGGGCGGATACCGGCGGCTGGCCCTGCGCGCGGGGGAGCGGCGGCGCGTCACCGTGACTGTCACCGCGCGCACCCTGTCCTCCTGGGACACCGGGCGTCACGGCTGGGTGCTCGGCACCGGCCGCCGCGCCGTCTGGGCCGGGTCGTCCTCGGGCGATCTCCGGCTGCGTACGAACGTGGAGGTGAGCAGATGATCCGGCGCATCGTCATCGGCCTGACGGCCCTCGCGGCGGCGCTCGTCGCGCCCGTCCCGGCGGCGCAGGCCGCGTCGGCGGGCGGGAGCCCCGTCGTCCGCACCGAGGCGGGTCCGGTGCGGGGTGAAACCACCGCCGAGGGGCGGCAGTTCCTCGGCATCCCGTACGCGGAGGCGCCGGTCGGCAGTCTGCGCTGGCGCGCACCGCACCCCGTGCGGCCCTGGCACGGGGTGCGCTCCGCACGGGACTTCGGCAACAAGTGCGTGCAGACGTCGAGTTGGGACCCCGGCTACGAGCAGCCCTCGTACACCGAGGACTGCCTGGACCTCAATGTGTATGTGCCCGAGGGGTCCGCACGGCGGTCGGTCCTGGTCTGGTTCCACGGCGGCGGACTGACCGCGGGCGCGGGTCAGGACGTCGTCCCCGACGTGTTCGCACGGCAGACGGGCACGGTCGTGGTGACCGTCAACTACCGCCTCGGCGCGATGGGTTTCCTCGCCATGGCCGGTCTCGACGGCGAGACCCACGACGGGGTCTCCGGCAATTTCGGCATGCTCGACCAGCAGGCCGCCCTGCGCTGGGTGCGCGCCAACGTCGGCCGCTTCGGCGGCGACCCGGGCCGTGTCACCATCGCGGGAGAGTCGGCCGGCGGCCGCTCGGTCTGCACCCAGCTGGCCTCACCCACGGCCCGCGGCCTGTTCCGCGCGGGCATCATCGAGAGCGGTGCCTACGACGACTGCAGCGCACGGACGCATCAGGACGCGGTGACGCAGGGAACCTCCTTCGCCCAGAAGCTCGGCTGCTCGACCGTGTCGTGCCTGCGCGGCAAGTCCGCCCGCGAGGTCCTCGAGGCCCAGGGCGACTTCGACTGGGGCCCGGTGACCGGTGGCGCCTTCCTGCCGGTGCAGCCCGAACAGGCCGTCGCGGACGGGACCGCCTCCCGGGTTCCGGTGATCAACGGCTCGAACAAGGACGAGGGACGGCTCTTCGCCTTCTCCTCGTTCGACCTGGGCGGCACGCCCCTCACGGCCGAGCAGTACCCGGGGGTCATGCGGGACAACTTCGGCGAGGAGGCCCTCGGGCGCTACCCGCTCGCGGACTACCCGACGCCGACCATCGGTTTCGCCACCGCGCTCGGCGACACCCTGTTCAGCTGCCCGGCGCTGCGGCTCGACGGCCTGCTCGCCGCCCGCGGTCCGGTCTACTCGTACGAGTTCGCCGACCGCACCTCCCCGCCGTTCGCCTCGCTGCGCAATCTGCACACCGACTTCGACTTCGGCGCGACCCATGTGAACGAGATCCAGTACCTCTTCAAGCACTTCGGACTGGACTCCCCGCTGAACGCCGAGCAGAAGGCCCTGTCGCGGCAGATGGTCCAGTACTGGGGATCCTTCGTGCGGACCGGAGTGCCCCGTGCCGAGGGGCAGCCCACGATGCCCGCCGGCCCCGGGACGGTGCTCTCCCTGAAGACGGCGTCCAAGGGCGGGAACACCCTGAGCACCTCTGTCCATCAGGAACACCAGTGCGATCTGTGGGACGGCGCCTCGAACGGCTGACCCGGTAGGCTTCCCGGTGTGCGCCCCGCGCGGGCGCGCGCCGGGAACGCAGGAACAAAGGGTCACAAACGGGAGGACCGGCGTTGCACGTCCAGGAATGGCTCGACACGGTACCCGCGGCCGCCGTCTACGCGGTGGTGGCCCTGGTCATCGGCGTGGAGAGCCTGGGTATCCCGCTGCCCGGCGAGATCGTCCTGGTCTCCGCCGCCCTGCTGTCCTCCCAGCACTCCGGGATCAACCCGATCGTGCTCGGCGCGTGCGCGACCGCGGGCGCCGTCGTCGGCGACTCCATCGGTTACGCCATCGGGCGCAAGGGCGGACGGCCGCTGCTGGCCTGGCTGGGCACCAAGTTCCCCAGACACTTCAGCGAGGGACACGTCGCCACCGCCGAGCGGTCCTTCGAGAAGTGGGGCATGTGGGCCGTCTTCTTCGGCCGCTTCGTCGCCCTTCTGCGCATCTTCGCGGGCCCGCTCGCGGGCGTGCTCCACATGCCGTACTGGAAGTTCCTCATCGCCAACGTCCTCGGCGGCATCTGCTGGGCGGGCGGCACGACGGCCGTCATCTACTACGTGGGCATCGTCGCCGAGGACTGGCTGAAGAGGTTCTCCTACCTCGGGCTGGTGGTCGCCGTGCTGATCGGCCTGACGTCCATGCTGGTCCTGAAGCGCAAGGCGACGAAGGCGGCCGCCGCCAGGGAGCGGGAAGCGGCCGAGGCGGAGGCCGTACCGGCTGTCGACTGAGCGCCGCCCGCCGTCGCCCTACGCCTGTTCGTGCACTTCGTGGTGCGTCTTCGCCAGCTCCGCGTAGAGCGTGCCGTTCAGGGTGACGACCTCGCGCTCCTCCGGCGTCAGCTCCCGCTTCACCTTCGCCGGCACGCCCGCCACCAGCGAGCCCGGCGGCACCTGCATCCCCTGCGGCACCAGCGCCTGCGCGGCGACGAGCGACCCGGCGCCGATCACCGCGCCGTTGAGGACCGTCGCCCCCATGCCGATCAGGCAGTCGTCCTCGACGGTCGCCCCGTGCACCACCGCGTTGTGCCCGACGGACACCCGCTCGCCGATGCTCACGGGGAAGCCCGGGTCGGCATGGAGCGTGCAGTTGTCCTGGATGTTCGCCTGAGCTCCCACGGAGATCCGCTCCACGTCGCCGCGCAGGACGGCGCCGTACCAGACGCTCGTCCCGGACTTCAGCGTCACATCGCCGATCACCGACGCCGTGGGTGCCACGAAGGCCTCGTTGTCGATCTTCGGTTCCCTGCCGCCGATCCCCGTGATCAACGCTTTGTGCGTCATCGCCTCTCCTCGTCCTCGGTTCAAGACGCACCGTAAGCGATGGACTCCCCGGGCGGCCCGCCAGGTCGCGCGTCACCCGCCGTGGGCGAGCGGGGGAGGCCCGTACGGGTCACCTGCCGTGGGTGATGCCCGCCGGGCAGCGTCGTCGGACCGTGGTGCCATGGAGCCCACGACGCCGCGTCAGCGCTGGTTGGCACGGGCGTCACTGGCGGCCGCCGCGGCGTCGGTGCTCGTCCTCCTCGTGTTCGCGGGGCTGAAGACCTTCGGCCTGCTGGTGGTCGGACTGTTCGGCACGGTGGTGACCGCCGCGGCTCTGTGGTGGATCCTGACCCGCCGCGGCCCGGTCCGTCTGCTCGCGGCGCTGCTGGCGGTGGCCGCGCCGGTCTGGATGCTCGTGGCCTACACCGGCGCCCATCTGCTCCGGGTCGTGCTCGTGGCGTGGGCACTGTGGCTGCTCGCGCTCGCGGCCGGCCGGGGTGCCCTCGTGCGGACCGACCGGCCTGCCGTGCCGGCCGAGGGCCCCGCGCCGCGCGTCGAACGCGCCGTGCTGATCATGAACCCGCGGTCGGGCGGCGGCAAGGTCGAGCGGTTCGGGCTGCGCGCGAAGGCCGAGTCGCTGGGCGCCCGGGTGCTGCTCCTGGCGGGCCCGGGGGAGACCGACGTCTCCGAGCTCGCCCGTAGGGCCGCGGCCGAGGGCGCCGATCTGCTCGGCGTCGCGGGCGGGGACGGCACCCAGGCACTGGTCGCCGATGTCGCCGCGGGGCTCGACCTCCCGTTGCTGGTGATCCCCGCGGGCACCCGCAACCACTTCGCGCTCGACCTGGGCCTGGACCGTGAGGACCCCTCGAAGGCTCTGGAGGCCCTGCGCGACGGAGTGGAGCTGCGGGTCGACCTCGGCCGGGCGGGCGGGCGCCCCTTCGTCAACAACGTGTCCTTCGGCGCCTACGCCGAAGTCGTGCGGAGCTCGGCGTACCGCGACGGCAAGACCCGCACCACCCTGGAGCTGCTGCCCGACCTGCTCCTGGGCGAGAAGGGCGCCACCCTGACGGCCCGCGCGGGCGGCACCCTCTTCACCTCGCCGCAGGCCCTGCTGGTCAGCAACAACCCGTACGGCACCGGCGACATCGCGGGCCTGGGCCGCCGGGCACGCCTGGACGGCGGGGTGCTGGGCGCGGTCGGCGTGGTCGTGAACAGCGCCGCCCAGGCCGCCGGCCTGCTGCGCGGGCGCCACGCCGCCGGACTGACGCAGGCGACGGCGGCGGAGGTGGTCGTCGACGCGGACCGGCCGTCGATCCCGGCCGGGATCGACGGCGAGGCGCTGGTCCTGCCCGTCCCCGTGCACTGCGTCGTACGGCCGCACGCGCTGCGCGTGCTGGTGCCGCGGCACCGCCCGGGCATGCGGGCGGCGCGGCCCCGGCTCGAATGGCGCCGGCTGGCCCGGATGGGCCTCCCGGCCGTGCGCGGACCGCGCGGCTGAGGACGCACGTCCCGGCTACCTCTGTGCGACGTAGGCCTTGTGCGCCTCGGCGCGGAAGAGCGTGAAGGCGGCGGCCGCGAGGACGACGCCGGAGCCCAGGTGCAGCCATCCCCACGAGGTGACGTTGACGTCGTGCGGATAATCGCGCACGTTCTGGCTCCTCGAAGGAGACGCAATACCGGCCATGGCCGCTCCCTTCGACGTGGTCGAGGTCCATCCAGCCGCGATCCGTCCCGGTCCGCGTCACCCGCCGCAGGTGAGGAACCGGACCGGGGCAGGGCCACCCCAAGACGGTCCGGGCCGGCCTGCGCGTCGTCGCGTTCGCCCGCCCGCAGGGCCGAACAGGCCTGTTCGCCTGCGGAGTTGCCTCACCCGCGGCGGGTGAGGTGGCCGCCCGGGGGCCCTGGTGGGCCTGCTGCCGCCGCGCGCGGCCACCGTCTTCCGTCCGGCGCGCTCGTACGGTTCAATCTCTCCGGCGCCCCGCCCAGGGCCGCGTGCGCCTGTCCTGGCCCGAAGTCGGCATCCGCGCCTGGGCGTTGACCGGCCCGGGCTGTAAGTCGCGTTGGACGGCTGGGGCACGCACGTGCTGCCGGTCGCTGCGGCCCAGCCGGCCGGCGGTTCGTGGAGGGCGGCCTCCGCCGGGGGCCGCCCGTTCGCCGCCGGTGCCCACACCGCGCCGGTCTGGGCGCGGTACGCGGCGACGGCCGCCTCAGCGTCGGAAAGAAGGGGGCCGGATACCGTCCCGCCGTACCCGCGCCGTCGCCTTCATCATCGACTTGAGGGCGTTCATGGCGCTCTCGGCCTTGCCCTCCTGGCGCATGCCGATGCCCGCGTTGATCACCGTCAGCACGAGCAGCAGCACCGCGGTGCCCCACTCCTGGATGGCCAGCGACACGATCGCCGCGGCGATCAGGATGGTCTGCATGTAGCTGCGGTACTGGTCGAGATACCGGCGCCAGCCGGGCCGGGTCTGCTCCTCCGGCAGGGCGTTCGGGCCGTCCCGGCCGAGCCGTTCGGCCGCCTGCGCGCCGCTGAGACCGACGGCGGGGTCCACGCCGAGGACGTCCGCCACGGCCTGGGGCGGCTGTGCGTACCAGGGTTCGGCCGCGGCCGCGCGGCCCCGTTCTCTCCCCGCCGGGGAGGTCATCGTCCGTGCTGCCGCTTCCTGTGGCCCGCGACCGACGCGGCGTAGGGATCGGCCGGCGCGCCGGACGAGGCCTCCGCCTCGAGGTCCTGCTTCACCAGCCCCAGCTCGTACCGGGCCTTCTCGCCGACCTCCGGGTACTGGGGGTCGAGGTCGATCAGGGTGTGGGCGAGCACCGAGGCGGCGCAGATCCGGGCGTACCACTTGTGGTCCGCGGGGATGACGTACCACGGCGCCCAGCTGGTGCTGGTGGCCGACAGCATGCGGGAGAACGCCAGCTGGTAGTCGTCCCACCAGGCGCGTTCCCGCACGTCGGAGGCGGAGAACTTCCAGTTGCGCTCCGGTACGTCGATGCGCTTGAGGAAGCGGGTGCGCTGCTCCTCCTTGGAGAGGTTCAGGAACAGCTTGACCACCCGGAAGCCGTTGTCGTGCAGATAGAGCTCCCAGTCGTTGATCTCCCGGTAGCGACGGCGCCACTTGCCCTTGCGCTTGGCCTCCTCCGGCAGCCGCTGGCGGTCGAGAAGCTCGGGGTGCACCCGCACCACCAGCACCTCCTCGTAGTGCGAGCGGTTGAAGACGCCGATCTCACCGCGCCGGGGCAGCCGGCAGGCGTAGCGCCAGAGGAAGTCGTGGTCGAGTTCCTCGTTGGAGGGCACCTTGAAGTTCGACACGTGGATGCCCTGCGGGTTCACCCCGGTCATCACGTGCCGGATCGTGCCGTCCTTGCCGCCGGCGTCCAGGGCCTGCAGACACAGCAGCACGCCGTTCCTGCCCTCGGCGGCCAGCCGCCGCTGGTAGTCGGCCAGCATCGCGACACCGGTCTCCAGCAGTTCCCGGCCGTCCTTCTTCTTGCGGATGCCGGTCTTGTCGCCCGGGTCGAAGTCGGTGGCCAGGTCCACCTTCGACCCCGGCTCCACCCGCAGCGGTGCGATCAACTCGGCGATCCGCTCGGCGCGTTCGTCCTTCATGAGCGCGGTCCCCGGTCGTCAGTAGGACTCGTCCGGCTGCACCACGCACAGCGCCCAGATGATGAAGCCGTACAGCGCGATCAGGGTGACGGACCAGAACGGTTGGTACGGGATGTCGAGGAAGTTGGCGATGATCAGCAGCGCCGCGACGCCCACGCCCATGACCCTCGCCCAGGTCGCCTTCATGACGAGACCCATGCCGACGGCCATGGCGACGACCCCGAGGCCCAGATGGATCCAGCCCCAGCTCGTCAGGTCGAACCTGAAGACGTAGTGGGGGGTGTTGATGAAGACCTCGTCGTCCGCGATCGCCATGATGCCGCGGAAGATGTCGAGCATGCCGCACATGACGAGCATCACTGCGGCGAACGCCGTCAGTCCGCCGGCGACCGCCAGGGTTCCCTCCGAGCGCCGGTGATGCGTGGTGGTGGTCATGGCAGGACCTCCGTCCTCGGAACGGCCGCGTGACGCGGCATCTTCTCCACTCCTACGCCGGCGTCGGCGGCCCGGCGTCACCTCGGAAGGGTGAGGCCGGGGCCGGAGGTGACGAGGGTGCACGGTTCAGAAGCGGTGGTAGTGCACGGCGCTGGCCACGGCGACGTCCTGCACCGAGGCGTGGCGCCGGCTGAAGGGGATCCAGAACAGGCCGACGGGCAGGGCGATGCACAGGACGGCGCGCAGCAGTGAGCGGGTGATGCCGAGCAGCCGTCCGGTGCGGCAGGTGACGCGCAGCCCCAGCAGCCAGTCGCCGAGGGTGCCGCCGGTCGTGGCCCAGCTCGTGCCCAGGTAGAGCACGGCGATGGCCCAGCCGAGCGCGCCGGTGAGCCAGAGCGAGAGGTCGGGCATGTGGAACGGCGGCCCGGTGACGATCAGCCGCAGCCCGCTGAACGCGAGCTGCACGGCCAGCCCGATGCAGACCACCACGATCGCGTCGACCACGGCCGCGAGGCACCGCGACACGACCCCCGCCGTGCCGCCCTGCACCTCCCCCCGGTCCGGATGCGTCACGGCGCCTGCCCGTTCGGCGGCGCGAGTCCGTCGACGCGGTCCGGTACGGTGCCGGGTCTGTGCATCAGGCGGTCGGCGACCCGGTTGACCATCCGGTCGGCCCGCATGCTCCGCAGCCGCAGCGCGTCGACCGTTTCCTCGGCCATCCCCCCACTGGTGTCGCGGACGATCCGGCCCAGGTCGATCTCCTCCAGCACGGCCCGGGTGAGCGCGGCCAGGTCGACCCGGTCGATCACGGCGTCCACGTCCAGGCGGGCGGCGATCCGGTCGACGTCGATGCCCGCCGCGATCCGGTCCATGTCGAGACGCGCCACGATCCGCTCCAGGTCGATGCGTTCGGCGACCCGGTCCACGTCGAGCCGGGCGGCCACCGCGTCCACGTCCACCCGGGCCGCCACCCGGTCCACGTCGACCTGGTCGGCGATGTCGTCGACGTCCACCCGGCGGGCCACGCGCATCACGTCCACCCGGTCGGCGATCCGGTTGACGTCGAGGCGGCCGGCCACGCCGTCCAGATCGAGCCGGTCCAGGACGGCGGCCGTCACTGCGGGCACCAACCGGTCGGCGATCCATCCCGCGGTCCCCAGCGCGTACCGTGCCACCCGTCCGGCGAGGTCGAAGGGGTTCACGAGGCCGATCCTGGTCATCTCTGCACGGCACCACAGCTGAGCCGCGGCCGCCTCATCCGCTACGGGTGATCCGTGCCCCGGACGGCGCGTGCTCGCGATGGAGCGGCTCGCGGTGGGGTGAAGATCACAGGGCGCGGACCTCATCGGTGCACCTCGCGCTGAGTACGGTGTGCGGGTGCCGAAGCGCAAGAACACGTTCTCATCCTGGCGGCGAAGCCTCACGCAGCGCGCCGTCCACGCGGGCTGGGCCTGGGTGCAGCGCACCGGCTCGGTCACCGCGGAGCGTCCGGGGCGCTTCCGCTTCGGCGCGCTGGGTGCCCACACCCGGCTGGCCTTCCCGCTCGGCACGGTCTTCGGGGAGCCCTGGATCCACATCGGCTCGCACTGCATCGTCGCCGAGCAGGTCACGCTGACCGCCGGCCTCATGCCCGACCTCGACCTCGGCACGGAGCCGATCCTGCGCATCGGGGACGGCGTCGTCCTCGGCCGCGGCAGCCACGTCATCGCCGACACGTCGGTGACCATCGGCAGCGACTGCTACTTCGGTCCGTACGTCTACGTGACGTCCACGAACCATTCCTACGACGATCCGCACGAACCCATCGGCAAGCAGTGGCCGCGGATGGAGCCGGTGGAGATCGGGCCGGGCTGCTGGATCGGTACCGGCGCGGTGATCCTGCCGGGCGCGCGGATCGGGCGGAACGTGGTGGTGGCCGCGGGCGCGGTGGTCCGGGGTGTCGTGCCCGACCACGCCGTGGTGGCCGGGGCGCCGGCCCGCGTCGTCCGCCGCTGGACCGCCGCTGAGGGCTGGCAGCCACCGCTGAGGACACCGGCGCCGGTCCCGATACCGGACGGCGTCACCCCCGAACAGCTCCTTGCCCTCTCGGAGTTGGACGAGGAGACGGTGTCGAGGCTGGCGGAACTGGACGCCGACGCCTAGTCCATGACCGGCGCCGACACCCCCTAGCCCGTCGCTAGCAGCAGCGTGCCCACCAGGGCGAGGCCCGCGCCCGCCGCCTGGATGCCGAGGAGGCGTTCGCGCAGGAAACCGCGGGCGGCGAGGGCGGTCACCACCGGGTAGAGCGAGGCGAGTACGGCCGCCACCATGACGGGGCCGTGCTGGGCGGCGACCGAGTAGGTGCCGTTCGCCGCGACGTCCGCGAGACCGACGAAGCCGAGTGCGGGCAGAGAGGCCCAGGGGAAGCCGCCCTCGGGGAGGGCCTCGGCGCCTCGCCTGACGGACGCGAACAGGGCGATGCCACCCGCGGCCACGTTCGTCACCCGCTGCACGAAGAGCGCCAGGAACAGGCCGGTGACGGTCGTGGAGGCCTCCGCGATCAGAGCGAACACCGTGCCGAAACCGAGCGCCGCGACGAGCGTGAGCAGGATGGTCTGCCGTTGCACGGAGGCGCCCCCGAGCCGGGGGCCGCCCGCGAGCACCACGCCGGTGACGGCCACGGCGATCCCGGCGACCTGCATCAGGCCGGGCCGCTCGCCGAGAAAGAGGCCCACGCTCACCGGAACGGCCACGCTCAGCGTGGCGAGCGGGGAGACCACGCCCATCGGACCCCGGGCCAGCGCCTTGTAGAAGGCGATCATCGCCACCGGCCCCACCAGACCGGCCGCGAAGGCGAACCACAGCCGGGGTCCCGCCTCGCTCCAGCCGCCCGTCGCCACCACGACCGCGCCGAGCACCGTCGCCGCGATGGTCTGCGAGACGACGACCACGGTGAGGGCCGGGCTGCGCCGGGTCAGCAGTCCACCGCCGAAGTCGGCCAGCCCCCACAGCAGGCTGGTGGCCAGGGCGAAGAGTGCTGTCACGGGGTGCCTCGCAGTACAGTTCGGTGAACGATCGGGTGCAGCACAGGGTAGTGCAGCGAAGTGAACTCGGTCATCTAAAATACTGGCCTTGCTCCCTCCTTGCTTCACCTCCCCACATACGGACATTGGACGGAACGTGTCGGACCTCGACCTGCTGACCCAGTCCCTGGCGCGCAACGTCAAGCGCTGGCGCAACGACCGCGGCTTCACCCTGGACGCGCTCGCCGCCCGCGCCGGGGTCAGCCGCGGCATGCTCATCCAGATCGAGCAGGCCCGCACCAACCCGAGCATCGGCACGGTCGTCAAGATCGGTGACGCGCTGGGCGTCAGCATCACCACCCTGCTCGACTACGAGCAGGGCCCCCAGGTCCGTATCGTCCCCGCGGACCAGGCGGTCCGGCTGTGGAGCACCGACGCCGGCAGCTTCAACCGGCTGCTCGCGGGCACCGAGGCCCCCGGCCCGTTGGAGATGTGGGACTGGCGGCTGATGCCCGGCGACAGCAGCCCGTCCGACCCGCACCCCACCGGCACGGTCGAGCTCGTGCACGTCCTCGCGGGCGAACTGACGCTCACCGTCGACGGCGTGAAGCACCGCATCCCGGCCGGGTCGAGCGCCTCCTTCGAGGCGGACTCCCCGCACACCTACGGCAACGAGGGCGGCGAACCGATGGAGATGGTCATGGCCGTCTCGGTACCCCCGGTGCGCTGAGACGGACCCCCGGGCCCCTGTTAGCGTGCGGCCATGCGCGCACCCATCGGACACTTCGACACCGCCGTCCCCGCCCCCGATGCCCTCGACGACCTGACCGCCCCGGTCGCCGAGGCCGTACGGAACTGGAAGGGCAGCGTCCCGGCGGACCAGATCGTCTACGTCGACACCGACCCGCAGTGGGCCGACACCGCTGTCTTCGTCGAGCACTACGGGCAGGAGCTGCTCGACCGGTCGGCGAACTGCGTGGTGGTGGCCGGCAAGCGGGGCGGCGAGACGACCCTGGCCGCGTGCATCGTGCTCTCCACCACCCGCGTCGACGTCAACGGCGTCGTCCGCCGCCAACTCGGCGCCCGCAAGGCCTCGTTCGCCTCCATGGACACGGCGACGGGCGAGACCGGCATGGAGTACGGCGGCATCACCCCGATCGGCCTCCCGTCCGGCTGGCCGATCCTGGTCGACTCGGCCGTCGTCGACCTTCCCTACGTCCTGGTCGGCAGCGGCCGCCGCCGCGGCAAACTCCTGATCCCCGGCAAGGCCTTCGCGGAACTGCCGGGCGCGGCGGTGCTGGAGGGCCTGGGGGCCTAGAACCTCCCGCACGGGCCACGTCGACGGATGTGCCGACGCCCGGCGCGGCTCGCACTGGCCGGGTGCCGGGTGCCGGGTGCCGGGTGCCGGGCAAGGTCCGCTGCCACCTCCGTCGGGCGTCAGGTCGGCGGCCGGGCGCCGCCTTCCGCGCCGGTCGCGGATACGCCGACGCCCGGCGCGGCTCGCACTGGCCGGGTGCCGGGTGCCGGGTGCCGGGTGCCGGGTGTGGTGGGGGCGTAGGGCAAGGTCCGCTGTCGGCTTCGGTGTCAGATCGGCGGCGTGGGGCCGAGTTCTGCCGGCCGGGCTCCCGTGTGGTGGGCCAGTGCCAGGTGCGGGTCCTCCTCGCCCGGTGCCGGGGCGGGGTCGGCGTGTACCAGGGCCGCGGTGAGTTTCGGGACCGCGTGCAGCAGGGCGTGTTCGGCCTCGACGGCGATCGCGTGGGCGGCCCGTACGGTCGCGTCGCCGTCGACCACCACCGCGACCTCGGCCCGCAGCCGGTGCCCGATCCAGCGCAGCCGCAGCTCGCCGACCTCGCGCACGCCCGGAACCTCGCGCAGCGCCCGCTCGGCCCGGTCCACCAGGGCCGGGTCGACGGCGTCCATGACGCGCCGGAACACCTCGCGCGCAGCGTCCCGCAGCACCAGCGCGATCGCCGCGGTGATCGCCAACCCCACGAGCGGGTCCGCGAGTTGCCATCCGAGCGCGGAACCGCCGGCCCCCAGCAGCACGGCCAGCGAGGTGAACCCGTCGGTACGGGCGTGCAGCCCGTCGGCGACCAGCGCGGCCGAACCGATGTCCCGGCCCACCCGGATCCGGTACCGGGCCACCCACTCGTTCCCGGCGAACCCCACCAGCGCCGCCACGGCCACCGCCGGCACGTGCGCCACGGGCCGCGGATCGAGCAGCCGCTCCACCGCCGCCCAGGCCGCGAACGCCGCCGACGCGGCGATCGTCAGCACGATCGCGATCCCCGCGAGGTCCTCCGCCCGCCCGTAGCCGTAGGTGAACCGCCGCGTGGCCGCCCGCCGCCCGAGCACGAAGGCGATGCCCAGCGGTACGGCGGTCAGCGCGTCCGCGGCGTTGTGCACGGTGTCGCCGAGCAGCGCCACCGAACCGGACACGGCGACCACCGCGGCCTGCGCCAGCGCCGTCACGCCGAGGACGGCGAGGGAGGCCCACAGCGCACGCATCCCACGCGCCGAGGACTCCAGGGCGGAGTCCAGCTTGTCGGCGCTCTCGTGGGAGTGCGGGCTGAGCAGGTGGCCGAGGCGGTGCCGGACGCCGGGGGAGTCGTGGCCGTGCCGGTGCGGATGTGCGTGGTGCTCGTGGTGGCGGTGCCGGTCGCTCACGTGGGTCCCCTTCCGGGCCGCGGGAGTGGACGTGTCGGGCCCACGAAGCCATTATGTGCGTATGAGCGCACGCATGCACCTGTCACCTGCGCACGATGCGCATCCGCGCACCCCGGGCGAGGAACAGTTCGCCCTCGCCGCCGAACTCCTCGCCCTGCTCGGCGACCGCACCCGGCTCGCCCTGCTGCACGCCCTGACCAGGGGAGAGGCCGACGTCACGACGCTCACGGAGTCCTGCGGCGCGGCCCGTCCCGCGGTCAGCCAGCATCTGGCGCGGCTGCGGCTCGCGGGTCTGGTGAACACCCGCAAGGAAGGGCGCAGGGTCGTCTACTCGCTGCGCGACGGGCATCTGCGGCGGCTCGTGGACGAGGCGCTGAAGGTCGCCGACCACCGGCTCAGCGACCGCCCGCCGCACGACTGAGCCGGTCCTCGAGCGTCAGGACGCGGAGCTCTTGCCGAGGTACTGCTCCGCGAACGAGGCCGCCGCTGCCGGGGATTCGAAGAGGCGCCGCAGCCGGGCGAGCGTCGTGCCCGCCCGATACGCGTCGCCCGACGACGTGCCGTGGTACACCTCCGACAGCCACTGCGAGAACTCCTGGTAGTCCCACACGCGGTCCAGACAGGTCGCCGAGTAGGTCTCCAGACCGGCGCTCTCGCCCTTGGTGAGGTGGGCGACGAGGCCGTCGCCGAGCAGGAAGGCGTCGTGCAGGGCGAGGTTCATGCCCTTCGCGGCGATGGGCGCGGTGAGATGGGCTGCGTCCCCGGCGAGGAAGAGCCGCCCGAACACCATCGGTTCGACCACGTAGTTGTGCATGTCGAGGACGCGCTTCTCGATCAGCCGCCCCTCCGTGAGCGGCGGCCGGTCCTGCGCGCCGAGCCGCTCCTGCAGCTCGGCCCAGACCCGGTCGTGCGACCAGCTCTCCGGGTCGTCGCCGGGCGGGCACTCCAGGTAGTAGCGGGTGACCTCGGGGCTGCGCGGCATGTGCCCGGCGAAACCGCGCGGATGGATGCCGAACACCACGCAGTCGCTGGACGGCGGCGCCTCGGCGAGCAGCGCGAGCCATCCGACGCCGTAGTCCTGCCGGGCGAAGCGGGCGTGCTGCGGCAGCGCGGCCCGGGTCACGCCGCGGGCCCCGTCGCAGCCGATGACGAACTCACAGTGCAGGAGCTCTCGTTGACCGCTCTCGGGGTCGGTGTACGACACCGTCGGCCGGTCCGAGTCCAGGCCGTGCAGCTGGACGTCCCGCACACCGAACCGGATCGCACCGCCGCGCACGTCCGCGTACTCGCGCACGAGATCCGTCACCAGCAACGGCTGCGGATAGACGAAGTGGTGATGCCCCGTCAGTTCGGTGTAGGAGAAGCGGTGCCGTTCCCCGCCGACCCGGAACTCGCACTGGGTGTGCAACTCCGCCCGCTCCAGCAGGTTGTCCGCAAGGCCGCGCTCCTGGAGTCCGCGTACGGCCCACTCCTCGATGACGCCGGCCCGGGGCCGCCGCTCGATGAACTCGCGCGTCTCGATCTCCAGGACCAGGCAGTCGACGGAGGCGGCCCGCAGGATGTTGCCGATGGTGAGACCGGCGGGGCCCGCGCCCACGATCACCACCGGAAAACGGTGCGCGGGAAGGAAGTTGGGCTGAGAGGTGGTCGACGTCACGCGAGCATTATGACGGTGGCCCGTCAGCCGCGGCAGGGGAGCCGTGGCCGACGGGCCGTTCCGGGGAGGGAGGGGACGACGGATCAGTGCGCGGGCGCGTCCGTGACCACGACCTCCTCGATGCTGCGCTCGATCTCCTCCGGGGGCGAGGCGGTCGCCCGGGCCCAGTAGTAGATGACCAGCGAGAAGGCGGCGACGACGAGGATGTCCCACCACAGGGCGATGTGGCCGGCGCCGCCGAACTGGCCCTGCGCGGAGATGACGCCCATGCCGAGCAGGTAGACGGGCAGCCACTGGGCGGCCTTGAAGTCCATCCGTGGCGCGTCGGGCTGGTGCGTGGCGTTGGCCCACCAGGCGTAGCCGCCGAGGAGCAGATAGCCGAGGACTACCGCGATGCCGAGCCGCCACAGGGTGTCCCAGCCGGACCAGTAGATGATCAGGTTCGCCACCACGAAGGACAGCGGGGCGACGACGCTGCCGGCGGGCAGCCGGTACGGGCGCTCGTGGTTCGGCAGGTTCCGGGAGAAGACGCCGTATGCCAGCGGGGCGCCCGCGTACATCAGGACGCTCGCCGAGGTGATGAAGCCGACCAGCTCCTGCCAGCTGGGGAAGGGCAGGAAGCAGACCACGCCGGTCACGAAGGAGACGATCAGGCCGAACCACGGCACGCCGCGGCGGTCGGTGCGGGCGAGGATCTTCGGGGCGTAGCCGTTCTTGGCGAGGCCGTAGGAGACGCGCGAGGTGGCCGTGGTGTAGATCAGGCCGGTGCCGCCGGGGGAGATCACGGCGTCCGCGTAGAGGATGAAGGCGAGCCAGCCCAGGCCGACCAGTGTCGCGAGGCCCGCCCAGGGACCGCTGATGCCGGGGTAGTCGAGGTGTGCCCAGCCCTTGGCGAAGGTGCTGTGCGGCAGCGCTGCGATGAAGACGACCTGGAGCGCGACGTAGATGACCGCGCCGATCGCGACCGAGCCGAGGGTCGCCCGGGGCAGGTCCCGCTTGGGGTTGCGGCTCTCGCCCGCGAGCTGGATGGCCTGCTCGAAGCCCAGCAGGGCGAAGATGATGCCGCTGCCGCTGATCGCGCTCAGCACGCCCTTGGCGCCGAACGGGGCGAAGCCCTCGGAGCTGAAGTTGGCCGGGTGGAAGTTGCCGATGGCGATGACGAAGATCGCGCCCAGCGGGACGGCGATCTTCCACCAGGTGGCGGCGCTGTTGGTGTGCGCCAGGGCCCGGACGCCGAAGAAGTTGACCGCGACGAAGACGGCCATGAGGACGACCGCGGTGACCAGACCCGCGGGTGTCAGTGTCTGGTCCTTGTGCTGCAGGCCCTGCGCCCAGCTCCAGTGACCGGCGTAGCCGATCATGGCCTCGACCTCGATCGGCGCCACGGTCGCCGCCTGGAGCCAGGAGAACCAGCCGAAGGACAGTCCGGCCAGGCCGCCGAAGGCGTAGTGCGGATAGCGCGCCGTGCCGCCCGCGACCGGGAACATGCCGCCGAGTTCGGCGTGCACGAGGGCCAGCAGGACGATGGCCACCGCGCCGATCACCCACGAGATGATCGCCGCGGGACCGGCGGCCACGACCGCCTTCTCTGCGCCGTAGAGCCAGCCGGAGCCGATGATCGAACCGACCGATGCCCACATCAGGCCGATCAGTCCGACGTCTCGCCTGAGGCCGCTCGGACCTCTGGCCTCCTCCACGGAGGTCTGCTCGATGCTCACCATATGTTCAGCGACCTCTCACATTCTGAATAAGTGCTTTCAGTCAGTGCGACGTCGCAGATTAGGAATCAGCGGGGGGCGAGCAGAAGACCCGTTGTGAAGTTTTGACCAGCGCCTGGGAGGTTCCTGAACAGGCTTTCAGGTGATCTGTACGAAGCGGAGACCCGCCCGTGACCCCTAGCGCATGAGCGGTATCTCGATCGCGGGGCAGCGGTCCATCACCATGTCGAGGCCTGCCGCGCGCGTGCGGTCGTAGGCCGCCTCGTCGATCACGTCGAGCTGGAACCAGACCGCCTTGGCGCCTTTCGCGACGGCCTCGTCGGCGATCGGCCCGGCGAGTTCGCCGTTGACGAAGACGTCGACGACGTCCACGTCGAAGGGGATGTCGGCGAGGGAGGCGTACCCCTGCTCGCCGTGCGCCGTCTCCGCCTTGGGGTGGACCGGCACGATCCGCTTGCCGAAGCGCTGGAGCACCTGGGCGACGCCGTACGCGGCGCGCCGCCGGTTCGACGACAGGCCCACCACGGCCCAGGTGTCGCCGGACTCGGTGAGGATCTTGCGGATCGTTGCCTCGTCGCCGTACACCCTGGGCCTCCCTGTGCCTCGTGGACCTGCCGTCGTGTTGGGTGAACGGCTCGCGATACACGATGATTCCCCGGCCACGGCGCGTCCTTGACGCCTGTTCGGGGAGCCGGTGGCGCAGTACCTTCTGGGCAGTCCCGCCCGGCAGGGGGTGCCCGATGCCCGCGCACGACATGCTCGCCGCACGCCTGACCATCCACCTGGACGCGGCCGTCGTCTGGCACCACCGGCCCGCCTACGCCGAACTCGTCCACCGGGCGCACCGCGAGGGCCTGGCCGGGGCGAGCGTCTTCCGCGGGGTCACCGGTTTCGGCTCCGGCGACCCCAAGCGGCCTTCCCACGGGCCCAAGGGGCCGTGCACCGTGGTCATCGTCGACGACGAGCCCCGGCTGCGGGACTTCCTGCCGCACGTGGCGGACGTCCTCGGCGAGACGTCGGCGGTCGCTGTGCTCGACCGGGTACGGGTCCACGCGCCACGCGCGCGTGCGTGACGCCCCCGTACTCCTTGTTGACTTGCGTTGTTGAATCCCGCCACCGTGTCCTGATTTCGGTCCGGATGCCTGCGTACGGGCGCGTGCACGCCTACGCTCGCTGGGTGCTGAGCATCATCGACGCCCGAACCGGCGCTTCCGTCGACGCCGCCCCGGCCCGCCGGGGGCTGACCCGGGTCGAAGTCCATGTCCCGGGTTCCGGAACCGGATCCCTGCGGGTGCTGCTGGTCGCCGACGTCCTCGTGCGTGCCCTGGAACTCGGCGGCACCCCGGTGTGGGGCGTGCTGAACGCCGGCAGTGAACACGCCGAGCTGCGGTCCGGGGTGACGGCCCTCGGCATCCGCCCCTTCGAGGACAGGCGGGACGTGGGTCCCGGGCTGGGCGAGGCGCAGGTCCTGCACGTCGTGGGGGAGGGCGACGCGCCGCCCGAGGGCGTGCGGATCGCCGTCGCTCCCGTGCACGCGGCGGAACCCGGCATCCCCGAGGGCGGTGACCCCGCCGTCCTGCGCCTGGCCCTGCTCTCCCGGCGCCGCGCCGAGCCGGTGACGCTCGACGCCGCCGCCCTCGCCGAGGCCCGGGCGACCCTCGTACGCTGGCGCCGTGCGGTCGCCGCCTGGGCGCAGCGGCCGTCGCGGCCGATCCCGGAGGAGGCGCGCACGCGCCTTCGCGGCGCCTGGGAGGACGACTTGGACGTGCCCGCGGTGCTCCAGGTGCTGACCTGGGTCGAAACGGAGTCCGAACTGCCCGACGGCGCCCGCTTCGAGACGTACGCCTACGCCGACCGGCTGCTCGGCCTCGACCTCACCCGCGACATCGGATCCCCCGCGTGATCGCGCGCGCGGTACCCGGCCCGCTGCGCCGCCTGGTGGTGCTCCGGCACGCCAAGTCGGCCTGGCCGGTCGGCGTCGCCGACCACGACCGCCCGCTCGCGCCGCGCGGTCTGCGGGACGCGCCGGCCGCGGGACGGGCCCTCGCCGAGGCCGACTGCCTGCCGGACCTTGCGCTGTGCTCCACCGCCGTGCGCGCGCGGCAGACCTGGGAGCTGGCCTCGGCCCAGTGGGGCACACCGCCGTCGGTGCGCCTTGACCCGCGGCTGTACGGCGCCGACGCCACCGAGCTGCTGGGCGTCGTGCGCGAGGTGTCCACCGAGGTCGAGACGCTGCTCCTGGTCGGCCACAACCCCGGCCTCGAGGAGCTCGTCCTCGACCTGGCCGGGGACGACCTCGACGACGCGCTGGACGAGGTGCGGGCGAAGTTCCCGACCTCGGCGATCGCGGTACTGGCCTGGCACGGGCCCGCCTGGGACATGCTCGACCCGGGCACCGCGCTTCTGACGGACATGCTCGTGCCGCGGGGCAGGAAGGGCGACGCGAAGAAGTAGGACGGGCGCCGCATAGGCTGGCCGGATGCAGGACGAGTACCGCACGGTGGCCCACGCGGGCGTGCACGAGACCGAGGTCAACCGCTCCCGCTTCCTGTGCGCCCTGGCGCCGGCGGCCACCGAGCAGGAGGCCCAGGACTTCGTCGCCGGCGTGCGCAAGGAGCACGCGGACGCCTCCCACAACTGCTGGGCCTACGTCATCGGCGCCGACGCCTCGGTGCAGAAGGCGAGCGACGACGGCGAACCGGGCGGAACCGCGGGCGTCCCCATGCTCCAGATGCTGCTGCGCCGCGACATGCGGTACGTCGTCGCCGTCGTCACCCGCTACTACGGCGGGGTCAAGCTCGGCGCGGGCGGCCTCATCCGGGCCTACGGCGGCGCGGTCGGCGAGGCCCTGGACGGGATCGGCACGCTCACCCGCCGCCGGTTCCGGCTCGCCACGGTGACGGTCGACCACCAGCGCGCCGGCAAGGTGGAGAACGACCTGCGCTCGACCGGGCGCGAGGTGCGCGGGGTGCGCTACACCGAGGCGGTCACCATCGAGATCGCCCTGCCGGACGCCGACGTGGACGCCTTCCGCTCCTGGCTCGCGGACGCGACCGCCGGGACGGCCGGGTTCGAACTGGGCGGCGAAGCCTACGGAGATGTGTGACGTTCCGTATGAAACGGGCGTAACGGACCCGTATGAGACGCCTCATGACGGGCCGATACGGGAGTAACCGCCCGGGCTGTCGGACCCGGCCGTTAGGGTCGGGGATCATGAGGCTGCTGCACACTTCCGACTGGCATCTCGGCCGGGCGTTCCACCGGGTGAACATGCTCGACGCCCAGGCCGGGTTCATCGGCCACCTCGTCACGACCGTGCGCGAGCGCGGCGTGGACGCCGTGGTCGTGTCGGGGGACGTGTACGACCGGGCGGTCCCGCCGCTCGCCGCGGTCGAGCTGTACGACGACGCGCTGCACCGCCTGGCCGGCCTGGGCGTGCCCACGGTGATGATCTCCGGGAACCACGACTCGGCCCGCCGGCTCGGCGTCGGCGCCGGCCTCATCGGACGCGCGGGCATCCATCTGCGGACCGAGCCGTCGGCGTGCGGGACGCCGGTGATGCTGTCCGACACTCACGGCGACGTGGCCTTCTACGGACTGCCGTATCTCGAACCCGCCCTGGTCAAGGACGAGTTCGGCGTGGAGAAGGCGGGACATGAGGCGGTGCTCGCCGCCGCCATGGACCGGGTCCGCGCCGACCTCGCCACCCGCGCGCCGGGCACCCGCTCCGTCGTCCTCGCGCACGCCTTCGTCACCGGCGGCGAGGCCAGCGACAGCGAGCGGGACATCACCGTCGGCGGGGTCGCCTCCGTACCCGCCGGGGTCTTCGACGGCGTGGACTACGCGGCACTCGGCCACCTGCACGGCTGCCAGACCATCACCGGGCGCGTGCGCTACTCCGGCTCCCCGCTGCCGTACTCCTTCTCGGAGACCGACCACCGCAAGACCATGTGGCTCGTCGACCTCGGCGCGGACGGCTCCGTCACCGCCGAGCGCGTCGACTGCCCGGTGCCGCGCGCACTGGCCCGCATCCGCGGGCCCCTCGAGGAACTGCTGGCCGATCCGGAGCTGACCCGGCACGAGGAGGCGTGGGTCGAGGCCACGCTCACCGACCGGGTCCGCCCGGCCGACCCCATGGCCCGGCTCGCCGAGCGGTTCCGGCACACGCTCAGCCTCGTCTTCGACCCCGAGCGGGCACCGGACGATCCCGAGGTGTCGTACGCCAGGCGGCTCGCGGACCGCAGCGAGCAGGAGATCGCGGAGGACTTCGTCGCCCATGTGCGCGGCGCCGGACCCGACGAGCGCGAACAGGCCGTGCTGCGGGACGCGTTCGACGCGGTGCGCGCCGACGAGGCCGTGCGGGAGGTCGCGCGATGAGGCTGCACCGGCTGGACATCACGGCCTTCGGGCCGTTCGGCGGCTCCCAGAGCGTCGACTTCGGCGAGCTGTCGGCGGCCGGGCTCTTCCTGCTCCACGGACCGACCGGCGCCGGCAAGACGTCCGTCCTGGACGCCGTGTGCTTCGCGCTCTACGGCTCCGTCCCCGGCGCCCGCCAGAGCGGCCAGGGCCTGGCCCTGCGCAGCGACCACGCGGCGGCCGGCACGCGCACGGAAGTGGCCCTCGAACTGACCGTCGCCGGACGCCGGTTGGAGATCACCCGGCAGCCGCCCTGGGAGCGCCCCAAGAAGCGCGGCTCGGGCACGACGACGGAGAAGGCGCAGAGCTGGCTGCGCGAGTACGACGCGACTGCCGCCGCCTGGAAGGACCTCAGCCGCTCGCACCAGGAGATCGGAGAGGAGATCACCCAGCTGCTCGGCATGAGCCGCGAGCAGTTCTGCCAGGTCGTGCTGTTGCCCCAGGGCGACTTCGCGCGCTTCCTGCGCGCCGACGCCGAGGCACGCGGCAAGCTCCTCGGCCGCCTCTTCGACACCCACCGCTTCGCCGAGGTCGAGAAGCGCCTGGCCGAGCGCCGCCGCGCCGCCGAGGCCGAGGTCCGCGAGGGGGACGCCGCCCTGCTCGCCGACGCCCACCGCATGCAGCAGGCGGCGGACGGCGCCCTGGAGCTGCCGGAGCTGACACCAGGGGAGCCGGGTCTCGCCGAGGCCGTCATCGCCGCCGCGGCCGTCGCCCGCAGCACCGCCCGCGAACAGCTGACCATCGCCCACTGCCGGCTCACCGCCACCGAGTCCGCGCAGGCGGCGGCCGAGCGGGCGCTGGACGACGTACGCGAAGTGGCGCGCCTGCAGCGGCGGTTCGCGGAGGCGAGGGAGCGCGCCGCCCGGCTGGAGGACCGGGCCGGGGCGCACCGGGACGCGCAGGCCCGCATGGAGCGTTCGCGCAAGGCCGAGGCGGTCGCGCCCGCCCTGGAGCTGAGGGAGGCCGCGGACGCCGAACACCGGCGGGCGGCCGCCGCCGAGGCACGCGCGCGTGCGCTGCTGCCCGGCAGTTACGCGGACGCCGGCGCCGCCGGACTCGCGACCGCGGCACGCCGCAGTGCCGAGGAGCTGGGCGGCCTGGAGTCCGCCCGCCGCGCCGAGCAGCGACTGACCCGGCTCGTCGCGGAGCGCGCCGACCTGGACCGGCAGGAGCGCGCCGACGAGGACGTGCTCCAGGAGGCCGAGGCCTGGCTCGCGGACTGGGAGGCGACCCGCTCCGGACTGCAGACCCGTATCGAATCCGCGCAGGAGGCCGCGACCAGGGCCGAACAGCTCGGTGTGCAGCGCGAGCCCGCGCAGCGCAGGCTCGGCGCGGCCCGCCAGCGCGACGCGTTCGCACGCGACACCGAGGACGCCCACGCGCGCGTGCAGGCCGCCCGCGAACGGGCCACCGAGGCTCGCGCCCACTGGCTCGACCTCAAGGAACAGCGGCTCACCGGCATCGCGGCCGAGCTCGCCGCGAACCTCGCCGACGGCGAGCCGTGCGCCGTCTGCGGAGCTACCGAGCACCCCGCGCCCGCGCGCAAGGTCGACGGGCACGTCGACCGCGAGGCGGAGGAACGCGCCCTCGCCGCCTACCAGCGCGCCGACGAACAGCGCGCCGAGGAGGAACGCCGCCTCGGCGTCGTACGGGAGGCCCTGGCCGCCGCCACCGCGGAGGCGGGAGACACTCCTACGGCCCGACTCGCCGAAGAGATCGAGGAGTTGGAGCGGCTGTACGGCCAGGCGCGGGCCGGCGCCGGTGCCCTGCACGCTGCGCACGAGGAGCTGCGGCAGGCCGAGCAGGAGCACGAGCGGCGGACCGAGGTACGGCAGCAGGCGGCGGTCCGAGCCGCGTCCCGCGTGGGCCACCGCGACCGGCTCGACCGTGAACGGACGGGCTTGGAGGAGGAGTTGACACAGGCGCGCGGCACGGCGGTCAGCGTCGCCGCGCGGGCCGCGCAGCTGGAGCGGCAGGCCGCGCTGCTCACCGAGGGCGCCGACACCGCGCGTGCGGCCGAGGACACCGCGCAGCGCCTGAAGGACGCCGACTCCCGGCTCTCCGACGCGGCATTCCGCGCCGGCTTCGAGACCCCGCAGGCCGCGGCCGTCGCACTTCTCGACGCCAGCGCCCACCGGGAGCTGCAGCACCGCCTGGACGCCTGGCAGTCCGAGGAGGCCGCCGTGCGGGCCGTCCTCGCCGAGGCCGACACCGCGGCCGCCGCCCAGCAGCCGGCCGCCGACCTCGCCGCGGCGGAACGGACCGCCGCCGTCGCGGCGCAGCGGCTGCGCGACGCCGCCTCCGCTCGCGACGCGGCCGCCCGCCGGTGCAGCGAACTCGACCGGCTCTCGGTCCGGTCGGCCGCGGGCGTACGGCGCCTCGCGCCACTGCGCGAGGAGTACGACCGGGTGGCCCGGCTGGCCACGCTCGCGGCGGGCACCTCGGCGGAGAACGAGCGCAAGATGCGCCTGGAGTCGTATGTGCTGGCGGCCCGCCTGGAGCAGGTGGCCGCGGCGGCGACCGTGCGGCTGCAGCGGATGTCGTCCGGCCGGTACACCCTCGTCCACTCCGACGACCGGGCCGGACGCGGCCGCAGCGGTCTCGGGCTGCACGTCGTCGACGCGTGGACCGGACGGGAGCGGGACACGGCGACGCTCTCGGGCGGCGAGACGTTCTTCGCCTCGCTCGCGCTGGCCCTCGGTCTCGCGGACGTCGTCACCGACGAGGCCGGCGGGGTCCGCCTGGACACCCTGTTCATCGACGAGGGCTTCGGCAGCCTCGACGAACAGACTCTCGACGAGGTCCTCGACGTGCTCGACTCCCTGCGCGAGCGGGACCGCAGCGTCGGCATCGTCAGCCACGTGGCGGACCTCAGACGCCGCATCCACGCCCAGCTGGAGGTCGTGAAGGGGAGATCCGGGTCCGTGCTGCGGCAGCGGGGTAACCGGTAGGGCCGTCGGCCCTCGCCCGCGTCAGTGGCCGAGCGGCCGCCGCGGCAGCGGGGAGGAGTAGACGACGCTCGTGGTCACCGAGCCCAGCGCGCCGATCCGGCCGGCCACCTCTTCCAGATGGCGCATCGTGCGCGCGGCGACCTTGATGACGAAGCAGTCGTCGCCCGTCACATGGTGGGCCTCGAGGATCTCGGGCGTCACGGCGACCAGGTCGTGGAAGGGCTTGTAGTTGCCGTTCGGATACCGCAGCCGCACGAACGCCAGGATCGGCAGGCCCAGCCGGTCGGGGTCGACGACGGCGGCGTACCCCTGGATGACTCCCGCCTCCTCCAGGCGGCGCACCCGTTCGGTCACCGCGCTCGGCGACATGGAGACGGCGCGGGCCAGCTCGGCGAAGCTGGCGCGCCCCTCGCGCTGGAGGACGTCGAGGATGCGCCAGTCGGTGGCGTCCGGGGAAAACGTGGTCATCCAGGATGGATAGCAGGGGAATCCCCGGCCGATCAAGAGCAGGCCCGGGGATCGTCGCTTCAGACGGCCCCGTGACCGGCATAGATTTCTGCGCATGATCGCTGACACCGTGAATCCCGTTCTGCGCACGGCCCCCGCCGCTCCGGCCGAGGCCGCCGCCTACTTCCGTGCGAGCCTCGTCTTCCACGCCGACGTGTCCGACGTGGCCGCCGCGCTCGCGGCAGGCGGCGATCCCGGGTTCGTCGTCCTGGACTCCCGCTCGACCGAGGCTTGGGAGCAGGGCCATGTCCCCGGGGCGGTGCACCTGCCGACCGCGCTCGTCGCCGAGCAGGCCGGGCAACTCCTCGACAGGTCCGTGCCCGTGGTCACGTACTGCTGGGGCCTCGGCTGCAACGGCGCGACCCGGGCGGCCCTCGCCCTCGCCGAACTCGGCTACCAGGTCAAGGAGATGCTCGGCGGCTTCGAGTACTGGGTGCGCGAGGGCTTCGAGTTCGAGACCTGGCAGGGGCGCGAGCGGCGCGCCCCGGACCCGTTGACCGCGCCGGCGGCGGGGGACGACTGCGGCTGCTGAGATGAAAGCGGAGTGGTGAGTTCCTGGTACGTGTACCGTTCCGCACCATGGTGCGATACGCGGAAGCCGGTGCGATGGAGTGGGTCGAGTCGGGCGGCGGGCCGCTCATCGCGGTGCCGGAGACGGTGCTGCCCTTCTGGGCGGGCGCCGACGGCGAGGAGAACGCCTCCGACTACGACCGGGCCTGTGAGGTCGACGGCTTCGTAGGACTGCTTCCGGTCGGCGACTCCGCCGCCCTGGTCCTGGGCGACGAGCCCGCCTCCACCGCCTTCCTGCCGGAGCACGGCACCTTCGTGCGGTGGTGGGCCGCGAATTCCGAGGACGAACTCCTCGCCGGCGTACCGGCCGCCCTCGCCACGGCCGAGTGGGGTCATGAGGTGCACTGGGATGTGCCGGGACCGGTCCTGCTGTTCGACTCGTCCTGGCCCGGCAACGACACGGAACGCACCGACAGCCTCCGGGTCCAACTGGCACCGGGCCGGTACTCGGTGCGCGCGGCCAACGTCCGGCCGGGCCCGGAGACCTGGCTGGGCCTCGTACAACTGCGGCCGCTGCCTTAGCACTTGGCCCACGGACGGCTGGGGGAACAAGCCGGTACCGTACGGAAAACCACGTGCGGGACCGTGTGGCGATCTCCATCATGGTCGTCCATGTCCCTGCTGCCGCGTCCCGCACCCGAAGACCTTCGCCGCGACCCGCTGCCCCTGCGTGGCCGTACCGCCCTGGTGACCGGGGCGAGCAGACGCGCCGGCATCGGACATGCCGTGGCCCGGCGGCTCGCCGCGTACGGCGCGAGCGTCCATCTGCACCATCACGTGCCGCACGACACCGCCATGCCCTGGGGCGGCGACCGTACCGAGGACGTGACCGCTTCCGTCCGTGCGGCACTCGGCGACCCCACCGCCCAAGTCACCGCAGGGCCGGGTGACTTGAGCGATCCGGCCGCGCCCGCCGAACTCATCGCCACGGCCGCCTCGGCGCTCGGCGGCCGGCTCGACATCCTCGTCGCCAACCACGCCCTCAGCGGCAGCGACGGCACCCTCGACACGATCGACGCCGCGATGCTCGACGCGCACTGGGCCGTCGACACCCGCTCGGTGCTGCTCCTCGTCCAGGCCTACGCCCGGCACCGCGCCGCGCTGCCCGCGCCCGCCCACGGCGGACGCGTCGTGATGATGACCTCCGGCCAGGACATCGCGGGCGGCATGCCCGACGAGATCGCCTACGCCCTCCAGAAGGGCGCCCTCGCCTCGATCACCCGCTCCCTGTCGACCACCCTCGCCGAACAGGCGATCACGGTGAACACCGTCAACCCCGGCCCCGTGGACACCGGTTACGCCACCGGGGAGACGCACACAGCGGTCGCCGCCCACTTCCCCGCGGGCCGCTGGGGGATGCCCGACGACCCGGCCCGCCTCATCGCGTGGCTCGCCACGGACGAGGCGGACTGGATCACGGGTCAGGTGATCGACTCGGAGGGCGGCTTCCGCCGCTGAGCCGGTCCGGACTCAGAGCTGGGCGAGCTCGTCCACCAGGTCGTCCAGGCCGAGCGAGCCCTGGGACAGGGCCGCCATGTGCCAGGCCTTGAGGTCGAACGCGTCGCCGTGGCGCTCGCGGGCCTTCTGGCGGCCCAGCAGCCAGGCGCGCTCGCCCAGCTTGTAGCCGATCGCCTGGCCGGGGATGGTGAGGTAGCGGGTCAGCTCGCTCTCCACGAAGTCCGCCGGGCGGCTGCTGTGCGCACCGAAGAACTCCTGGGCGAGCTCAGGGGTCCAGCGCTCGCCGGGGTGGAAGGGCGAGTCCGCCGGGATCTCCAGCTCCAGGTGCATGCCGATGTCGACGATGACCCGGGCCGCCCGCATCATCTGCGCGTCGAGGTAGCCGAGCCGCTGCTCCGCGTCCGTGAGATAGCCGAGCTCGTCCATCAGCCGCTCCGCGTACAGCGCCCAGCCCTCTGCGTTGGCGCTGACGCCGCCGAGGGTGGCCTGGTAGCGGGAGAGGTTCCCGGCGACGTGGGCCCACTGCGCGAGCTGGAGGTGATGCCCCGGAACACCCTCGTGGTACCAGGTCGACACGAGGTCGTAGACCGGGAAACGGGTCTGTCCCATCGTCGGCAGCCATGTACGGCCGGGGCGGGAGAAGTCCTCCGAGGGGGCCGTGTAGTACGGCGTCGCCGCGCCGCCGGGCGGGGCGATGCACGACTCCACCTTCCGCACCCGCTCGGCGAGTTCGAAGTGCGTGCCGTCCAGTTCGTCGATCGCCTGGTCCATCAGGCCCTGCAGCCAGTCGCGGACCTCGTCGACGCCCTCGATGTGCTTGCCGTGCTCGTCGAGACGGGCGAGCGCCACCCACGGTGTCGCAGCGCCGGGCAGGATCTTCTCGGCCTCCAGCCTCATCTCGCCGAGCAGCCGGTGGTACTCGGACCAGCCGTACGCGTACGCCTCGTCCAGGTCGAGGTCCGTGCCGTTGAAGTAGCGCGCCCAGCGTGCGTACCGCTCGCGGCCCACCGTGTTCGGCGCGCCCTCGACGGCGGGCGCGTACACGTCGCGCATCCAGTCGCGCAGCTCCACCAGGGCCGTGGTCGCCGTACGGGCGGCCTCGTCCAGCTCCGCCCGCAGTGACTCGGGGCCCGCCGAGGCGAAGTCCTCGAACCAGCCGCGGCCCTCGCCGTTCGTGTCCGACCACTCGGTGAGCTGCCCGACGAACGTGGCCGTCGGACGCGGAGCCGCGTACAGCTTGCGCTCCAGGCCGAGCGTGAGGGACTCGCGGTAGCCCGCCAGAGCCGTGGGCACCGCCCGCAGCCTCTCGGCGATCGCCGCCCAGTCCTCGTCGGACTGGTTCGGCGTCACGGTGAAGACGTCGCGCACCGAATGGGCGGGAGTCGCCATGTTGCCGACCGCGCGCAGGCCCTCCTCGGCCTCGTGCACGGCGAGTTCGGCGGTCAGCCGCTCACGCAGCAGACGGCCGCACCGGCGCTCGATGTCACTGTCGGCGCCGGGCTGCCGCTCGGCCTCGTCGAGGCGCGCCAGCGTCCGCCGCGCCAGCTCCGCCTGCGCCTCCTGGCCCGCGGGAGACAGATCGGGCAGTCTGCTCGAACTCTCCTTCACGCCGAGGTACGTGCCGGTCACCGGGTCGAGGGCGATGAGCTCGTCGACGTAGGCGTCGGCGACCTCTCGGGGCAGCGGGTTCGTGGTCTGTGACATGCGGTCCATCCTCATACGAGGGGACACCGCACGTCACGTGGATTGTGCCGAGGGCGAAGGCGGGAGCAGCGGTCCGCAGTCCCACTGCTGGAAGATCAACCGGGTCTCCACGCGCGCCACTTCGCGCCGCGAGGTGAACCCGTCCAGGACCAGCCGCTGCAGATCAGCCATGTCGGCCACCGCGACATGCACGAGATAGTCGTCGGGTCCGGTGAGATGGAAGACCGTACGGGACTCCGGCAGCGCCCGGATCCGGTCCACGAACGGCCCCACCAGCTCCCGCCGGTGCGGCCTGACCTGTACCGAGAGCAGCGCCTCCAGACCCCGCCCGAGCTTGGCCGGATCGAGCCGCAGCTGATGCCCGAGGATCACGCCCGCGCGGCGCAGCCGCGTCACACGGTCCAGGCAGGTCGACGCCGCCACGCCGACCTGCGCGGCGAGGTCGCGGTAGGTGGTCCGGGCGTCGTTCTGCAGGAGCCGCAGCAGATCGAGGTCCACCGGATCCAGTACGACAGATTCGGCCATCGGCCGAACGTAGCACGGTGTCCGGCCCGCGAGGCCCGGTGGTTGTTCATTCTGCGCTCATGGACTCCACGAGAGCACTGCCCGGCTCGCCGAGAGCACTGGCCACCGAAGCCGTCCATGCCGGCCGCGACGACCTCGCCCGGCAGGGACTGCACGCTCCGCCGATCGATCTGTCGACGACCTACCCGTCGTACGACAGCCGGGGCGAGGCCGCCCGGATCGACGCCTTCGCCACCACCGGTGCCGAGCCGGAGGGTCCGCCCGTCTACGGACGCCTCGGCAATCCGACGGTCGCCCGCTTCGAGACCGCGCTGGCCCGCCTCGAGGGCACCGAGTCCGCCGTGGCGTTCGCCAGCGGCATGGCCGCGCTGAGCGCCGTCCTGCTGGTGCGGGCGTCGGCGGGCCTGCGCCACGTCGTCGCCGTACGCCCTCTGTACGGCTGCAGCGACCATCTGCTGACCGCCGGCCTGCTGGGCTCCGAGGTGACCTGGACCGACCCCGCAGGGATCACGGACACGCTGCGCCCCGACACCGGCCTGGTGCTGGTCGAGACGCCGGCCAACCCGACCCTCGCCGAACTGGACCTGCGGGCCGTCGCCCACGCCTGCGGCACGGTCCCGCTGCTCGCCGACAACACCTTCGCCACTCCGGTGCTGCAGCGCCCGGCCGAACAGGGGGCGCGGCTGGTGCTGCACAGCGCCACCAAGTACCTCGGCGGGCACGGGGACGTGATGGCGGGCGTGGTGGCCTGCGACGAGGAGCTCGCCGGGCAGCTGCGGCAGGTCCGGTTCGCCACCGGCGGCGTCCTGCACCCGCTCGCCGGCTACCTGCTGCTGCGCGGCCTCGCGACCCTTCCGGTGCGGGTGCGCGCGGCCTCCGCGAACGCCGCCGAACTCGCCCGCCGCCTCGCCGCCGACCCCCGTGTCTCCCGCGTCCACTACCCGCGCATCGGCGGCGCGATGATCGCCTTCGAGGTGACCGGCGACCCGCACGAGGTCATCGCCGCCGTCCGCCTGATCACCCCGGCCGTGAGCCTGGGCAGCGTCGACACCCTCATCCAGCACCCGGCCTCCATCAGTCACCGCATCGTGGACGCCGACGACCGCCGAGGCGCAGGCGTCAGCGACCGCCTGCTGCGGCTGTCGGTGGGCCTGGAGGACGTGGAGGACCTCTGGACGGACCTGGACGGGGCGTTGGGACGCGCGAGCGCCCCCGCAGGGGCGCGGGGAACCGCGCGCCATGCCACAGCGAGCCTGTAGCCGTCCGACGACCCGCAGTCCTACGGCGCTTCGGACCGCCCGAACTCGCCAGCACCGGACAGCTCTCCGCGCGCAGCGCACTCGTCCAGCCGGGCCGTGATCACCAGGGTGCCCTCCTCGATCTGATAGTCGAGGGGGAGCCCCAGGCCCCGCATCGCCCCCACCATGCCGGTGTTGGACGCCTGCGTCACGGCGTACACGCTCTCGCAGCGCGCCTCGACCGCCATCGACACCAGCCGCTCCAGCAGCTCACCGCCGATGCCGCGGCGCTGCCACTTGTCCTCGATCAGCAGCGCGACCTCCGTCTCGTCCCCGTCCCACAGCAGATGGCCGAGGCCGACGATGCGCCCCGAGGCGGTCTGCACCGCCAAGGTGCGGCCGAAACGCGGGCTGAGCAAGTGGTTGAGGTAGCGGGCCGCGTCGCCGACCGGCCCGTGGTAGCGCAGGCCGAGCGTCCGCGACGAGCACCGCTCGTGCATGGCCTTCGCGGCCTCCAGGTCGCGCTCGTCGGCCCGGCGCACGGTGATCTCGTTGCCCTCGGGCAGCGTCAGCACGTCCTGCCCGTGCGGCAGGCGCGGCCCGAGCCGGGCGTCCAGCTCCACCAGCGCCCGCGCCCGGGCGAACTCGGTGGGCGTGAAGGTCAGATACGGCCGCTCCACGGTGATCACTCCGCCGTCCGGCGCGCGCAGCCGCATGACGGTGTCCTCCAGCGCTCCCTCGACGGGCACGCCCTGTGCCGCCCGGCCGCCGCCGACCGGCACGGCCGGCAGCTGACGGATGGTGCAGCGGCCCAGCAACTGCCGGAGTGCGAGCGGCAGTTCCGCCGAGTCCAGGGCGGTACGCGCGGCCAGGCCCAGGACCCGCGTGGGCGCGTCCACCAGGTCGTGGGCGTCGGCCCGCTCGAGCCAGGTGTCGGCGCCCCCGGCCAGCGACACCACCTCGGTGAGCTCGGCCGCCATGAGCTCACCGGGAGCCCGCAGCAGGAACTCGTCCACCGTTCCCTCGCCCAGCGGATGCGTCTGCAGGCTCAGGATGTCGACCTGCCGCCCGGCCAGCGCCGTGCACAGCCTGGCCAGCGACCCCGGTTCGTCCTGCACCGTCGTCCGCATCCGCCACAGCGAACGCTCCACGGACGGCCCGGCCTGCTGCTCCAGCGGCAGCGACCGGGCGCCGGTATCGCTCGACGGGGGTGCGTGATCGTGGCGGCGTGTCCACCACGTCCGGAACCCCTCCCTGGCGTCCCGGACCGCCGTCCGCACAGAACGACCCTGCTTCGCACGCGTCACGTCAGACATGTCTCGACTCATGCAACCACTGTGAAGGAAGGGTGTTGCGTGATCACGAACGCTTTGTGACCGATGGGTAAAGCATCTCAATGCTCCTTTTGTGGAAATTTTGACTGTTGCGTCGTGCGGTGGGGCGCGCGGACAATGCGCCCGGCCGCACGAGGTCAGGCGGCGAGCTCCGGCGCCAGCGCGCTGCGCAGTCGACGGGCCTGCGAAACCAGCCGGGACGAGCCCCGGCGCTGCGCCGTCTGCGTCAGGTGCGGCAGTTCGCCCCGCGCCCCGGAACGCTCGGCGCACTCCGCGGCCACCGCCAGCAGTTCACCGAGGCCGCGAGCCGACGCGCCCGTGCCGCCCACCGCGAGCTCGGCCAGCAGCACGGGCAGGGTGTGCCGCAGCATCCCCCAGATCGTGGCGTTCGCCCCCGTGGCCGCCGCGGTGCGGGCCGACTCCGCGAGCCGGAGGGGCTTCACCGCCCCGCGGCGTATCAACTGGCCCAGATCCGCGCCCAGTCGGGCACCGTCGAGCTGCCCGCGCGCCGCCAGCGTCAGCAGCGCGTCCACCGCGGCGAGCCGGTCCTCCGGCTGCCGGGCACCGAGACCGTACGCCAGGCACAGGTGGACGGCCTCGCCCGCCTCACCGCCCGACTCGGCCAGCAGGGGCAGGAAGGCGGCGGCGCCCCGCACGTCGTCCACGGCCGCGGTGGATGCGTCGCGCAGCATGCGCATCGCCACCAGCTCACGCCGCTCGGGCAGCAGTGCCAGCCAGTGACCGCGCATGCCCAGGCCCCAGTGGTAGCAGTACCAGCGCTCCCTGAACACGCTCACCGGCCCGTCCAGCGGCCGGAACTCCGCGGGGAAGTCCTCCTGAATCTCCCGGAGTTCACCGTGTTCGAGCAGGATGCGGGCGCCCGACGAGCGCCGCCGGTCCGCCGGCAGACCGGAGCCCTCGTAGGTCAGCCACCGGGCGAGCCGCGCACCTTCCGCCGTACCGAGCGCCGCCGCGCGCTCTGCGGCCGCCGCGGCCGCGGACCGGTCCGCGCGGCGCACCCGCAGCAGTGCCTGCGCGAAGTCCGCCGCCGAGACCCGCGCGCCCAGGCGCCGGTACTCGTCCAGGCGGGCCACCAGTTCGTCCGGCTCCAGCAGGCCGGTGCTCCAGGTGGGCGTCGACAGCAGGAACGGCAGCGGCTCGGTCCGCAGCCGGTACGCCACCTCCCACAGGCGGGCGTCGAAGGCCCGGGGGAACGGGCTGTGGATGCAGGCATCGGCCGCGGTCCCGTGCTGGACCGACGCGAGAAGGGTCGCGGTGCGCAGGCGTCCTTGGAGGGTGGCGAGGAGGAGGTCGAGTCCGTCCGCGGCGGTGTGGACGCGGTTGGCCCGGCTGAAGTGGGCGTCCGGGTGCAGGACGTACCCGGAGTCCGCGCTGTGCCACCAGCGGCGGGCGACCACCGGGGTCAGCGCCTCGAGCAGGGTGCCCCGATCCCGGTGGGCGTGCCGCACCAGACCGTCCAGCGCCCGCTCGAACGTGGCCACGTCCCCCTCCGCGGCCATCAGCGCACTGACCTCTTCGGCGAGCTCCGCCGCCGACTGCGGTGCGGGCGCCACACGGACCGGCTGCGGGGCCGGAGGCAGCACCTCCTCGTACGCCACAGGCTCGGGTGCCGTCCGCTCGGCGCCGAGCGTGGAGACCGCCCGCGCGCGCAGCGCCGGGAGCAACTGGCCCGCCGCGGCAGCCAGTTCGGCCCGCACATCCGACGAACCGGCCTTCTTCAGATGGCGTTCCACCAGCTTGAGCGCCCGCTCCTGCACATCGGGGTCCTCGTGTCCGAAGGCCTGCGCGAGGGCGGGCAACAGCGTCTGGGCACCGGAGGCGTCCCGGGCGAGGACCTTCCCGAGCAGGACGAGCTGGGCGCGCACCAGCTTCCGCTCGGGACGGAACAGCACCGCGTCGGACATCTCCGCCAGCTGCGGGGGCGTCAGCTCGCCCGCAAGGGCGAGGGTGCCGAGCACCGACTGGGCGTGCGAGGCCACCGGGGAGGCAGCGTCGGAGGCGAGGGCCAGCCAGTCAGCGGTCCGCTCCCGCTGCTCACCCGAAGTGAGGGACAGATCCTTCAACAGGCGCAGGAACGCCCGCTGATCGGCGGCGGAACCGCCCCGCAGCAGCCGGGCCACACAGGCGCCGATCATCGTCGGGCGGTCCAGGGTGCCCTCGTCGGCGAGCTGCGTCAGCGCGCCGTACCAGCTGTTCGGGCCGTCCCCGGCCAGCCATCCGAAGAACCCGCCGACGTCGTCTGTCTCGAAGAGCGCGGCCACGAGCTGCGGCAGATACGGGTCCTGCCGAAGCCGGTCCAGGACCGTCTCCTCGCGCTGCCAGGTTCCGGCGACGTGGCCCAGCCAGCCCCGTACGTACGCGTCAGTCGTCGGCACCGGGCAGCCCGACAGACGCACCAGCCCGGCCATCAGCTCGTACGGCACCCCGGCGCTCTCGGGACGCTGCGCCAGCCGGTGCGTCAGGTCGCCGAGCCACTGCCGGTCGCGGTCGCCCAGGATGCGCAGCAGCAGCGCCGGTGACGTCCGCGACCAGCGCATGTCGGCGGCCGCGATCCAGGTCGCGACGGCCGCGGCACCCGTCTGGCACGCCACCCCGGCAACGTACAACGGAGGATAGGCGCGGCGGGAGTGGGCATCCCAGGGCGCTGCTCGCAGCTCCTTGCGCACGGTCTTCAACTCACCGAACACCGAACGTCGTTCGGCATCCGTCATCTCGTCGAGCAGGCTCACCACCTCGGCCGTCCGGCCCGCCCTTACCGCATCCGCCAGCACGCTCATCGCACACCCCCGTCGACCCGAGTCCTGCCCTGCTCCACCGCGGCGCCGCCCCGCCGCACCATCCGCACCGCCAGCGCGTGCTTGCACGGTCCGCGCCCGCCCCGGTACTTCGCCCACCACAGACAGCTGCAGCTGAGCACCCCCGCCTCGTCCCGCACCCGGTGCACGTGACCGTCGTCCGCGGTCACCGTCCCCATGGCGCCGTCCAGGGCGACCGCGCCCGCCTCCACCAGCGTCCGGGCCGCCCGCAGGCGCGGGTTGTGACGCTCCACGCGCTCGGCGTCGTACGGCAGTTCACGGTGGAAGTAGGCCGCCTCCGCCGTGTCGTAGCCGACCCGCCCCGAGGTGCCGAGCCGGACCAGGGCCGCACGGACCCGCTCGGCCGTCAGACCCGAGGAGGCGGCCAGGCCGGCGACGTCGATGCGGGGCTCCCAGGCGAGGAGCACCGAGATCAGCTCCGCGTCCTCGGCCGCCTCCTCGGTGACGAGCGCGTCGAGGACGCCGCCCTCTCCGGAGAACCCGCGTGAGGCGTCCGGCGACAGCGTGAGCGTCAGCCGCATCCCGGGCAGGACGGCCTCCCAGGCGCCGGCCGCGGAGGCGGCACCGGCGACCGCGGGGCCGTAGACCCGCAGGGCGGTTGCGTGGCGCAGCACGCGCTGGAGGGCGATCAGCCGCTCCGGACCGGGCAGGCACACCGCGCCGGGCACGGGCCGGGTGGTCGGCCGCAGGGTGCGGCCCGCGGGCACCACCCACCGCGGGCCCGCCGAAGCGCCGCGCCCTCCGCCGCGCGGCAGTGCGCGCAGGAACCGCACGGCCTCCGCCGCGGGCAGTTCCGCCCGCAGATCGAAGCCCGCCGCGATCACCTGAGCCTCCGCGAAACCGCGCAGCCACCGGTCCGGAAGCGGCACCTTCTTCTCCACGACCGGGCCGTCCAGCGTCGTCACGGCCAGCTCTTCCGGTCCGACGCGCAGATGGAGCGGATCGTTGGAGCCGATCCGTGAAAGCGCCTCGCGCAAAGGGTTGTTGACGTCGACGTTGGTCGTGCCGTGCCCCACCTCGCCGCCGTCAAGACCCGGCGCCAGCACGTCCAGGCGGGCGTACACACCGCAGCAGCCGGAGAAGGACTCGAAGCGCAGCCGGTCGCCGTTGCCCGTCACCACCGGGTCGAGCGAGGCGCGCAGCTGCCGCTGGTAGTAGCGCGCGGCGGCCACGTCCGCCACCGCGAGCAGCCCGGCGGACGCTACCTGAGGCGACGTCAGGAAGCCCGCGAAGAAACGGGGATGGTCCTTGACGCCCATGGGCGTCGCCCCCTGGGAGGTCTCCAGTCCCAGGCGTCGTTCACCCGCCGAGGACTCCAGCACGGAGGGTCGGCGATAGGCCACGGCCTGCAAAGATCGCGTCATGGAAAAACCGTAGAGGCGACCACTGACAATCGGCTCCGACCTGCGAAGACGCCTGCCCGGCAGGCGAGTTCGGGGGTACGCGAAGGCCGCGCACCGGGGGATGACGCCGGTGCGCGGCCCAGGCACAGGGTACGGGAGCTACTGGCCCACGCGGCCGGGCTGGAGCGTCTTGGTGAACAGCACGGTGCCGTCGTACTCGCGCAGCCGCACCGTCAGCTCGCCGCTGGAGCCGTCGATGTCGACCTCGCCGAAGAACTGGTAGCCCTCGGCAGGTGAGACGTTCGAGGCGGTCGGCGCCTTCACGAACACCCGGTCGGGGCCGAAGGTGCCGTCGAGTGCGCTGGCCGGGAAGGCGCCGGCGTTGAGTGGACCGGAGACGAACTCCCAGAACGGCTCGAAGTCCTTGAACGCCGCCCGCGACGGGTCGTAGTGCTGGGCCGAGGTGTGGTGCACGTCCGCCGTCAGCCACACCGTGCCGGTGATCCGGCGGTGCTTGACGTAGCGCAGCAGCTCCGCGATCTGCAGCTCGCGGCCCAGCGGCGCGCCCGGGTCGCCCTGGGCGACGGCCTCGAAGTTGGTCTTGCCCTCGACTCCGTCGGGCACGACGAGGCCGAGCGGCATGTCGGCGGCGATGACCTTCCACACCGCGCGCGACCGGGACAGCTCGCGCTTGAGCCACTCCAGCTGCTCGGCACCGAGGATGCCCTGCGGGTCGGTCGCCTGGTCGTCGGGCGAGTTGGCGTTGCGGTAGGTGCGCATGTCGAGCACGAAGACGTCGAGGAGCGGGCCGTGGTGGTGGACGCGGTAGATCCGTCCGTCCGGGCGGCCGCTGATCGTGGAGATGGGGAAGTACTCGGAGAACGCGCGCCGGGAGCGCAGCGCCAGATCGTCCAGCTTCGTGCCGGCCGGGTAGGGAGTCCCGGAACCGATCACCTCGCCCGGGTACCAGTTGTTGCGGACCTCGTGGTCGTCCCACTGGATGACGTTCGGCACCTGGGCGTTGAACCGGCGCAGCGCCTGGTCCAGCAGGTTGTAGCGGAAGTTGCCGCGGAAGTCGTCGAGCGTGACCGCGACGTGCGCCTTCTCCTCGGTGGTGACGTTGCGGTACAGGCTGCCGTCGGGCAGCGCCTGGGTCGCCGCAATGGCGCCGTCGGCGTAGATGTTGTCGCCGCTGCACAGGAAGAAGTCCGGGTCCAGCTTCGCCATGGCGTCGAAGATCCGGTAGCCGCCGATGGACTCGTTGATGCCCCAGCCCTGGCCCGCCAGGTCGCCGGACCACACGAACCTGACGTCCTGGCGCCGCTTGGCGGGCGCCGTGCGGAAGGTCCCGGTCACCGGCTCACCGGTGCGGCGCGGGTCGTCCGGATCGGCGAGCAGCACCCGGTAGCGGATCTGCTCGCCCGCGGGGAGCCCGTGCAGCCGGGTCGTGCCCGTGAAGTCGGAGTCCGCGCCGAGCAGCGGGCCGTGCCACCTGCGCGCGTTGCGGAAGGAGTCCGTCGCGGACGTCTCGACGACCATCCGGGCCGGGCGGTCGGAGCGCACCCACACCAGTCCGGAGTCTGCGGTCACGTCTCCCGCCTGGACGCCCCAACCCGCCTTGGGGCGCCCCGAGAGGGCGAAGGCCGGGGCCGCACCGAGCGCGGTGGGCAGGGTCAGCGCCGCCGACGCGGCGAGGGTGCCGCGCAGCACGCTACGGCGGCCCGGGAACGGACTGTGGGACATGGATGCGCCTCCAGGGACGGGATCCGGCCAGTGTGCGATGCAACAACTACTGGTGCGCCGCAGCGCGCACGGAAACCGCAAGTGAACAAATGACCGCAGAGGCAAGGGAACGGGCGTGCGACGTGGGCGGCTTGGGGTGCACGAGAGATGAGCCGGTCGCGGGTCCTCGCGCCGGTCGCCCTGCCGTCCCGTCTCTGCGCCGGTCGCCCTTTTTCCGCGCCTCCGCGCCTCCGCGCCGAACGCCCTACCGTCCCGCCCCGCCGCCTCGCCGCCTCGCCGCCTCGCAGCCTCGCCGCCTCGCAGCCTCGCAGCCTCGCAGCCTCGCAGCCGAGCGTCCGGCATCCCGTCTTCGCGCCGGCCGCGCCGCCCGGCGCCCGCCGCCCGCGTCCCGCCGTCACGTCTCCGAGGCAGCCCTGACCATCAGCCGTACGCCTGCCCGGATTCGTGCGGGTGCGAGATGCGCGTACCCGAGCACCAGCCGCACGCCACCCTCCTCGTCGTGCCCGGCACGTGCGTGCGTGTAGTCCGACAGCGGTCGTACGGCGACGCCGGCCGCGGCCACGCGCGCGAGGAAGTCCTTCTGCGGGCCGTACCGCTGCGGCAGCGCGGCGATGACGTGCAGTCCCGCGGCGATCCCGGTGACCTCGGCGCCCGGGAAATGCTCCTCCAGCGCGGCCACGAGCGCGTCGCGCCGCTCGCGGTACGCGCGCTGGCAGCGGCGCAGCTGGCGGTCGTAGTCGCCGCGCTCGACGAAGCGCGCGAACAGCGCCTGGTCGAGGGTGGGATGGCCGAGATCCATCGTGCGCTTGCGCTCGATCACCTCGTCGGCCAGCGACTCCGGTACGAGCAGCCAGCCGAGTCGCAGCCCCGGGGCCAGCGACTTGCTGACCGAGCCGGTGTACGCCACGTGCTCCGGGTCGAGACCCTGCAACGCGCCCACCGGGGCGCGGTCGTAGCGGAAGTCGCCGTCGTAGTCGTCCTCCAGGACGAGCCCGTCCACCGATCGGACCCAGTCGAGCAGTTCGGTGCGGCGCCGCGCGGAGTAGGCGATCCCGGTGGGGAACTGGTGGGAGGGCGTCGTCACCACGGCCCGGACGCCCGAGTCCCGCAGTGGGCCCGGGACGATCCCCTCGCCGTCCAGGGGCAGCGGCACGGTCGTGACGCCGGCCGAGCCGTACAGGGCGTCGTGCTGCGGGCTCCCTGGGTCCTCCACGCCGACGGTGCGCCACCCGCGCGCGTGGAGCGCGAAGCCGAGCAGGGTCGTCGCCTGTGCCACCCCGGAGACGACGACGATGCGCTCCCGGTCCGCGACCACGCCCCGGCGCCGTGCCAGCAGTTCGGCCAGCGCGGTGCGCAGCTGTGGCAGCCCGCGTGGATCGGGGTAGCCGAGGTCCTGGTGCGGCAGCTCCGCCAGGACCGCCCGCTGTGCCGCGGCCCAGGCGGAGCGCGGGAACAGCGACAGATCCGGTGTTCCCGCGACGAAGTCGGCGTGCAGACCGGGGGAGCGCGGGGCGAGGTCACGCGCGCGTGGCGGCGCGGCCCGCACGGCACCGCCCACCCAGGTGCCGGCCCCTCGCCCGCTGCGCAGATAGCCCTCCGCCGTCAGCTGCTCGTACGCCTCGGTGATCAGCCCCCGGGACACCCCGAGGTCGGCGGCGAGGTCGCGGCTCGACGGCAGCCGGGTGCCCGGAGCCAGCCTCCCCGTGCGCACCGCCTCACGCAGTGCCGCCTGGAGCGAGCGCCCACGCGTGCGTGCCGGGGCGGAGACGGCGGGCAGGAGCAGTTCCCAGGCGGGGGAGCCCGGCTGGACGGGGTGCGCGGGCGCGGCCGGACCGTGGGTCCCGTCCTGATTGGTCTCCGATGGCGTCATGGAAATGGACCTTAAACCGGACCGCCTCGCTGCCTAGCGTCGCCGCCATGAACGTCACCACCACGCGCGGTGCGCTTCTCGCCGCGCTCGCGTGTGTCCTCGTCGGCGGGTCCTTCACCGCGAACAGCGTCCTCGGCCACTACCCGTACGCGGGCGGCCAGTTCCTGCGCTACGGCCTCGCCTGCCTGCTGCTCGTGCCGCTGGCCGGGAAGGGGGCGGTGGCACGGCTGCGCGAGCTTGCGCCCGGCCGGTGGCTGCGTCTGGCGCTGCTCGCCGCCGTCGGCATGGTCGGCTTCAACCTGGCCGTGATCGCGGCGGAGCGCTCCGCGGAGCCGGCGGTGCCCGGCGTCTTCGTGGGATGCGCACCCGTGGTCGTCGCCGTCGTGGTGCCGCTCCTGGACGGCCGCCGGCCCCAACGTGCGCCCCTGTACGGGGCGTTGCTGGTCGCCTGCGGTGCCTTCACGGTGCAGGGATGGGGGCGCGCGGACGGCACGGGGATCGCCTTCTCCGCCTGCGCACTGGCCGGGGAGGTCGGGTTCGCGGTACTCGCCGTGCCCGTCCTGCGGCCTCTGGGGCCCAGGCTGCTGTCCGCCACGGTGTGTGGCGTCGCCGCGGCCGAGTCTGCGGCGGCCGGGCTGCTGGTGGACGGCGCGGGGTGGCTGCGGCGTCCCGACGCCACCGAGACGGCCGCGCTGCTGTGGCAGGCGGCGGTCGTCACGGTCGTCGGCTTCGTGTGCTGGTACATGGGCATGCAGCGGCTCGGCGCCGAGCGCGCGACGCTGTTCTCCGGCCTCATCCCGGTCGCCGCCGCCTGCACGGCCCCGCTCGTCGCAACGGGCTCCTACGGGGCCGCCCAGGCCCTCGGCAGCGCCCTGGTCGGCGCCGGAGTCGCCCTGGGCTCCGGGGCGTTGGCCCGCAGACGCATCGCCTCAGCGGCTGCGCTCGGAAACGCGGCTGCCGTCGAGGATGACGCGGGCGACCAACGCCGGGTCGTCGCTCATCGGGCAGTGCCCGCAGCCGGGCAGCCGCACCAGCCGGGCCCGGGGGATGATCTGCTTGGCACGCACCCCCTGACGGCGCACGAGCAGCATGTCCCTGCTGCCCCAGCCCACGGTGACCGGGATGCCGGGAAGGTCGTCGGTGAACCGGACGGCGCTGCCCGCCCGGAGGGTCGCGTCGAACCCGGGCGCCTTCGCCAGGGCCAGCGTCTCGGCGACCACGGCCTCGGGTGAACGGCGGCCCGGGTGGGCGTAGATGGTGCTCGTCAGCATCGTCCGGCCGGCCGCCGAACGCGACAGCTGCTGCACCAGGGGCAGCGGCAGCCGCCGTGAGATCCGCCGCATGGCCAGCAGCACACCGAAGGCGTAGCGGCGCTCGCTCTCCGACCAGAATCCGGCCGGGGACAGGGCGGTCACGGACCGCACGAGCTGCTCACGGCCGAGTTCGAGGGCCAGCAGACCACCGAGCGAGTTGCCCGCCACATGCGGACGGTCGAGCTCCAGCGCCTCGCAGAACGCGCCGAACACGGCCGTCGTCGTAGCGAGGTCGTAGGCGAGCCCGTCCGGCAGACCGGGGGAGATGCCGAAGCCGGGCAGGTCCACGGCGATCACGTCGCGCTCGGTCGCCAGGATGTCCACCACCGGGTCCCAGGCCTGCCGGTGGTGACCGATGCCGTGCAGCAGGAGCAGCGGCTCGCCGCTGCCCACACGCGCGTAGGAGACGGTCACGGGCTGCGGGCCACCTGGAGAGGGGACCTTGAAGGAGACGGTGGCGGACATGGGGGTGCTCCTCGTCTGGGGCTCGCTGACGGACGCGCTGTAGACAGCTTGTCAGCAAATGCTACCGACGGGTAGCCCTTTGGGGCCGGCAACCGTACCGGCGTCAACGACCGCGGTGGAACTCCATGTTGAAGTGCGTCATCCCCAGGGTGCGCATGAGGTCCAGCCACAGCGGCATGAACATCTCGACACCGCGCGAGGCCGTGATGCCGCCCAGGTCGAGCACCCGGTGCGCGGGCCAGCCGAACTCGCCGAGCATGCGGGTGACCTGCTCCTTGGCGGCCGCGTCCTCCCCGCACACGAAGATCTGGTGCTCGCCGGGCACCAGCGAGGGCTCCACCATCACGTCGCAGTTGACGGTGTTGAGCGTCTTCACCACGCGCGCGTGCGCAAACGCCCGCTGCACCTGCTCGCCCACACTGTCCGACCCGACCGGGTCCAGCCGCACCTGCCCGTCCTCGAAGGCGATGGGGTTGGAGACGTCGACGACGATCTTGCCGTCGAGGTTGGCGGCCCCGGCCGCCTCCAAAGCGGCGAGGGTCACGCGGCCGCTGACGGCGGAGATCACGGCCTCCGCGGACGAGGCCGCCTCCTCGAAGGTGCCCGACCGCGCCCCCGCGCCGGTCTCACGCGCCCACTCCAGGGCGGCCGGATTGTCCTTGGCGCGCGAACCGAGCGTCACCTCATGGCCGAGTTCCGCCAGCTTGCTGCCGAGCGTTCGCCCCACCATGCCCGTTCCCAGAACCGCGTACCGCATGGTCGCCTCCGCAACTGTGCCGCCGACCGCCGGCGGCCCGCGAGCCATTCTGCTCCGGGACACGCGGAATTCGCCTGGACATGTCCGCGCGCGTCGCATGGGATGGAGCCGTGACCACCGACACCGAGACCGACGTCTTCGAAGAGCACCGTCCCGTCCTGATGGGGGTCGCCTACCGCATACTCGGGCGGGTGGCCGACGCGGAGGACGTGGTCCAGGAGGCCTGGCTGCGCTGGTCCGGGGCCGACCGCGAGGCGGTGCGCGAACCACGCGCCTACCTGGTGCGCGTCACCACCCGGCTCGCCATCGACAGGCTGCGCCAGGTCAAGGCACGCAACGAGGCGTACGTCGGCCCGTGGCTGCCGGAGCCGTACCTGACCGACTTCGGGGACGACGTGCCGGACACCGCCGAGCGCGCCGTACTCGCCGACTCCGTGTCACTGGCCGTCCTCGTCGTCCTGGAGTCGCTGTCGCCGCTGGAGCGGGCCGTGTTCGTGCTCCGGGAGGCCTTCGGCCACCCGTACGCGGACATCGCCGCCATGCTCGACCGGGGCGAGGCGGCGGTGCGCCAGCTCGCCGGACGGGCCCGCAAGCATGTCGACGAGCGGCGGCCGCGCTACGAGGTCGACCCCGCCCGGCGCCGTGAGCTGACCGAACAGTTCCTCGCCGCCGCCGGCGGCGGCGACCTGGAGGGGCTCATGGCGCTGCTCGCGCCCGACGTGCGGCTCGTCGGCGACAGCGGCGGCAAGTCCCGCGCCCCGCTGCGGGTCCTGGAGACCTCCGACAAGGTGGGCCGCTTCCTCATCGGTGCCGCCCAGAAGGGCGTGCCGGACGTGTCCTTCGAGTTCATGGAACTCAACGGCGGCATCGCGGTCGTCGTCCTGTCCGCCGGCAAGCCCGACAGCGTCTTCCAGGTGGACATCTACGAGGGCCGCATCCAGGCGGTCTACATCATGCGCAACCCGGACAAGCTGCTCTCCCTGGTCGCCCCCTAGAGCGGAGGGGGCAGCTCCGTTACGAACGCCGTGTGAACGCTGCGCGGCGGGCGCCCCGTGCCGTGCCCACCTGGATCGAGGATTGGTCTTGACCAAGGGTTTGGGCCGCCCTATGGTCGCAGATAAGTGCAACAACCTTTAATAAACAAGGGCGCTAAAACGCCGCCGGATCACGGCGATTGCGGAGGACAGGGTGGGGACCACGCAGTTGGAGTCGGTGCCGGAACCGAAGTACTGGCACCTCAAGACCGTGCTCAGCGAGGCATTGGATTCCGAGTTCTCCGTGGGCGAGATCCTGCCCAACGAACGCGACCTGGCGGCCCGCTTCGGCGTCGCCCGGGCGACGCTCCGCCAAGCCCTGGAACAGCTCGAGCTGGAGGGCAGGCTGCAGCGCCGCCGCGGTGTCGGCACGACCGTCGCCCCGCCGCGCGTGGGCGTCGCGGTCGGCACGGAACAGCACGCCTGGCCCGAAGCGGCCGACGACGTCTGGCAGGCCGTCGACTGCGCGCAGGCGACCGCGCCCGCGGCCGTCGCCGCGGCACTGGGGATCGCCCCGGACGAGACCGTCCACACGGTGCGCCGCTCCCGTACGTCGCACGGCCAGACCGTCGCCGCGGAGCTGCTCTACATCCCGGCGTCCTCGGTACCCGACCTGTCGGCCATAGACGCGCCGTCCGGTCCGGCACGCGCGCGTGCGGTGCTGCGCGAGCTGCAGCGGCTGGAGCTGGAGCGCCGGGACAGCTCCGTGGAGCTGGGCTCCGCGCGCGCGGACGACGCCAAGGAACTGGACCGGCTCCCGGGGGCGCCCGTCCTCGTCGTCACCACCCGCTTCCTCGCCGAGGGCCGCACCGCGGCGCTCTCCGTGGCCACGTACCGCGCGGACACCTGCCGTCTGACCTTCGGTGACTCGGGCGGCGTGGAGATCCACCAGGGGCCCGAGCGCCAGGCGTCCTGACGCCCGTACCCGTCTGTCGTGCCCCGGAGCTGCTCCGGGGCACGGCTTTTCGCCACGGCGCTCAGCGGCGCGCCGTCACCGTGCCCTCCACCGCGAACAGCTGCTCCTCCACGTGGTCCAGGGCGAGCCGCAGCGCGCCGGTCGCCACCGCGGCCTCCCCGAGAAGCGACAGGGCCACATTCGGCGGGCGCAGGCAGTAGCGCTCCAATTCGCGGCGCAGCGGGTCCAGTACGCCGTCCAGGCCGGACGCCCAGCCGCCGACGACGACCAGCTCGGGGTCGAGGGCCAGGACCAGGGCGGCCACGTCGTGCACGAGCCGCTGGATGAAGCGCTCGACGGCCGCGCGGGCCCGCTGGTCGCCCTCGCGGGCCTGCGCGAAGACCTCGGCGACGGCCTGCTCGTCGAGCGGATGCAGGGGTTCGTCCGTGGTGGACAGCAGCGTCTCGGGCGTCACCTCGCGGCCCAGCAGGTGCAGCGCGCCGATCTCGCCGGCCGCCCCGCCGTACCCGCGGTGCAGCTGTCCGCCGATCAGCGAACCGGCCCCCGGACTCAGCCCGGCGAGCACGAACACGATGTCGTCGGACTCGGTGGCCGCACCCTTCCAGTGCTCCGCGACGGCCGCGGCATTGGCGTCGTTCTCCACCAGGACCGGGCACTTGAAGGACCGGCTCAGCCGCTCGCCGAGGGCCAGCCCCGTCCATTGCGGCAGCGCCGCGCACAGCCGCACGGTGCCGTCGGCCTCGACGATCCCGGGCGAGGCGACGCCCACGGCCCGCAGCGAGCCGCGGGATACCCCGGCACGGCGCAGCAACTCCGCCACCGTCGTCCGTGCCCGGTCCAGGCGCTCCTCGGCGGGAGCCGACTCGTCCACGTCCTTGCTCGCCGAGCCGAGCACCCGGCCGTCGAGGTCGGCCAGCAGCGCGGCGACGCGGTGGGAGCCGATGTCCAGGCCCAGCAGATGCCCGGCCTCGGCCCGGAACCTGAAGCGCCGGGCGGGCCGCCCCTGCCGCCGTACGAGACTCTCGTCGGCCGCCTTCTCGATGACGTAGCCCGCCTCGATGAGGCCCTCGACGACACCCTCGACGGTCGGCCGGGACAACCCGGTCACCCGGGTGATCTCGGTCAGAGTCGCTGCGTCCGTGGCACGCAGCGCGTGCAGCACCACCGCGGAATTGATCCTTCGCAGCAGTGAGGGATCCCCGCCGGTCAGCTGCCCCAAGGTCCCGTCCTCCCAGCTCGTGCGCGTGTTGGCCGGATGGTACTCGGCACGGGGGACACCGGCGAGTGCCAGGGGGGGGCCGACACACCGGCCGGTCCGTACGCGTGCGTGGCTGCCGGATGCGCAGGGTGGCGCGAACCGGGACGTCTGACGCGCCGCCAATTGTCAGTGCCGGGCGGAATACTGGATCACATGGACATCGCGAAGTGCCTCGACCTCGTCGACGAGTTGTGGGACCGGGACGTGGGCGGGCCCGATCCCGGCATAGTCGAGTTAGCGGTGAGCGGCAGTGAGTGCCCGGGGGGCCGCCTGACGGCGGAGGACGTCTATGCCCTGGAAGGGGCCCTCACCGAGCACTTGACCACCCGGGAAGGAGCGGCGGCTCGCTGGGGGGCCGGCACGCTCCAGGAGCGCATGGGCCGCGGCGAGGAGATACCCGAGCCCTGGGCGCGACTCGCTGTCCAGACGGTGGAACTGCAGGCCTGGAAGAACGCCCGCGGCCGCTGGCTCGTCATCACCGTGGCAGACACCGACCCCGAGGCGGAGGTACGGCTGCTTTTCGCCGTCTCGGACGTCGTACCGGACTGACGGGTCAGGCCTCCGCCGCCTCGCGCAACCGCCCGAACTCCTCCGCCATCGTCGCCGCCGTCCAGTGCGCGTTCAGGCCGCTCGGGTTCGGCAGGACCCACACCCGTGAGTCCCCGATCACCCGTTCCTGGGGCCCCACTTGCGCCTTGCGGTCGTCGAAGGCCGCCCGGTAGGCGGTGACTCCGACCACGGCCAGCCAGCGTGGACGCAGCCGCGCGACCTTCAGGGCCAGTTGCCGTCCGCCCTCGCGGTACTCCTCGGCCGTCAGCTCGTCGGCCCGCGCGGTCGCCCGCGCCACGACGTTCGTGATCCCCAGCCCGTACGACAGCAACTCCTGCTGCTCGGACGGCTTCAGCAGCCTCGGCGTGAACCCGGACAGGTGCAGCACCGGCCAGAACCGGTTGCCGGGCCGGGCGAAGTGGTGGCCCGTCGCGGCCGTCATCAACCCCGGGTTGATGCCGCAGAACAGGACACGGAGGCCGTCCGCGGCCACGTCAGGGACGAGACGGCCGCGCGCGGCCTCCAGTTCCGCCTGGGTGAAGCGGGTCAGAGGATCGCCCCCGGCGTGTAGCCCGCGGCCTCCGGGTGCTGCTTGACGATCTCCTCGATACGGCCGACGAGGACACCGACCTGGTCGGCGGCCGCGCCCGTGAAGGACAGCTTGTCGGCCATCAGGGCCGCCAACTGCTCACGGTCGAGGGGCAGTCGCTCGTCGGCGGCCAGCTTGTCGAGCAGGTCGTTGCGCTCGGCACCCTGCTCACGCATCGCGAGCGCCGTGGCGACGGCGTTCTCCTTGATCGCCTCGTGGGCGACCTCGCGGCCGACACCCGAGCGCACCGCGCCCATCAGCACCTTCGTGGTGGCGAGGAACGGCAGGTAGCGGTCCAGCTCGCGTGCGATCACCGCGGGGAAGGCGCCGAACTCGTCGAGGACGGTCAGGAAGGTCTCCAGCAGACCGTCCAGCGCGAAGAACGCGTCGGGCAGGGCCACCCGGCGCACCACGGAGCAGGACACGTCGCCCTCGTTCCACTGGTCGCCCGCCAGCTCGCCCGTCATCGAGGCGTAGCCGCGCAGGATCACCATCAGGCCGTTGACGCGCTCGCAGGACCGCGTGTTCATCTTGTGCGGCATCGCGGAGGAGCCGACCTGGCCCGGCTTGAAGCCCTCGGTGACCAGCTCGTGCCCGGCCATCAGCCGGACCGTCTTGGCCAGCGACGACGGCGCCGCCGCGACCTGCACCAGCGCGGTGACGACCTCGTAGTCCAGGGAGCGCGGGTAGACCTGGCCGACCGAGGTGAACGCCTGCGAGAAGCCGAGGTGCCGGGCGATCCGGTCCTCCAGCTCGGCGAGCTTGGAGGCGTCACCGCCCAGCAGGTCCAGCATGTCCTGCGCCGTTCCCACCGGGCCCTTGATGCCGCGCAGCGGGTAACGGCCGAGCAGCTCCTCGACCCGGCCGTGCGCGACGAGCAGCTCGTCGGCGGCGGTCGCGAACCGCTTGCCCAGGGTCGTGGCCTGCGCGGCGACGTTGTGCGAGCGGCCGGCCATGACCAGCTCGGCGTACTCGCCCGCCAGCTTGCCCAGCCGTGCCAGCACCGCCACCGTGCGGTCGCGCATCAGCTCCAGCGAGAGGCGGATCTGCAGCTGCTCGACGTTCTCGGTGAGGTCGCGGGAGGTCATGCCCTTGTGGACGTGCTCGTGCCCGGCGAGAGCGTTGAACTCCTCGATCCGAGCCTTCACGTCGTGCCGCGTGACCTTCTCGCGCTCGGCGATGGAGGCCAGGTCGACGGTGTCGAGGACACGCTCGTAGTCGGCGATCGCCTCGTCCGGCACCTCGATGCCGAGGTCCTTCTGGGCCCGCAGCACGGCGAGCCAGAGCTGCCGCTCCAGCTTCACCTTCTGCTCGGGCGACCAGAGGGTGGCGAGCTCGGTGGAGGCGTAGCGTCCGGCGAGGACGTTCGGGATGCGGGGCTTGGCGGGCGCAGAAGTCACGTGGACGGATTCTACTGGTGGTTGGTGCAGGCCAGCGCCATGCCCACCTTCGTCGGAAGCTACGAGACGTGCGTCACCGCATGCGAGACGTGGGTGGGACGGCGAGGTCACAGCGGACGACTCGCGGCGAAGCTCGTAGGCGTCCGGTGGGTCATCTGGCCCCGTGCCGCTTCAGCTGCGCCGTCAGTACGTCCCTGATCTCCGGAGGCAGGTCCCCGGACCGTGCCCAGGCGACGAGGGACTCGGCCACCTTGCGAAGCTTGATGTTGGTGCACATGGACGTCTCGCGGATGACGTCCCAGGCTTCGTGGGGTGTCATACGGCCGACAGTCGCGATCACACCGACTGCCTGGTCGATGACCGCGTGGGACCTCACCGCCTGCTGCAGCTGTGCGATCTCGGTTTCCAGCTCGCCGATCGTCTCGGGGACAGTTTCTGGCGGCTGGACCGCGTCAGCCAGCCGGTCGGGACCAATCGTCACTGGGACTCCGTCGTAGAGAACACGTCTTTGAGCGCCTTCCCCGGGGACGCTTGTCAATGCTCCACCGGCGACGGCGCCAAGTGGCAGTCGCCGCACAGGGCAGCGGTGTGGCGGTTGAGCGTCAACAGGAAAACTACGGTCAACCTCAGGCGTGACATGGCGACTCCGGGGTATCTGTGGTTGCCCCTCGGGAGCGGGCGGTCGTCAGGCAGGAGCGACATGACCGGAGCAGTGGCCGGCGACGGCGAGGGCGAAGACGCGCCGCCGTCGGGGTGGGCCGGGGCGGCCTACGACGGCACGTCAGACTCGATCGGTGAGGCCCGCCGGTTCGCCACGGACTACCTGCGCCGCCTCGCGGGCGAGGGCCTGCTCGTGTCGACCGACGGGGTGGGTGCGGTGCAGCTCGTCGTCAGCGAGCTGGTGACCAACGCGGTGAAGTACTCGCCCGGCCCGTGCCTGCTGGATCTCGAGCCCGTCGGTGACGCGCTGGACATCACCGTGTGGGACAGCAGCCTGACGCTGCCGACGGTTGCGCCGCCCGAGCCGGGCCGGGTCGGCAAGCACGGCCTGGAGATCGTTGCCGCGCTGAGCGAGGAGCTGCAGGCGCGGCGGACTCCGATCGGGAAACGGATCACTGCGCGGGTCCGCCTTACGGCACCTGACCGATCGGCGGGGCGCGATGAACGAGACGATGCGGTCGGCGACGTGGACGGGGACCGAGCGTCAGGTCGAGGACCGTCATGACGAAGTCGTCCGCCGCCGCGGACGGTGCGTCAGCGACGCTGAAGCTCCGCCAGCTCCGCCAGCACATCCCCGTGACACAGCTCCGGCGCGCACCAGCAGGCCAGTGTCCGCCCGCGTAGCTCCGGAATCAGCTCCAGCAGCTCGGGGTGCTCCAGCAGGTAGGCCCGGTACATGGCCATCACCTCGGCGCGGGTGCCGTCGCGGCGGCGCTTCGGGGTGTCGTAGGCGAAGGGGTTGTGGAGCGGGTGCCGGGGGAGGTTCCAGCCGCCCATGGTCCAGCGGTGGCCGACGTAGACGATGCCGGCGGGGGCGTGTTCGAGTCGGGGGCCCCATTCGTGGATGCGGCCCCTGACGTTGGTCACGCGGGTGGTCACGACGCTAGGCCGCGGGGCCCTCGTAGGGCAGCAGGTCGGGGCGCTTGGGCGGCAGTCCGTCGCCGGAGGAGCGGCCTGTCAGGCGGCGGCCGATCCACGGCAGGAGGTGCTGCCGGGCGAAGCGGGCGTCCGCCACGCGGCGGCTGGCCCATCCGGGAGGCGGGGTGATCGCCATCGGCGTGTGCCAGTCGGCGTCCTCGGGGGAGTAGCCGAGCGTCTGCCAGACGGCTTCCGCGACCCTGCGGTGCCCCTCGGCCGTCAGGTGCAGGCGGTCGACGTCCCACAGGCGGGGATCGCCGAGCGAGGGTGCTCCGTAGAGGTCGACAACCACCGCGCCGTGGCGGGCGGCGAGCTCGTCGACGGTGTCGAACAGCTCCTCCATGCGCGGCCGGAAGCGCTCCAGGACCGGTCCGCGGCGGCCCGGGCTGCGCATCAGCACCAGCTGCTCGCAGGCCGGGCTCAGCCGCTCCACAGCCTCGGTCAGCAGGCCCTTCACGCGCCCCATGTCGCACTTGGGCCGCAGGGTGTCGTTGAGGCCGCCCACCAGGGTGATCACGTCGGGCCGCATGGCCGCGGCCACGTCGACCTGCTCCTCGACGATCTGCTGGATCAGCTTGCCGCGGACCGCGAGGTTGGCGTAGCGGAAGCCGGGGGTGATGGCCGCCATCCGTCCGGCGAGGAGGTCGGCCCAGCCGCGGTAGGAGCCGTCCGGCAGCAGGTCCGACATGCCCTCGGTGAAGGAGTCGCCGACCGCGACCAGGCTGGTGTGAGTGGGGTTCTTCTGCATGGCGAAAGCGATGGTAACCCGGCTCCATACCCGCCGGTCGGTCGGCCTGGTCCCCGTCACCACTGCGCTCACGCCCGCTGGCCGAACAGCTCCCGTAGTACATCCTCCATGGTCACCAGGCCGGCCATCCGGCCGTCGTCGCCGAGGACGGCCGCGAGGTGTGTGCGGCTGCGGCGCATCGCTGTGAGTACGTCGTCCAGCGGGGTGCCCGCGCGCACGCTCGCGATGGGCCGCATGTCGTCCACGCGGAACGGGACGTCCCGCCCGGGGGCGTCGAGCGCGTCCTTGACGTGGAGGTAGCCGACGATGCGGCGCCCCTCGTCCACCACCGGGAAGCGGGAGAAGCCCGACCGGGCCGACAGCCGCTCCAGTTCGTCCGGAGTGACGCCCACGCGCGCGTAGACGACGCCTTCCAGCGGGAGGACCACGTCGCGCACCGGGCGGCGGCCCAGTTCCAGCGCGTCGTGCAGCCGCTCCCGGGCGCGCTCGTCGATCAGGCCCGCCTCGCCGGAGTCCCGCACGATCCGGGCCAGCTCGGCGTCCGAGAAGGTCGCCGCGACCTCGTCCTTGGTCTCCACCCGCAGGAGCTTCAGCAGCGCGTTCGCGAAGGCGTTGATCGTGAAGATCACCGGGCGCAGGGTGCGGGAGAGGGCGACCAGCGGCGGGCCGAGCAGCAGCGCGGTGCGCACCGGTTCGGCGAGGGCGACGTTCTTCGGCACCATCTCGCCGAGCAGCATGTGCAGATACGTCGCCAGGGTCAGCGCGATCACGAAGGACACCACGTGTCCCGCACTCTCCGGCACGCCCACGGCATGGAACACCGGCTCCAGCAGGTGCGCGATGGCCGGCTCGGCGACCACGCCGAGGACCAGCGTGCACAGCGTGATGCCGAGCTGTGCGGCCGCCAGCAGCGCGGAGACGTGCTGGAGGCCCCACAGGACACTCTTGGCCCGCCGGTCGCCGTCCTCCGCGTGCGGTTCGATCTGCGAACGGCGCACGGAGATCAGTGCGAACTCCGCGCCGACGAAGAAGGCGTTGACGACGAGGGTCGCAAGGCCGATCAGCAGCTGTACGGCGGTCATCGGGCGTCCCCCTGCTGGTCCTTGGCCTGGGCCTCGTCGTCGAAGGGCGCGTGCAGCACGACCCGTGCGGCCCGGCGCCCGGAGGCGTCCACGACGTCGAGCCGCCACCCGGCGACCTCCACGCGGTCGCCCACGGCCGGGATCCGGCCCAGCTCGGACGCCACAAGGCCGGCCAGCGTCTCGTACGGACCCTCCGGGGCCCTGAGCCCGACGCGCGCGAGCTGGTCCACGCGGGCCGATCCGTCGGCCGAGTACAGCGCGTGGCCCTCGTCGTCGCTGCCCGCCGCGGCCAGGTCCGGCGTCTCGTGCGGGTCGTGCTCGTCCCGCACCTCGCCGACGACCTCCTCGACGATGTCCTCCAGCGTGGCCACGCCCGCGGTACCGCCGTACTCGTCGATGACGACGGCCATGGTGCGCTTGCCGGACAGCCGGTCCAGCAGCCGGTCGACGGTGAGGGTCTCCGGGACCAGGAGCGGCTCGCGCATCAGCTCGGAGACGAGGGTGCGGGTACGGCGGTCGGCGGGTATCGCGAGGATGTCCTTGATGTGTGCGGTGCCCACGACCGCGTCGAGGCTGCTGCGGTAGACCGGGAACCGGGACAGCCCGGTGGCCCGGGTCGCGTTCGCCACGTCCTCGCAGGTCGCCTGGACGTCGAGGGCGATGACCTGCACGCGGGGCGTCATCACGTTCTCCGCGGTGAGGTCGGCGAGGTTGAGGGTCCGGACGAACAGCTCGGCGGTGTCGGGCTCCAGGGCGCCCTCCTTGGCGGAGTGCCGGGCCAGCGCCGCCAGTTCCTTGGGGCCGCGCGCGGAGGCCAGCTCCTCGGCCGGCTCCAGGCCGAAGCGGCGTACGACGTGGTTCGCGGTGTTGTTGAGATGGGAGATGAAGGGCCGGAAGGCGGCGCTGAACCAGCGCTGGGCGTTGCCCACCCGCTTGGCCACGGGCAGCGGTGAGGAGATCGCCCAGTTCTTGGGCACCAGCTCGCCGACGACCATCAGGAAGACCGTGGACAGGGCGGTGCCGAGCACCAGGGCGAGGGAACTCGCCGCCGACGACGAGATGCCGAGGGCTTTGAGCGGTCCGGCGATCAGCTTGGCGATGGACGGTTCGGCGAGCATGCCGACGACCAGATTGGTGACGGTGATGCCGAGCTGGGCGCCCGAGAGCTGGAAGGTCAGGTTCCGTACGGCCTTCAGGGCGCCGGACGCGCCCCGCTCACCGCGCTCCACCGCTCGTTCGAGCTCGCTGCGCCGGACCGTGGTCAGGGAGAACTCGGCCGCGACGAAGGCACCGCAGGCGAGCGAGAGCAGGATCGCCACCAGCAGGAGGAGCACTTCGGTCATCGGGTCACCTCCGTCCCATCGTCGGACAGGGGCGGGAGGAACGCGCGACGTCGTGCGGTGCGCGGACTACTGGGGGGTTCGCCCATGGGCGGACGCTCACACCTTTCATGCAGGACCGGGTGATCCTCGCGGGGAGGACCGGAAGGTCCCCCAATGGTAAAGGATGAGCAAAGTAGGTCGGTGTGGGGCTTCACCCTCAGCCGGTGAGGGGCTTCACCCAGCGCCGCCAGTGCTCCTCGGGCGCGTACCCCGCCGCGCGCCAGGCATGGTGCGCACTCTCGTTGCGCACCAGCACCATCGCGTCCCCGCGCCGTCCGCCGAGCCGTACGAGCCGTTCTTCCGCGGCGGCGAGCAGCGCCGAGGCGATCCCCTGGCGCCGTCGCTGCGGGTGGACCGCCAGCCGGTACAGATGGCAGCGCCAGCCGTCGAAGCCGGCGATCACCGTGCCGACGAGCTCGCCGTCCTGCTCGGCGAGGACGAGGGCCTCCGGATCCCGCTCGACGAGCCGCTCCACGCCGTCCCGGTCGTCGCTGATGCTGGTGCCCTCGGCTGCCGTCTTCCAGAAGGCGAGGACGGTGTCCAGGTCGGCGGGCGTCGCGGCGCGTATACGCAGATCGGTCATGCCGGGATCCCATCACGCGGGCCTGTCGCGGACCTGGAATTCCAGCATCCGGACGGACGAGCGGGCGGGGCGTGGTCAGCGCCCGCCGAGTTCCGCGACGACCGGGGCGAACGCCTCCATGTACGGCTCCAGGACCGTCAGATACGAGAAGCCGTACCGCTCGCGCTGGGCCAGCACCTGGGCGACGATCTGTTCCAGCGTGCCGACGAGCAGGATGGGCAGCTCCAGTACCTGCTCGACGGTCGAGCCCACCCGCTCGGCGAGCGGGCGGACCGCGGCCGAGCGGTCCTCGGTCACGGCCACCATCTGCACGAGCAGGTTCAGTTCGGCCTCCTCCTCGCGGCCCACGGCCAGCCGCCGGTAACGCGCCACCCTCTCCTCGAGCTCCGCGGGCGCGATCGGCGCCAGCTTCCCGGTCGTGCTGCCCGGCACCAGACGCGCACCCGTGAACGCCGCGATGTCGGCGTGCTCGGCGGTGAGCCTCATCATCCGGTCGCCGTTGGCTCCGATCATCAGCGGTACGCGCGGCTTCTGCGCCGGGCGGGGGCTGGTGGTCGCCGGAGCCGAGCAGCCGGTCCAACTCCTCGACGGTGCGCTGCAGATGGTCCACGCGCTCGCGCGGGGAGCCGAACGGCAGCCCCGCGGTGTCGTGTTCGGCCTGCACATAGCCGGTGCCGAGGCCGAGTTCGAGCCGGCCGTCGGTCAGGGCGTCCGTGGTGGCCACCTCGCGGGCCAGCAGCGTCGGGTTCCAGAAGCCCGCGTTGAGCACGAACGTGCCCAGCCGCGGCCGCTCGGTGACGGCGGCCGCGGCGACCAGCGCCGGGAACGGCGCGACCATGCCGAGATGGTCGGGCACATGGATCACGTCGTAGCCGAGCTCCTCTGCCCGGCGGCACTTGGCGCGCCACTCCCCGGCGGGCGCGGCACTGGTCAGGCTGACACCGAAGCGGAACGGGCGCGGCATGAACTCTCCTCACGTGCAAGCGACTTGAGCACCTGCCGCGATTCCATCACTCGTGCGCCACGGCGGCCAGCGCATTCACTCGTGCGCGATGGCGGCCAGCACATTCATCCGCGATGCACGCAGCGCGGGCAGCAGCGCCGCCACGATGCCCACCACCGCCGAGCCGATCACCACCGCGACGATCGTGGTCCACGGGATCGCGAGTGCCTTCATGCCCTGCAGCGCCAGCACCTGCTGGGTGCACACGCCCCACACCAGCCCCAGTGCGAGCCCGAGCACCGCACCGAACACCGCGATCACCACCGACTCCAGCCGGATCATCCGGCGCAGCTGCCGGCGGGCGAGCCCGATGGCCCGCAGCAGCCCGATCTCGCGGGTCCGCTCCACGACCGACAGGGCGAGCGTGTTGACCACCCCGAGCACGGCGATGATGATCGCCAGCCCGAGCAGCGCGTAGACGAGGTAGAGCAGCACGGCGATCTGGTCGTGCACCAGCTTCTTGTAGTCGGCCTGATCGCGCACCTGGACCTGCGGGTACGGCTTGAGCGTCCGGTCCAGGTTCTTGCGCAGCTGGTCGGCGCTCGTGCCGGAGGACTTGTCGACGTACAGCGCGGAGTCCTGGCCGCCGGGCACGTACTTCTCGACCGTGGAGATCCCGAAGAACAGGCCGCCCCGCATGCCGAAGCCGCCGCTGTTGTCCTGGTCGGTGAGGGCGCCCACCTTCAGCCGGGTCCGCTGCCCGCCGGGGAACTCGACCGGGAGCGTGCTGCCGACCCGGACGTGGTGGTCGTCCGCGAAGCCGCGGTCCATGCCGAGACGGCCGGGGGCCAGCGCGGCCGCGGTGTTCCCGGCCGTGTACGTCACGTGCGCGACGTCGTCCACGCCGTCGTCGTAGCCCGCGGCGGTGGTCTCGACGCGTTTGCCGTCCGGCAGCCGTACGGCCACCGGTGCGAACCGCTGCCGCACGACGAGACCGACGCCGTCGGTGCCGCGGACCGCGTCGGTGACCTCGTTCGAGAAGGGCACGAAGTTGCTGTTCTGGATCACGAAGTCGGCGCCCAGCGTCTTGTCGATCTGCTGGTCGAAGGACTTGGACATGGAGGCGCTGGCCACCGACATGCCGCCGACCAGGGCGAGGCCGACCATGAGGGCGGCCGCGGTGGCGCCGGTACGGCGAGGGTTGCGCAAGGCGTTGCGCTGGCTCATCCGGCCGACCGAGCCGAACAGGGCCGGGAAGGCGCCGCCCAGCACGCGGATGAGGGGCCGGACCAGGAGCGGTCCGGCGATCACGGTCGCGACCAGGGTGAGGACCACGCCGAGGCCCAGCAGCGAGGCGGACGAGGCCGTCTTCGTCGCCGTGGCGCAGCCGGCCAGGGCGGCCGCGCCGAGCACGCCGACGACCGAGCCGACGACGGCCCGGGTCCTGAGCGGTTTGCCGACTCCGGCGATCTCGGCGTCCGCGAGCGCGGCCATCGGGGAGACGCCCGCCGCCCGGCGGGCGGGCAGGTACGCCGCGACGAAGGTGACGCCGACGCCGACGACGTAGGCCGCCACGGGAGTGCCCCAACCGACCACCATCTCCGTGGTCTTGAGGTTCATCCCGAACGCGCTCATGAGCTTGATCAGCCCGGCGGCGAGCCCGATGCCGGCCGCCAGGCCCAGCGTCGAGCCGACCACGCCGAGCAGGATCGCCTCGGTGAGCACCGACCGCCGCACCTGCCGCCGGTCGGCGCCGAGGGCCCTGAGCAGGCCCAGTTCCCGGGTGCGCTGGGCGATCAACATGGAGAAGGTGTTGACGATCAGGAAGACGCCGACCAGGACGGCGATCCCGGCGAAGCCGAGCATCACGTACTTGATGACGTCGAGGAACCCGCCGAGGTCCGCGGCGGCCGACTTGGCCTGTTCGTCCGCGGTCTTGATGTCGTAGGAGCCGGTGCCGGCCGCGGCGGCGACGCGGCGCTTGAGCTGTGCGTCGCTCACGCCCTTCGCGGCGTTCACCTGGATGCTGGTGGCCTTGTCCGCCGAGCCGAGCAGCTGGGTCGCCGCGGTCTTCGGGTCGAGGAAGACCAGGGCGGCGCCGGGGTTGGTCGTCTTGAAGGTGGCGATGCCGACGATGCGGACCTTGAAGGTGCCCGGCTGTGCGAGCACGGTCAGGGTGTCCCCGATCTTCACGTGCTTCTTGTCGGCGGTGTCGGCGTCCAGCAGGGCCTCGTCGCCGCTCTGCGGGGTCTGCCCCGAGGTCAGTTCCACGGGGCTGCGGTCGGTGACGTACCAGTCGGAGGCGATGGTGGGCGCGCCGGTTGTCGGCCCCACCGACTTGTTCCTGCTGTCGACCACGGTGATGTTCTGGACGCTGACGTCGGCGTGCACCGAGGCGGCCCCGGGGACCTTCCCCAGGCGCTGCGCGAGCGCGGCGGGGACGGTCTGGGCCTGGCCGGTGGGGACCTGCGACTTGAGGTCCTGCGACTTGAGGTCCTGCTTCGGCTCCACCGTCACATCGGCGGACGTGGAGGCGAACAGCCGGTCGAAGGTGCGGGTGACGGTGTCGGAGAAGATCAGGCTGCCCGCGACGAACGCCACGGACAGGACGATCGCGAGCGCGGAGAGCAGCAGCCTGCCCTTGTGCGCGAGGAAGCTCCGAAGCGTTGCCTTGAGCACGGCGTCAGCCCTCCTCGGCCGCCGGGGTGCCGTCGTCGAACTGGCTGCGGATGACGTCGAAACGCTTCATGCGCTCCAGCACCGCCTCCGCCGTGGGGTGCTCCATCTCGTCGACGATCCGGCCGTCCCCGAGGAAGAGCACCAGGTCGGAGTGGGCGGCGGCGCCGGGGTCGTGGGTGACCATGACGACGGTCTGCCCCAGTCCGTCGACGGACTCCCGCAGGAAGCCGAGGACCTCCAGGCCGGCCCGTGAGTCGAGGTTGCCGGTCGGCTCGTCCGCGAAGATCAGCTCCGGCCGGGAGGCCAGCGCCCGCGCGCAGGCCACCCGCTGCTGCTGGCCGCCGGACAGCTGCGCGGGCCGGTGCTTGAGCCGGTCACGCAGTCCCAGCGTGTCGATGACCTGGTCCAGCCACTTCTCGTCGGGCTTCTTGCCCGCGATGTCCATCGGCAGGGTGATGTTCTCGGCCGCGTTCAGCGTCGGGATGAGGTTGAACGACTGGAACATGAACCCGATCCGGTCGCGGCGCAGCCGGGTCAGCTCGCGCTCCTTCAGCCCCGTGATCTCGGTGTCGCCGAGCCACACCTGGCCGGCCGAGACGGTGTCGAGCCCCGCCAGGCAGTGCATCAGTGTGGACTTCCCGGAGCCCGAGGGCCCCATGACCGCGGTGAAGCGGCCGCGCGCGATGTCCACGTCCACCGAGTCGAGGGCGAGCACGGTCGTCTCGCCCGAGCCGTACGCCTTGGTCAGGCCACGGGCGCGGGCCGCGATCCCACCGGCCGGCGCGTGGCCCGGGACGTGCTCCGCAGCTGATGTGGACAAGGCTGCCTCCTCGCTCACCTGGACGTGCGACTCCCTCGTTGCGGCCGAGCGTAGTGTGAGCGGGCCCACAGCCGGAATCCACCGCGAGTGTTGGTCCCTCTCCACCCCAGGTCGTGCCCCTGATACCGGTGTAAGGGGCACGCTCCACCCGCGGGAGGAGCGCGTGACGGTGCGGGGAGGACCACTTGCCAGTGCTAGCACCTCGGCGCTAGCTTCTAGGTATGGCGAAGACCCAGTTGAACGTGCGAGTGGACGAGGGCACGGCCCGCGCCGCCCGCGAGCGCGCCCTGGCCCGCGGCATGAGCGTCAACCGCTATATAGAAGAGCTGGTCAGACAGGACACCGGCGAGGTGGGCCACACCTTCGTGGAGGCGGCCGCCGACTTCATGAAGCAGTACGAGGCCGTGTTCGCCGAGGAGTTCGACACGGAGCGGACGCCCGGACGCAGCGAAGGTCGCCACTGATCCCTTGAGCCATCTCAGCATCGACCTCGCCTGGCTCCTCATGCTCGCCGAACAGAAGACGCCCGGGGACCCCCAGGTCACCGACTGGGGTGCCCTGGTCGCCGCCGTCGCGCGCCACGAGGCGGAGATATTCGACGTCCCCGTCTACGACAGCCCCCACGCGCGCGCCGCCGCGCTGCTCCAGCTCCTCATCCACGTCCCGGCGCTCGAGCGCTCCAACGCGCTGTTCGCCTCGGCCGTGGCGTACGCCTATCTGGTCGCCAGCGGTCTGAAGGTGGCCACCTCGCCCGTGCAGGTCCGCGACCTGGCCCGCCTGGTCAAGAGCGGCGAGGCGACGGTGCACGACATCGCGGCCGAGCTGCGCGGCTGGACGACGGTCTGATCACGACGACCGGATTCACTTCCCGGCGGGGTCCTGGGCCTGTGGCCGCCAGGCCGTGCCCAGCACGCAGTACGAGGTCGGCAGGACCGGCCCGTTCTCCGGCATCATCGTCCGCCGGTAGGGGCCGAGGACGAACCCGGCCTCGCGCAGGGCGGCGATCGGGTCCCGGCCCACGTGGCAGCCGCCGTTGAGCGGCGGCCACACCGTGCGGTCCAGGGCGCGCTGCGTGGCGTGCATGATCCGGCCGCCGCCCCGGCCGTGCTCGAAGAACCGCACGGTCCCGCCCGGCCGCAGCACCCGCCGCACCTCGGCGAGGGCGCGCGGCACGTCACGCACGCTGCACAGCACCAGCGAGACGACCGCCGCGTCGAAGGCCTCGCTCTTGACGGGCAGGGCCTCGGCGGCGCCCGGTGCGACGTCGACCGGCACCTCGCTGCGCAGGGCGGCCTCGACGGCCAACTGCCGCAGCCGGCGCTCCGGTTCGATCGCCACGACCTCCGAGACGGTGCCCGGATAGTGCGCGAAGTTCAGGCCGTTGCCCGCGCCGATCTCGATCACCCGCCCGGACAGCCCGGACAGGAGCCGGTCGCGTACGGCGCCCATGCCCATCCGGGTCTCGGCCCGCTCGCTGATCCGGGCGTAGCAGCGGGCGAACAGCGGGTGGTGCACGGGATCGCGCGCCACCTTGGTGGCGCCGGGGGACCGTAGCGGCATGGGACCTCCCTCGCAGGACGTTCCTTACCGCGATTCTCCCCCGTAGCGGCCCCGCGCACCCCCCTGTCGCCTCGTCCCGGCCCGTTCGGGCGGCGGCCTCAGGCGACGAAGCGCCGGACCTGCTCGTAGACGCCGTGGTCGTTGTTCATGTCGGTGTGCGAGATGCAGCCCGCGTCGACGTTCGTGGCGCCGCTCAGCAGTGCCGAGCTGTTCGGGACGACCGCGTCGTCGCAGTCCGACCAGTAGCTCGCGTAGGAGACGCTGCCCGGTGTCTCGTCACCGGAGTTGAGCGAGGTCAGGAACGAACTGCCGGTCTGCATCTCCTTGCAGGACGTGTAGAGCCAGGCGCACCACGAGGCGACGGAGGTGCCGTGGTTGACGCCGGCGACCGAGACGAAGTCGTCGACGTACGCCGTTCCGCCGAGGTTCTTGAGGAAGTAACGCGAGCCGAGCACACCCATCGAGTGAGCGACGATGTCGACCCTGGACGCACCGGTCTTCGCCAGCACGTTCTTGATCTCGGTGGCCAGCTGCTGCGCCGTCGTGGCGTTCGACTGGCCCCAGTCGTACGACCACGCGTAGAGCTCGGAGGACGCGTAGCCGTCCGCCTCGAAGTCGGCGATCCAGTCGTTCCAGCTGCTGGAGTCGCTGCTCAGGCCGTGCACGAAGACGATCGGGTCGTGGGCCGCGGCCTGGGCCGGGGCGGCGGACAGTGAGAGGGACAGCAGGAGCGATGCGACCACGGCCGAGAGTGCCGTGGCGATACGACGCTTGTGGCGCTGCATGGTGCCTCCTGACACGGGTGGGTTCGCCAGGAGTGTCGGCCCGGGTCTACGCGCGACGCATCGGTGACATCGCCAGTCTTTACGGTTCAAGTAACCCGCCAGTAACGTCACTTGTGTGGTGACTCCGGTGAACCCCCCACCTCTAGACCGCACTTCGCCACCGCGACGCACGGCGCCCGCTCTCCCCGAGGGCGTCCGCGTGCGGGTTCTGCACGCCGTCTACGGCGATGCGCGCGCCGCCGAAGAGCTCATGGCGCTGCTCACCGACCGCCAGGCGGCCGGGCTCGACCCGCTCCCCGTCGAACCCGCCGAGCAGGCACCGGCGTTGCTCCGCTCGCTCCGCGGCGAGATCCGCTCCCTCCCGGACGGCACCCGGCTGCTCCTGCTGCTCGCCGCGGCGGACCAGTTCCCGGTCGCCACCCACGCCTTCCTGCGCGCCGTCGCGGCCGTCCGCCTGGACACCCGCCCGCTGGAGGCCGCCGAGGCTGCCGGGATCGCGCACGCGGGAGCGGGCGGTGTCGTCTTCCGCGACGCCTGGACCAGGATCGCGTCGTACGAGACCGGCTCCCCGGCGGACCGCCGTGACGTCCACCGCCTGCTGGCCCGTGTCCTGCACGGCGCCGGGGAGACGCCCCGCCGTTCCTGGCATCGCGCGGCGGGCGCTGTCGGCCCGAGCGGGCGCCTGGCGGCGGAGCTGCGCGCGGCCGCGGGCCAGGCCCGCGCGGCGGGCCAACTCGTCCTGGCCCGGGCCCTGTTGGAACGCGCCGCCGCCCTCTGCCCCGACCCGCTCGAACAGTCCCGGCTGCGCACCCGTGCGGCCACGCACGCCTGGAACGCGGGCGAGGCCGACCGCGCCCGCAGACTGGCGGCCGGCGCACCGTCCGACGACGCCCTGACGGGCCTGTTCGCACTCCACGCGGGCAACGCGACAGAGGCCTTCGACACGCTGCTGACGGCTGCCGTGCGGGAGGGGGCTCGCGGGGGCTCCGTCGCGCGGGGGAGCGCCTGTGGGTGTTGTGTCGCCGAGGAGGGGGCCTGCGGGTGCTCCGTCGGGCGGGAGGGTGCCTGTGGGTGTCTCGGCGGGGAGGGCACTGGTGGGTTCGCCGTTGGTGAGGCGGGCGCTCGCGGGTCTTCCGTCGCGCGGGGGAGCGCCTGCGGGTGCTCCGTCACCGGGGAGGGTGCGTGCGAGTGCTCCGTCGCCAGGGGGAGCGTCCACGACACCCCCTCCGCCCACGAGCCCCCCGCCGCCCGCAAGAGCATCCTCGAATCCACCGTCCGGGAGGCCGCCCTCGGCTCCCGGGCGGCCGCCACCGATGGCGTCTCCGCCGCCCATCTCCTCGCCCGTGTCACCGAAGCCGCCGTCTATACAGGCGACTTGAGCCGCTGCCGTGAGGCGGCCGTGGTCGCCGGGCGGCTGGGGATCGCGGTGTCCGGCACGCTGACCGGGCTGGCCGCCACCTTCGAGGGCCGTTACGAGGACGCGCGAAAGCTGCTGGAGGCGGCCGCCGGGCGGTGCGGGCCCGGAGGCGACCCCACCGATCCCACCCTGCTCGTGCACGCCGGGATCGCGGCGCTCCTGCTCGGCGACGACACCCGTGCCGCCGCCTTCACGGTCAGGGCGGCCACCGCGGCCCGGGCGCGGGGCGCGACCGCCACCGTGGCCCAGGCCCTGGAGTTCCGCGCCTACGCAGACTTCTGGACCGGGCGCCCGCACGCCGGTGCGGCCACCGCCAAGGACGCCCTGCGGCAGGCCCACGCCACCGGCCACGACAACGGCGCCTGCCATCTGCGGGCGGCCCTGGCCATGTTCGCGGCGGTCACCGGCGACGAGGACGCCTGCCGCGAACGCGCCGCCGCCGCGCGGTCGTACGCCCTCGCCCGGGGCCTCGGACTGCCCGCCGCGCTCGCGCAGTGGTCGCTCGCCTTCCTCGACCTCGCGAGCGGCCGCTACGCCGGCGCCGCGGCCCGGCTGCGCGCCCTCGCCGGCTTCGGCCCGGGCCACGGCCACCGCGCCGTGCGGCACCTCGCCACCCCGCACTACGTCGAGGCCGCCGTCCGCACCGGCGACACCCGCGTCGCCCGGGCCGCCCACGCCGACTACCACCGCTGGGCGAGCGCCGTGCGCAGCCCCGACGAGCTGGCCCTCAGCGCCCGCTGCCGGGCCCTGCTCGCCCCCGGCGCCGAGGCCGTCGAGCACTACCGCACGGCACTCGACCTGCACGCGCGCGGAGCCCGCGACTTCGAACGGGCCCGTACGGAGCTCCTGTTCGGCGGCGCACTGCGCCGGCTGCGGCACCGTACGGAGGCCCGGGACCGGCTGCACAGCGCCCTGGAGGCTTTCGACTGCTTCGGCGCCCCGCACTGCGCGGCACAGGCCCGCGCCGAACTCCGCGCACTCGGGGCGCCCGCCGTGCCCGCACGCAGCGGCGACGACCCCACCGCACGGCTGACGGCCCAGCAGCTCCTGATCGCCCGCATGGCGGCCGACGGCGCCACCAATCGCGAGATCGCCGCACGCCTCGCCCTCAGCCCCCGCACCATCGACCACCACCTGCGGGGCGTGTTCGCCCGGCTGGGCATCCGCGCACGGATCGAGCTGGTACGACTGCTCGGCGACGGCGACGGCGACGGCGACCCGGTCCGATGACATCGCGCCGCGGCGACCGGGCCGATCTCAACTCGCCGTGTCCTCCTGCCCGGCCCGCACCTCTTCGCCCTACCTGGGCGCTCACCCGCCTGGCTCATCCGAATGGCAGATCAGTCGTTCATCGGCATGATCTCAATGCGGAGTACGGGGACAAAACGGAAATAGTCTGCTCTTCGCGAACGTGCGGACACGCCGCACCACGGCTCACACGAGGAACGACGAAGGGTGTCGACATGCCAGTGCCAGGCCGCTCGAGGCGGCGTCCCTCCCGGTTCGCCCTCGGCGCCCTCGTAGCGTCGGCCGCGCTGCTCGCGACCACCACCGGCCCGGCCACCGCCTCCGCCACCGAGCCCGACGGCGGCGGCCCGTCCGGCATCAGCACGTTCTCGACGGGCTACCAGACGCCCTGGGACATCACGTTCATGCCGGACGGCCGCTCGGCGCTGGTCACCCAGCGGCTCGACTACCAGGTCTTCCGGCTCGGTCCCGACGGCAAGAAGACACGCGTCGGCGAGGTGCCCAACACGGTCCCCGAGCCCTACGACGACGGCCCCGGCGGCCTGCTCGGCGTCGCCCCCTCACCGACCTGGGACGGCAAGAAGGACAAGCAGGTCTTCTTCGCGCACACCACGAGGACCGAGACCCGCATCGTCAGGATGGACTACGACGGCAAGACGCTCAGCCACTACAAGGTGCTGATCAAGGGCATCAAGCGGATCGGCAACCACAACGGCGGCCAGATCCGCTTCGGCCCCGACGGATACCTCTACGTCACCACCGGCGACGCCTACACGCCGCAGCTCGCACAGGACCGCAAGTCGCTCAACGGCAAGATCCTGCGGATCACCAAGACCGGCGCCGCGGCCCCGGGCAACCCGTTCGGCGACCGGATCTACAGCCTCGGCCACCGCAACCCCGAGGGCCTCGGCTGGGACCGTAACGGCAATCTCTGGGAGACGGAGATCGGCGACCAGACCTGGGACGAGCTCAACCTCATCAAGCCGGGCGGCAACTACGGCTGGCCCGCCTGCGAGGGCGGCTGCGACAAGCAGGGCATGACCAACCCCAAGGTGGTGTTCTCCCCGAAGTGGGGCGTGCCCGCCCAGATCGCCGTCGTACGCAACGTCCTGTACGTGTCGTCGCTGCGCGGCAAGCGGCTGTGGCGCATCCCGATCGACGGCGACAGCGACCGCCTCGGCACGGCGGTCGACTTCTACCCGGGCCAGTACGGCCGCCTGCGCGCCCTCGCGGTGGTGCCCGGCACGGACGACCTGCTCATCGGCACCAGCGACGCCGGATACGGCAAGGACAAGATCCTGCGCCTGTCCATCAAATGACCCCCGCCCCACATCGAGCACTCCGGGAAAGGACACCCCTGCCATGAACGAAGTCACCGAACAGCTCAGGCCCGTCGAGCAGAGCCCCGCGCAGGAGCCGGACGGCGCCGTCTGGCAGACCCCCTCCTACGAGGTCGTCGACACCGCACTCGAGGTCACCGCCTACTCCCTCAGCTCACGCTGAGCCGGCGCCATGCTGCTGCTGGTACTCGGCACCGCCGCCGGTGGCGGCATCCCGCAGTGGAACTGCGCGTGTCCCAGCTGTTCCGGGGCACGCGCGCATCCGGACCGGCGCCGCCGTCACGCCTCGCTCGCCGTACGCACCCATGACGGCCGCTGGTACCTCGTCAACGCGACCCCCGACATCGGCGACCAGATCGAGAGCCGGCCCGAACTCCACCCAGGACCCGGCCCCCGTCAGACACCGGTCGCCGGACTCGTCCTCACCGACGCCGAACTCGACCACACGCTCGGCATCGCACGGCTGCGTGAGGCCGACGGCATCGAGGTGGTCGCGACGGGCCCGGTCCGCCGGGCGCTCCTGGACCGTCTGCACCTCGGCGACGTACTGGCGCCGTACACCCGCGTGACCTGGCGCGAGCTGCCCCGGCACGGCGCCGGACCACTGGACCCCGGCACCTCGGGCCTGCAGATCAGCGGCATCCCCGTGTCGGGCAAGCGCCCGCGGTACGCCGCCGACGCCGCGGCCGACGACGCCTGGGTCGTCGCGCTGCGGCTGTACGACCCCGTCTCCGGCGCGACCGCGCTCTACGCCCCGGCACTGGCCGCCTGGCCGGACCGACTCCAGCAGGCCGCCGAGGAGGCCGACTGCGTCATCGTGGACGGCACCTTCTGGGACGACGAGGAACCCCGCCGTACGGGCATCTCCGAACGCACCGCCACCGGCATGGGCCACCTGCCCGTCGACGGGCCGGACGGCACCGCCGAACGCCTCGCCCGCCTCTCCGCGCGATGCCTCTACACGCACCTGAACAACACCAATCCCCTCGTCGACCCGGCGGCGCCCGAGCACAAGCGGCTCGCCCGGCTGGGCCTCGAGGTGGCGTCGGACGGGATGGAGATCGAACTGTGAGCACGGCAGCACTGCTTACGTCCGCCCCGCTCGCGGAGCCCTGGAGCGCCGCGGAGTTCGAGGCGCGACTGCGTGCGGTGGGGGAGGAGCGCTACCACGACCGCCACCCCTTCAACCTCCGTATGCACAGCGGCGATCTGAGCCGGGAGGAGCTGCGCCGCTGGATCGCCAACCGTTTCCACTACCAGCGCCACATCCCCGTCAAGGACGCGCTGATCACCGCCAAGCTGGACACCTCCGCACTGCGCCGGATGTGGCTGCGGCGCATCCAGGACCACGACGGGCAACAGGAGGGCGAGGGCGGCATCGAGCGGTGGCTGCGGCTCGGCGAGGCGGCCGGTCTCGACCGCGGGACGCTGCTCCGCGCCGACACCGTGCTGCCGGGCGTACGGCTGGCGGTCGACGGATACGTCAACTTCTGCCGGCTGCGCCCGCCCCTCGACGCCGTCGCCGCTTCGTTGACCGAGCTGTCGGCCCCGGACCTGATGCGCACCCGTATCGACGCCTTCGAACGCCACTACACGTGGATCGAACCCGAGGGGCTCGCCTACTTCCGGACCCGGGTCTCCCAGGGACGGCGCGACAGCCGGGAGGCGCTCGACCTGGTGCTCGGCTGGGCCCGGACCCGGGACGAGCAGGAACGGGCCGTGGCCGCGCTGCGGTTCAAGTGCGACGTGCTGTGGTCGCTGCTCGACGCCGTGGACCAGGCGGGCCGCCGGAGGGAGGCGTGAGGCGGGCCGCGGTGACCGACTGGCGGCCCAGGCTCGCGCCCGCGATCGTCCTGCGGCACGACCGCGCCCGCGACACGGACCTGTTGCTGCTTCCCGAACGCGTGGTCATCCTGCGGGGCGCCGCCGGGGCGGTCGTCGGCCTGTGCGACGGGACGCGCAGCGTGCGCGACCTCGTCGACGAACTGGCCGGCCGCTTCCCCGATTCGGCCGTGGCCACCGACGTCCCTCCTTTCCTGGAGGGGATGCGCAGGGAGGGCTGGCTCCGTTGACCGCGGCCGATCCGGCGCCCGCGCGTCCCTGGGCCCTGCTGGCAGAACTCACCCACGCCTGCCCGCTCCACTGCGGGTACTGCTCCAACCCGCTGGAGCTGACACGGCGTTCGCGCGAGCTGAGCACCGGGCAGTGGGCGCAGGTGATGTGTCAGGCGGGCGAGATGGGCGTGGTGCACACCCATCTCTCGGGCGGCGAACCGCTGTTGCGGCGTGACCTGGAGGAGATCGTCGCCGCGGCCGAGACCGCCGGCATCTACACCCAGCTGGTCACCAGCGGCGTGGGCCTGGACCGTGCCCGGCTGTCCGCGCTCGCCGCGGCCGGACTGCGCAGCGTCCAACTGTCCGTCCAGCACGCCGACATGGACGCCTCCGACCGGATCGCCGGACGCCGGTCCTTCGCCGACAAGGAGCGGGCCGCGGCGCTCGTGCGAGCCGAGGGTCTGCCTCTCGGCCTCAACATCGTCCTGCACCGCGAGAACCTCGACGCGATCGACGGCGTCGTCGAACTCGGCCTGTCCTGGGGCGTGGACCGCGTCGAGCTGGCCAACGCGCAGTTCTACGGCTGGGGCCTGCTCAACCGCGCCGCGTTGCTGCCCACACGGGACCAACTCGCCCGCGCACAGGCAGCCGTGGAGCGATGGCGCGAGCGGCTCGCCCCGGACGGCCCCGCCCTGGTCTGGGTCGTCCCCGACTACTTCGACGGCGTGGCCAAGCCGTGCATGGGCGGTTGGGGGGCCGTCTCGCTCACCGTCACCCCGGACGGCACCGTCCTGCCCTGTCCGGCCGCGGCCACCCTGCCGGACCTGGACCCGCCGAACGTCCGAGACCACCCGCTGACGTGGATCTGGGACCACTCCAGGGCCTTCACCCGCTATCGCGGAACCGACTGGATGCCCGACCCCTGCCGCGGCTGCTCCCGCCGCGAGGAGGACTTCGGCGGCTGCCGCTGCCAGTCCTACGCGCTCACGGGCGACCCCACCCGCACGGACCCGGCATGCCATCTGTCCCCGGACCACGCCCTGATCCAAGCCCTGACGGAGGAGAACGCGGACGGCAGGCCGCCGATCGTGCGCAGGGCACCGACCCGCCCGGAGACGGTCGGACACGCCCCCTGACCGGAACGCTCTCGCCGTGGTCAGGGCGCCTCGCGCACCTGAAACGCCTCCGCGTCCCAGACCCCGTCCAGCCGCGGAGCCAGCCAACTCCGGGCAGCCGTGCGGAAGTCCGCGGGCTCCAAGGCCGCCGCTCCCGCGGGCAGCGCGCCCAGCAACGGTGCGTCCGTGACGTCCGGGAGGTCTGCCAGGTTGCAACGGGAGGCCAGATCGGGGGAGGTGGGCCAGCTGCCGATCACCATGCCCAGCAGGTCGAGCTTGCGGGCCCGTAGTTCGCGTGCCGTCAGCTCCGACGTGTTCAGGGTGCCGAGACCTGGCGACGTGACCACCAGTACCGGGGCGTGCAGCAGCGCGGCCGCGTCCGCCAGGGTGCCGCCCGCCGGGTCGAAGCGGACCAGCAGACCGCCCGCTCCCTCCACCAGGACCAGGTCGTGCTCGGTGGCCAGCTTGGCGGCGGCCTCGGCGACGTCCTGCGGATGCACCGGGGTCATCCCGGCGCGCCGCGAGGCCGTCCCCGGCGCCAACGGCTCGGGGTAGCGGGCGAGTTCGGCCGTAGTGACGGCGCCCGCGAGGCGCGCGACCTCGGCGGCGTCGCCCGGCTCGTCCGGCCGTACACCGGTCTGCGCGGCCTTCAGGACGGCCACCGTCCGGCCGGCCGCGAGCGCGGTGGCCGCGAGCGCCGCGGTCGCGATCGTCTTGCCGACCTCGGTGCCCGTACCCGTGATCATCAGGATCGGCATGTTCATCCTTCCCGTGCCGCCGCGCACACGGCGCGCGCGATCCGTGCCAGGTCCGCGTCCCCGGTGACGTACGGCGGCATCGTGTAGATCAGGTCGCGGAAAGGGCGCAGCCACACGCCCTCGCGAACGGCCGCCTCCGTCGCGGCCTTCATGTCGACCTCGTGGTCCAGCTGGACGACGCCGATGGCGCCCAGGACGCGTACGTCCCGCACGCCCGGGAGATCGAGCGCCGGTGCCAGCCCGGCCCGCAGCCCCGCCTCGATCCGTTTGACCTCGCCCAGCCAGTCCTGGCCCAGCAGCAGCTCGATCGAGGCGCAGGCGACGGACGCGGCGAGCGGGTTGCCCATGAAGGTCGGGCCGTGGGCCAGGACCGGCACCTCGCCCCGCGAGATGCCGTCGGCCACCTTCGGCGTGCACAGCGTCGCCGCCATCGTCAGGTAGCCACCGGTCAGCGCCTTGCCCACGCACATCACGTCCGGCGTCACGGCCGCGTGCCCGGCCGCGAACAGCGAGCCCGTACGGCCGAATCCGGTCGCGATCTCGTCGAACACCAGCAGCACGTCATGCGCGTCGCACGCCTCGCGCAGCACCCGCAGGTAGGCGGGGGAGTGGAACCGCATCCCGCCGGCGCCCTGAACCACCGGTTCCACGATCACCGCGGCGAGTTCGTGGGCGTGCTCGGCGACGGCCGAGCGCAGCTGCTGCGCGTACGCCTCCTCGTACTCGGCCGGAGGCGCGTCCACGAACACCTGCCGGGGCAGCACCCCGGACCACAGTTCGTGCATCCCGCCCTCGGGGTCGCACACCGACATGGGCTGCCAGGTGTCGCCGTGGTAGCCGCCGCGCCAGGTCAGCAGCCGCTGCTTGCCGGGGCGGCCCAGTGAACGCCAGTACTGCAGGCACATCTTGACCGCGACCTCGACCGACACCGAACCGGAGTCGGCGAGGAAGACATGCTCCAGGCCGTCGGGCGACATGTCGACAAGGAGCTTCGCGAGCCGGACGGCGGGCTCGTGCGTGAGCCCGCCGAACATGACATGGCTCATCCGTCCCAGCTGTTCGCGCGCGGCCTCGTTGAGCACCGGATGGTTGTAGCCGTGGATCGCCGACCACCAGGACGACATCCCGTCGACCAGCTCGCCCGAGCCGTCCGCCATCCGCAGCCGCACCCCGCTCGCCGACTCCACGACGAGCGGTTCGGCCCGGCCGGGCATGGGGCCGTAGGGATGCCACACATGCCGCCGGTCCAGCTCCAGCAGTTCGGGGACGGGCAGGTCAGGCATTGGGCGCGAGGTCCGTTCCGGCACCGCGGCGGCGGACGGCGACCAGGTCGGAGCGCAGCTCGCCCGCCGCGGGCGCGCCGGCGGCCGTACCGCACACGCCGCCGCCCTCGTGGGACCCGCACCCGGCGTCCTCGTGGGACCCGCAGCCGGCACCGGCGTGCGAACCGCACCCGCCGCCCGCCGTGGCCCGGTGCTCCGGCAGCGTCACCTGGCCGGCGCCCTCCACCTCGAACCCGGCGTCCGCGATCATCTCCAGGTCGGTCTGGCCGGCCTGGCCCTCGCTGGTGAGGTAGTCGCCGAGGAAGATCGAGTTGGCCAGGTGCAGGGCGAGCGGCTGCATGGTGCGCAGATGCACCTCGCGGCCGCCCGCGATGCGCACCTCGACGTCCGGGCACACGAACCGCACCATCGCCAGGATCCGCAGGCAGCGCTGCGGGGTGAGGTGCCACTCCGTGGCCAGCGGGGTGCCCTCCATCGGGATCAGGAAGTTCACCGGTACCGAGTCCGGGTCCAGCTCGCGCAGCGAGAAGACGACGTCCACCAGGTCCTCGTCGCTCTCGCCCATGCCGGCGATCAGACCCGAGCAGGCGGACAGCCCGGCCGCGTGCGCCTTGGACACCGTGTCCACCCGGTCGGCGTACGTGTGCGTGGTCGTGATGTCCGCGTACGTCGACTCGGACGTGTTCAGGTTGTGGTTGTAGGCGTCCGCGCCCGCCTCACGCAGCCGCTCGGCCTGGCCGTCGGAGAGGAGACCGAGACAGGCGCACACCTCGACGCCCTCGTTCTCGTCCTTGATCGCCTTGATCGTGCCGGCGACCCGGTCGATGTCCCGGTCGGTCGGACCGCGCCCGGACGCCACCAGGCACACCCGCTTGGCGCCGCCGGCCAGTCCGGCGGCGGCGGCCTGCGAGGCCTGTTCGGGCTTGAGCCAGGTGTACTTGAGGATGTCGGCCTTGGAACCCAGCCGCTGGGAGCAGTACGAGCAGTCCTCGGGACACAGGCCCGACTTGAGGTTGACGAGATAGTTGAGTTTCACCCGTCGGCCGAACCACTGCCGGCGCACCTTCCCGGCCGCGGCCACCACATCGAGCACGTCGTCGTCGGAAGTGGCGAGAACGGCCAGAGCTTCCTCGCGGGTCGGCAGCTCGCGCCGAAGCCCCTTGTCCACCAGCGTGTTCAGCAGGTCCATGAGAGCCGATCCTGTCCTACCGACCCGCTTCGGGCCAAGGAGAGAAGGAACAACAGAGTCACTTCGTCGTGTGTGTATTGCCACATCATGGGGTGGCGCCGGTCCGGCTAGTGTCTGTCCACTGCCTACAAAAGCCCCGGAGGAGTCATGGCGTTCGGCTGGATCGACGAACAGGCGGAGCAGCGCCGTCGCGCCGGACTCGTACGGACCCTGCGGCCGCGTCCGGCCGGCTCCCCGCTGCTCGATCTGGCGAGCAACGACTACCTGGGTCTCGCCCGCCATCCCGAGGTCGTCGAGGGCGCGGCCGGGGCGGCGCGGACCTGGGGCGGCGGCGCGACCGGCTCCCGGCTCGTCACCGGTACGACCGAGCTCCACACGGAGCTTGAGCGCGAGCTGGCCGACTTCTGCGGCTTCGAGGCGGCCCTGGTCTTCTCCTCGGGTTACGCGGCCAACCTCGCCGCGGTCGCCACGCTGGCCCCGCACGGTTCGCTGATCGTCTCCGACGCGGGCAACCACGCGTCCCTGATCGACGGCTGCCGGCTGGCCCGGGGCGCCAAGCAGGTCGTCGGGCACGCCGACCCGGAGGCCGTGCGCAAGGCGCTGCGGACGTACGAGGGCCCGGCCGTCGTGGTGTCGGACACCGTCTTCTCGGTCGACGGCGACGCCGCCCCGCTGGCCGAACTGGCCGCCGCCTGCCGTGAGCGCGGCGCGGGACTGCTGGTCGACGACGCCCACGGCCTCGGCGTCCTGGGCGAGGGCGGCCGCGGTGCCGCCGACGCCGCGGGACTCGCCGGCGCCGACGACCTCGTCGTCACGGTCACGCTGTCGAAGTCGCTCGGCAGCCAGGGCGGAGCCGTCCTCGGTCCGGCCAAGGTGATCGACCATCTGGTCAACGCGGCCCGTACGTTCATCTTCGACACGGGACTCGCGCCCGCCGCGGCGGGCGCGGCCCTCGCGGCCCTCCGGCTGCTGCGCCGCGAGCCGGAGCGGGCGGCACGGGCGCGCACGGTGGCCGCCGAGCTGCACGCACAACTGAGCGCCGCGGGTCACGAGGCGGTACGCCCGGACGCCGCGGTGGTCTCGGTACGCGCGCCCTCCCCGGAACAGGCCGTGCAGTGGGCGGCCGACTGCGGTACGGCAGGCCTCGCCGTGGGGTGCTTCCGTCCTCCTTCCGTGCCCGACGGCATCTCACGGCTGAGGCTCACCGCCCGTGCTGACCTCTCCGAGGCTGAGATCGAACGCGCTGTCCTGGTGATCGGCGAGACGCGACCATGAGTCGGCGTGACACGGTCGTGTGCCGCGCGATGCAGGACTGATCAGGACACGAGTGCGGCCGTGAAGTCCGTCCAGCTCTCGGGGGAGAAGAGCAGGGCGGGACCGCCGGGGTCCTTGGAGTCGCGCACGGCGAGCAGCCCGGCCAGGGGCCCGGAGCACGGACGCGCCGTTTCGACGCAGTTGTTGGCTCCGGTGCTGTAGCTGCTGCGCAGCCACCGCACACCGTGCAGATCGGTACTGGAAGGTACGTGCCGAGGCATTGCGGACATGGTGCCTCCTTACGCGCCGTCACCTATCGCGGCGATGTAATCCAACGAGTCCTCGGGCGAAAGGGCGTGGAACTGGAGGTCGTTGAAGGCCTCGCTGTAAGCCCGGAGGTCTTCTTTCCGTTCGAGGTAGAGGCTACTCGTCAAGTGGTCGAGAACAACCACGTCCAGATCAGAAGTGCTCGAAAATGAGAAGATTACGAAAGGCCCGGTGACGCCGACGTGCGCGCCGGCGCCGAACGGCAGTACCTGCAACCGCACTTGGGGAAGGTGCGCCGAATCCAGGAGTCTCCGCAGCTGACGCGCCATGACGTCGGGGCCGCCGACCTCCCGGCGCAGCACCGCCTCGTCCAGCACCGCGGTCAGTCTCAGCGGCGGGTCGGAGCGCAGCACGTCCTGCCGGGCCAGTCGCACTTCGACCAGGGCGTCGAGCCGCTCGTCGTCCAGTCCGCCGACCGCCGCGCGGGTCACCGCACGTGCGTACTCGGGCGTTTGGAGCAGACCGGGCACGACGGACGTCTCCAGGGTGCTCATCGCGCTCGCCTGGGACTCGAGGCTGATGAAGTCGCGGTAGGTGGGCGGCAGCACCCCGCGGTAGGCGTGCCACCAGTGATGCCGACCGCCGCTCTCGTCGGGCCCCGCCAACATCAGCAGTAACTCCCGCAGTTGGGCGTCGGCGACGCCGTAGACGTCGAGAAGTAACCGCACATCGGCCGGTTTCACCCCGCTGGCGCCCGTCTCGATCCGACTCACCTTCGACTGGTGCCAGCCCGCGAGCCGGGCCGCCTCACCGCTCGTGAGGCCCGCACTCGCGCGCAACTCACGCAGTTCGGCGCCCAGCTTCCGGCGACGCACCGCGGGACCGTGCTGCATGAGCTACTCCTTACTCCTTCCGGGCCACCCAAATACGGTCTCCCGTCGCAGAGTTCACCGCATCGAGCGACAGATATATGCATATCTTGGTGGATCGCCACCCGTGACAGGCGCAGTAATGGCACTCTGGCGACGAAGCACCAGTCCGGGACCGTACTCGAACCATCCGCTCCGTGTCGGACTCCGGCCCCGTGGGAAAGGGACGACCGCGCCATGGCAGACCATCTGGAAGCATCCGTCACTCTGCCGAGCGAACCCGCCTCGGTCTCCGCGGCCCGCGGCTACGTCGTCGACACGCTGGCGGAGTGGGGGCTTCCAGCGAGCAGCGACACCGCCGAGACCGTCCGGCTCATCGTCTCCGAACTTGCCACCAACGCCGTACAGCACACCTTCGGGCAGTCACCCACCTTCACGGTGGACATCGAGCTCCACCGTGACGAGGAACTGCGCATCGGCGTCACGGACTCCCACCCCCGCTTCCCGAAGCGCCTGCCCGCCGCCGTCCAGCAGGACAACGGCCGGGGCATGGTGATCATCCGCTGGCTGGCCGCCGAGTGTGGCGGAAGACTGCGGGTGCGGCCCACCAGGGAGGGCGGCAAGACGGTCTCCATCGAACTGCCCTGGACCGCCCCGGCGGAGCCCGTGACGGCAGCCGGGCAGCAGGAGCCGTAGCCGAGCGGCGGCCGGTGGCCCTAGTCGGACGCGGCCGCACGGCGCACCAGCCGGGGCAGCAGGCCCCACAGTCCGAGGCACACGCAGAGGGTTGCCGTACCCGCGGCCGCACCGGCGGCCCGGCTGTGCGTGGTCACGTCGACCACCAGCAGCACGGAGCCGGTGAAGGCGAACATCAGCACCCCCATGCCGACCGTGGCCAGCCGCGACGAGACCTGCACGATGTGCGGCTTGGCGCCCCGCCGGAAGAGCGAGCGGTGCAGCGCGGCGGGCGCGGTGAACAGCGCGGCCGCGAGGACCGTGAGCAGCAGCGTGACGACGTACGTGGCGCGCTGGAGCGAGTCGAGCGACGGGAAGCGCTGGGTGAAGGCCAGGCTCAGCAGGAAGGCGAAGAGGATCTGCACTCCGGTCTGGACGACACGCAGCTCCTGCAGCAGCTCGACGAAGTTGCGGTCGGCGCGCTCGAGCGGCGTCTCGTTGCGCGCGGTGCAGCGACGGTGCTCGGACATGGCATACGGGTATCCAGCCAAGCCCGGGTCAGGCCCCGCGGGGGCGACGGCAGGTCAGGTCGCCGCCGCCCCCGCGGGAGAGTCAGCTGACCCGGCCGTACCAGACGCTCCTCGTCCAGATCTTCTGCAGCTTCACGACGTCGCCCGTCTTGGGGGCGTGCCAGATCTTCCCCTTCCCGGCGTAGATGCCCACGTGGTAGACGCTGGAGCCCGAGTGGAAGAACACGAGGTCTCCGGCCTTGCGGCTCTTCGCGGAGATGTGGTGGGTCCGGTTGTACTGCTGGGCAGCCGTGCGGGGCAGCTTCTTGCCCGCCTTCTTGAACGAGTACAGCGTGAGCCCGGAGCAGTCGAACCTGCGCGGCCCTATGGCTCCCCACCTGTACGGGGAACCCTTTTTCGAGGCCGCGATCTGAAGTGCCTTCGTCGCCGGCGTGGCGGCCGCGGCGTCGGAGGCGACACCCGGGACCACGATGGAGCCGCCCACTGCGGCGATGGTGAGAGCCGAGGCGGTGCCGGCCCGGACCATGAGCGACGGGACACGATTGAGCGCAGTCATGCGCAACCCTTCGTCAGCCGCCTGTGAAGGATGACCTGTCGGATTCGGGCTGGCGAAGTTGCCCGGCCGCTGACGCGGCTTCACCCCAAGGGCTGCTCGACCCGGCCATGGCATGACCGTTCCGGCGACCCGTTGTGCTTGGGTCCTCCACTCCTGCCGATCCACTCCTGTCGACCAGTCATCCGGGCGGCGGCAGGACTCGGCGTCCGCCCGGATCGCCCCGCCGCTGCGGCGGGGGCTTGTCGTCAGACAGGGATCTTCGTCTATCGATGTCCGAAAATCCCAATGGAACCGGGGATTTGTGTTGTTACTCACCACTCGCCCGTTCGGGTGGACACCCCTGTGTTCGAACGGGCGTTGAGGACCCGGACGAGCCCCGGACCAGCACCGGACTGCTCCATTCCGCCCTGAGTCCACGCGTGTTGCGCAACTGGAACCGTCGAAAAATTGGAGGTCCGTCTACGCCAAAAGGCGGTACCTCATTTGGTCCGTTTAAGGGCGGGTCCGGACACCTCGCCGCCGGAGCGGGGTCTCCGGACCGTCCGAGGCCGCGTCAACTGTCGGGGTGCGGGGGCACGGTGACCCGGGCGCTGCGCCGCTCTCCGTCAAGGACCCGCAGTGCGCGCCCCAGCGTCGGCGCGTGCAGTTCGGTCTCGCCGCGCTGGTGCATCAGCGCCAGGGCGTCGCGCAGCTCGACCGCCTTGCCCACCAGCGCCTGCGCGGCCCGCAGCCCGCGGTAGGTGTCCTGGTCGTACGCCGGGTTGATGCGACCGAGCAGGTCGACCGCGTCGAGGTAACGGTCGATCAACTCCCCCTCGGCGCGCGTGAGGGCGGGCAGCGGAGGCAGTTCGGGTGGGAGCACCGGCGCTCACCGCCCGGTGGGCGGCGCGAGGGTGGCGTTGCGGCTGGTGACGATGCGGTCCACCAGCCCGTACTCCAGCGCCCCTTGGGCGTCCAGGATGTGGTCGCGCTCGATGTCGGCGCTCACCTGCTCATGGCTGCGCCCGGTGTGCCGGACCAGCATCTCCTCGAGCCGGGCCCGGGTCCGCAGCATCTCGTCCGCCTGGATGGCGAGATCGCTGGCCTGGCCCTGCACCGGTTCGTACAGCGCCGGCTGATGGATCACCACACGTGCGCCCGGCAGGGCGAGCCGCTTGCCCGGTGTGCCGGCCGCCAGCAGCACCGCCGCCGACGAACCCGCCTGGCCCATGCAGATCGTCTCCACCTCGCAGCCGACGAACTGCATGGTGTCGTAGATCGCCGACATGGCCGTGAAGGAGCCGCCGGGGGAGTTGATGTACAGCGAGATGTCCCGGTCCGGGTCCTGGTACTCGAGGTGCATGAACTGCGCCATCACGTCGTTCGCCGACGTGTCGTCGATCTGCGTGCCGAGGAAGACGATCCGCTCCTCCAGCAGCTTCGAGTACGGATCCATCGTCTTCTGCCCGGCGCTGGTGCGCTCGGTGAACTCGGGCAGGACGTAGCGGGCGGACGGTCGGGTCATGGCATACCCCTCCTCGCGGCAGAGCGGTCTCTCGCTGAGCGGTCTCTCGCTGAGCGGTGTCTCGCGGAGCTGTCTCTGTAAAAAATGTACAGGACGTACATGACGTTATGATGGGTGTATGGCCTACGAGATTCCGGTGACGCAAGCCAGGGCTGAGCTCGCCGACCTGATCAACCGGGTGGTGTACGGCAATGAGCGGGTCGTCGTGACGCGCCACGGAAAGCCCCTCGTCGCCCTGGTCTCCGCCGCCGACCTGGAGCGACTCGCCGCGCTCGACCAGCCCGCCGAGGATCAGGTGATCAGCGCGGTCTCCCGGGTGCGCGAGGTCGGTTCCGCTCCGCGCGAACGGCAGCGGTTCGGCATCGCGGCGGAGCACCGGGGGCCGAACCCCTCGTAGCGGCGCCCCTCGACGGGTACCCGCTCCCGGGAGCGGGCAGCCCGCCCAAGCGACGGAAAGACCGTGCACCCCCGTCCGCTACAGCGGGGGTGCACGGTCGGCCGTGCGGGGCCGTTCCGTGCGGTCAGCCGATGGGCGCGAGCTCCCGCTCGGCGGCCGGTGCGGCGGACTTCGCCCGCCCCCTCAGCGCGTTGCCGAGCAGCACGGCGCCCAGGCCGAGCGCGGCCCACCAGGTGAGCGTCAGGGTGGGGCCGGTCGCGGCGGCGCCGTCGAAGAACGACACCGAGCGCAGCAGGGTCGCGCCGGCGCCCGGCGGCAGCCACTGGCCGATGGTGCCGACCGGTTCGGGCAGCATCTGCGGGGCCGAGGAGGCGCCGGAGAACGGGTTGCCGAGCAGCATCACCACGCCCCCGCCGACCCCGATGCCGGCGGTGCCGAGGAGCGCGGCGAGCCCGGCGATCGCGGCGCTCACGGCCAGGGTCGCGAGGCCCAGCACGCCAGCCTCCGTCCACCAGTCACCCGTGAGCACCCCGAGCCAGCTGTGCGCGATGCCGGCCGCGGCCATGCCGGTCAGGGCCGCGGACCCCACCAATGCGGCCACGGCGCGCACGCCGCTCAGCCCGAGCAGGGTCACCACCGAGCCGGCCGCGATCCCGGCCAGGGCGAGCGGCAGCACGCTCGAGGTCATGGCGGCGCCGCGGGGGTCCTTCGCCGGGGCGGCCACGACGTCGACGGTCCGCACCTGCGCGCCGGTGGCGGACGCCTGCTGCGCCACCGCCTGCTGGAGCAGCTGTGCCACCACCGGGCCGGCGGCGGACGCGGTCAGCAGCTCCGGGCCCTGGGCGGTCACGACCACCGCGCCGTATACGGTCCGGTCCTCGATCGCGTCCCGGGCGGCGGCCTCGTCGGCGTAGTGGTGGATCTCGAAGGCGCCCTTGTGCCGCGTCAGTTGCTGCTCCAGCTGCGCGGTGGCTGCGGTGGGTCCGGCGACGCCGAGCGGCAGGTCGCGCGGTGCGGTGCGGGCGGCCGGCCAGGCGAAGGCCCACAGGGCGAGCGCGGCGAGGACGGGGACTAGCACGGCGACCGCGATCAGGCGGCGGGTGTGTGCCCTGGCGGGGGTAGCGGATGCGGGGGACATGAATTCCTCTCGGTAAAAAGAAGGATCGTTCGTTTTAGCTGTGTCACCACCGTCCTGCCGATGCGCGGGCTTGTCAAGAAGGAATGTTCGTTTTACATTGAGAGCCATGGCCCGCGTATCCCAGGAACACCTCGACGCCCGCCGCCGGCAGATCCTCGACGGCGCCGCCGTGTGCTTCGCGCGCAACGGCTTCCATGCCACGTCCATGCAGGACGTGCTGAAGGAGGTCGACCTGTCGGCCGGGGCCGTGTACCGGTACTTCAGCGGCAAGGACGCGCTCATCGCCGCGATCGTCGGCGAGGTGCTCGACCAGGTTCACGAGGGCTTCGAGGAGGGGGCCCGCAGCACCCCGCCCCCGTCGCCGGACATCCTCGTGGCCTCGGTGCTCAGCCGCGTGCTCGCCACGAAGGAGTCCGTGACCGTGGACGGCAGGCCGGCGTTCCCGCGGCTGATCGTCCAGGTGTGGACGGAGACACTGCGCAACGACGAGCTCGCGACGATCCTGCGCGAGGGCTACGGCGTGGTGCAGCGGACCTGGGCGCGGATCGTCGAGGCGTACCAGGACGCCGGAATGATGCGGCCGGACGTGGCCCCGGACCACGTGGCGCGCACCATGATGGCCTCGGCGATGGGATTCCTCGCACAGCAGGCCCTGTTCGGCCCCGCGCCGGTCGAGGTCCTGCGGGACGGCCTCCAGGGGCTGATGAGCGTGCAGGACCGACGCGCCGGATCACAGTCCGGTTAACGTGGCCGAAACCCGGTCCAACTAGCCTCCCGTCCACGCCATCAGGGACTTTGCCCCGTGGCTGCGGCAACCGGACCCCGCACGGTCCGGGCGAGGACTGTGAGGTGGGACGTGCAACTGACCCCGCACGAGCAAGAGAGGCTGCTGATCCATGTCGCGGCGGACGTCGCCGAGAAGCGCCGGGCCCGTGGGCTGAAGCTCAACCACCCCGAAGCGGTCGCGCTCATCACCTCGCACATCCTCGAAGGCGCACGTGACGGCCGTACGGTCGCCGAACTCATGGCCTCGGGGCGCAAGTTGCTCACCCGCGACGACGTCATGGAGGGCATCGCCGAGATGATCCACGACGTCCAGGTGGAGGCGACCTTCCCCGACGGCACCAAGCTCGTCACCGTCCACGACCCGATCGTCTGAGGTGCCGCGATGATTCCCGGCGAGATCCTGTTCGCGGACGAGCCCGTCGTCTACAACGAGGGCCGCGAGGTCACCCGGCTCACCGTCCTCAACGCCGCCGACCGGCCCGTCCAGGTCGGCTCCCACTACCACTTCGCCGAGGCCAACCCCGGTCTGGAATTCGACCGTGCCGCCGCGCGCGGCCTGCGGCTCAACGTCGCCGCCGGTACGGCCGTGCGGTTCGAGCCCGGCATCCCCGTCGAGGTGGAACTCGTCCCGCTCACCGGTGCCCGCGTGGTGCCCGGGCTGCGCGGGGAGACCGGAGGTGCCCTCGATGCCTGAGATCTCGCGCGGCGCCTACGCCGACCTGTTCGGGCCCACCACCGGCGACCGGATCCGGCTCGCCGACACCGACCTGCTCATCGAGATCGAGGAGGACCGGTCCGGCGGGCCCGGACTCGCCGGTGACGAGGCGGTGTTCGGCGGCGGCAAGGTCATCCGCGAGTCCATGGGCCAGTCGCGGGCCACGCGTGCGGACGGCACCCCGGACACGGTCATCACGGGTGCGGTGATCGTCGACCACTGGGGGATCGTCAAGGCCGACGTCGGGCTGCGCGACGGCCGGATCACCGGCATCGGCAAGGCCGGCAACCCCGACACCATGGACGGCGTCCACCCGGATCTGGTGATCGGCCCCGAGACGGAGGTCATCGCCGGCAACGGGCGGATCCTGACCGCCGGTGCCATCGACGCGCACGTCCACTTCATCTGCCCGCAGATCGCCGACGAGGCGCTGTCCGCCGGCATCACGACGCTGGTGGGCGGTGGCACCGGCCCCGCCGAGGGCTCGAAGGCGACCACGGTGACGCCCGGTCCCTGGCACCTGGCGCGGATGCTGGAGGCGATGGAGCAGTACCCGCTCAACATCGGCTTCCTCGGCAAGGGCAACACCGTCTCGCACGAGGCGATGCTGTCGCAGATCCGCGGCGGCGCCCTGGGCCTGAAGCTGCACGAGGACTGGGGCTCGACCCCGGCCGTCATCGACGCCTCGCTGACCGTCGCCGAGCAGACCGGCATCCAGGTCGCCATCCACACGGACACGCTCAACGAGGCCGGTTTCGTGGGCGACACGCTCGCCGCGATCGCGGGGCGCGGCATCCACGCGTACCACACCGAGGGCGCGGGCGGCGGGCACGCGCCGGACATCATGACCGTCGTCTCCGAGCCGCACGTGCTGCCGAGTTCGACGAACCCGACGCGGCCGTTCACCGTCAACACCGCCGAAGAACACCTCGACATGCTGATGGTGTGCCACCACCTCAACCCGGCGGTGCCGGAGGACCTCGCCTTCGCCGAGTCGCGGATCCGGCCGTCCACCATCGGCGCGGAGGACATACTGCACGACCTGGGCGCCATCTCGATCCTCTCCTCCGACTCCCAGGCCATGGGACGGGTCGGTGAAGTCGTCCTGCGCACCTGGCAGACGGCGCACGTGATGAAGCGGCGACGGGGGGCGCTGCCGGGTGACGGGCGGGCGGACAACCGGCGGGTGCGGCGGTACGTCGCGAAGTACACGATCAACCCCGCGCTCGCGCAGGGCCTCGCCCGGGAGATCGGGTCGGTGGAGACCGGCAAGCTCGCCGACCTCGTGCTGTGGGAACCGGCGTTCTTCGGCGTCAAGCCGCATCTCGTCCTCAAGGGTGGGCAGATCGCCTACGCGCAGATGGGCGACGCCAACGCCTCGATCCCGACGCCGCAGCCGGTGCTGCCGCGGCCGATGTACGGGGCGATCGGGCGGGCGCCCGCCTCGAACTCGGTGAACTTCGTGGCGCCGCTCGCGATCGAGGACGGGCTCGCCGAGCGGCTCTCGCTGGGCAAGCGGTTCGTCGCGATCGAGTCGACGCGCGGGGTGACCAAGGCGGACATGCGCGAGAACGACGCGCGGCCGCGGGTGCGGGTCGATCCCGACAGCTTCGCCGTGCACATCGACGGGGAACTGGTGGAGGCGACGCCCGCGGCCGAACTGCCCATGGCCCAGCGGTACTTCCTGTTCTGAGGCGCGTGAATCCAAGGTGGTGTGATGTCGAGGGCCGCGTTGCTGGTTCTGGCCGACGGGCGGTTTCCCGCCGGGGGGCATGCGCACTCCGGTGGGGCCGAGGCGGCGGTGAAGGCCGGGCGGATCACCGGGAGAGCGAGCCTGGAGGAGTTCTGCCGGGGGCGGCTGCACACGGCGGGGCTGGTCGCCGCGTCGCTGGCTGCCGCGGGCGTACTCGGTGTGGACGTGCGGGAGTTGGACGCGGCCGCCGATGCGCGGACGCCGTCGCCCGCGTTGCGTGTCGCTGCGCGGAAGCTGGGGCGGCAGTTGATACGGGCTGGTCGGGCGATCTGGCCGTCGGAGGAACTCGACGCGGTGGCGCGGGAGTTCCCCAAGGGGGCCCATCAGCCGGTGGTGTTGGGGGCGGTGGCTCGGGCGGCCGGGCTGGGGGCGCTGGACGCGGCCTACTGCGCGGCGTACGAGTGCGTGAGCGGGCCGGCGAGTGCGGTCGTTCGGTTGCTGAGTCTTGATCCCTTCGATGCGACCGGGGTGTCGGCCCGATTGGCACCTGAGGTGGACCGGGTGGCGGACCGGGCGGTGGAGGCTGCGCGCGGGGCTGTCGACGAGGGAGTTGACGTGCTGCCGGCGGGTTCTGCTCCGCTGCTGGAGATTTCCGCAGAGCTGCATGCTGCTTGGGGGGTTCGGTTGTTCGCCTCGTAGGGGTTCGCCCCCGCCCCTTGCCGTCCTGACCTTGGGGGCTCTGCCCCCAGACCCCCGTTCGGCCCGAAGGGCCTCGTCCCCAGACGCCGGACGGGCTGAATTGCTGGAGCCGTTTCTCATGCATTTCGACCACACTCACACCCACGCCGGTCCCTCCGCCCTCAGTGCCGACGCTCGCCGGTCCGACGGGTCGCGTCGTGCGCTGCGGATCGGGCTCGGGGGACCCGTCGGGTCCGGGAAGACCGCGACCGTGGCCGCGCTCTGCCGGGTTCTGCGGGACGAGATCTCCCTCGCCGTCGTCACCAACGACATCTACACACGCGAGGACGCCGAATTCCTGCTGAGGGAGGCCGTGTTGCCACCTGAGCGGATCACCGCCGTGGAGACGGGAGCCTGTCCGCACACCGCGATCCGGGACGACATCTCCGCGAATCTGGAGGCCGTGGAGGATCTGGAGGACGAGGTCGGGCCGTTGGACCTGATTCTGGTCGAGTCCGGCGGGGACAATCTCACGGCGACCTTCTCCAAGGGGCTGGTCGACGCCCAGATCTTCGTGATCGACGTCGCGGGGGGTGACGACATTCCGCGCAAGGGCGGGCCCGGGGTGACCACGGCCGATCTGCTCGTCGTCAACAAGACCGACCTCGCGCCGCACGTCGGATCCGACCTGGAGCGGATGGCGGCCGACGCAAAGGCGCAACGGGCCGAACTGCCCGTCGTCTTCCAGTCGTTGCGCGGTGAGGCCGGTGTGCGGGACGTCGCCGGCTGGGTGCGGGGGCAGCTCGCCGCGTGGAGGGCGTGAACGTGAGCGGGGTGCGGGCCGCCGCCCGGATCGTCGCCCGCCCGGACGGCCGGGGCGGTACGGCCCTGCCCGTGCTGGAGGGGGACGGGCCGCTCGCCCTGCGGCGGACGCGGGGGAGCGCCGAGGAGGCCCGGGTCGTGCTCGTCGGGGCGATGAGCGGGCCGCTCGGCGGGGACGAGTTCGCGGTGCGCGCGGAGGTGGCGGGCGGGGCGCGGCTGCGGGTCGGGTCGGCCGCCGCCACCATCGCGCTTCCGGGGCAGTCCAAAGGGGCGGCGCGGTACGAGGTGCGGCTCCGGGTCGACGGCGGGGGCGAGTTGGAGTGGCTGCCCGAGCAACTGATCTCCGCGCGGGGAAGTGATCTCTACGTCAGCACCAGGGCCGAGCTTGCTGCCGGGGCCCGGCTCGTGCTGCGGGAGGAGCAGGTACTCGGGCGGGCCGGGGAGGAACCCGGGCGGCTCACCAGCCGTCTTACCGTGTGCGTCGAGGGACGGACCGTGCTCGACCAGGAGCTGGCCTGCGGGCCCGGGGCGCCGGGCGGCTGGGACGGTCCCGCCGTGCTGGGCGGCCATCCGGCGGTCGGGCAACTCGTGGTCGTACGGCCGGAGTTCGGGGCGGAACCGGTCGCGGCCAGGGTGCTGGGCGAGGGTGCGGTGCTCATGCCGCTCGCCGGTCCGGCCGCGCTGGTCGGTGCGGTGGCCGCCGACGGCCTGCGGCTGCGGCGGGTGCTGGACGACGCGCTGGCCGCTCTTCGGTGACGTTCCGCTGAGCGGGACGGCCTTCTCCGTTTATCGGATTGGTAAAGAACGTAAACGCCCCCTGTTCTCAGACAGTTCACAGCCGACAGGATCCCTCTACCGCCAACTTGACGCATGGGGAGGGTCAAACTTGAGGCGAATGAGATCGAACAGGCGGGTGACCGCGCTCGGCTCGGCCGGAGCGCTCGTCACCGCCACGCTCATAGCCGGCGCCGTCGCGGCGCCCAGTGCCAGCGCGAACGCGGGCTCGAGGGGTGGGCAGGACCGCGAGGCCCGCGGTGCCGCCATCGCCGCCCAGCAGGCGGCCAAGACCGGTATCGACTGGGCGGACTGCCCGGCCGACTGGGGCCTGGCCAAGCCCATCCAGTGCGGCTGGGTGAGCGTGCCGGTGGACTACGCCAAGCCGTACGGCAAGAAGATCAAGCTCGCCGTCGACCGCATCGGCAACACCGGGACGAAGGGCGAGCGGCAGGGCTCGCTCGTCTACAACCCGGGCGGGCCGGGCGGTTCCGGACTGCGCTTCCCGACCCGGGTCACCACCAGGAACCCGGTGTGGGCGAACGTGGCCAAGGCGTACGACTTCGTGGGCTTCGACCCGCGCGGCGTCGGCCACTCCGCGCCCATCTCCTGCATCGATCCGCAGGAGTTCGTGAAGGCGCCCAAGATGGACCCGGTGCCGGACAGCGAGGCGGACAAGCTGGCCCAGCGCAAGCTGGCCCGCGAGTACGCCGACGGCTGCGCCGAGCGCTCCGGCAAGGCGATGCTCTCGCAGATGACCACGCCGAACACCGTGCGCGACCTGGACGTGATCCGTGCCGCGCTCGGTGAGAAGAAGCTCAACTACCTGGGCGTCTCCTACGGCACCTACATCGGCGCCGTCTACGGCACCATGTTCCCCGGCCATCTGCGCCGGATGATCGTGGACAGCGTGGTCAACCCGTCGCGGGAGAAGATCTGGTACCAGGCCAACCTGGACCAGGACGTCGCCTTCGAGGGCCGCTGGAAGGACTGGGAGGACTGGGTCGCCGCCAACGACGCCGCCTTCCACCTCGGCACCACGCGGGCCGCGGTCCAGGCGAAGTGGCTCGAACTGCGCGCCACCGCCAAGAAGGGCCCGATCGGCGGGGTCGTCGGCCCGGCCGAGCTCATCGGCTTCTTCCAGAGCGCTCCGTACTACGACTCCTCGTGGGTGCCGGTCGCGACGGTGTTCAGCAAATATGTCGCCGGCGACACCCAGGCGCTGATCGACGCGGCCGCTCCGGACATGTCCGACACCGCGGGGAACATCTCCGCGGAGAACGGCAACGCGGTCTACACGGCGGTCGAGTGCACGGACGCCAAGTGGCCCACCAGCTGGCAGAAGTGGGACCGCGACAACACCGCGCTCAACAAGAACTACCCGTTCATGACCTGGGCCAACGCCTGGCTGAACCTGCCGTGCGCCACCTGGCCGGTCAAGCAGCAGAACCCGGTGAACGTCAAGACGGGCAAGGGCCTGCCGCAGGTCCTGATCGTGCAGTCCACGCGTGACGCCGCCACTCCGTACGACGGCGCCGTCGAACTGCACCACCGCTTCAAGGGCTCCCGCCTGATCACCGAGAAGGACGCGGGCTCGCACGGTGTGACCGGCCTGGTCAACCCGTGCATCAACCAGAAGGTGGACGCCTACCTGGTGAGCGGCAAGCTGGACGCCGCGGACGTGACCTGCACCCCGCACGCCACGCCCAAGCCGTAACCGGCACCCGTACGACGTGAGGGGCGGCCGGAGATCTCCGGCCGCCCCTCATCCGTGCTCGCGCTCAACTGGCTTTATCCCAGCGGCATCCGCGGGAAGCGGCGCTCCTTCTCGGCGCTCTTGTCCGCCGCGGCCTGCTCCGCCTTCGCCACCGCCGCGTACTGGTCGACGTACTCCTGCTCGGACAGGGTCAGGATGGCGTACATGATCTCGTCGGTGATGGCCCGCAGGACCGCCTTCTCGTTCTCCATGCCGGCGTAGCGGGAGAAGTCCAGGGGCTTGCCGAAGCGGATGACCACGGGGTGGATGTTCGGGATGACCTTGCCGGGCGGCTGGGCCTCGAAGGTGCCGATCATCGCGCAGGGGACAACCGGGACCTGGGCCCGCAGCGCCATCACCGCGACGCCGACCTTGCCCTTGTAGAGACGGCCGTCGTGCGAGCGGGTGCCCTCCGGGTAGATGCCGAGCAACTCGCCCTTGCTCAGCACGCCGAGGCCCTCGCGGATCGCGGCCTGGCCCGCCTCCTTGCCGGTGCGGTCGACCGGGATCTGCCCGGCGCTGCGGAAGAAGGCCGCGGTCAGCCGGCCCTTGATGCCGGGACCCGTGAAGTACTCCTTCTTCGCGAGGAAGGTGATGCGGCGCTTGAGCATGGCCGGCATCAGGAAGTGGTCGGAGAACGAGAGGTGGTTGCCGGCGACGATGGCCGCGCCGTCCGCCGGCACGTTGTCCAGACCTTCGATTCGGGGCCGGAAGAACAGTCTCAGCAGTGGTCCCAACAACACGTATTTCAGTACGTAGTAGAACAAAGGGGTCGCTCCTCACTCCGGCGGGTCGCCTGGGCCGCCTCGTTCCAGCAGGTCAACCGGCGTGTCGTGGGGTTGCCAGTGTATGTGCGGGCGCAGTTCGCCGGAACACGGCGGACGCCGCGTCGCACGCGCGTGGGGACAACTGCCGCACCAGCCTCCAGTTACCTGCCGGTAGACGGCAACCCGAAGCCGCATCATGGCGCGATCACGCTCAACTGCTGGCGTACGCACGGCTCTTGTGTCTACGCGGATCCCTCTGCTCGCTCACAGCCGGACGATGACCAGGGCGGTGTCGTCGGTGGCGCCCCCCGGCGGCAGCAGCTCCAGGAGCACGGATTCCGCGAGCGTCTCGGGGTCCTCGGTACGGTGGTGGAAGAGGGCGTCGGCGAGGCGGTCCAGGCCGGTGTCGATGTCCTCGCGTCGGCGTTCGATCAGGCCGTCGGTGTAGAGGACGAGGATTGAGCCCTCGTCGTAGCGGATGCGGGCCTGGGGGCGGGGTATGGGGTCGACGCTGGCGTCGAGCGGCGGGTCGGTGGCCTGGTCGAGGAACTCGATGCGCCCGTCGGCGTGGACCAGGACCGGCGGCGGGTGCCCGGCGCTGCTGTAGGTGACGGTGTGCTCGTCGAAGTCGATGAATGTCGTGACGGCGGTGGCGGACTCCGCGCCGTCGACCACGTGCGCGTACCGGCCCAGGACGTTCAGTGCCTCGGCCGGCCCCATGGCGACACGGGAGGCGGCGCTCAGCGCGCTGCGCAGCTGGCCCATGACCCCGGCGGCGGGGAGGCCGTGCCCCACCACGTCGCCCACCGCCACACCGATGCGGTTGCCGCCCACCAGGTCGACGACGTCGTACCAGTCGCCGCAGACGTTGAGCGCGCCGACGGCGGGCCGGTAGCGCACGGCGGCCTGGTGGTGGCCGACCTGCAGGCGGGCGGGCAGCATCGCCTCCTGGAGCGCGAGGGCCACCTCCCGCTCGCGGGCGTGGGCCTGCCGCAGCCGCTCGTTGAGCTCCTGCAGCTCGCGTGCGCGGGAGTACAGCTCGGCCTCGAGGACCCGGGACCGGCTGCCGGTCGGGCCGCCCCGCGCCTTGATCAGCTCGGTGACCTCCTCGACGCGGTGCACGAGCAGCACCACGTCGCCGTCCCGGTCGCACACGGGGGCATTGACCGGGCTCCAGTACCGCTTGTCCCACTCCCCGGGCCGGTTCGGGTCCTCGACGTCGTAGCGCTGCAGGGCCATGGCGTCGCGCTCGCCGGTCTCCAGCACCCGCTTCAGCGAGGCCGCCAGGTTGCGCATGCCGGACGCTCCCGAGTCGTTCGGGTTGTCCGGGAAGACGTCGAACAGATAGCGGCCCACCACCTGCTCGCGGGTGCGCCCCGCCATCCGCAGGAACTCCGCGTTGGCGTCCGCGTAGACCAGCCCGGGCGTCAGCAGCGCCACCATTCCCGGCAGGCACTGGAACACCGCCGCGTAGTCGATCGCCTCTTCGTCCATGGCACCGCCTCACCGCCGGGTTCACGCTATTTTCTCGCGTCCTGCGCCATTTGCGCCGCTCGTCCGTCAGTCCGGAGGATCCTCCAGGGACTGCTCCGCCCAGATGACCTTGCCCTCGGGCACGAAGCGGGTGCCCCAGCGCTGGGTGAACTGGGCGACGAGGAGCAGCCCGCGGCCGCCCTCGTCCGTGGCACGCGGGTGGCGCAGATGCGGTGCGGTGGCGCCGCCGTCGGAGACCTCGCAGATCAGGGACGCGTCCCTGATCAGGCGGAGCCGGATGGGTCCGGAGGCGTACCGGATGGCGTTGGTGACCAGCTCGCTGACCACCAGCTCCGTGGTGAAGGCCAGGTCGTCCAGGTCCCATTCGGCCAGCTGCCGGGCGGCCTCCTTGCGGGCGTCGGCGACGATGGCCGGGTCGGCGGGCAGATCCCAGTCGGCGACCTGGTCGACGCCGAGCAGCCGGGTGTGGGCCATCAGCAGGGCCACGTCGTCGTGCGGGCGGGCCGGGACCAGCGCGTCCACCACGGCCCGGCAACGCAGGTCCAGCGCCGGGGACGGGGGCTCCCCCGCGCGCCGCCGTCCGCGCGTGGGGGACTCCAGGACCTGGCGCAACCGCTCACGGTCCGCGTCCACGGCCCAGTCGCGGTCCTCGCGGGCCAGCAGCCCGTCGGTGTGCAGGGCGAGCGTGCTGCCCTCCGCCAGGGCCAGTTCTACCGCCTCGAAGGGCGGGCCGCCGGCGCCGAGCGGAGAGCCCTGCGGGAGGTCGACGAAGGTGACGGTGCCGTCGGGCAGCACGACGGCGGGCGCGGGATGGCCGGCTGCGGCCATCGTGCACTGCCCGTCGACGGGGTCGTAGACGACGTAGACGCAGCCGGACCCGGCGACCTCGATGCCGGCGCCCTCCGGCGCGTCCGGTGCGACGCCCTCCTCGCGGGCGGTGCGCGCCACCAGGTCGTCGAGGTGCGCGAGGACCTCCTCCGGCGGCAGGTCCAGGGCCGCGAGGGTGCGTACGGCGGTGCGCAGGCGGCCCATGGCCGCGGCGGCGTCGATGCCGTGGCCCGGGACCTCGCCCACGACCAGGGCGACACGCGCGCCGGACAGCGGGATGAGGTCGTACCAGTCGCCGCCGAGGCCGGTCAGCTCGTCGGCCGGCCGGTAGCAGGCGGCCACCTCCACCGCGTTCTGCTCGGGCAGCCGGCGCGGCAGCAGGCTGCGCTGGAGGACCAGGGCGGCATCGCGTTCGCGGGTGTAGCGGCGGGCGTTGTCCACGCAGACCGCCGCCCGCGAGACGAGATCCTCGGCCAGGCTCAGGTCGTCCGCGTCGAACGGCTCCTGCCGCCGGCGCCGGAAGAACGTCGTGACGCCCAGCGTGACGCCCCGCGCCCGGATCGGCACGATCATCACGGAGTGCAGGCCGAGCTCCAGGAAGGTCGACGCCTGCTCGTCGGCCGGACCGGCGGCCCACGCCGTGGCGAGCGGGTCGAGGCGCTCCTCGAGCCAGGAGCTGCCCATGCTCAGACAGCGGATCGGCGGCGACCCCGAGAGATAGCGCGCCACCTCGCCGATCTGGACGACGGCCTCGGGCACGCCCGGGTTCACCGACTGGTGCCCGGCGCGGCGCAGCGGCACGCGGTCCGAGACGCTCAGCGGCCCCGGCGTCAGCTCCGCGCCCCGCAGCACCGACTCCAGCAGGTCCACGGAGACGAAGTCGGCGCACTCCGGCACGGCCACGTCGGCCAGTTCCTGCGCGGTCCGTACGACGTCGAGGGTGCGGCCGATGCGCTCACCGGCCCGGTCGAGCAGGGCCAGGCGCTGCCGGGCGCGGTGCCGCTCGGTGACGTCGACGACCGTGTAGTACACACCCATCGGGTGGCCCTGCTCGTCGTCGAGCCGGGCGAAGGACAGCATGTGCGCCGTCTCCCGGTGCGGAGCCGCCCGCACATGGCCCACCAGCTCGTAGCCGAAGACCGGCTCACCGGTCCGCAGTACGTGCCGCATCCGGTCCTCGATGCCCTCCGCGTTCAGACCGGGCTGGATCTCCGCCATCCGCCGCCCGAGCCGGTCCCGGGCGGATCCGCCGCCGAACTGCTCGAGCGCCGCGTTCGACCACACGCACCGCAGGGTCGTGTCCACGATCGCTATGCCGACCGGTGAGCCCGTGACCATCTGCTCCAGCACCGGGCGGCTCATGTCCCAGCCCGGCGCCCCGGCCACGTCGGAGATGAGGGCGAGCCACCGAGTGGCGCCCCCCGGGTCCGCGGCCGGGGTGACCCGCACCATGACCCGGAGCGGCTGACCGCTCTTGCGCCGCGCGGTCAGCAGCCCCGCCCAGCCGTCGTCGTCGCGGCAGCGCTCGGCCAGCTCCGGCAGGCGCGCGGCGTCCTCGGCCGCCAGCAGAGCGGTCACCCTGGTCCCCACCACCTCGGCCGGCGTGTACTGCAGCAGCCGCTGGGCGTCGCGGGTCCAGCTGATCACCACGCCCTGTGCGTCGAGCAACAAGGGCACGGCATCGGCCACGTCGAACCGCTGCCGGGCGATGTCCTGCTCCTCTTGTGTGCCCACGGCCGACCTCTCTGTCGCTGAGAGTGGTCTACCACCACTTGCCCCAATCTTCACCCTTCGGGCATCTCGGGGTGGCATCGACGAGAGACAAGTGCTGGGGGGCGGCGCCCGGCCGCCCCCCAGGGGTCACGCCACCAGCACCCGCTCCAGCGCTCCCAGCGCCGACTCCAGCTCCTGGGCCGTGATCGTCAGCGGCGGCGCCAGCCGGATCGTCGAGCCGTGGGTGTCCTTGACCAGAACCCCCTCGCGCATCAGCCGCTCACTGATCTCGCGCCCGGTGCCGATGGCCGGGTCGACGTCGACGCCCGCCCACAGGCCCCGCGCGCGGAAGCCGGTGACGCCCTTGCCGACGAGGGCGGCGAGGCCGCCGCGCAGCACCACGCCCAGCTCGGCCGCCCGGCGCTGGAACTCGCCGGTCTCCAGCAGCTCGACCACCGCCGTGCCGACCGCGGCGGCCAGCGGGTTGCCGCCGAACGTCGAGCCGTGCTCGCCCGGGCGCAGCACACCGAGCACGTCCCGGCGGCCGAGGACCGCGGAGACCGGCACGATGCCGCCGCCGAGAGCCTTGCCCAGCAGCAGGACGTCGGGGACGACGCCCTCGTGCTCGACGGCGAGGGTGCGGCCCGTACGGCCGAGTCCCGACTGGATCTCGTCCGCGATGAACAGGCAGTTCTTGCGGCGGGTCAGCTCGCGCACGCCGGTCAGATAGCCCTCGTCCGGGATGACGACGCCCGCCTCGCCCTGGATGGGCTCGATGAGCACGGCGGCCGTCGTCTCGTCGACCGCCGCCTCCAGCGCCGCCAGGTCGTTGTACGGCACGATCCGGAAGCCCGGCGTGAAGGGGCCGAAGCCCGCCCGTGCCGTCTCGTCCGTGGAGAAGCTGACGATGGTCGTCGTACGGCCGTGGAAGTTGTCCGCGGCGACCACGATCGTCGCCTGATCGGCGGGGACGCCCTTGACCTCGTAGGCCCACTTGCGGGCGACCTTGATGCCGGACTCGACCGCCTCGGCGCCGGTGTTCATCGGCAGCACCATGTCCAGGCCGGTCAGCGCGGCCAGCCGCTCGGCGAACTCGGCCAGCTTGTCGTTGTGGAAGGCGCGCGAGGTGAGCGTGAGCCGGTCCAGCTGGCGGTGGGCCGCCTCGATCAGCTCCGGGTGGCGGTGGCCGAAGTTGAGCGCCGAGTAGCCGGCCAGCATGTCGAGGTAGCGGCGGCCCTCGACGTCCTCGACCCAGGTGCCCTCCGCACGGGCCACCACGACGGGCAGCGGGTGGTAGTTGTGGGCCAGGACCGGCTCCTCGGCGCGGATCAGGGCGGCGGACGAACGCATGGTCACGGGAGCGGTCATGAACGGATCTCCTGGGTGCAGCACTTGATGCCGCCGCCTGCCTTGCGGAACTCGGACAGGTCGACGGGCACGGGGACGTAGCCGCGGTCGGCGAGCGATGAGGTGAGCGCCTCGGCCTGGGGCGCGATGAAGACGTTGCGGCCGTCGGACACGGAGTTCAGGCCGAAGGCCAGCGCGTCGTCGAGGGTGGCCAGCACGGCGTTCGGATACAGCCGCGCCAGCACCTCGCGGCTGCCCGGCGAGAACGCCTCCGGGTAGTACGCGACGTTGTTGCCCTCGGTGGAGTCGTCCAGCACGAACAGCGCCGTGTCCAGGTGGTAGAAGCGCGGGTCCACCAGGGTCAGGCTGATCACCGGGTGGCCGAAGAACTCCTGCACCTCGCGGTGCGCCTCGCGGGTCGTACGGAATCCGGTGCCGGCCAGGACGTAGCGCCCCGTCCACACCAGGTCGCCCTCGCCCTCGCAGACGGACTCGGGGCGGTGGACGGCGAAGCCGGCCGTCTTGAACCACGTGTCGTAGTGCGTGGACTCCGGGCGCCGCTCGGGCGCGTGGAAGAGGGAGCCGAAGACGCGGCCGTCCACGACGACCGCGGAGTTCGCGGCGAAGACCATGTCCGGGAGGCCGGGGGCGGGCTCCAGACTGTCGACCGTGTGGCCGTGGGACCGGTAGGCGCCGATCAGCGCCTGCCACTGCGCACGGGCCAGGTCGACGTCCGGCTGGGCGTCGGGATGCATCCAGGGGTTGATCGCGTACTGCACGGCGAAGTGTCTGGGCTCGCAGACGAGGAAGCGCCGTAGGCGCGGCACACGGGAGTCGGACACAGAGGGGTTCCTCCGCTTCCTGAGCGTCACTGAGGGTTGACACCAAGGTAGGAAGTGACGGAGACGGGCGACAAGGAACAAGAATTGCGTGTCTGCGCAGGAATGCTGCGTCTTTGACCGGTCTCACGCAGCGCTGCTGCGTAACCGGACGGCTAGGCGGGCGGCGGCTCGGGCGCGGGCTGGGTGGCGCCCGCCTCGGGGCTCTCCGGGAGCAGGTGGGACAGCACCATCACGCTGATCGTCTTGCGGATGAACGGCTCGGTGCGGATGCGCTCCAGCACCTCCTCGAAGTGCTCCACGTCCCGCGCCCGCACATGCAGCAGCGCGTCCGCGCCGCCGGTCACCGTCATCGCTGCCGTGATCTCCGGGTGGTTGCGCACCACCTCCGCGAGCCGCCGCGGCGGGGCCGCGCCCTCGCAGTACACCTCGACGTACGCCTCCGTGCGCCAGCCCAGCGCGGACGGCTCCACCGTGGCCGTGAAGCCGGTGATCACGCCCGTGTCGCGCAGCCGGTCGACACGACGTTTGACGGCCGTGGACGACAGCCCGACGAGAGCGCCGATCTCGGCGAAGCTCGTCCTGGCGTTGGCCATCAGCGCGGTGATGATCTTCCGATCGAGCTCGTCGAACGGCGCGGGCCTGCTGTTCATGTCGGCACTGTATCCAGCAGATACGTGCACGCCCGGCACATGTCCAGGCGTGCGGATTCCTCCTAGACTCCGGGTTCATGCTGCGCGCCCTCGCCGTCGACGACGAACGCCCCTCTCTGGAGGAACTGCTCTATCTGCTGAACGCGGACCCGCGCATCGGCAGCGTGGAGGGCGCGGGCGACGCGACCGAGGCACTGCGCCGCATCAACCGCGCGCTGCAGTCCGGGCCGGGCGGTCCCGAGGCGATCGACGTCGTCTTCCTCGACATCCACATGCCCGGCCTCGACGGGCTCGACCTCGCCCGGCTGCTGACCGGGTTCGCGAAGCCGCCGCTGGTCGTGTTCGTCACCGCCCACGAGGACTTCGCCGTGCAGGCCTTCGACCTCAAGGCCGTCGACTACGTCCTCAAGCCCGTCCGCAAGGAACGCCTCGCGGAGGCCGTGCGCCGGGCCGCCGAACTCAACGGTGCCGCCCCGCGCATCCCCGTGCACGAGCCCGACCCCGACCACATCCCCGTCGAACTCGGCGGCGTGACCCGCTTCGTGTCCGTCGACGACATCACCCATGTGGAGGCCCAGGGCGACTACGCCCGCCTGCACACCGACAAGGGCAGCCATCTCGTCCGCATCCCGCTGTCCACCCTGGAGGACCGCTGGCGCTCGCGAGGCTTCGTGCGCATCCACCGCCGCCACCTGGTCGCCCTGCGCCACGTCGGCGAACTGCGCCTGGACGCGGGCACGGTGAGTGTCCTGGTCGGCGGCGAGGAGCTCCAGGTCAGCCGCCGCCACACCCGCGAGCTGCGGGACCTGCTGATGAGGAGGCCGTAGCCGTGCCCGGCCAGGACCCCGTCGAGCGGCGCGTCGTCGTCACCGGCCCGCCCCGCCGCGCCCGGCGGGCCTTCGGCTACTACCGCCCGCGCACCGAGATCGACGAGCAGACCACCCTCGGTCACACCTACGTCCGCTCCCTGATGCGCAGTCAACTGCGCGCCGCGCTCGCGGTGTTCGCGTTCCTCGTGCTGCTGATCGGCCCGCTGCCGCTGGTGTTCGCCGCCATGCCGGACGCCCGGCGCCTGGAATGGGTGGTCCTCGGCTTCTGCCTCTACGCCCCGCTGGTCCTGCTCGGCCTGTGGTACGTACGGCGCGCCGAGCGCAACGAACGGGACTTCGTGCGCCTCGTAGAAGACCGGTGACGCGGTGGGCCGATGAACTCCAGCTACGCCGTCCCCGCCGTCGCCCTCGTCGTCGTGGCCACCGTCCTCGTCGGCGCGTTCGGCCTGCGCATCTCCCGCACCACCTCCGACTTCTACGTCGCCTCGCGCACCGTCGGCCCCCGCCTCAACGCGGCCGCCATCAGCGGCGAGTACCTCTCCGCCGCCTCCTTCCTGGGCATCGCGGGCCTGGTCCTGGTGCAGGGCCCCGACATGCTCTGGTACCCGGTCGGCTACACCGCCGGCTATCTGGTGCTGCTGCTGTTCGTCGCCGCCCCGCTGCGCCGCTCCGGCGCCTACACGCTGCCCGACTTCGCCGAGGCCCGGCTCGCCTCCTATCCGGTGCGGCGACTGGCCGGGGCTTTCGTCGTCGGTGTCGGCTGGCTGTATCTGCTGCCTCAACTCCAGGGCGCCGGGCTGACGTTGACGGTGCTGACCGGTGCGCCCCAGTCGCTCGGCGGGATCATCGTGGCGTTCGTCGTGGTCGCCACCGTCGCCGCCGGCGGCATGCGCAGCATCACCTTCGTGCAGGCCTTCCAGTACTGGCTCAAGCTGACCGCGCTGCTGATCCCCGTCCTCTTCCTCGTCCTGGCCTGGCAGGGCGACGGCGCGCCCCGCCACGCCTTCGAGGAGCCGGCCACCTTCCGCCAACAGCGCACCGTCCGCGTCGGCGACAGCGTCGACCTGACCCTGCGCGGCCCGCTGACCGTGACGGCGAGCGGCACCATCGACGGCCGTAGCCGTGACGACGAGCGGGTCCGACTGCCCGCCGGTACGCACCGCATCGCGGCCGGCACCCGGCTGACCTTCGCCAGGGGCGCCGCCGTCCCGGCTGCGGACCGCGGCACCGGCGGCGGCATGTCCACCTCGCTGGAGTCGAGCCGCGAGGAACGCCCGCTGTACGCCACGTACGGGCTGATCCTCGCGACCTTCCTCGGCACGATGGGGCTGCCGCACGTGGTCGTCCGCTTCTACACCAGCCCGCACGGCGTCGCCGCCCGCCGCACCACGGTGGCCGTGCTCGGCCTGATCGGCGCCTTCTACCTGCTGCCGCCCGTGTACGGAGCCCTCGGCAGGCTCTACACCCCCGAACTCACCCTCACCGGTGACGCGGACGCCGCCGTGCTGCTGCTGCCCGACCGGATGATCGGCGGCGTCGGCGGCGACCTGCTCGGCGCGCTGGTGGCGGGCGGGGCCTTCGCCGCGTTCCTGTCCACGGCCTCCGGGCTGACCATGGCCGTCGCGGGCGTGCTCACCCAGGACGTCCTGCCGACGCGCGGCGTACGGCACTTCAGGCTCGGCACGTTGCTCTCCATGGCCGTGCCGCTCGCCGCCAGCGTCATCGTGGGCGGGCTGCCGGTCGCCGACGCGGTCGGCCTCGCCTTCGCGGTGTCCGCCTCGTCCTTCTGCCCGCTGCTCGTCCTCGGCATCTGGTGGCGCCGGCTGACCCCGCCTGGGGCGGCCGCCGGGATGCTGATCGGCGGCGGCTGCGCGTTCGTGGCGGTGGCCGCCACCATGGCCGGCTTCCCGGGCACGGGCCCGCTGCACGCCCTGCTCGCCTGGCCCGCCCTCTGGTCGGTGCCGCTGGGCTTCCTCACCATGGTGCTGGTGTCTTTGGCCACGCCGGGGCGGGTGCCGACCGGGACGGAGGCGATTCTGGCGCGGTTCCATCTGCCGGAGCAGCTGCGGGCGGAGGTGAAGGCGTGAGCGGGTTCCTGGCCGGGCTGTGCGTGGCCGTACTGCCGCTGCTGGGCGCCGGGTTCTGGCTCGGCCGGCGCACGGCCCGTTCGGAGAGCCTCGGGGGCCTGGGCACCCCCGTCGAGCACGCCACCTTCGAGACCCTGCACACCGCCTCGCTCGCGGCGCCTCCGCTGCGGGCGGGCCTGACGGAGGAGACCGCGCGCAAGTCCGCGCGCAGGCTGCGCACCCTGCTCGGCACGGACGCGCTGTGCCTCACCGACCAGAAGGGGGTCCTGGTCTGGGACGGCGTCGGCGGCCATCACCGCTCCGAGATCATGGAGCGCCTGGCCGGACCTCTGGAGTCCGGCCGCGGCGAGGCGTTCCGGCTGAGCTGTGACACCCCGGACTGCCCGGTGCGCTGGGCGGTCGTCGCCCCGCTCACCGTCGACGACAGTGTGCACGGCGCCCTCGTCGCCTGCGCGCCCCGCGAGTCCGCGGTGCTGGTGCGGGCGGCCGGGGAGGTCGCCCGCTGGGTCTCCGTCCAGCTGGAGCTGGCGGACCTGGACCAGTCCCGCACCCGGTTGATCGAGGCCGAGATCAGGGCACTGCGCGCCCAGATCTCCCCGCACTTCATCTTCAACTCGCTGGCGGTGATCGCCTCGTTCGTGCGCACCGACCCGGAACGGGCCCGCGAACTCCTCCTGGAGTTCGCCGACTTCACCCGCTACTCGTTCCGCAGGCATGGCGACTTCACCACCCTGGCCGACGAACTGCACGCCATAGACCACTACTTGGCGCTCGTGCGGGCACGCTTCGGCGACCGCCTGTCCGTCACCCTGCAGATCGCCCCCGAGGTGCTGCCGGTGACGCTGCCCTTCCTGTGCCTGCAGCCGCTCGTCGAGAACGCCGTCAAGCACGGTCTGGAGGGCAAGGCGCTGCCCGCCGGCAGGAGCCGTATCAGCATCACCGCGCAGGACACGGGCGCGGAGGCCCTGGTCGTCATCGAGGACGACGGCGCGGGCATGGACCCCGGCCTGCTGCGCCGCATCCTGGCGGGCGAGGTCAGTCCCTCGGGCGGCATCGGCCTGTCCAACGTCGACGACCGGCTCCGCCAGGTCTACGGCGACGACTACGGGCTCGTCATCGAGACCGCCGTGGGCGCGGGCATGAAGATCACCGCCCGGCTGCCCAAGTACCAGCCGGGCGTGCACCCCGCGGGGCGGGTCACCCAGGATCTCTCCGCGGACCTCCCCGAGGATCTCCCCGGGGAGTGAGCCTCAGGCGCTGCTGCGGGTGGCGATCATTCCGAGGGTGAGCAGGCCCAGCACGACCCAGCCGAACCACAGCCAGCCGTTGGAGCCGAGCGCCACCGTGTAGGCGGTAACGACGACGAGACCGCCGACGGTGAGCGCCCCCATCGTCTTCGTGGAACTGTCCGTGGAACCGGGCATCGCAACACCCTCCTCAGGATTCGTTCCCCTCCATGGTGCCCCCGTTCTGCTTCCGCACGGTGCACACGACGAAATGAGTGCCCGACTTCCATGCCCCGGCGCTGGTCCAGGAGCCCGAGGTGTAGAGCGAGGGGTCGAAGCCGTAGTCGCGCGGCGGCACGTCCTCGGCGCACGCCGAGTCCGACTCCGTACGGGCCCGGGCGAGCGTGACGTCCTGGCCCAGCCGGGTGAAACCGAGCACCTGCTCGTCGTGCGGGCCGGAGCAGGACACCAGGCGGGCGTCGCGGTTGGTGCGGGTCTCGAGACAGTCCCGCCGCTGCATGTTCGCGGTGTCGGCGAAGGCGGAGCCGGTCTTGCGGTGGGCGTCGAGCGGCCCGTACACCGGCCCGTGCGCGCCCAGCACCAGACAGGCGGTGCGCCGTCCCGAGGCCTCGAATCCGCCGTCGCTCGGCACGACGGCGACGCTGCGCACGTCCGCCAGCCGCTCCCGGACCTCCTGCGTCCGTTCCTCGCAGCGGGCCGCACCCTGCTTGCGCGCCTCGTCCGCCGACGCGGCCGTGACGAAGGCCATCACCTGCCCGTCCGGCGGCCCGTCCGAGCAGGAGGTGACCAGGCGCAGCCGGGGCGTGCCCCGGAAACGGGCCGAGTCCGGCCAGTCCGCGAGCACGCAGTCCCCGTCCTTGAGCGGCTTGGCGAGCCCGACCGCGCTGCCGTACGGCAGCGCCTTCCCGCCGCCCTTGCCCGTGTCCTGGTGGGCCATGGCGTACCAGACCCCGCCCAGGGCGAGCGCCAGGCCGAGCGACGCGGCGAGGGCGGCGCGCAGGGCCCGGGGCAGTTCGCGGCGGCGATGCGCGGGAGCCTGTCTCTGCACGACGACCGGTCCGAAGCCGTCCGGGACGGAGCCCGGCGGGGGAGGGGCGGGCGCCATCTGGGCCCACGGCGGCTGTGAGCCGAGGTCGGTCTGCGTACGGGCGTAGGAGTCGGCCTGCGGTGTCACGATCTGCGACAGCGCCGCCTCCGCCTCGGGCGCGGACGGGCGCCGCCCCGGGTCCTTGGCGAGCAGGTTCAGCAGTACGGGGCCCAGCGCGCCGGCGCGCACGGCCGGCCGGGGTTCCTCCATGACGACCGCGGTGACCTCGGCGAGGTTGGACTCGCGCTCGAAGGGGCCGCGGCCCTCGACGCCGTAGTACAGCGTGCAGCCCAGCGAGAACAGGTCGGCGGCCGGGGTGGGCGTCCCGCCCGTGGCGCGCTCCGGCGCCAGATAGCCCGAGGTGCCCACCAGCACGGACGCCATGGTGTACCGGGTCTCGCCGGCGTCCGGCTGCAACGAGATGCCGTAGTCGGTGAGCAGGATGCGGCCGTACGGCGCCCCCGTGCGGTTGGGTGCCAGCAGGATGTTGGCCGGCTTCACGTCCCGGTGCATCACGCCCCGCTGGTGCCCGGCGGTCAGTGCGTCGAGCACGGCGAGCCCGAGGCGGGCGCACTCCGCGGGTGCGAGCGGGCCGCGGGAGGCGACCAGTTCCTTCAGGTCGACGGCGCCCGCGACGTGCTCCATCACGATCCACGGCAGCCCGTCGTGCTCCAGCACGTCGTGCACCGTCACCACGTGCGGATGGCCGCGCAGCCCCGCCGCGTGCCGGGCCTCCGACCGCGCGCGAGCGACCCGGGCCTCCCGCTCCTCGTCGCTCGGGTCCGCGTCCCGGAAGACGATCTCCTTGAGCGCGACCTCGCAGGCGAGTCTCTGGTCGTGGGCGAGCCACACATGGCCCATGCCGCCGCTGCCGAGCCGGTTCAGCAGCAGATAGCGGCCGGCGATGACCCGGCCCACTCCCGACGTCGGTGATCCTGGATGCATCCGGTGACTCCCGGGTGGTGCGGCGCTAGGTGATCGCGACGGAGGCGGCCCCCGAGGACGCGGGCTCACTCGTGGCGGGGGCGCTGCTCGCCGGCTCGCCGCCGGCGGGCGCGCTCGTGGTGACCGGGACGCTGGGCGGCGGCGCGCTGCTCGTCACCGGGTCGCTCGTCGGCGGCGGTGCACTGCTGGTGACCGGAGCGCTGGTGGTCACCGGCGGAGGCGAACTGGCCGGCGGACTCGACGTGGGCCCGGAGGGCGAAGTCCCGGGCCCGCCGCTCGCCGGGTGCGAGGGCGACGACGGCGACGATGGTGACGACGGCGGTGGCGTGGACGGCTGGGAGGCCGAGGACGACGGGGGAGTGGCGGACCCGCCGGTGGAGCCCCCGGGTGTCCCGGGAGTCCCTCTGGACGGGCCGCTCGGCGTACCCCCGGACGGGCTTCCCGGCGTCCCCCCGGACGGGCCGCTCGGCGTCCCCTCGGACGTGCTGCTTCCCGACGCAGCCCCGGTCGCGGTCAGCGTCACGTACGCCCCGAACCCCAGCTCGGTCCCGGCCGGTGGATCGGACGCCGTGACCCGTGCGTCGTCGGGCGGCCGCTCCTTGCCGGCGTACCCGATCGCCAGCCCCTTCCGCGCCAGTTGCCGGCTCGCGTCCCCGAAAGTGCTGCCCATGACATCGGGCACCGCCCGCCGCCTGGCTGCGTCGAAGGTCCTGTCCTGCGCGCCCGTCGTGCCCACCGGCCGGTCGATGCCCCGGCCCGGATCGCGGACGTCGACCAGAGCGAGCTGTTCCATTTCCCGTGGCGCGGGCCGTACGGCCACCACCGAGGAACGCTGATATCCGTGCCACTTCTTGTTGCCGGCCTCGAACTTGACCGAAATCCGATTCGTGTCACCCGTGAAGGGCCGGAGCGGATTTCCGCACGAGCACTTCACAGCCGGAAGTCCCCGTTCGTCGACGAGAACGGCGATTCCCGTCTGGAGCAAGGAGTTGAAGGGGGTGGCTTTTCCGTTCTTGTAGTCGTGATTCACCACCAGGGTGTCGTGACGCAGGAGAACAGGAGTGAGCCGGTCCAGATATCCCGGAATCCGGTCCGTGTCGATGTTCAGTGCGTCGGCCCACGCCTGCGCCTTCCGGCGGTTGGCGGGGTCCGTGAGAAAGGCCTTGAGCCGCTTGACGTCGCAGATCGTCGGTTGCCTCGTGCCCCCGTACAGGCCGGGCGTCCCCCCGTACAGGCCGGGCGTGTCCCCTTGCTGCAGGCTGCCGTGGACGGCCTGCGGCCGAATGCCCGCGGCGTCATGCCCCAGGCCGCTCTTCTCGTCGAAGAACGGCGCGACGGATGGAACCCCCGCGGCCACCGCCTTCACGAGCAGCAGCGGCGCACTCCGATCACAACCGCTGAGCGCCAGTACGAATACGAGCAGGACGGCGATCTTTCGGATCACCGATTTCCCGGCCCCTTGCATAAATGCGCGAAATGTCATCACCGCTCCCCCGTGCGGTTCCCCCGATGCACTTCATGCTACTGAACGCCGCCGAAAGGCGAAGCCCTCACTGGCCGCGTGCGTTCAATGAGGCCAAATAGGCGTTGTATGCCTCGAGTTCCTTGTCGCCGTCGCGGTCGGCCGCCCGGTCCTTGCGCCGGGCCTGCCGCTGCTCGGAGCCGTACCACTGGAACAGCAGGGCGAGCAGTACGAGTACGGAGGGGACCTCGCTGAACGCCCAGGCGATGCCGCCGGCCGCCGTCTGGTCGGACAGGGCGTCGATGCCGAGCGAGGCCGGCGGATTCTTGAACGTCTCCACCATCGGCGTCGACGCCATCATCAGCGCGATGCCGAAGAAGGCGTGGAACGGCATGCCCGCGAACAGCTCCAGCATCCGCATGAGGTAACCCGGGCGCTGCGGGCCGGGGTCGACACCGATGATCGGCCAGAAGAAGACGACACCGACGGCCAGGAAGTGCACCATCATCGCGACGTGCCCGGTCTTCGACCCCATCAGGAAGTCGAACAGCGGCGTGAAGTACAGCGCGTAGAGGCTCGCGATGAACAGCGGGATGGTGAACGCGGGGTGCGTGATGATCTTCATGTACCGGCTGTGCAGCAGCATCAGCAGCACCTCGCGCGGTCCCTTGCGGCCCCGGCCGGCGGTCGGCAGCGCGCGCAGGGCCAGTGTGACCGGGGCGCCGAGCAGGATCAGGATCGGCGACAGCATGCTGATGATCATGTGCTGCACCATGTGCACGCTGAACATGACCATGCCGTAGTCGTTCAGCTTGGTGCACATCACGAGGCCGATGGTCAGCACACCGATGACGAACGAGACCGTCCGCGCCGGCGACCACTTGTCGCCGCGCCGCCGCAGCCGCACGACCCCCCAGCCGTACAGCGCCAGCCCCGCCACGCAGGCGACCAGGAAGAACGGGTCCGTGGACCACTCCAGCCCCCGCCCCAGCGTGAACGGCGGCAGATCCATGGTCATGCCGTGACCGCTGTGATCCATCCAACGGCTCCTGATTCGTGGGGGTTGTGCGCTTTGTGTCCGGACCCAGAGTAAGACCGCCCCCGGCCGCGCTTGCGACCGGGGGCGGACTCTCGAGTTCCGTACAGGATCGGGCAGGTACTAGAGAACGCACTCCGCCTCGTCGTACCTCTCCACCGGCACCGTCTTCAGCGTCTCCACCGCCTCGGCGAGCGGCACCATCACGATGTCCGTCCCCCGCAGCGCGGTCATCTTGCCGAACTCCCCACGGTGCACGGCCTCCACCGCGTGCCAGCCGAACCGCGTGGCCAGCACGCGGTCGTACGCGGTCGGCGTGCCGCCACGCTGGACGTGCCCGAGGATCACCGGCCGCGCTTCCTTCCCGAGGCGCTCCTCCAGCTCGATGGAGAGCTGGCGGGCGATCCCGGCGAAGCGCTCGTGGCCGTAGATGTCCTTGCCGCCCTCGTCGAACTCCATGGACCCGGCCTTGGGCTTGGCGCCCTCCGCGGCCACGACGATGGCGAACCGCTTGCCCGCCTCGAAGCGCTCGCCGACCTTGCGGGCCAACTCGTCGATGTCGAAGGGGCGTTCCGGTACGACGATGGCGTGGGCGCCGGCCGCCATGCCGGAGTGCAGCGCGATCCACCCGGTGTGGCGGCCCATGACCTCCACGACCAGGACGCGCTGGTGGGACTCGGCGGTGGTCTTGAGCCGGTCCAGGGCCTCGGTGGCGACACCGACGGCCGTGTCGAAGCCGAAGGTGACGTCGGTCACCGCGATGTCGTTGTCGATGGTCTTGGGGACGCCGACGATCGGCAGTCCGCTGTCGTACATCAGCCGGGCCGCCTTGAGCGTGCCCTCGCCGCCGATGGGGATGATCGCGTCGAGCCCGAGCTCCTCGACATGGCCCTTGGCCCGCTCCACCCCGTCGCGCAGATGCGAGGGCTGGACCCGGGAGGAGCCGAGGATCGTGCCGCCGCGGGCCAGGATGCCGCCCACCGCGTCGAGGTCGAGCTTGAGGTAGTCACACTCCAGGAGGCCCTTCCAGCCGTCCCGGAAGCCGATGACCTCGTCGCCGTGGTCGGCCACGGCGCGGTGCACGACGGACCTGATGACGGCGTTCAGGCCGGGGCAGTCGCCGCCGGACGTGAGGACACCAATGCGCATAGCCCGAAAAACCTTCTCCAACGTGGTCGGATCCGGACCACGCTGTCCGGCTCGAACCCCGCCACCCTAACGGCAGGAGGGGGCGGGGCCGCACTGTACGTCCGACTGCTGGACGACCGCGCTCACCTGTGCGGACGCATCGTCAGACGGGCTGGTTCCCGGACTAGGCGGGCTGCTGTGCCGAGGCGATGCGCTCGTTGCGCAGCGCCTCGTACCAGCGGTCGTCGGTCGGGGGCAGCGCGTTCACGTCCAGCGCGAGCTTCAGCAGCAGATCCGCGATCTGCGGGTTCCTGGCCAGCACGGGTCCGTGCATGTACGTACCGAAGACCGTGTCGTTGTACGCGCCCTCGGTGCCGTCGCCCGTGCCGTTGCCGTTGCCGATGCGCACCTTGGCGAGCGGGCGGGCGGTCGGGCCGAGGTGGGTGACGCCCTGGTGGTTCTCGAAGCCGGTCAGCGGCGGCAGACCGAGGCGCTGGTCGATGTCGCCGAGCACGTCACCGACGCACCGCCGGCCCTCGCCGCGCACCGAGACCACGTCGAGCAGGCCGAGGCCGGGCTCACGCTGGCCGAGGTCGTTGATGAACTCGTGGCCGAGGATCTGGTAGCCGGCGCAGACCGAGAACAGGATCGCGCCGTTCTCCGCGGCACGGTTCAGGCCGCCGTCGCGGCGCAGCCGCTCGGCCGCGAGCCGCTGCGGACGGTCCTCGCCGCCGCCGATCAGGTAGATGTCCCCGGAGGTGGGGATCGGCTGGTCGCTGCGCACGTCGAGCCGGGCCACGTCGAGGCCCCGCTGCCGGGCCCGGCGCTCCACGACCAGGACGTTGCCCTGGTCGCCGTAGGTGCTGAGCAGGTCGGGGTAGACCCAGACGACCCGCAGGCTGTTGTCGCTCACTTGTGTCCCCTGAGGTGTCAGTCGGTGTCAGTTGCCGACGCGGCGGCGCAGGTCCTGGAACGCGGTGTAGTTGGCGATGACCTCGATACGGCCGGGCGGGCTGGCCTGCACCGCCTGGTCGAGGTCCTCGCAGACCTGGAACTGCTGGTTCGCGACCTCCAGGCGCACCGCGAGGTCGAGCTTCCGGTCGCCGATCACGCAGATCGGGTGGCCGGTCAGGCGGGTGTAGTCGACGTCCCACAGCCAGGAGGTGTCGGTGCCGTCGGCGCCGCGCGCGTTCACGGAGAGGATCACCGGGGTCGGCGGCGGGTCGATCAGGCTGAACGTTTCGAGCCAGCCGGCCGGGTTCTTCGCGAGCAGCAGCCGCAGGTCGCGCTGCTGGAACTGCACGACGTCGTAGCGGCCGGCCACGGCCTGCACCTGGTACATGCGCTCCAGGGCGACCTGCGGCGGCACGCCGAAGACGGCGGCGACTGCGGCGGAGCTGGCGGCGTTGGCCTTGTTGGCACGGCCGGGCAGCTGGAGGTGGATGGGCCAGGCGGAGCCGTGCGGGTCGAGGACGTGGTCGCCGGACAGGGCCCAGCTGGGCGTGGGACGGCGGAAGCCGCACTCGCCGCAGAACCAGTCGTCGCCGGGCCGCTGCATCACGCCGCCGCAGGACGGGCAGGACCAGGCGTCGTCCTTCCACATCTGCCCGGCGGCGACCCAGATGACGTTGGGCGAGGAGGACGCGGCCCACACCACGAGCGGGTCGTCGCAGTTGGCGACGATGACGGCCTTCGACCCGGCGAGTCCCTCACGCCAGTTCTCGGCGAGCATGCGGGTCTCGGCCGCGCGGTCGAGCTGGTCGCGGGAGAGGTTGAGCAGGGCGATGCACTTGGGGTCGGTGTCCCGGGCGACGCCGGCGAGGTACTTCTCGTCGACCTCGATCACGCCGTACCGGGCGTCCGAGCTGCCGGCCAGGGCGGAGGTGATGCCGGCGGGCATGTTGGCGCCGAGCGCGTTGGAGACGACCGGGCCCGCGGCCCGCAGCGCCTCGGCGATCAGCCGGGTCGTCGTGGTCTTGCCGTTGGTGGCGGACACCAGGACGACGTCCAGGTTCTGGGCGAGACGCGCGAGGAGGTCGGGGTCGAGCCTGAGCGCGACCCGGCCGCCGATCACCGATCCGCTGCCGCGCCCCGCGGCGCGCGACGCCGCAGCGACCGCCTTGCCCGCGGTCACGGCGAGCTTGGCCCGCGGCGAGAGCGGGTCCGAGTTGCCTGACATCAGTTCTCGATCCTCCTTGCGTACGCGCCGCGCTCCTGCCTGACGGCAACGTGGTGGTGGTCAGCCTATCGAGATCCATTCGCACTCCCGAATCGCCGTACCCTTGCGGCCATGCGAAACAGCTTCATCCCGGGCACCCGCGGGCGCGTGAGACCCCTCACCCTCCACGGTGACCCGCGGCTTCACGCCCCTTGTGCGGAGGTGACCGACTTCGGACCCGAACTGGCGTCCCTGGTGGAGGACTTGTTCGCGACGATGTACGCCGCGCAGGGCGTGGGCCTGGCGGCGAACCAGGTGGGGCGGTCCCTGCGGGTGTTCGTCTACGACTGCCCCGACGACGAGGACGTACGGCATCTCGGGCACGTGGTGAACCCGCGCCTGGTCGAGGCCGACGGAGTGGTGCTGCGGGGTCCGGAGGGGTGTCTGTCCCTGCCGGGCCTGGAGGCCGGGACGGAGCGCTACGACCATGCGGTGGTCGAGGGTGTCACGGTGACCGGGGAGCCGGTCACCGTGCACGGCACGGGCTTCTTCGCCCGCTGCCTCCAGCACGAGTGCGACCACCTGGAGGGGCGGGTGTACGTGGACCGCCTGGAGGGATGGCGCAGACGGAAGGTCCTGCGCCAGGTGGCCAAGGCGTCCTGGGGCGAGCGGGGTTGAACGGGTCCTAGAAGCCCGGACCGCCGACCTTGTCGCCCGCCGCGGCCAGCCTGCCCCACAGCAGATCGGCCAGGATGCGCACCAAGTCAGCGCGTGAGCAGGGGCGTTCGTAGAGCCACCAGTCGCCGGCCGCGTGCATCATGCCGACGATGCCGTGGCCCCACACCCGGGCCAGCTGCTGGCTCTCCGGTCCGAGGTCGAGGCGGTCCTCGATGACCTGGGCCAGTTCCTCGCCCATCCTGCGCAGCAGCGGGGCGGAGTGCTGGCCGACGTCGAAGCCCTGATCGCTGCCCTGGTCGCTCTGGGAGCCCTCCGCCGGATGCATCAGGAACCGGTAGACCTGGGGGCGTGCCTCGATCGCGGCGAGGTAGGTGTCCAGCGTGGCCTCGACCCGCTCACGCCTGTCGGCCGGTGCGTCCAGGGCCGCCCGCAGCGAATCCAGCAGGGCGTCGGTGTGGCGCGTGGCCAGCGCGGCGTAGAGTCCGCTCTTGTCACCGAAGTGCCGGTACAGGATGGGCTTGGTGATGCCGGCCTCGGCGGCGATGGCGTTCATCGAGGCCTGCGGCCCGTCGCGCAGCACCACCCGGTCCGCGGCCTCCAGCAGTTCGCGCCGACGGCGGTCGGCGGACCGCTGCTGCTCGGTCCGCTGCGTGGTGTCCATGAGCTCTCCCCACCCGTGCTGTTTCGGTGACGCCTGCGCAAACTAACACTCAACATGCCCTCTGCATCGAACTGGCTGCCGACCGTCATCGGGAGTTGACTTTTCCTACCCGCGGGTAACACATTAGTGTTACCGCTAGTAACATGTAGATGTACCGCCCTGGAGGGGTCATGGCCGAGTTCACCATGGAGCTCAACGACGAACAGAAGGAGGTCAGGGACTGGCTGCACGGCTTCGCCGCCGACGTCATACGCCCTGCGGCCGCCGAATGGGACGAGCGTGAGGAGACTCCCTGGCCCGTGATCCAGGAGGCCGCGAAGGTAGGCATCTACTCCCTCGACTTCTACGCGCAGCAGTACTTCGACCCCACCGGGCTCGGTATCCCGATGGCGATGGAGGAGCTGTTCTGGGGCGACGCGGGCATCGCCCTGTCGATCGTAGGCACCGGGCTGGCCGCCGTGGGCGTTCTCGCCAACGGAACCGAGGAGCAGATCGGCACCTGGATCCCGCAGATGTACGGCGACGCCGGCGATGTCAAGGTGGCCGCCTTCTGCTCCTCCGAGCCCGACGCCGGCTCCGACGTGGGCTCCATGCGCACGCGGGCCGTGTACGACGAGGCCAAGGACGAGTGGGTGCTCAACGGCACCAAGACCTGGGCGACCAACGGCGGCATCGCCAACGTCCACGTCGTCGTCGCGGTCGTCGACCCCGAGCTCGGCTCCAAGGGCCACGCGTCCTTCATCGTCCCGCCGGACACCCCGGGCCTGTCCCAGGGGCAGAAGTTCAAGAAGCACGGCATCCGTGCCTCGCACACCGCCGAGGTCGTCCTGGAGGACGTGCGCGTCCCCGGCTCCTGCCTGCTCGGCGGCAAGGAGAAGCTCGACGAGCGCTTCGCCAGGGCCAGGGAGCGGGCCAGGACGGGCGGCGAGCGCGTGAAGAACGCGGCCATGGCCACCTTCGAGGCCTCGCGCCCGGCCGTCGGCGCGATGGCGGTGGGCACCGCCCGCGCCGCGTTCGAGGTCGCCCTCGACTACGCCAAGACCCGCGAGCAGTTCGGCCGCCCGATCATCGACAACCAGGGCGTCGCCTTCCAGCTGGCCGACATGCGCACGCAGATCGACGCGGCCCGGTTGCTGGTGTGGCGCGCCTCGTGGATGGCCGTCAACGGCAAACCGTTCACCGCGGCCGAGGGCTCGATGTCCAAGCTCTACGCGAGCGAGACCGCGAAGAAGGTCACCGCGCAGGCCGTCCAGATCCTCGGCGGCAACGGCTACACCCGCGAGTACCCGGTCGAGCGGATGCACCGGGACAGCGCGATCTACACCATCTTCGAGGGCACGAGCGAGATCCAGCGCCTGGTGATCGCGCGGACGCTCGCGGGTATGCCGATCCGCTGACCGCTCGGGTTCGACGGGAACATGCGCGGCTCCGCCGCGGCCGGTCGACGGTCGCGTGCGGCGCCGTCGTGGCCGGTCGCGCCCGCGCGGCGGTAGCCGCATATTCGATGCAGCCCCGCGCCCCTGACGGGGCGCCGGCGCGCCGTCCCGCTAGCTCACCGGGCGGCCTCCGCGGGGGATCACCAGGCCGCTGTCGTACGCCAGGATGACCGCCTGGACCCGGTCGCGAAGGCCGTACTTGTCCAGGATGTGGGCGATGTGCGTCTTGACCGTCGTCTCGCCCACGCCGAGTTCGAGCGCGATCTCCGCGTTCGACAGGCCGCGGGCGAGCGCGCGCAGCACGTCGAGTTCGCGGCCCGTGAGGGCGTCGAGGCGGCGGGGCACCGGCTCCTCGTCGGGTGCGCCCAGGTGTGCGAACCGGTCGAGCAGCCGGTGGGTGATGCGCGGCGAGAGCACGGCGTCGCCGTCGGCGACCGTGCGGATCGCGCCCACCAGGGAGTCGGCGGGACCGTCCTTCACCAGGAACCCGCTGGCTCCGGCCCGCAGCGCGTCCACCACGTGGGCGTCCAGGTCGAACGTCGTCAGGATCACGACCCGGCTCTCCGACCCGGACTGCACGATGCGGCGCGTGGCCTCGACCCCGTCCATGCCGGGCATGCGGATGTCCATGAGGACGATGTCCGGCTTCAGGGCCTGGGCGCCCGCCACGGCCTCGGCGCCGTCCGCCGCCTCGCCCACGACGTCGATGTCCGGCTCCGATTCGAGGATGAGCCGGAACCCCGTCCGGATCATCGGCTGGTCATCGACCAGCAGGACGCGGATGACCTGCATACGCGGAGTGCCCTTCGTGCCGTGGTGCGGAAGCGGTGACGGATGCGGGAACGGATTCGGACGGGGGGAGCGGGATGACGGCGTGAACGCAGTAGCCGCCGCCGGGCCGGGTGCCGGTGTGCAGGGAGCCGCCCACGGCCCCGACGCGCTCGCGCATGCCGACCAGGCCGTGCCCGGTGCCGTGCGCCGCGACCGGGGGCCGTACCGGCTCGCCGTCGGGCCGGGGCCCGTCGTCGCACAGCCGCACGCTGAGCCGCTCCTGCTCCGGCTCCCAGGCGACCTGGAGCGCGGTCCGGGTGCGGCCCGCGTGCTTGAGGGTGTTGGTGAGTGCCTCCTGCACGACCCGGTACACCGTCAGGTGTGATCCGGCGGGCAGTTCGGCGGGTGCGCCGGTGGTGCGGTAGTCGATCTCCAGCCCGGCCGCCCGCACCGACTCCACCAGCGCGGGCAGCGCCTCGATGGTGGGTTGCGGCGGTTCCTTGCTCGGGTCGCCCGCCGTCTCCTCGTCGGTGCGCAGCACGTCGAGCAGCCGACGCAGCTCGGTGACGGTGGCCCGGCCGGTCTCCTCGATGGTGCCGTGCAGTTCGTGTGCCTTGCCCGCGTTCCGCTCCTGGACCCGGTCCGCGGCGATGGTCTGCACGACCATCAGGCTGACGTTGTGCGCGACGATGTCGTGCAACTCGCGGGCGATCCGGGCCCGTTCCTCCATGACCGCGGCCCGCGCGTTCGCGGCCTGCTCCCGCTCCAGCGCGCCGGCCCGCTCCAGCGCCTGGTCGCGGATGGCCGCGCGGGCCCGGGTCAGCCGCCCGAGCGCCCAGGCGGCGACCAGCAGCACCGCGTCGGTGAACAGCGCGGTGATCCGGTGCCCGGCCGGGGCGAGCACCGCCTCGGTCACGGCCGACGCCGGGATGAGCACCGCCCCGACCAGCGTGGCGATCCTCGGCGTGCAGCGCATCGCGGTCAGGAAGACGGCCGTGGCGACGGCGACGTAGGTGGGCCCGATGGACGTCCCCTCCGGACCGGATAGCTCGGGCACGTAGTGCAGGCTCTGCAGCACGCCCGCGGACACCGCCGACACCAGCAGGGCGGGCAGCGGGAAGAGCCGGTGCAGGGCCAGCGGGAGCGTCGTGAGCAGGACGAGTACGGCGAAGTAGACGTCCGGCGAACGCAGTTCGGGACCTCCCGGCGGCATCGCCACCGGCAGGGCCAGGCATCCGGCGGCCAGCAGCAGGGCCAGGGCCGTGTCGGTGACGGCCCGGGGCATCGGGCGTCCCGCGAGCGACTCCATCCGGTCCATGTCACCACCGTAGACGGATCCCCTGTGCCCGTGATCTCCCCTGGGGCGGAGAGTCCGCGGCCGCTCTCCTCCCAGGAGAGTCCTCCGCAAGGAGGAGACGCCCCGCCACCTCGCCCGACCGGCCGAGACGCCGGTTCGGCGGCACGGCCGAGGCCAAGTGACGGCAGTGCCGGTGCACTTGAGGCACCACCCACGGACAGTCGCACGAGGAGTCACGGTGCTCGCAAGCCGGTACGCGGTCCAACTCACGGACGTGACCAAGCGGTACGGGGAGGGACCCGACGCCGTCCTGGCCCTGGACAAGGTCAGCGCGGGCATCGAGTCCGGCACCTTCACGGCGGTCATGGGGCCCTCGGGCTCCGGCAAGAGCACGTTCCTGCACTGCGCGGCCGGCCTCGACCGGCCCACGGCGGGCGAGGTGCGCCTCGGTGACCAGGAGCTCTCCGCGCTGAGGGAGCGGCGGCTGACGGAGCTGCGCCGGACCCGGATCGGCTTCGTCTTCCAGGCGTTCAACCTGCTCCCGTCACTGACCGTCGAGCAGAACATCACGCTGCCCCTGCGGCTGGCCGGACAGCAGCCCGAGGAGGCCTGGCTGCAGCACATCGTCGGCGCCGTCGACCTGCGCGGGCGGCTGGCCCGCCACCCCGCGCAGCTCTCCGGCGGCCAGCAGCAGCGCGTCGCGATCGCCCGGGCCCTGGTCACCCGCCCCGAGGTGATCTTCGCCGACGAGCCCACCGGCGCGCTCGACCCGGAGACCGCCCGGGACATCCTGGTCCTCCTGCGCGAGGCCGTCACCGACCTGCACCAGACGGTCGTGATGGTCACCCACGACCCGGTGGCCGCCGCCCACACCGACCAGGCGCTCTTCCTCAGCGCCGGACGCGTCGTCGACGGCCTGGTCGCCCCCGGCGCGGACCGCGTCGCCGAGGTCATGTCCGGTCTGCGGAGGGCGGTCTGATGCTGACGCTCGCACTGCGGACCCTCAAGGCCCGCAAGGGCGGCTTCGCCGGCACCTTCGTCGCGCTGCTCCTCGGCGCCGCCGTGCTCGGCGCCTGCGGCGTCCTGCTGGAGTCGGGCATCCGGGCCGGTTCCTCCGCCGAGCGGTACGCGGCGGCCGACGCGGTCGTCACCGGCCGGCAGGAGGTCGAGCTGACGCTCAAGGACCTGGACGGCTCCACCCTCCACGAGTCCCAGCCGCTGCCCGAACGTGTCCCCCTGCACAGCTCGTTGGCCGCCCGGCTCGGCCGGGCCGACGGCGTCCGTACGGTGACCGAGGACGACGCCGTGACCGTACGCCTGGCGGACGCCCGCGGCAGGCCCGTGACGGGCCGCCACGGCACGGCACTTGAGGCCCACAACTGGTCCGGCCTGCGCCTCGGCGACTTCCGCCTCACCGAAGGCCGCGCACCGCGCACGGCCGGAGAGGTCGTCCTGGACGCCGACCTCGCCGCACGCGCGGGCGCGGGCCCCGGCGACGAGGTCCAGTTGATGACCACGTCCGTGCCGCGCACCTACACCGTCGCCGGACTCGTGGCGCTGAAGGACGGCCGTGCCCCGCGCCAGTCGGTGGCCTTCCTGCCGGATACGGCTCTACGTCAACTCAGGCCCAGCGTCGACGCGTTCGGCGTCCTCGCCGAGCCGGGCACCTCGCCCGGACAGCTCGCGGACGCGATCCGTACCACGCTCGACGACGAGAGTCTCGCCGTGCACACGGGCGTCGGACGCGGCCGTGCGGAGTTCCTCGACGTCGTCGCCAGCGGCTCCAACCTGGTGGTGCTGGCGGCCGCGGTCGGCGGCAACGTCCTGCTCATCGCCGTCTTCGTCCTCTACGCCACCACGTCGCTGTCCGTCCGGCACCGCCGCCGCGAGATCGCCCTGCTGCGCGCGATCGGCACCACGCCCGGCCAGATCCGTCGCATGCTCGCGGCCGAGGCTGCCGCCACGGGGCTGGTCGCCGGCGTGCTGGGCTGTCCGCTCGGGCTGGCCCTCGTGCACTGGCTGCGCGGCCGGTTCGCCGGACACGGCATCGTGCCGCCCGACTTCCCGCTCGCCGTCAGCCCGTTGCCGTTCCTCGCGGCGGTCCTGGTGACCGTGCTGACGGCCCTGGCGGCCGTCCTGGTCTCCGCTCGGCGCGCGACCCGGATCCGGCCGACGGAAGCCCTCGGTGAGGCCGCCGTGGAGCCTCCCGGTCTGGGCCGGGGGCGCAGGATCACCGGCTGGGTGCTGCTGGCGCTCGCGGCCGGGACCTTCGTCACCGGCCTTGCGCAGCACGCCGACTTCTTCACCCTGGTCGGGCTCGCCAACTCCCTCGTGCTCATCCTGGTGATCGCCACCGCCGTCCTCGGGCCCCTGCTCTCCCGGGCGGCCGTACGGCTCCTCGCGCCCCTCCTCGACCGGACCGGCGTCACCGGCTACCTCGCGGCCGCCAACACCCGTGCCAACGTGGGCCGTCTGGCCGGCGCGATCACCCCGCTCGTGCTCGCCGTCTCCTTCGCCTCGACCGTCGTCTTCACCCAGACCACGGCGCTACGGGAGTCCTCCGACCAGGTGCGGGCGGGCCTCGTCGCCGACCATGTGCTCACCGCGCCGGGCGGGGTGTCGCCCGACCTGGCCGTGAAGGTGCGGGAGTTGAAGCAGGTGAGGTCGGCCACCGGACTCGTGAAGTCGAACGTCGTCGGCGCGGGCCGGCTCATCGGCGCCCAGGAGGCCGTCTCGCTGGGCGCGCAGGGAGTGGACCCCGCCGCGCTCGGCACCACCCTCGACCTGCACGCCCGGGACGGCGACCTGTCGGCGCTGTCACCGCGCACCCTGGCGATCAGCACCACCGCGGCGTCCTGGCTCGGCATAGGCGTCGGTGACACCGCCCGGTTGCACCTCGGCGACGGCACCCCGTTCCAGGGCAAGGTGGTCGCCGTCTACACCCGGGGCTTCGGCTTCGCGGACGTCACCCTGGACCACGACCTCCTGCTCGCCCACACCACCCGGAAGGCCGACGAGTCCGTCCTGGTCCGCTCCGGCCCCGCCGCGCACGGGCTCACCCAGGCCCTGTCCGGTCTCGCTGCGGCCTACCCCGGCACCGTCCTCCGCGACGGCCTCGCCGTCGACGACCAGCTGGCGGAACAGCGCGCCAACGCCTGGGTCAACTACCTGGTCGTGGGCCTCATCATCGCCTACACCGCGATCACCGTCGTCAACACCCTCGCGATGGCCACGGCCGCCCGCCGCCGCGAGTTCGCCCTCCTACGGCTCTCCGGCACCGCCCGCCGCCAGGTCGCCGGCATGATGCGCCGGGAGAGTGCCGTCGTCGTGCTGGCCGGGGTGGGGCTCGGCACGCTGCTGTCCGCCTTCCCACTGACCCTCGTCGCCATCGGCCTGGGCGGCACTCCGTGGCCGGCCGTCCCGGGTCTCGGCTACCTGGCGATCGCGGGCACCACCGCGGTCCTGGCCACCGCGGGCACGATGCTCCCGACCCGGGTACTGCTGCGGATCCGCCCGGTCGAGGCGATCGGTGCCAGGGAGTGACCCGGACGTCCCGTTGAGGGGCTCAACTCACCGATGCCGTAGGGGAGTCAGCTGTTCGATGTCGTAGCGGGAGCGGAGTTCCTCGATCGCCGCGTGATCCGGCGGTCCTCCGTTGCCCAGGATCTCGAGCAGCTCCTCGAAGTAGCGTTCGTGGTCCGGGGGCGGGGAGGCCTGGAAGAACATCTTGGCGGGGGTGTCGGTCGGGTTGGCGAACGCGTGCGGGCAGCCCGGCGGTACGACGATGACCGTGCCCGGGGTCGCGCGCACCACCCGGCCCCCCGAACCGGACTCCCACCTCTGCCAGTTGTCGGGGGTCCGGATGCGGGGCTCGAAGGCGAGGACGTCCAACTCGCCGTCGAGGACGTAGAACAACTCCTCGCTGCGGGTGTGCACATGGGCGCCGACGTCGAAGCCGGGCGGGACCTCCACCTCGAAGGTGGAGGCGGTACGTGAGTGGGTGCCGGTGACCTTGTAGGTCACGCGCTGGGCGGGGGTCTGGACGACCCTGCCGTGGCCCGGCGGCACCAGCAGGCCCTCCGTGGCGGTCACCGGACGCTCACCAGGTGACCGGCAGGGCCTCGGGACCGCGGATCAACGCACCCTTCTTGAAGGGCACCCGGTCCGCCGGCACGGTCAGCTTCAGACCCGGCACCCGGTCCAGCAGCGCGTCCACCAGCAGCTCGGACTCAAGACGCGCCAGCATGTTGCCGGGGCAGAAGTGCGGGCCGAAGCCGAAGGACACATGCGGGTTCGGGCTGCGGGCGAAGTCGATCGTCCCCGGGTCGGGGAAGACCTCCGGATCGCGGTTCGCGGCCAGGTAGGAGACGTAGATCGGGTCGCCCGCCCGGATCCGTACGCCCTTGACGTCCACGTCCTCCAGGGCGATGCGGGACAGGCCGACCGCGTTGCGGTGCGGGATGTAGCGCAGCATCTCGTCGATGGCCCGCGGGCGGATCTCCGCGTCGGCGCGCAGCCGTACGGCCAGTTCCGGACGGGTCAGCAGGAGATAGAACATCTGGCCGCTGTTGTTGGTGACCGCCTCGCCGCCGATCTGGAGCAGCACGGCGAGACCGACGGCCTCCTGCGAGGTGATCTCGCCACGCCCCACCGCCGCGCCGAGCAGGGAGGCGACGTCCTCGCCCGTCGAACCCTCCCGCAGTCCGATCAGATCGGCGAAGTACGCGCCCATCTCGTGCTTGGCCTTCTCGCTGACCTGCGCGCCCTGCGAGGAGGACAGGATGAGCTGGGTCCAGGTGTGCATGCTGTGCCGGTCGGCCGCCGGGACACCCATCAGCTCGCAGATCACCGCGATGGGGAACGGACTGAGGACCGTCGCGGTGAGGTCGGCGGGCGGGCCGTCCTGCAGCAGCTCGTCCACCAGCTCGTCGAGCATGAGCCGCGACCGCTCACGGATCCGCTCCACTCCCTTCGCCGTGAAGGCGGCGGCCACCGAGCGGCGCAGCCGCGTGTGGTCCGGCGGGTCGAGGAAGCCGACCGCGCCCCGCTCGGGGATGAAGTGCGGGGCGAGGCGGGTGACCGGCTGGTCCATGACCGCCTCGCGGCCGAAGCGCGGGTCGTTGGTCACCATGCGGACGTCGTCCAGGCGTGTGACCAGCCAGGCCCAGCCTTCGCCGTTGGGCAGCCGGATGCGCGTGACGGGGCCCTCGGCCATCAGCTCGGTCAGCACCGGGTCGAAGTCCAGGCCGGTCAGATCGAGGGCCGGCCAGTGCCGGACCGGGGGCACGGTTTTGGTGAGTGTCTCTTCGGTCATGCCTGCTCACTCCGTCCCTTCGCCCGGGCGGTGCCAGCGGCCCAGGGACATCTCCGCGGTGATGCCGGGACCGAACCCGGCGAGCAGCCCACGCGCCCGGTGCTGGGCACCGCCGTCGTCGAAGAGCCGGCGCAGTGCGTCGAGGACGACGGCGCTGGCGATGTTGCCGTACTCGGTCAGCGTGGCCCGGCTGAAGCGGAAGGCGTGCGGGTCGACCTGAAGGAACTTGCTGAGGTCGTCCAGAATCCGGGGGCCGCCCGCGTGGATGATGTAGAAGTCCAGGTCGGAGGCGTCCCAGCCGTGCCTCGCGGCCAGCTCCTGGAGCGCCGGGGCCAGCGGCTCCATGGTGCCCGGCACCCGCTTGTCCAGCAGGAAGTGGAAGCCGGTGGCCCGGACGTCGTACATGATCCATTCCTCGGTCTTGGGGATCAGGTACGAGCCGTTGCGCTCCAGCTCGATGCCCTCGCCGCCCCGGCCGCGTACGACCGCGGCGGCGATCCCGTCGCCGAACAGGCCGTTGGAGAGCAGGGATCCGATGCCCAGGTCGGTGGGCTGGTAGCACAGCGAGCAGAACTCGCAGGCGACGATCAGCACGTTCGCGTCGGGGTAGGCGCAGCAGAAGTCGTGCGCCCGGTTGATCGCCGCGCCGCCCGCCGCACAGCCCAGCTGGGCTATGGGTATCTGGCGGGTGGTGCTGTCGAAGTCCATCGAGTTGATCAGCCAGGCCGTGAGCGAGGGCATCATGAAGCCCGTGCAGGACACGTAGACGATCACGTCGATGTCGGTGGTCAGGAGCTCGGCCTCGTCGAGCGCCCGCTGGACGACGGCGGGCACCCGAGCCTTCGCCTCGTACTCGTAGACCTTGTTGCGGTCCTCGAAGCCGGGGTGCTTCAGGGTCTCCTCGATGGGCTGCACGATGTGCCGCGTACGTACGCCGGTGTTCTCGATCAGCCGGAGGGCCAGCGGCAGTTGTGGATGGTCGGCGTGGCGGGAGCGGGCGAGCTCCAGCGTCTGCTCCATCGTGATCACGTGCTCTGGTACGGACACCGAGGGTCTGCACAAAGTCGCCATGAACCGTGCCTGCTTTCGCCGTCCGGAAGGCTTTGGCCCCCCGGTCAGAAAGGTGGTTCACCTCTGGGGGTGGTTCACTCACGATCACCCGACGGAGCGACTATCTCGCGTCGGACTACTCCGAATCGGGGACCCCGTGCCAGGGTCGGAGCAGCAGCCCCGCATCCGAGACCACGGAGGACGCGATGACGCGTACGGCCACGGAACTGCTGGAGACAACCGCCAGGACACTGGCCCCGGACCCGCACGCCAACCCCCTCGTGCCGCTGATCGCCCGGGGCGAGGCATCCCGCGACGTCCTCACGACACTCGCCCTGGAACAGCAATGGGTGATCCCGGCGGACCGCACCGCGTTCGTGCATCTGGCGCAACGCACCCAGGAGCCGGACGTCGCCGCGTTCTTCGAGATGCTCGCCGAGGGCGAGACGCTGGCCGGGCAGCGGCTGGAGTCGTTCGCGGCGGCCTGCGGCGTGGACGAGGCCCGCACCCGCGCCTACGACCCCCTGCCGGGCTGCCAGGCCTACCCGGCGTACATTGCCTGGCTGGCCCTGAACGCCTCCCCGGCCGACGCGGTCGTGGCGATCACCGCCAACTTCTCGGCCTGGGGCGGCTACTGCGCCACCATCGCCGAGTCCCTGCGCACCCACTACGGCTTCAAGTCCGACGACTGCGCCTTCTTCGACTTTTTCGCCGAACCGTCCCCTGACCTGGACCGCAAGGCCACGGCCGCAGTCCAGGCGTCCCTGGACGCGGGCGCCGTGAACGAGGAACGCGCGTACCGCTACGGCCGCCTACTCCAAAGCTACGAGTCCCTCTTCTGGACAACCTTGCTGCAGCTTGGCTGAGGGGCCTACGGCGCGCCCCCGCTGCTATGAGCGATGCACGCCACATCGATCCGGTCGGCGAGCTTGGCCAACTCAATGGTCAAGGACGCCACCGTGTCCTCGTCGAGCCCGGAGTCCCCGGACTCGACCAGATGCAGCCACCTGCCGCCAACCGTCCGCAACAACTTGCTCACATCGGCGGCAGCCACCTGCAAGGTCCCGCGGTCGTCGACGATCAGAGGCAGAGTCACTTCGCGGTTCACAGACGGGATGTTAGTCGCGCAGCACTCACGCACCGTGCCAAACCGTGGTGATGTTGCAGAACTCCCGGATTCCGTGCCCGGACAGCTCACGCCCGTATCCGGACCGCTTGACCCCGCCGAACGGGAACGCCGGGTGCGAGGCGGTCATCCCGTTGACGAACACGCCGCCGGCCTCCAGATCGCGTACGAACCGGTCGACCTCGGCGTCGTCGCGCGTCCAAACGTTGGAACTCAGTCCGAACGGCGAGTCGTTGGCGATGAGCACCGCCTCGTCCAGGTCGGCGGCCCGGTACAGGGTGGCGACGGGCCCGAAGGCCTCCTCGCGGTGGATGCGCATCTCGCGGGTGATGTCGGCGAGCACGGTCGGCGGGTAGTACCAGCCGGGCAGCTCGGGCCGGCGCAGCCGGTGGCCGCCGCACAGCACCGTGGCCCCGCTGCGCGTGGCGTCGTCGACCAGTTCCTCGAGGTCGTCCCGGCCCTGCTCGCTGGAGAGCGGCCCGACCTCGGTGTCCTCCTCCATCGGGTCGCCGACCTTCAGCGCCTTCATGCCTTTCACGAACCGTTCGGCGAAGGCGTCGTAGACGTCCGTGTGGACGATGAACCGCTTGGCGGCGATGCACGACTGGCCGTTGTTCTGCACGCGCGCGGTGATCGCGATCCGGGCTGCCCGGTCGATGTCGGCGGACGGCATGACGATGTACGGGTCGCTGCCGCCCAGCTCCAGCACCGTCTTCTTGACCATGTCCCCGGCGGTGGAGGCGACCGCGCGTCCGGCGGGCTCGCTGCCGGTGAGGGTGGCCGCCTTGACGCGCTGGTCGCGCAGGATGTCGTCGACGGCGCCGGAGCCGATCAGCAGGGTCTGGAAGCAGCCCTCGGGGTGGCCCGCACGGTGGAAGAGGTCCTCCAGGAACAGGGCGGTCTGAGGGACGTTCGAGGCGTGCTTGAGCAGGCCCACGTTGCCCGCCATCAGCGCGGGCGCCGCGAACCGGACGACCTGCCAGAGTGGGAAGTTCCACGGCATCACCGCGAGCACGGGGCCGAGCGGCCGGTAGCGGACCAGGGCCCGGGAAGCGCCGGAGTCCTTCACGTCGGACTCCGCGGGCTCCTCGTCCGCGAGGAGTTCCTCGGCGTGGTCGGCGTACCAGCGCATCGCCTTGGCGCACTTGGCGGCCTCCGCGCGGGCCTGCTTGATCGGCTTGCCCATCTCGGTGGTCATCACGCGGGCGATGTCCTCGCCGCTCTCGTCGAGCAGATCGGCGGCCTTGTGCATCAGGCGGGCGCGCTCGGCGAACGTCGTCGTGCGATACGTGCGGAACGTCGCCTCCGCGAGTTGGAGCCGCCTTTCGAGCTCCTCCTCGCCCATGGCCTCGTACGTCTTGAGCGTCTCGCCGTTCGCCGGGTTCACCGTCGCGATGGGCATGGCTGACCTCCTCAGGGCGGGCTTGCATCGACCTTCCCGCGCGCCGCCGCCGACCGCAACGCGTGGGCGGCTGTGCGGTCAACGCGGACTTTCCGAGTGCTCAGCGAGCCGGTCGAGAAACGCGGCCTGCGCCTTGACGATCACCTCGCGGGCGCCGTCGAGCCCGAACCATTGCACCCGGTCCAGCTCGGGGAACTCCTGTGTCCGCCCGGACCTCGGCGGCCACTCCATCACGAACGTGCCGGGGGTGATCGCCGCCGGATCCAGGTCGGCGCGGATCGCCCAGGCCGTCACCGTCTTGCCGCCGGACTGCCGGACCTCGCCCAGCTCCAGCGCCTCGCCGTCGGGCGGCGCCAGCCCGAGCTCCTCCTGGAACTCGCGCCGCGCCGCGTGCCAGGCGCTCTCCTCCTCGGGCACGTACTCGCCCTTCGGCACGGTCCAGGCGCCGGCGCCGCGCTGGGCGAAGAAGGGCCCGCCCATGTGGCCGAGCAACACCTGGAGCCCGTCGCCGGTGTGCCGGTACAGCAGCAGTCCGGCGCTGTGCCTGCCGCTCACGGCCGCACCTCCGGGTGCGCGGCCAGCAGCGTCTCGACCGTGTCCGCCTCCTCGGGACGCTTGTCCTCGCGGTAGCGGACCACGCGGGCGAAGCGGAGGGTGACGCCGGCCGGGTAGCGGGTGGACTTCTGCAGGCCGTCGTAGGCGATCTCGACGACGAGTTCGGGGCGTACGGTCACCACGTAGCCGCTGCTGTCGACGGCAAGCTCCTGCAGGCGCTCGGTCTGCCAGGTGAGCATCGCGTCGGTCATTCCCTTGAACGTCTTGCCGAGCATGGCGAAGGAGCCGTCGGCGGTGCGGGCGCCGAGGTGGAGGTTGGAGAGCTTGCCGGTGCGGCGGCCGTGGCCCCACTCGGCGGCCAGGACGACGAGGTCCAGTGTGTGCACGGGCTTGACCTTCAGCCAGGACGCGCCGCGCCGGCCCGCGCTGTAGGCGGCGTCGAGGCCCTTGACGACGACGCCCTCGTGACCGCGCTCCAGCGTCGCGGCGAGGAAACCGTCCGCCTCGGCCACGTCGTCGGGGCCCGACACCAGGGTGCGCCGCACCCGCATCGGCTCGGGGACCAGCCGGGCCAGTTCGGCGTGCCGCTCGGTGAAGGGCAGGTCGAGCAGGTCGCGGTCCTCGACGGACAGCACGTCGAAGAAGACGGGGGAGACGGGCACGGTCTCGGCGGCCGTCGCCACGTCCACACGCGAGCCGACCCGCCCGGCCGTCTCCTGGAAGGACCGGGGCCGCCCGTCCGCGCCGAAGGAGATCACCTCGCCGTCCAGGATGAAGCGCCTGCCGTTCAACTGGAGTGCTGCGGCGCTGACTTCGGGCAGCCGGTCGGTGATGTCGTCGAGGGTGCGGGTGTAGATCCGTACGGCGTCGCCGTCCCGGTGGACCTGGACGCGGATGCCGTCCAGCTTCTCCTCGACCGCGCACGCGCCGAGCTTGTCGACCGCCTCGGCGACCGACGAGGCGCTGTGCGCCAGCATCGGCAGGACCGGGCGGCCGACGGTGAGCCGGAAACGGTCCAGGGAGGCGGGGCCGTCGGCGAGCAGCGCCTGCGCCACCGACTGCAGGGAGCCCGCGAGCATCACCGCCCGGCGCACGTCCGCGGACGGTGCCTCGGTCGCCTGCGCCAGGCCTTCTACGGCGACCGCGTCCAGGGCACCTTGGCGCACCTCGCCGGTGAGCAGCCCGAACAGGAACCGCTGTTCCTCCTCGGTGGCCGCGCCCAGCAACTCACCGACCAGCCGGGCCCGTTCGCCCTGCGATCCGGCGCCGGCGACCTTGCCCAGGTCGGTGAGCAGGGCGTCCACCTCGCGCACGGTCAGCGACGGCTCGGCGGCCGGTTCGACGGGCCGGCTGAGCACCTTCCAGCCGACGCCGATCCGGCCCTGCGGCAGCCGTCCCGCCAGATACGGAATCACGATCGGGACGTCGTCCGCCTCGGCGTCCCGGAACAGCTCCGCGAGCAGAGCGATCTTCCGGGACCGCGCCGAGGTGGCGGCGACCTCCTGGGACACCTGGGCCAGGCGGGCTAGCAGCATGCAGCCATGGTGCAACGCGCTCCGCCGGTATACACCCGGACGAACGGGCCGTGTGTCGTCCGCGGGTCCGTCACGGCCGGTCGCGCCGCGCGACGGAACCGCACGGCGGCACAGGCCCGTGCCTAGCCCGCACCGACCACGGCCTGGATCAGGCCCGGGAACCGGCGGTCCAGGTCCTCCTTGCGCAGGCGCATGTACAAGCCGTTCCCGGCGTCGCGCTGATACACCAGGCCCGCCTCGCGCAGCACGCGCCAGTGGCGGGTGCGGCCGGACTTGCCCACCGGCAGATCGAAGGAGGCGCACAGCCGCTCTTCGTCCGGCCGTTCGGCCAGCTCGGCCACGACGCGACGCCGGTTCGCGTCGGCCAGCGCCAAAAGGATGGGCCCGACCTCCAGCTCTTCGACCCGTGGATGCGCCAACTCGCCTGCCGTCATCGCTTCACCCCTGCTTCACCCCTCGTACTTCACCCCTCGACAAGGTACGCGCTCAAGCGTACCTTCCCGAAGGTACGCGCATGTGCGTACCTTACCGCTCCGGGGGAGCCATGCCCGTACCCGAGTCGCCGCGTCGTGGAATCCTGTCGCGCATCCGCAGGTCGCTGCGCAAGCTCCTGCTCACCGACCACTCACCCTTCATGACCCTGTGAGCCGATGGGAGTCGCCGTCCAGGAGCGCCGCGTCGAGGTCGGCCATCAGCAGCTCCCCGTTGATCGTGGCGCCCGCGCGGTAGCCGCGGCTGGCCGCGTTGACGACCTGCTCGGCGAAGCCTGAGGCGTTGCCGGCGGCCCAGAGGCCGGGCACGGTCGTCAGGCCGCGTTCGTCGATCACGGGGTACGCGCCGAACGGCGTCTCCCGCAGCTCGGCACCCAGCCGCACCAGCAGGTCGTTCCGCGGGACGGCGCGCGGCGCGACGAACAGCACCGACCGGTCGTGGGTGGCGCCTCCCCCAGAGGGGGTGCCCCCAGCGAGACGCACACCGGTCAGCCGGTCGTTCTCGACGACGAGGCCGGCCACCTCGCCCGGCACGACCTTGACCCCGGCCGCGGCGAGTCTGCGCAGGTCGTCGTCCGACAGTTCCGCCTCGGCGACCTTGTGCAGGAAGAACGTCACGTCCTTGGACCACTGGGACACCATCAGTGCCTGGTGCACGCTCATCGGCGTCGTGGCCAGCACACCGAAGGGCTGGTCGCGCACCTCCCAGCCGTGGCAGTACGGGCAGTGCAGCACGTCCCGGCCGAAGCGCTCGGCGACCCCGGGCACCTCCGGGAGCCCGTCCTTGAGACCGGTGGCGATGACGAGTGCGCGGGCGTGCACGGTACGGCCGCCGGCCAGCGTCACGGTGAAGTCCCCGCCGCCCCCCTCGCGCGTCGCGTCCACCGCCCGGTCCCGGACCAGCTCGACGCCGTAGCGCGCGATCTCCTCGCGGCCGATCGCCAGGAACTCCGCGGGCGGCATGCCGTCCCGGGAGAGAAAGCCCTGCATGTGGGCGGCGGGCGCGTTACGCGGCTCGCCCGCGTCGACGACCAGGGTGCGGCGCCGGGCCCGGCCCAGGACCAGGGCGGCGGAGAGCCCCGCCGTTCCGCCTCCGACGACGATCACTTCGTACTTGTCGGTCATGGGTGACCACCTCCTGGGCCGACAGTCGCGCGACCACTGCCACATTGACAAACGTGTTTGCCGAAACTGCAATGAAGGGCATGAGGGACGACATGGGCATGAGGGACGACACGGAGACGACCGACGGCACCGAAGAGGTCCTGGCGGAGGTCGGCCCCCGGCTGCGCCGGATCCGCAAGGAGCGGGGTGCGACGCTCGCCGGGCTGTCGGCGGCGACCGGGATCTCGGTCAGCACGCTGTCCCGGCTGGAGTCCGGGCTGCGCAAGCCCAGCCTGGAGCTGTTGCTGCCGATCGCGCGGGCGCACCAGGTGGCCCTGGACGAACTGGTCGGGGCCACCTCGCCCGCCGACCCGCGGGTGCGCTCCGAGCCGATCGTCCAGTTCGGCCGCACGCACTGGCCGTTGACCCGTCAGCCCGGTGGTCTCCAGGCGTTCAAGGTGCTGGAGCCGCAGCGGCGGCTGGAGCCGGAGCCGCGGACGCACGAGGGCTACGAGTGGCTGTACGTGCTGTCCGGGAGACTGCGGCTGGTGCTGGGCGACCACGACGTGGTGCTCACGGCGGGGGAGGCGGCCGAGTTCGACACGCGGGTGCCGCACTGGTTCGGCTCCACGGGGGAGGGCCCGGTCGAGTTCCTGAGCCTGTTCGGGCCGCAGGGCGAGCGGATGCACGTGCGGGCGCGGCCGAAGCGCAAGAGTGGCGAAAACGGCTGACGTCGGCTGTTCCCTCAATGGCAAGCGACCGCTTAGTATGCGAGGGACCCCGGTCGTGACCCCGGTCCGACGAAGCAGTCCCGTGGAGGCACCGCATGCAGGCATGGCAAGTGCACGAGAACGGCGAGCCGAGCGAGGTGATGCGGCTCGAGGAGGTGGAGCGGCCCACGCCCGGTGACGGCCAGGTGCTGCTGAAGGTGCGTGCCGCGAACATCAACTTCCCGGACGTGCTGATGTGCCGGGGCCACTACCAGGTGCGCCCGCCGCTGCCGTTCACGCCCGGTGTGGAGATCTGCGGCGAGACCGAGGACGGCCGCCGCGTGCTCGCCAACCCGGCGCTGCCCTACGGCGGTTTCGCCGAGTACGCCGTCGCGGACGCCGCCGCCCTGCTGCCCGCGCCCGACTCCCTGGACGACGCCGAGGCCGCCGCGCTGCACATCGGCTACCAGACGGGCTGGTTCGGTCTGCACCGCCGCGCCCACCTGGAGGCCGGTGAGACGCTGCTCGTCCACGCTGCCGCAGGAGGGGTCGGCAGCGCGGCCGTACAGCTCGGCAAGGCGGCCGGCGCCACGGTCATCGGCGTAGTCGGCGGGGCCGACAAGGCCGCCGTCGCCCGCGAGCTGGGCTGCGACGTGGTGATCGACCGCAAGAGCGAGGACGTCATCGCCGCCGTGAAGGCGGCGACCGGCGGCCGGGGCGCGGACGTGATCTACGACCCCGTGGGCGGCGAGGCCTACACCCAGTCCACCAAGGTCGTCGCCTTCGAGGGCCGGATCGTGGTCGTCGGCTTCGCGAGCGGCGCGATCCCCAGCCCGGGGCTCAACCACGCCCTGGTGAAGAACTACTCGATCCTCGGCCTGCACTGGGGCCTGTACGGCACCAAGGACCCGAAGCTGATCCCGCACTGCCACGAGCAGCTCACCGAGCTCGCCGCACGCGGCGCGATCAAGCCGCTGGTCAGCGAGCGCGTACCGCTGGACGAGGCCGCGGCCGCGGTGCAGCGCGTCGGCGACGGGGTGACCACCGGCCGGGTGGCCGTCCTGCCGTCCCTCGCGAACGGAGCAGCAGCATGACCGACGTCGCCGAACTCAAGCGCCGCACGGCCGAGTTGCTGGCCGCGCACCCGCCGACCGACACCGACCGCCTGGACTTCCTCAAGGCCCGTTTCGACGCCGGGCTCTCCTGGGTGCACTACCCCGAGGGCCTCGGCGGACTCGACGCACCCCGCTCCCTCCAGGCCGTCGTGGACGCCGAACTGGAGGCCGCAGGCGCCCCGGACAACGACCCGCGCCGCAACGGCATCGGGCTCGGCATGGCCGCGCCGACGATCCTCAAGTACGGCACCGAGGAGCAGAAGCAGCGCTATCTGCGGCCGCTGTGGATCGGCGAGGAGGTCTGGTGCCAGCTGTTCAGCGAGCCCGGCGCCGGCTCCGACCTCGCCGCGCTCGGCACCCGGGCCGTGCGGGAGGGCGACGACTGGATCGTCAACGGGCAGAAGGTGTGGACGTCCGGCGCGCACAACTCCCGCTGGGCCATCCTCATCGCCCGCACCGACCCGAACGTGCCCAAGCACGCGGGCATCACGTACTTCATCTGCGACATGACCGACCCCGGTGTCGAGGTCCGTCCCCTGCGGCAGATCACCGGCGAGGCCGAGTTCAACGAGGTCTTCCTGACCGACGTGCGCATCCCCGACTCCCGCCGCCTCGGCGGGATCGGCGACGGCTGGCAGGTCGCGCAGACCACCCTGAACAACGAGCGCGTCGCCATCGGCGGCATGCGGCTGCCCCGCGAGGGCGGCATGATCGGGCCGGTCGCCAAGACCTGGCGCGAGCGCCCGGAACTGCGCACCCACGACCTGCACCAGCGGCTGCTGAAGCTGTGGGTCGAGGCCGAGGTCGCCCGGCTCACCGGCGAACGTCTGCGCCAGCAGCTGGTCGCCGGGCAGCCCGGCCCGGAGGGCGCCGGCATGAAGCTCGCCTTCGCCCGCCTCAACCAGGAGATCAGCGGCCTGGAGGTCGAACTCCTCGGTGAGGAGGGCCTGTTGTATGACGACTGGACCCTGCGCCGCCCGGAACTGGTGGACTTCACCGGCCGCGAGGCCGGCTATCGCTATCTGCGCGCCAAGGGCAACAGCATCGAGGGCGGGACGAGCGAGATCCTGCTGAACATCGTCGCCGAGCGCGTTCTGGGCCTGCCGTCCGAGCCGCGCACCGACAAGGACGTCGCCTGGAAGGACCTGGCCCGATGAGCACACAGCCCGATCTTCTCTATTCGGAAGAGGAAGAGGCGCTGCGGGCCGCCGTACGGGACCTGCTCGCCGACCACTGCGACGCGCCGGGCGTCATCGCGCGCACCGAGTCCGAGGTCCCGCACGACCTTGCGGCCTGGAAGGCGCTCACCGACGGCATGGGCCTGGCGGGCCTGCTGGTGCCCGAGGCGCAGGGCGGCCAGGGCGCCACACACCGCGAAGTCGCCGTGGTCCTTGAGGAGTTGGGCCGCGCGGTCGCTCCCGTGCCGTACCTCTCCAGTGCCGTCGTCGCCACCGAGGCCCTGCTGGAGTGCGGGGACGAGGAGCTGCTGGGGCGGCTGTCCTCCGGCCGCACCGTCGGCGTGCTCGCGGTCGGGCTGCACCGCGCCCCCGGCACCGCCTTCCCGGCCGCACGGCTGGAGAACGGCGCCCTGCACGGGGAGTTGACCGGCATCGCGGACGCGGTGGCCGCGGACGTGCTGCTGGTGCCGGCCGAGGACGGCGGGCTGTACGCGGTGGACGCGTCCGACGCCACCGTCACCCCGCAGGCGTCCCTCGACCTCACCCGGCCGCTGGCGACCGTCACCCTGAACGGGGCGCGGGCGCGCAGGCTCGGTGTCGCCGAACCCGCCGTCCGGCGCGCCCTGCTGGCCGGGGCCGGACTGCTCACCTCCGAGCAACTCGGCCTCTCCGACTGGGCGTTGACGGAGACTGTGCGCTACCTGAAGGAGCGCAAGCAGTTCAACCGGCCCGTCGGCGGCTTCCAGGCGCTCAAGCACCGGCTCGCCCAGCTGTGGCTGGAGACCGTCAACCTCCGTGCGGCCGCCCGCAACGCGGCCGACGCGCTCGCCACCGGCGGGTCCGGCAAGGAGACGGCCGTCGCGGTCGCCGTCGCACAGGCCTACGCGGGACCGGTCGCCGTGCACGCCGCCGAGGAGGCGCTCCAGCTGCACGCCGGCATCGGCATGACGTGGGAGCACCCGATCCACCTCTACCTCAAGCGGGCCAAGGCCGACTCGATCGCCTACGGCACGGCCGGCGCCCACCGGTCCGCCGTGGCCGAACTCGTCGGTCTGCAAGCACCCTGACGCCGACTCGGTGAAGCCCGCCCCACCTGGGGCGGGCTTTTCCGTGCGGCTGGGCGGAAGGAGTGAACAAGGGGCGGCAGTCCGGCCAACTCCTGGCATGTACAGGTTCATTGAAGGGCGATCCGCCCCATACTCCCTGTGGTTCCGACCCGCCCCACAGGGAGGCAGAACATGGCCCTCACCACCCGCCGCAGAGCCCTCGGCACGTTCGGCGCCGCACTCGCCGCCGTGCTCGCGCCGCCCGCCGGCAGCGCGTTCGCCGAGGGGAACAAGCACCGGCCTCGCCCGTTGTGGCGCGCCCACGCCCACAACGACTACGAACACCCGCGCCCCCTCTTCGACGCCCTCGACCACCGCTTCGGCAGTGTCGAGGCCGACATCTTCCTCGTCGGCGACCAGCTCCTGATCGGCCACACCGCGGACGACCTGGACCCGACCCGCACCCTGGAGTCCCTCTACCTGGACCCGCTGGCCAGGATCGCGAAGGCCAACCACGGCTCTGTGTACCGCGGTTACCGCCGCCCTCTGCAGCTGCTCATCGACATCAAGACCGAGGGCTCGTCGACGTATCTCGAACTCGACCGCCATCTCCAGCGCTACCGGCACCTGTTCACGACGTACGCCCACGGCCGCGTGTACCCCGGCGCGGTCACCAACGTGATCTCCGGCGACCGTGCCGCCCGTACGCCGATGGAGGCCCAGACCGTGCGGCGCGCGTTCTACGACGGCCGGCTCACCGACCTCGGGACCGCCGCGCCCGCCTCCTTCGTCCCGCTGATCAGCGACAACTGGCAGCTCAACTTCACCTGGCTCGGCGAAGGCGCGTTCCCGGACGCCGAGCGGCAGAAGCTGCGCGACATCATCGGACAGGCGCACGAGCGCGGGCAGAAGGTGCGCTTCTGGAACACGCCCGACCTGGCGGGACCGGCGCGCGACGCCCTGTGGAGGGAGCTGCTCGCGGCGGACGTCGACTACTTCAACACCGATGACCTGGCCGGTCTCGAGGCGTTCCTGGACACCCACAAGGCGGCCTGAGGATCTGTCCGGACACCACACGTTCGGGGGACAGGTCAGCCGCCGTGACGGACCCTCCGCTACGCCACACTTACGGCCGATCGCCGTGAACCGGACATGGCGGCGTGGCGGAGGAGGCCGACGATGGCGATTTCCATCTCTGTGGTGGTGCTGCTGACGATCCTGGCGGTGATCTTCCTGCGCAGCGGAGGACTGAAGTTCTCCCACGCGCTGGTGTGCGCGCTGCTCGGCTTCTATCTCGCCGGCACGAGCATCGCGCCCACCATCCACAGCGGTGTCACCGCGACGGCGGAGATCGTCAGCAGCCTGCGGCCGTGATGCTCACTTTCTGCTGAACACCCCGATGCCGTTGGGGACCGGGCGTTCCGCGTCCCCGGACGGGTGGTTGCGCACGGTCACCGCCGAGGCTCCCGGCGCGCGGGTGACCAGGGTCGTCGACCCGCCGCCGTCCAGACTGAAGGCGTCGGTCGAGCCCAACGACCGCATGGCGGCCGCCACTTCGGCGATGGTCAGGCCCTTGCGGTAGTCGGGGGCCCCGTCGAGCGCGAACAGGTACACACGCTTGCCGCCGTTCGCGATGCCGACGGCCGTGCGCACGGCGGCGGTCGTGTCGTCGAGCCCGGCCGGCGGCTTCCCGCCCCTCAGCACCGGGTAGCCGCCGAGCGCGAAGCTGTACGGGATGCGGGAGTGGGCGGCGACCAGCCCGTGCGTGACCTCGACCCGCTCGCCCTTGGCGAACTTCCGCAGCTTCTGCGCGCCCGCCTCCCGGCCGACGAGGACCGTGGTGCCCTTGGCGATGGCGCCGGTGCCCGGACTGTCGGCCGTGGCGACGACACGGCCGCCTCGGACCGTCACCTCGTAGGTGTCCGTGCTGCAGGGGGCGGCCCGGTCGGTGTCAGTGCCGCAGGTGGCGCGGATCCGGGAGACGCTGCCCCAGTCGGAGGTGAAGGCGCCGATCGAACCCACCGGCAGCGCGAACTGGTTCAGCCCTCCGAGCGGCAGCCGTCCGGCCGGTGTTCGGATCGACCCGGTGAGGGTCATGCCGTCGAGCCGGGCCCGGTGGTCGGAACCCACGCCGAGCACGTCCCGGGTGCTGGTGCCGGGCGGCAGCGCGGGCCCGAAGCGCTGGCCGTCGGGGACCGCCGCCTTGAGCACGTGCCCGTGCGTGATCGCCGGGCCGTCGGTCGAGCCCGTCGCCTCCACGCCCGGATGCTGGGTCTCGGTGATGTTGAAGAAGTCGCCGTTGACGCCCGCGACGGCGCCCTGCTGGTCGGCCAATTGGGAGACGGGCGCCCTCGCGGCCACCGCTCCCGGATACAGCAGGCCGAGGTGTACGTGGCTGTTGCGCAGGTCCACGGTGACCACGTGCGCGTGGGTCAGGCCCTTGGCGCCCTGGATGTCGTACTGCCGGTAGGTGACTCCCGGCGCGAGTGCGGTGGAGCTCTGCACGCCGCTGGCCGGTGCCGCCCCCACCAGGGCCGCACCGGCCAGCGCGCCGAATGCCGTGAGAAACGCCAGTGCGGATCTCACCGGCGTCCGAACCGTTCTGTCCGACCTGACTGCCGCTCTGCCCGCCTTGACCGCTGCGGACCGCCCTTGACGATGCGTCACAGTTCCCCCTGAGGGATCGTCAACTGTCTGGTGTCTCAGGGGAAGTGCAGCAGATCAGGGCGGCCCTCGGGATGGCTATGCGTCGACGACGCGAGAACGGGTGAGAAAACGCACCCCCTCGGGTGCTTCCAGCGAGAAACCGCTGCCGCGGCCCGCCATGACGTCCACGATCAGCCGGGTGTGGCTCCAGACCTCGTACTGACTGCGCGACATCCAGAACGTCACCGGCTCGGCCACCCCCTCGACCTGCAGTTCCGCGAGCAGCACGTCCGAGTTCCCGGTCCGGAACTCGCCCTCCGGGTAGCACATGGGCGCGCTGCCGTCGCAGCAGCCGCCGGACTGGTGGAACATCAGCGGCCCATGGGTGGCCCGCAGGTGCCGCACCAGATCGGCGGCCGCGGGCGTGAGTTCGACGCGCGGGGTCTCCTCGTACTGCGGGATCTGCTCAGCCATGGCACCAGGGGAGCAGGGGGAAGGTTGCGAGAGGGTTGCACCCGCTTCACCGGCCTGCGGCGCCGGCGCGTACGGACGCGGGGCGCCGCGCTCGCCCGACGGCCTCACGTCACCTAGTCCCCAAACGACCCACTCGGGGTGGCACCTGAGCGTGCCGCGCTTATGCTGTCCAGTTCCGCGATGGCGATTGCCGCCTCCCTGCGCACATCGGCGACAGGGTGGGTGAGGAAGGGCTCGATGGGCGCTCGCGCCCGCTCGTCATGAGTCGCCGACAGGCTGAACAGCACGTACTCCAGCAGCATGGGGTCGAAGGCGCCGATGTTGTCCGCCAGTGGCTCGACGACCGCGTAGGGGAGCTTGTACCGGACTCCCGCCTCAGCCACGGCATGCAGGGCGGACTCCCCCACCGCGTGGTCCCCGGCAGTCAGCGCCAATTGGACAAGCCGTCCGGCGACTCGCTCGGCCTCAGCCTGCTCCAGACACGCCCAGCCCAGCAGGTCACCCAGGTTGTCGGCCCAGATTGCGCGCCGGCGCGCGTCTGCGCTGCTCAGCGTCGTCCATGCCAGTTCCAGCTGTTGCAGGCGCTGTCGGTACGACGGGACGGGTGAACCCCCGGTCGAGTGCGATCGAGGGCTCACCATGCTGTCCAACAACCTTTCGGCTAACGGGCGTTGTACGGCTCCACCCTCAGTCTGGCCGTCGACGCCGCCTCCGCGGGCCACGACGCCGTGATGGTGCGGGACTCGCCGGGGAGGAGCCAGAGGTAGTTGTCACTGTAGAGGGCGGGCAGCACCCGGTGGCCCTTCGCGTCGACGAGGGAGACGCGGACCATCGGCGCCACCGAGGAGCCGCGGTTGCGCAGGCGTGCCGAGAGTTCCCGGCGGGTGCCCGACGTGCGGGTTCCGGTGGTGTCGACCGAGACACGGGACGGTGCGAGGGCGCTCAGCGCCTGCATGTCCTCGGGCTCGGCGTAGCGCCAGTAGGTGTTCTCGGAGAGCAGCGTGCCGTGCGCGTCCGCCAGGCGCAGGCGCAGCAGGTGGAGTGCCGGCAGGCCGTCCACGCCGGCCAGGGTGAACGCGTTCGCCGTCGACGAGGATGGGACGTCCACGGTCTTGTGCTGCTCGGCACCGAGGGCGCGGCCGGACAGGTCGTAGCGGCGGGCGGAGACCGTGGCGCCCTTGATCGTGCCGGGGGTGTGGTTGACGGCGATCACCGTGCCGTCCCTGGCGCCCAGCTGCACATGCACGGGCTCACCGGCCTTACGGGCCCCGTAGTAGGCGCCGTTGACGTCGAAGTCGTAGTCGTACGTCTGCCACACCGTGCTGTACCAGGCCGGGTGGGACATCCACAGCATCAGCCCGCTCGCGTCGTCCCACAGGTGGGCGTTCCAGGCCTCGAACATGGCGCGGTGGTTCTCGTAGTTGACGAACTGCGCCTTGCGGCAGAAGTCGTCGAGGTCCTTGGCCGTGCCGAGCCGGCTCTCGATGGCCGCGCGGTAGTTCTGCGGCGCCTGATTCCCCTTGGTGCTCCAGTCGTGGTAGTACCAGGCGCCGCCGATCGGCCACTCCGGTTCGTCGCCGATCAGGTTGCGCATCGACTCCGCGGTCGGCACGACCGGCATGCCGATCTCGGTGTGGAAGCCGAAGCTACCGCTGCCGTAGGTGGTGGGGGAGTTGTAGCGCTCCGGCTCCACCCAGCCGTACGGGCCGCCGCCGGAGACGATCCCGCCCGCCGAGTTGTTCTGGTACAGCACGTCCGGCGCCTGGCCGCGCACCGCCGCCCGCATGCCGTCGTCGACGGGACCGGGCGGGTTGCCCTCGTTGGCGCCGCACCACACGACGACGCTCGGGTGGATGCGGTAGCGGCGCACCGTGTCCTCGGCCAGGTCCAGGAAGCTCTTGTGGTCCGGCGGGTCCATCCCCCAGGCGTTGGGGAAGTCGTTCCACACCAGCAGCCCGTGCTCGTCGCAACTGGCGAAGAACTCCTCGCGGTTCGAGCTCCCCACCCAGTTGCGGATCATCGTGAAGTTCATGTCCCGGTGCATCCGCACCGCGGTGTCCGTGCGCGAGGCCGGCATACGGCGCAGCAGCTCGTCCCAGCCCCAGTTGCCGCCGCGGCAGAACACCCGCACACCGTTGACGCTGATCTTCAGCGGGACGGTGTTGTTGTCGACCGCCTTCACGTCCGTCCATGTCTCGCCGTCGTCGGAGACCTGGATCGTGTACGTCTTCGCGTACGCCGTCTCCCACAGGATCGCCACGCGGTCGAACCGTACCGAGGAGCCGAGGTCGACCTGGATCCACTGCTCGTCCTCGAAGGAGGAGGACCAGCGGGAGTTCGGGTCGCCGTCGGTGGCGTTGGCCGCCTTGTGGTCGTCCTCGTCGGCCGACGACGCCGTGGCCTGCTGGTGCAGTGCGAGATCCTTGCCGGGCGCGGCGCTGTCCAGGACCGACAGGCTCCACATGGAGGCGCCCCAACTCGTCGCCCGCTCATGGCAGAAGACCCGCAGATGCCTAGCGGTTTGCGCGGTGAAGTCCACGGTCTGCAGGGCCGCGGAGCCGCTGCTGCGGAACGGCAGCGGGACCGCCGTGTTGTCGACGTCCGCCGCGTCGGTCCAGTTGTCGCCGTCGTCGGAGACCTGGACCGTGAAGGTGCGGGCGTAGGCCTGCTCCCAGGTGATGACCACGCGGTCGAAGGAGACGGACGAGCCCAGGTCGACGCGGATCCACTGGTCGTCCTCGAAGGACGAGGACCAGCGGGTGCCGTCGTCACCGTCGGTGGCGTTGGAGGCCTTGTTGCCCGGGGCGTCGACGGAGGAGGCGGTGGCGTCCTTGTGCAGGGCGAGATCGGTGTCGGGCGCGGAGCTGTCGGCCACCGACAGCGCCCACATGGACGAGCCCCAACTGGTGTCCCTGGTACGGCACATGATGCGCACGTGGCGGGCCGTGCGGCGGGTGAAGGTCACGGTCTGCGCGTACGCGTCGCTGCCGGACTGGAAGGTGAGCGGCACGTCCGACTCGTAGCCGAACTGGCGTATTCCGAAGCGGGTGGTGCGCTTGTCGCTCTGGGCGCCGCCGACCGTGGCGGTGAGGGTGAGATCGTGCAGGGCCGGGTCGCCGTAGCCGTTGGGCCACCACAACTTCGGGTTTCTCACGCGCAGTTGTGCGTAGTCTGCGGGCGTGAAGGTGACGTCCACCGTCTTGCCGCCGGGGACCGTGACCGTCCGGGTCAGCCGGGTGCCGTCGAAGGAGGCGGCTACGGTGACGCTCCGGTCGTCGGCGTCCGCGTTGCGCACCGGGACGACGATCGTCAGCTCGGCGGTGCCGGTGGCGGGCAGGTCGGGCAGCCGGGTGTCCACCCTGGGGTCGCCGAGGACCGCGGCGCCCGTGGAGCGCAGCCGGACGTGGTTCCAGATGCCGGCCGCGCGGTCGCGCACCGCGGGCATCCAGTCCCAGCCCGAAGAGGCCAGGTAGGTGGGCGAGTTGCGGTTCATCATGTTGGCCCCGGCGTCGACCCACGACGAGCCCGACGGGCCCTTGTCGCCCGGGCTGCCGGGGAACGGCATGGGCGTGATCTTCACGGCCAGCGCCTGCTCGCCATCGCTACCGGTGCCGGTGCCGCCCGCGTCACCGCCGTCACCGTCGCCGTCGCCGATCAGGCTCGTCACGTCGAACGCGGCGCGGGCGAACGGGAAGGTCACATCGCCGACCCGGGTGCCGTTCAGCCACACCTCCGCCGTGTGGTTGACCCCGTCGAACTCCAGCCAGACGTGCCGTCCGGCGCCGGTGCGCAGGCCCTTGGGGAGGTCGAACGCGCGCCGGTACCACCAGGAGTGCCGCGAAAGGGCCTCCGGGACATGGAGGTTGTTCAGGCCGGCCACCGGGTCGGGCAGCTTGCCCTGGTCCACCAGCGAGGTCAGCACGGTGCCGGGCACCGTCGCGGGCAGCCAGCGGCTGGTGTCCGCCGAGGGCTTCGACAGCGCGGCGCCGTCCGCGCCGGCCCAGTCGTCCATGGTCAGGTCCCAGCCCGACTCCAGCGGTACGGTGCCGTCCGCGGCGACCTTCAGGGCCGGGGGAGTGCGGTGGTGGGTGCCCCAGTCGGTCCAGCCGGTGACGTGCGGACGTTCGTCGTCGCAAGTGCCGTACACCTGGAGGCCGTTGAGGCCCAGCGGGTTGGCGTTGGACCGCTTGTGCACGGTCATGCGGACCCAGCGTGCGGTGACCGGCTTCGCCAGCCCGATCTCCACCTCCCCGCCCTCGCCGGAGGTGGTGCTGTACACCTGCGTCCACGCCTCGTGGTCCCGCGACGTCTCGACGACGAAGTCCACCGCGCAGCTGGAGAGGATCTCCTGTCCCGTGGTGTCGGTGCGCGGATTGCCGCCGGGGGCCTCGACGTACGGCGGGTCGTCCGAGGTCGCCTCGAAGGTGAGGTGGACCGAGTGGACCGCGCACAGCGCCTGGAGGTCGACGGAGATCCACTGCGGGTCACCGGCGGCGGCCCGCCACCCGGTGCCGCGCACGCCCGCCGCAGGGACGCCGTCGACCGCGAACTCGGCCGGCGTGGGCGCGTAGTCCGTGGAGGACGCCGCGACGGGACGGTAGGCGGCGAGCTCGCCGGACTGCTTGGGCCGTCCGGAACTCGACGCGAGGGCGTCGGCGGGAAAGACGGTGCCGAGGCCGAAACCGGCGAGGAGCGTGGACCCGGTGGAGAGCAGGGTGCGACGCGACGGTCTGAAGGACTGGTCCGACATGAACTGCGGCTCCGATCAGCGACATTGACCTCTGACAACGTTGCCAAACAGTGCACCGGGGCCCCGGTGGTGTCAAGGCCCGCGACGACCGCCACCGGGTTGTTTGAATAAATTAGGAATTAATATTGACAGGGTTCCGGCCACGGGCCACAGTCTTCGCCGTGACGACTTCACCCCTGCAAGGACTGGCGGCGACCGCCGCCATCGCGACCGTTCTCAGCGTGACCGCCGCCCCCACGGCCACCGCGCAGAGCGCCGTGGACCAGGGCGCTCCCGCGTACTACGACAGCGGTCTCGCCCCCAAGCCCTACATGGGCTGGAACACCTACTACGGCCTCGGCGCGCCCACCGAGAAGGAGGTGCGCGCGGTCGCCGACAAGCTGGTCGGCAGCGGTCTGCGCGACGCCGGCTACGACATCGTGTGGCTCGACGGCGGCTGGCAGGCCGACAACCCCCGTGACGCACAGGGGCGGTTGACGGCCAACCCGGAGCGTTTCCCCTCCGGCATCCCCGCGCTGGTCTCCTATTTGCACGAGCGAGGGCTGCGGGCCGGTATCTACACCGACGCCGGCGCCTACGACGGGGGCAAGAGCTGCGGGCTCGGCAGCCGTGGATATTACGACCAGGACGCGCGGCAGTTCGCGGACTGGAAGATCGACGCGATCAAGGTCGACTTCCTGTGCGGGATCGGTGCGAAGCTCGATCCGGGGCCCGCTTTCAAGGAGTTCAGCGACGCCGTCGCCAAGTCCGGCCGCAAGATGCTGCTGAACCTGTGCAACCCGCTCACCGACGACTGGGGCCTGCCGCACACCCCCGAGCAGGACGCGCACAACACCTACCTCTACGGCCCGACCACCGCCGACTCCTGGCGCACGGGCACCGACATCGCCTGGGGCACCGCGAGCCCCGGCCAGTGGCCCAACATCCTGCGCAACATGGACGCCAACGCCTGGCACCCGGAGGCGCAGGGCCCAGGCCACTACAACGACCCGGACTACCTCATCCCCATGCGGAAGATGACCGACGGGACGTACGAGCTGACACAGGAGGAGTCCACCAGCCAGTTCGTGATGTGGGCCGAGATGGGCTCGCCGCTGATGCTGGGCTCCGACCCGCGCACCCTGTCCGACTCGATGCTCGGCACGCTGCGCAACCCGGAGATCATCGCGGTCGACCAGGACCCGCTCGCCGTCCAGGGCGTACGGGTGGCGACCGACTCGGTCGGCGACGTCTACAGCAAGGTCCTCCAGGGCCACGGCCGTCGGGCCGTCGTCCTGCTCAACCGCTCCGACAAGGCCGCCCAGCGGACGGTGCGGTTCGCCGACGCCGGCCTCGGCGGCCAGGTGCAGGTCCGCGACCTGCGGGCACGCGCCGACCGGGGCACGCACACGGACTCCTACACCGTCGAGGTCCCCGCGCACGGCACCGCGTTGCTGAAGCTGACCGGCGCGGACGCCGTGCCGGGCGCGAACCTGGGCGAGAGGACGTCGGCGAGCCCGGCCGTGGTGCGCGACGGCTCCGGGCTGACCACTTTCTTCCGCGGTCCGGACGGCTCGCTCGTTCAGCACACGGACGGCGGACGGACCGGTGAGCTGGGCGGTCCCACGCACGGCAGGATCCTCGGCCAGCCCGCCGCCTACGCCTCCGCCGGCGGCCGCATCGACGTCTTCGTGCGCGGCACCGACGACCGTGCCTACCGGCGGGTGCACGACCACGGCCGCTGGAGCCAATGGCAGTCCCTGGGCGGGCAGTTGACCGACGCCCCCTCGGTGGCCTTCACCGACCCCACGCACTGGACACTCCTCGCACGCGGCGCCGACGGCGCGGTGGTGCAGCGCGGCCCGTCGACCGGCTGGTCCTCGCTCGGACTCCCGGGTGACAAGCCGACGTACGGCCGTCCCTCCGCCGTCGTCGACGGCACGGGCCGCGTCCACGTCGCCGTACGCACGGCCGCGGACGACATCTGGACCCGGACGCGGGACGCCTCGGGCCAGTGGTCGGCGTGGAGTTCCCTCGGCGGGACCGTCAGCGGCAGCCCGACGCTGGTCGCCACCGGGGACACGGTGGTGCTGTACGCGCGGGCCGCCGACTACACGCTCTGGCAGCAGCGGTACGCCGACGGCGCCTGGCAGGGCTGGAGCAAGCACCAGGAGTTCCCGAGCGCGGCCTTCGACGGCTCGCTCGGCGCGGTCGCCGGACCGGACGGAGCCGTGGGCGCGGTCTTCCGCGGAGTCGACGGCTACCTGCACCGCATCCCGTTCACATAAATTAGGAATCAATCATGGCCAACCTTCAGCCCAGTCGCCGCCGGGTCCTCGCCGGCCTCGGTGCCGCCGGGACCGCGGCACTGCTCAGCGGCTGCGTCACCTCGACCTCCTCGGGCAAGACGTCCTCCAAGGGCGATGTGACCCTCCAGTCCAACCTCTCGGCCCCGCAGGCCAAGACCGCGATGGAGGACATCGTCGCGGCCTACGCCAAGCAGGGCTCCGGCAAGGCGAGTCTGAACACGGTCGCCGCCGAGACCTTCCGCACCCAGCTGCCGACGTACCTCACCTCGGCCAACCCGCCGGACGTCTACACCTGGTACCCCGGCTCGGTGGCGGACGCGTACGCCAAGAAGAACCTGCTCCTCGACCTCGACGAGGTGTGGAACTCCTCGCCCGACCTCAAGCGCTACTCCAAGGCGCAGAACCGGCTGTGCACCTCCAGCTCGGGCAAGAAGGTGTTCGTGCCCGCCACCTACTACTGGTGGGGCATGTTCTACCGGAAGTCCAACTTCGCCAAGTGGGGCGTGCGCGAACTCCCCAAGAGCTGGGACGACTTCCTCGACCTGTGCGACAAGCTCAAGAGCAAGGGCATCGCGCCGATCGGGCTCGGCGCCGGCGGCAACACCCCCTGGGTGGCGTCGGCCTGGTTCGACTACCTCGACATACGGATCAACGGCGCCCAGTACCACCGCGAACTCCTCGCCGGGAAGCACCGGTTCGACGACCCCGAGGTGCGCAAGGTCTTCGACCGCTGGCAGGAGGTGCATCCGTACTTCGACCCGAACGGCGTCGCCATCCCCTTCCAGGACGCCACGACCGCTCTGCTCAACGGCCACACCGGCATGATGCTCATCGGCACCTTCTTCGCCGACGCGGCGCCCAAGAGCGCCCTGGACGACATCGACTTCTTCCGCTTCCCGATCATCGACGCCAAGGTCCCGCTCGCCGAAGAGGCCCCCGTGGACGGCTACTTCGCCAGCGCCCGCACCGGCCGCCGCGAGCAGGTCTACGACCTGATGCGCTACCTCGCCACCGCGGAGGCTCAGGAGACCTACATCAAGGGCTCATCCGGAACCGTCCTGCCCTGCAACCCCGACGCCAAGGACGCCGGGACCGCGCTGGTGAAGAAGGGCCGCGAGCACGTCGCCTCGGCCGCCGAGATCACCCAGTTCTTCAACCGCGACTCCAGCGACGCGCTCCAGCCCACCGCGGACACCGCGCTGACCAAGTTCCTGGCCAAGCCCAGGTCGATCGGCTCCATCCTGACCGACTGGCAGCGCGACGCCGAGAAGATCTGGAACGCCTGAGATGGCCGTCCTGACCGCACCCGAACGGAAGTCCCAGGTCCGCACGCCAGCAGGCGGCAAGCGGGCCCGGGGCTCCCGGCGCACCCCACCCCTCGTCCTCGCCTTCGTCCTGATCCCGCTGCTCGCGGAGTCCGTGTGGGTCTTCTGGCCCGCCCTGCAGGGCTTCTACCTCGCCCTCACCAAGTGGGACGGCGTCTCGGCGCCGCAGTTCGTCGGCCTGGACAACTTCCGGGAGATGGCCCACGACGACGTCTTCCGCAGCGCGGCCGGCCACACCGTGCTGTGGCTGGTCGTCTTCGGCGGACTGTCCGCCGTCCTGGGGCTCGCCGCCGCCCTCCTGCTCCAGCAGGAGCGGCGGGGCGTCGGCTTCTACCGTGCCGCCCTCTTCCTGCCCGTCGTCTTCTCGCTGGTCGCCACCGCCCTCGTCTGGCAGGCGATCTACCAGCCCGACGGCGTCCTCAACCGCCTGCTGGACTCCGTCGGCCTCGGCAGCCTCCAGCACCCCTGGCTCGCCGACCAGGACACCGCCCTGTACGCGGTGATCGTGCCCGCGCTGTGGCGGCAGATCGGCTACGTCATGGTCCTTTACCTGGCCGGCCTCAAGGGCATCGACCCGGCGCTCTACGAGGCCGCCAAGGTTGACGGCGCGAGCGCCTGGCAGCGCTTCCGCCACGTCACCCTGCCCCAACTGCGCAGTGTCAACGCGGTCGTTGTGTCCGTCATCGTCATCGACTCGCTGCGCTCCTTCGACGTCGTGTGGTCACTGACCCGCGGCGGCCCCTACCACTCGTCCGAGCTGCTGAGCACCTACATGTACTCAACCGCCTTCCAGTCCCTGCGACTTGGTTACGGCTCCGCCCTCGCCGTCGTCATCTTCGTGCTGGCCTTCGGCGTCATCGCCTCCTACCTCGTCCGCGCGTTCCGGGAGGCCGACTGATGTCCGCCAACTCCGCGGCGGTGCGCCGCAAGCGGGCCGCGACGGCCGGATTCCACCTCGGCGCCGGCGCGCTGGCCGTCCTGTGGCTGCTGCCCATCGTGCTGGTCCTGGTGACCAGCCTGCGCTCCTTCGACGACATCGCCGCCCACGGCCTGGGCAGCTGGCCACGATCCTTCACGTTGTCCAACTTCGGCCAGGCGTGGTCCGACGGGGGACAGCAGCGGGCCCTGATCAACAGCCTGATCGTGACCGTGCCCTGCGTCCTGATCACGCTCGCCCTCGCCGCGATGGCAGCGTTCGCCCTCAGCCGCTACGAACTCCCCTTCCGCCGCGCGCTGTTGCTGCTCATGCTCGGCGGCAACCTGCTGCCGCCGCAGATCCTGCTCATCCCGGTCTCCAAGCTCAGCGAGATGATGGGCGTCTACGACACCCTGCCCGCGCTGATCGGCGTGCAGATCGGCTTCGGCGTCGGCTTCTACGTCTTCGTCCTGCACGGCTTCATGCGGTCGATCCCGCCGGAGATCCAGCAGGCCGCGGTCGTCGACGGCGCCGGCCCCTGGCAGATCTTCTGGCGGATCATCCTGCCGCTGACCCGTCCCGCCCTGGCCGCGCTGAGCGCCCTGTCCTTCACCTGGATCTTCAACGACCTGCTCTGGGCGATCACCGTCCTGCGCAGCGACACCAAGATGCCGATCACCGCCGCCCTCATCGGACTTCAGGGCCAGTACGTGTCGATGTGGAACGTGATCGCCGCTGGCTCGGTCATCGCCGCCGCACCCACGGTCGCCGTCTTCCTCCGCTTCCAGCGGCACTTCGTGGCCGGACTCAACCTGGGAGCGGTCAAGTGACGTACCGGCGCTGGACCTTGCGCACCGAGCACACGAGCTACACCGTGCGCCTGTCCCCGGACGGCCCGTGGGCCGAGCTCGACGCCTGGGGCCCGCCCGGCGTCGAGGACGGCCCCTCCGCCCTGGACTGGTCGCACCGCACCCACTTCATCACGCCCGCCGACGCGGCCCCCGCCGAGTATCTGCCGTACGGACTACGGCCGTTCACCGGCGCCGACCTCGTGGCAGCCCGTCCCGGTGAGGAGCGGGGCGTGTGGTGGGAGTTCGAGGGAGCCGAGGAGGGCGAGGGCACGCTGCGGCTCGCTTTCGCCGACGACCTGCTCGGTCTGCGTACGGTCCTGTGCTACGAGAGCGTGCCGGGCACGGACGTGATCCTGCGCTGGACGGAACACACCGCCCGCGATGAGGAGCTGCGGCTGGAGCGGTTCGACTCGGCCGCCGTGAACATCCCCGTCACGGGGGCGGCGGCCACGCTGACGTATCTGAGCGGGCAGTGGTCGCAGGAGTTCCGGCGCACCGAACTCGACCTGCCCCGGGGCACGTTCAGCATCGGCAGCCTCCAAGGTGCGCCTGGCCACGCGTACGCGCCCTGGCTCGCCGTGCAGGACGGGGAGGCGGCGTACGGCATCGCCCTGGAGTGGTCCGGCAACTGGCACATGACGGCGGAGGCCGAGCCGGGCGGCAGCGTGCGCGTGCGCGCCGGGCGGGTCCCGCACGAGGGCGCCGTACTGCTGGCCGCCGGTGAAACCCTCGTGACACCCCGCCTGGCCTGCGCCTTCAGCCCGGAAGGGCTCGACGGCCTGTCCCGCGTCTGGCACCGCTACGAGCGCCGGCTGACCGGCGAGCGGCTGCACCGCCCGCGCAAGGTGCTCTACAACTCCTGGGAGGCGACCGGCTTCGACGTCGAGGCGGCCGGACAACTGGAACTGGCCAAGGTGGCCGCCGACATCGGCGCCGAGCTGTTCGTCGTGGACGACGGCTGGTTCACCGGGCGCGGCGACGACACCGGGGGACTGGGCGACTGGTACCCCGACCCGGCGGCGTTCCCGGACGGCTTCGGCCGGTTCGTCGACGACGTCCGCGCGCTGGGACTGGACTTCGGCCTGTGGGTCGAGCCCGAGGCCGTCAGTCCCGACAGCCGCCTGTACGCCGAGCACCCCGAATGGGCCTACCGGATCGAGGGCCGGCCCGCCCGCCTGGTCCGCAACCAGCTCCTGCTCGACCTCGGCCGTACGGACGTCCAGGACTTCGTGATCGGCACGCTCGACCGGCTCCTCGGGGCCCACGCCATCAGCTACCTGAAGTGGGACATGAACCGCCCGCCGACCGAGCGCGCCCGCCCCGGCGCCGGTCCCGCCGACCGCCTCGACCTCGACGCCGAGCACGTCGCCGGCTACCTGCGCGTCCTCGACCACCTGCGCACCGCCCACCCCGGCGTGACCGTCGAGGGCTGCGCGGGCGGCGGCGGACGGATCGAGCACGCCACGATCGCCCGTACCGACGTCGTGTGGCCCAGCGACAACACCGCCCCGCTGGACCGGCTCGCCACCCAGTACGGCTTCCTGCACGCGCACGCCCCGCACGTCATGAGCTCCTGGGTCACCGACGCTCCCGGCGTCTTCGACCCGCGTCCGCGCAGCCTCGCCTTCCGCTTCGTCAACGCCATGTGCGGGGTCCTGGGCGTGGGTGCCGACCTGCGCGCGTGGTCGCCGGAGCAGCGGACGGAGGCCGCGAGCTGGATCGCCCGCTACAAGGAGGTGCGGCACGTGATGCACCATGGGGAGGCGCGGCTGCTCGGCAGCCCGGAGGACCCGGCCTGCGGGGTGCAGTACGACGCCGGCGAGCGGACCGTCGTCGCCGCGCTGAGCACCGGCCGCCTGGACGGCGCCCCGCTGCTGCCCGGCCGTCCCGACCGGCTGCGGCTGCGAGGGCTCGACCCTGCGGCGCGCTACCGCGACACGGCGACCGGGACGACGTACGGCGGGGCCCATCTGCTCCACTACGGGCTCCCGTTCGCCTGGAGCGCCGAGCACGACGCCGACCTGGTCGTGCTGACGCGTGAACCTGGCCGTGCCGATACGCGAACCTCGTCGTGGTGACACGTGAGTGAGCCCCTTATGTTTTCCAGCAAGCCCTTTCCCGCGAAGGAGTCGGATTCCACGATGGACCAGCCCGCACGACGGCACGGCGCCCGCTTCACCGGCCGCACGGCCGTGGTCACCGGAGCCGCCTCCGGCATCGGAGCCGCGACCGCCGCACGCCTGGCCGAGGAGGGAGCCGGCGTGGTGCTCGCCGACGTCGCCGAGGAGCGCGGCGAGGCGGTGGCCAAGCGGATCATCAAGGACGGCGGGCGGGCCCGGTTCGTGACCGCCGACGTCGCCGCCGAGGAGGACTGGGCGCGGGTCGCCGCCGCCGCGCGCGCCTTCGGGCCGGTGGACGTACTGGTCAGCAATGCCTTCACCGTCGACGTCACGCCCGCCCACGAGATGACCCTGCCGTCCTGGCAGCGCCAGCTCGACGTCAACCTGACCGGCAGCTTCCTCGGAGTGCGGGCTCTCCTGCCCGATCTCCGGGCGCGGCAGGGAGCGGTGGTACTGACCTCGTCCGTCCACGCCCACCGCGGCATCCCCGGCCACCCCGCCTACGCCGCCTCCAAGGGCGCCCTGCTCTCCCTGTGCGGCCAGCTCGCCGTCGAGTACGGGCCCGAGGTGCGGGTCAACGCCGTCGTACCGGGCCCGATCCTGACCGGGGCCTGGGACAGGGTGCCCGAGGACGAGCGCGAGCGCAGCGTCGCCGAGACGGCCGCCCGGCGGTTCGGGACGCCCGAGGAGGTGGCTGCGGCCATCGCCTTCCTCGCCGCCGACGAGGCGTCCTACATCACCGGTACGAGCCTCGTCGTGGACGGCGGCTGGAGCGTCGTGAAGGCCTCGGCATGAGCGCGCACACCGTGAAGCGGACGCCCACCGTGAAGCAGACGAAGAAAGGCTGTACGACATGACGCCCTATGCCCGCCGCGGCGTGCACGGCCAGACCGTGGAGGCACTCGCCCGCCGCATCCTGGGCGGCGAGATCCCCGAGGGGGCCACGCTCGACCTGGTGGCGCTGCAGAGCGAACTGGACGTGAGCCTGACCGCCCTGCGCGAGTCCCTGAAGGTGCTCGCCGCCAAGGGCATGGTCGACGCCCGCCAGAAACGCGGCACCTTCGTCCGCGCCCGGGCCGACTGGAACCTGCTCGACGCCGACGTGCTGCGCTGGCAGTTCGAGGGCGGCCGGGCAGGCGAGGCCGACCGGGCACTGCTGCACAACCTCGCCGAGGTCCGGGCGATCATCGAGCCCGCAGCCGTCCGCCTGGCCGCCGAGCGCCGCACCGACGCCGACCTGGCCGCCCTGGACGAGGCGATCACGGCGATGGGGGAGGAGGACGCCGGGCCCGCGCACGCCGTCGAGGCCGACCTCGCCTTCCACCGCGCCCTGCTCACCGCCACCCACAACGAACTTCTCGAACGCATGGAGATGGTGATCGAGTCCGGTCTCGCCCACCGCGACCGCATCGTGCACAGCTCCCCGCACAGCGAGGACCCCATACCGGCCCACCGCGCCGTCCTGGACGCCGTACGCGAGCAGGATCCGCCGTCCGCCGAGGCCGCCATGCGGGCCCTGCTCGACCAGGCCGGCCGCGACCTGGACCGGATCGGCACCGCCGACGACGAGGACGACGAGACGGAAGGCACCATCCCCCAGTGAAGATCACCCGTATCGAAACCTTCCTGGTCCCACCGCGCTGGCTGTTCTGCCGCGTGGAGACCGACGACGGCGTGGTCGGCTGGGGAGAGCCCGTGGTGGAGGGCCGCGCCGAGGTCGTGCGGGCCGCCGTGGACGTGCTCGCCGAGTACCTCGTCGGCCAGGACCCGCTGCGCATCCAGGACCACTGGCAGGTCCTCACCAAGGGCGGTTTCTACCGGGGCGGCCCGATCCTCTCCAGCGCCGTCGCCGGGCTCGACCAGGCGCTGTGGGACATCGCCGGCAAGACCTACGGCGCCCCGGTGCACGCCCTGCTGGGCGGCCCCGTGCGCGACCGGGTCCGGGTCTACGCCTGGGTCGGCGGCGACGAGCCCGCCGAGCTCGGCGAGCAGATCGCCGAACAGGTGGAGGCCGGCTTCACCGCGGTGAAGATGAACGGCGCCGGAGCCACCTCGCCGGTCTCCACCGTCGCCGAGACCGCGGCCGTCGTCGCCCGCGTGGCCGCCGCCCGGGAGGCCCTGGGCCCGGACCGCGACGTCGCCGTCGACTTCCACGGCCGCTTCAGCGCCGCCGCCTCGCGCCGCGTCCTGGCCGAACTCGCCCCGCTGCACCCGCTGTTCGTGGAGGAGCCGGTCCTGCCCGAGCAGAGCCATCTGCTGCCGGGCCTGGTCACCTCCACCTCCGTGCCACTGGCCACCGGCGAACGCCTCTACTCCCGCTCCGAGTTCCTGCCCGTCCTCACCGCCGGCGTCGCCGTGGCCCAGCCCGACCTCTCGCACGCAGGCGGTATCTCCGAGGTCCACCGCATCGCCTCACTCGCCGAGACCTACGGCGCCCAGCTCGCCCCGCACTGCCCACTCGGTCCGATAGCGCTGGCGGCGAGCCTCCAAGTCGCCTTCGCCACACCGAACTTCCTCATCCAGGAGCAGAGCCGCGGCATCCACTACAACAAGGGCGCGGATCTGCTCTCGTACGTCGTCGACGCCGAGCCTTTCCGGTTCGTGGACGGGTACGCGCCGCGCGGCGACGCGCCCGGGCTCGGCATCACCGTCGACGAGGCCGCCGTGCGGGCTGCGGACCGCACCGGGCACACCTGGCGCAACCCGGTGTGGCGGCATGCCGACGGCTCGTTCGCGGAGTGGTGAGGGGCAAGTGGTGACGGTGGGGTCACTGGGATCGCTGGAGATCGTCACCGATGCGGCGCACGGCGGGCGTTGGACCTCGCTGAACGCGGGCGGGCGGGAATGGCTGTGGCGGCGGGAGGGGACCGGGCGCGACGAGGTCGTGCCGGGGGACGCCTTCGTGGACGCGGGTGGGCTTGAGGAGTGCGTGCCGACCGTGCGGGGGACGCCCGATCACGGTGATGCGTGGTCGCGGGCGTGGACGAGCGGCGGGGCCGGGACGGAGAGCGTGAGCTGTGAGCAGTTCTCGCTGAGCCGGACCGTTGGGGAGGAAGGCCGGGTCGACTACGTGCTCCGGGCCGACCCCGGCTTCCGGTTCGTGTGGGCCGCGCACGCCCTGCTCGAACTCTCGCCTCGGGCGACCGTACGGCTGCCCGAGGGGGCGAGCACCCGGCTGTACCCGTCGGCGAACGACTCCTGGGTCAAAGGCAGTTGGCCGACACCCGACGGATCGCGCCTGGACCGCTTCGGCCCGGACGACGGAACGGCGGTCGGAGCGGTCGTCGACGCCGATCGCGCGTGTGTCCACGACGACGAGGACCGCCTGTCGTTCACCCTCGAAGTTCTCGGAGTCCTCGAAGACCCCGGAGGTGGGGCTCAGCCCGTGTCGATCGCGCTGTGGCGCAACCTCGGTGGCTTCCCGGACGCCGACCCCTACCGCAGCACGGGCGTCGAGCCGATGCTCGGCCGCGTCTTCGACCTGGCCGAGGCGGGCTCCGGCGACGCCGCGGAAGTGCCCGCGTCCGGCGAGGTCCGCTGGCGGCTCATTGTGACCGCGGGCTGCAACTGCCCCTGAAACCCTATGTATTGGAGCACCTCTCATGGATCTACGAGCGGCCCTGGCCGCCCACCGACTCGTCGCCATCGTGCGCGGGGACGACCCCGCCGCCGCCCTGCGCACCGTGCTGGCCCTGGCCGCCGAGGGCATCGAGCTGATCGAGGTCTCCCTGACCGGCAAGGACGCCCTCACCGTCATCGGGCAGGCCCGGCAGGCGCTCGGCCCCGACCGTGCTCTCGGCGCGGGAACGGTCCTGACGGCGGACGACGCCCGGGCCGCCCGTGGGGCGGGAGCGGACTTCGCGGTCACTCCGGCGCTCGGCGAAGGCGTCGCCGCCGCACGGGACTTGGGCCTGCCGGTCCTGGCCGGGGTGATGACACCGACCGAGATCGTGACCGCCCGCGGCCTCGGCGCCGCCGCACTGAAGATCTTCCCGGCCGCGCAGGCCGGTGGACCCGCCTACGTCAAGGCGCTGCGCGGGCCGTTCCCCGACGCGCCGTTCGTGCCGGTGGGCGGAGTCGACGAGACCGCCGCGCGCGCCTATCTGGCGGCCGGTGCGACCGCGGTCGGCGTCGGCTCGCCGCTGATCGGGGACGCGGCGGACGGCGGCAGTATCACGGAACTGAGGGAGCGGGCCCGTGCTTTCAGGGCAGTGGTGGGGGAGGTCGCGTGATGACCACCTTGGTGTCGGGTGAGGTGCGGGCGCTGTGACCGCCCTTGCACCCGACGAATCCCTCCGCCCCGACCGCCTTGAACTCGGTGAAGGCATCCGCTGGACCGGCTCCGGCATCGTGCTGGTCGACATCCTTGCGGGCCGGCTGCTGGCCGCGCCCGACGATCCCACCGCGCCCCTGAAGGAACTGGCCCAGCTGCCCGTCCCGTTGGGCGCGGTCGCCCCCGTCACCGGCCGCCCCGGCACCTGGATCGCCGCCGCGGGCACGGGCATCGGCCTGCTCGCCCTCGATGGAACGCAGACCTGGCTGGCGCGCCCCGAGGACGGCGCCCCGCTCCCCATGCGGATGAACGACGCGGCCACGGACCCCTCCGGCCGGTTCTGGGCGGGCAGCATGGCCTACGACGCCGACGAGGGAGCCGGCTCGCTGTACCGGGTCGACCACGACGGCACGGTGACACGCGTCCTGGACAACATCACTGTGCCGAACGGGCCGGCGTTCACAGCCGACGGCACCTCGATGTACCTCGCCGACAGCGCACGAGGCGTTGTCCGCCGCTACCCGGTCGACCCGGCGACCGGCGAACTCGGCACACCGGAGCCCTTCGTGACCATCGGCGACGGCAGCCCCGACGGCATGACCGTCGACGTCGAAGGAGCCGTGTGGATCGCGGTCTGGGGCACCGGGACCGTACGTCGACATCTGGCGGACGGCCGGCTCGACCGCACCCTGCGCCTGCCCGCGAGCCGGCCCGCCGGCGTCTGCCTTCGGGAGGACGTCCTGCACATCACCACGGCCCGCGTGGGCCTGACCGCACCCGGCCCGCTCGACGGCGCCCTGTTCACCGCCCGCGTCGACGTGCCGGGGACACCGGCCGCCGCCTACCGCCCCTCCCCGGAGGTGTCATGAACGGCGTGCCCGGCATCCCGTTCCCGCCGGACGGCCCTGTCGTCTGCATCGGCGAGACCATGGCCGCCCTGGCGCCCACCCCGAGCGGCCCCCTCGACACCGCCGAGGACCTGCGCCTGTCGGTGGCCGGAGCCGAGTCGAACGTCGCCATGTACCTCGCGGATCTGGGTCGTAGCGTGTCCTGGCTCTCGGCGCTCGGCGACGACGCGTTCGGCCGCCGGGTGCGCGCGGCCGTGGCCGCCTCGGGCGTCGACGTCATGGGCGTACGGACCGATCCGCAACGGCCCACCGGCCTGCTGGTGAAGGACCCGGGCCGCGACCGCACGCGCGTCCACTACTACCGCAGCGGTTCGGCCGCCTCTGCCCTCGGACCCGACACGCTGGACGACGAGCGGGTGCGCTCGGCAGCGCTCGTGCACCTCACGGGAGTGACCCCCGCGCTGTCCCCGTCCTGCCGGGACCTGGTGGAACGGGCGTTGGCCACCCCGCCGACGCCGGAACGCCCGTACGCCGTCAGCTTCGACGTCAACCACCGCCCGGCGCTGTGGCCGGAGGGCACGGCGGCCACCGTGCTGCGCGACCTGGCCGACCGAGCGGACATCGCCTTCGTCGGCCTCGACGAGGCGCAGGATCTGTGGGGCGCCGAGCTCGAACCGGCCGACGTGCGGCGGCTGTTGAAGGGCCCGCGCATCCTCGTCGTCAAGGACGGAGGACTCGCCGCCCACGCCTTCACCGAGTCCGACGAGGACGTGTGCACCGTTCCCGCCCTGCCCGCGGAGGTCGTGGAGCCCGTCGGCGCGGGCGACGCCTTCGCCGCCGGTTTCCTGACGGGCCTGCTGCGCGGCGAGGACCTGCGGCGCGCCCTGCGGCTCGGCCACATCACCGCCTCGTCGGCCCTCCGGGTGACGGGCGACCACGGCCCACTGCCGGACGCCGTCATGATCGCGACGCTCCTCGACCTCGGCGACGAGGAGTGGTCGTCAGGGGCCGTCGCTGGGTGCGGTAGCCGTGGAAGGTCACCGGCCGGCGGGTCTTGAAGCCGAGCCGTTCGTAGAGGGCGATCGCGTTGGCGTTCGCCTCGGCGACGTGCAGGGAGGGACGTTCCTGGCGAGAGAGGATGTGATGACCGCCGTCATGACGATGACACCGGTGCACATGCACGAGCACGGTCACGGCACCGCCGCCTCCGGCCTGGTCATCGCCATCCACGTCGGCGCCGTGTATCTGCCCTCGCCGCCGACCGGCTGGCTGGCTGGTCGACCGCTACGGCCCCAGACCCGTCACGGTTACCTCCGGCCTCGCCCTCCTGCCCGCCGGCACCACGGCAGCCGTGGCACCGGCGGACTCCGTCGCCCTGCTCGCCCTCACGCTCGCCCTGCTGGGGCTGGGCTGGCCATCTGGCGGGTCTGGCGGACCGCGTCGGGCCGTCGGCTGCGTAGGCCCCGTCCGGAAGCTGCCAGGGCGATCTGCCCGAACCAGGAGCTGACCACCCACCGGCTCCTGTACGCCGAGTCCGCGGACGGCGTCAGGTGCTTCGTCGCGTCGTGGTTCCAGCGGGACAGGAAGCTCTGGGAAGAACTGGGAAGAACGCCCAAAGCGATGATTTCGGCCGCCGATCGGAGTCTCAGCACTGTAGCCGACCGATCGGAGTGGAGATGGGCAAGCTGAAGCAGGTCGCCGACGGCGTCTGGGTCCGGCAGAGCGAGTGGGTCTGGTCCAATTCCGTCGTGGTGCGCGGGGACGCTGGGTTGATCCTGATCGATCCCGGCATCCATGGCTCCGAGTTGGATCAACTCGCCGACGACGTGGACCAGTTGGACATCCCGGTGGTCGCCGGGTTCTCCACCCATCCCCACTGGGACCACCTGCTCTGGCATCCCCGGTTCGGCGACGTGCCGCGCTACGCCACCCCCGCCGCCACCCGCGTAGCCGGTGGAGCCCGGGAGCGGGCGCAGGCGATGGCGGCCGAGAGTTCGACCGGCATCCCTCTCGAGCTGATCGCGCTCAGCACCGCCCTGCCCGCGGACGGCGGGCCCGTGCCGGGCGAGATCATCGAGCATCAGGCGCACGCCGTCGGCCACGCCGCGATCCTCCTCGCGGACCGTGGCGTCCTGCTCGTCGGCGACATGCTCTCCGACGTACTGATCCCGCTCTTCGACTTCCGCCAGCACGATCAGGTGGGCGCCTACGAGGCGGCACTCGACCGGCTGGACGAGGCCGCCGGCCACGTCGACGTCGTGGTCCCCGGCCACGGCGCCGTTGCCGAGGGGCCCGAGACGGCGGCCCGCCTCGCCGCCGATCATGCCTACGTCGACGCGCTCCGGCGAGGAGAGGAACCCGTGGACTCGCGCCTGGGCCCCCATGCGGACTGGCTCTCCGGCCCCCACCGGTCGAACCTGGAGCAGGCCCGAGGACGGTAGGGCCTTCCCTGATCGCTCGCGAGTCCCTGGCGGGTCTGGCCGGACAACTCGGCAGAGCCGCTTCTCAGCCGACGCCGACAATCGTCGGTGTTCGTCTCCCGGCCGGCTCTCAAACCGGCTGCGGCGTAAGCCGCTTGTGCCCCCTGCGGTCGTAGTACCGCGTCATCACGAACCCGAAGAGCAGCGCCAGCGCCGCGCCGATCGCGATCATGATCCAGGAGCGCGTCAGGCCGGCGTCGCCGCGGGCGTCGAAGTAGAGGATGGCGCGGACGCCGTCGCTGAGTTGGCGCATCGGCTCGAAGTGGGAGAGGAAGCGGTAGAAGCCGGGGACCGCCTGGAGGGGCACGGTGGCGCCCGAGGAGGGCAGGCCCAGGACGATGAACACGAACATGGAGACCAGCTGGCCGACCCCGCCGAAGGCAGCGTTGATGGCCTGCACGCCCAGCCCGACGGCGAGGGCTGCGCAGTAGGAGTAGATCCACAGCAGCGGGATGTGGGTGGCGTCCATGCCCAGAATGCTGATGGTGGCGACCATGATCAGGGAGACGCTGACGACCGTGATGCCCGCGGTCAGCGCCATGTTCAGCAGCAGCGTCTGGGTGCGGCTGATCGGCACGGTCGGGCGCCGGGTGTGCCAGGGGCCGATCTCGCTGTCGGTGTAGCCGAGGGCGGTGTCGACGGCGTTGGTGATGATGTTGCCGCCCATGAAGCCGGCCAGGACCAGCAGCAGCGTGTAGTAGAAGGCGCTCAGGCCGAGCCCGCTGTGGCTGCCGATCGGGTGGCCCACCTGGGTGACGACGTTCACCGGGTCGGCCAGCAGGAGTTTGGTCGTGGAGTTGGCCTGACCTCCAGCGGCCGCGGTGAGCTGCCTGCCGATGGTCTGCGAGGCCTGGTGCGCCGCCGCCATCGTGATCTGACTGGCGAGGGAGGAACCCAGGCTGCCCTTGCCGGGATTGGTGAGCACCGTCATCGTCGGCCGGGTGGTGGCGTTGGCGGTGGTGAGCGCGGTGAGCGACGCGGTGAAGTCGGACGGGATGACCAGGGCGCCGTAGACCTTGCCGGAGTCCAGCTCGTCCTGCGCCTGTGCGCGGGTGAGGGTGCGCCACTCGGCCTTGTCGTTGGATTTGTTGGAGGTGATCGCGGCGGCGATCTGCGCACCCGCGTTCTGCTTCTGCCCGGGCGGCGGCTTGCTGGTGTCGCTGTTGACCAGGGCGATGGGCAGATGGTGCAGGGCGCCCTGCGGGTTGACGATGCCGCCCATGTAGAGGAGCGCCAGCAGCAGGGCGAGCAGTCCGGTCAGGACGGTGGGCACGAGCCACAGTTTGGGGCGGCCCAGCAGACTGGCGGCACGGGCCTGGGGGCTGACGTCGGCCATGGCTCTCCGTAGGTCGGGGGAGGACGGGAGTCCACCGCACGGCTCGTGTACGGACCCAGAGCCTACGGAGAAGTGGGGACGAAGGAGGGCAAGCCGCGCGTGAGAGGCCGGAAGTCAACGGCACTCGGCTCTCAGGGAACCCACGGGGCGACTGGTCCCTCATATCTGGTGACGACGCGGACGGTCGAGGTGAGTGCTCGGCCGGAGGAATCCGCGTATGAGCCGGACCGACCCGCTAGGAGGCCGTGTTGGACGGCAAGAATCCCTCCGCCGCAGACACCCGTCCGGCCGTACAGGCCGTACAGGCCGAGAAGTCCCCGCGCTCCGCCGTCTCCCGCCGCCGTTTCATGGTCTACTCCCTGGCCGCCACCACCCTCACCATCGCCGCCCCGCTCGCCTGCGACACCTCCTCCGCCCAAGGGTCCGTGCCCCGCCGGGACGCCTCGGGAGTGCTGGTGACCGGCGCCGACGAGGAGATGCTTGTCCTGGAGGTCACCCGGGCCGACAAGGTCGTCGTACGGCTGCCGCGGGTCGAGGTCGGCCAGGGCATCACCACCGCCGTGGCCATGATGATCGCCGAGGAGCTGGACGCCCGGCTCGCCGACGTCGACATCCCACTCGCCGACGCCCGCACCAAGGGCAACCAGTCCACCGGCGGCTCCAGTTCGGTCAGTTCGCTCTACGGGCCCGCCCGGCAGCTCGCCGCCACCGCACGCGCCCGGCTCGTCACCGCCGCCGCCCGGCGCTGGCACCTGCCGGCCTCGACCCTGCGCACCCGGGACACGATGGTGATCGCGCCGGACGGCCGTACCGCCACCTTCGGATCGCTGAGCGCGAGCGCCGCCCGCATCCGTCGTACGGCCGTGTCCGCCAAGCCGAAACCGGCGTCGCGGCACCAGGTGATCGGCCGGGCGACGAACCGGGTCGACGCCCGGGATCTGGTCACCGGGAAGGCGCAGTACACCGGCGACCTGAACGTGGCCGGGGCGAAGCCGACCGTGGTGGCCCGGCCGCCCACGATCGGCGGCAAGGTCGTCTCCGTCGACGACCGGGCCGCGCGCGCCATGCCCGGAGTGCATGCCGTCGTCCGGGTCCCGGGCGGGGTCGCCGTGGTCGCCGAGTCCTTCCACCACGCCTTCCAGGCGCGCGACGCCCTGAAGATCAAGTGGACGCCGGGGCCGCTGGCCGCCCTGTCCGACGACGGCATCCGCGCCCGGCTGCGGACCGCGGTTCCGCGTCTCGGCACGCCGCCTCGCGGGTCGGCGCAGGTCGAGGGAGAGTTCGCGTTCGCGTTCGTCAGCCACGCGCCGATGGAGGTGCTGACCGCGATCGCGGATGTGCGGGCGCACAAGGCCGAGATCTGGTTCTCCTCCCAGACGCCGATGGAGGCCCGCGACACCATCGCCCACGCGGTCGGGCTGCCCGCGTCCGCGGTCACGGTCCATGTGATGCGCGGCGGCGGCTCGTTCGGGCGGCGGCTGACCTTCGACGCGGCGGTTGAGGCAGCCCAGATCTCGAAGGCCTCCCACCGTCCGGTGAAACTCATGTGGAGCCGCAACGACGACACCCGGCACGGCCGGATGCGGCCCGCCGGCCACCACCGCATCCGGGTCAGCCACAAGGACGGCCGGGTGGTCGCCTTTACCCATGCGATGTCCTCGGTGAACGAGTCGTACGGGAGGAACGCGTCCGCGAGCCAGGCCTCCTTCGTACGCAGGGTGTCCGCCCCCGCCCTCAGCGACTCCGGGCTCTACAACTTCGGCCGCATCTCCGGCGGCTCGGGCGGCGTCGACCTCGCGATGCCGCTCGGCGCCTGGCGGTCCGTGGACTCCGGGACGATGCGGACCGCCGAGGAGATCATGGTGGACGAGGTGGCCCGCAGCCTCGGCAGGGACCCGGTCGCCTTACGCCGTACGACGCTGCGGAGCAAGGCCGTGCGTGCCGTGCTCGACAAGGTCGCCCAGGCCGGGGACTGGGGCCGGGCGTTGCCCGACGGACATGGGCAGGGGGTGGCCGTGCACGAGGAGTACGGCTCGTGCGTGGCCTGTCTGGCCGAGATCGACGCGACCGATCCGAAGAAGCCACGGGTGACCCGGGTGGTGATGGCGGCCGACGTCGGGACCGCCGTCAACCCGCGCGGTCTGGAGGCACAGCTGATGGGGACCGCGGTCGACGGGATCTCCACCGTGCTGAGCGCCGGGCTGCACATCGACCGCGGCGCCGTGCGCGAGGGCAGCTTCAGTGATTTCCGGTGGGCCCGGCAGCGGGACGCTCCGCTGCGTTTCGAGGCGCACATCATGCCGTCGAAGGGGGAGCCGGGCGGGGCCGGTGAGCTGGGGGTGCCGGCCGCGTCCGGGGCAGTCGCCAACGCCTACGCACGCGCGACCGGCACCAAGCCCCGCCGTTTCCCGCTCACATTCTGAGACCGTTCACATGCTGAGACGCTCCGAGAAGGTTCCGATGCCCTCGTACTCCTTCGTCCTCAACGGCGAGCAGGTCACCGTCGAGGCCCCCGCCGACATGCCGCTGCTGTGGGTGCTGCGCGACCTGCTGCACGTCACCGGCCCCAAGTACGGCTGCGGTGTCGGCGTCTGCCGCGCCTGCACCAGTCACCTGGACGGGGAGGAGATCCAGCCCTGTGTCGTGAAGGTCGCCGACTGTGCGAAACGCCAGGTCACGACCATCGAGGGGCTGGCCGACGGGGACGCGCTGCACCCGGTGCAGCAGGCCTGGCTGGAGTGCGACGTGGCGCAGTGCGGGTTCTGCCAGCCCGGCCAGATCATGGCCGCCGCGGCCCTGCTGAAGAAGACGCCCCGGCCGTCCGACGAGGACATCGACCGCATCGAGAACGTATGCCGCTGCGGCAGCTACCCCCGCATACGCGAAGCAATCAGGCGGGCGGCAACCGAGATCACACCTTGATATGAGTGTCCCGGCTCACATGGCGTGACGCGATCGTGACCGACACCATGGTGCACGTCATCGTCAGGCTGAAGGGAGCGGTGATGTTCCGCAAGGTGCTGGTCGCCAACCGTGGTGAGATCGCGATCAGGGCGTTCCGCGCCGGGTATGAGCTCGGCGCAAGGACCGTCGCCGTCTTCCCGCACGAGGACCGCAACTCGTTGCACCGGCTCAAGGCCGACGAGGCGTACGAGATCGGCCAGCAGGGGCACCCCGTGCGGGCGTATCTCTCCGTCGAGGAGATCGTCCGCGCCGCGCGGCAGGCGGGCGCGGACGCGGTCTACCCGGGGTACGGGTTCCTGTCCGAGAATCCTGAGCTCGCGCGCGCGTGCGAGGAGGCGGGCATCACGTTCGTCGGGCCCAGCGCGCACACCCTGGAACTGACCGGCAACAAGGCGCGCGCCGTGGCCGCCGCCCGTGCGGCCGGCGTCCCCGTCCTCGGCTCGTCCCAGCCCTCCAACGACATCGACGAACTCGTCGCCGCGGCCGAGGAGATCGGCTTCCCGGTGTTCGTGAAGGCGGTCGCGGGCGGCGGCGGGCGCGGTATGCGCCGCGTCGAGGACCCGGCCGCGCTGCGTGAGTCGATCGAGGCGGCGTCCCGTGAGGCGGCCTCCGCCTTCGGTGACCCGACCGTCTTCCTGGAGAAGGCCGTCGTCGACCCCCGCCACATCGAGGTGCAGATCCTCGCCGACGGCGAGGGCAACGTCATCCACCTCTTCGAGCGCGACTGTTCGCTGCAGCGCCGCCACCAGAAGGTCATCGAGATGGCCCCGGCGCCCAATCTCGACCCCGGGCTGCGCGACCGCATCTGCGCCGACGCGGTGCGCTTCGCCCGCGAGATCGGCTACCGCAACGCGGGCACCGTGGAGTTCCTGCTCGACCCCGACGGCAACCACGTCTTCATCGAGATGAACCCGCGCATCCAGGTCGAGCACACGGTCACCGAGGAGGTCACCGACGTCGACCTCGTCCAGGCCCAGCTGCGCATCGCCTCCGGCCAGACGCTGGCCGACCTCGGCCTGTCGCAGGAGACGGTGAAGCTGCACGGCGCGGCCCTGCAGTGCCGTATCACCACCGAGGACCCGGCGAACGGCTTCCGCCCGGACACCGGCCGCATCAGCGCCTACCGCTCGCCCGGCGGCTCGGGCATCCGCCTCGACGGCGGAACGACCCACGCCGGTACGGAGATCAGCGCCCACTTCGACTCCATGCTGGTCAAGCTGACCTGCCGGGGCCGGGACTTCAAGGCCGCGATCGGCCGGGCCCGGCGTGCCGTGGCCGAGTTCCGCATCCGTGGTGTGGCCACCAACATCCCGTTCCTGCAGGCGGTGCTGGACGACGCGGACTTCCAGGCCGGGCGGGTGACGACGTCGTTCATCGAGCAGCGCCCGTACCTGCTGACCTCGCGCTCCTCCGCGGACCGCGGCACCAAGCTGCTCACGTACCTGGCCGACGTCACGGTCAACAGGCCGCACGGCGAGCGCCCGCACCTGATCGACCCGACCACGAAGCTGCCCTCGCTCCCCGAGGGCGAGCCGCCTGCCGGTTCGCGGCAGAAGCTGGTCGACCTGGGCCCGGAGGGCTTCGCCCGCCGGCTGCGCGAGTCGCCGACCATCGGCGTCACGGACACCACCTTCCGCGACGCCCACCAGTCCCTGCTCGCCACCCGCGTACGCAGCAAGGACCTCCTGGCGGTCGCCCCGGTGGTCGCGCGCACGCTGCCCGAGCTGCTCTCGCTGGAGTGCTGGGGCGGTGCGACGTACGACGTCGCCCTGCGCTTCCTCGCCGAGGACCCGTGGGAGCGGCTGGCCGCGCTGCGCGAGGCCGTCCCCAACATCTGTCTGCAGATGCTGCTGCGCGGGCGCAACACCGTCGGCTACACCCCGTACCCGACCGAGGTGACCGACGCCTTCGTGCAGGAGGCCGCCGCCACCGGAATCGACATCTTCCGCATCTTCGACGCCCTCAACGACGTCGGTCAGATGCGCCCCGCCATCGAGGCGGTACGCGAGACGGGCACCGCGGTCGCCGAGGTCGCCCTCTGCTACACCGCGGACCTGTCGAACCCGAACGAGCGCCTGTACACGCTGGACTACTACATGCGTCTCGCCGAGCAGATCGTCGAGGCGGGCGCCCACGTCCTGGCCATCAAGGACATGGCCGGCGTGCTGCGCGCCCCGGCCGCCGCGACCCTCGTGTCCGCGCTGCGCCGGGAGTTCGACCTGCCGGTGCACCTGCACACCCACGACACCGCGGGCGGCCAGCTCGGCACCTACCTCGCCGCGATCCAGGCGGGCGCGGACGCGGTGGACGGCGCGGTCGCCTCCATGGCGGGTACGACCTCGCAGCCGTCGCTGTCGGCGATCGTGGCCGCGACCGACTATTCCGACCGGCCGACCGGCCTCGACCTCCAGGCGATCGGCGACCTGGAGCCGTACTGGGAGAGCGTCCGCAAGATCTACGCCCCCTTCGAGGCGGGCCTCGCCTCCCCGACCGGGCGCGTCTACCACCACGAGATCCCCGGCGGCCAGCTGTCCAACCTGCGCACCCAGGCCGTCGCGCTCGGCCTCGGCGACCGCTTCGAGGACATCGAGGCGATGTACGCGGCGGCCGACCGGATGCTGGGGCGTCTGGTCAAGGTCACCCCGTCCTCCAAGGTGGTCGGCGACCTCGCCCTGCACCTGGTGGGCGCGGGGGTCGCACCGGCCGACTTCGAGGCGAGCCCGAACCGCTACGACATCCCCGACTCCGTCATCGGCTTCCTGCGCGGCGAGCTGGGCACCCCGCCCGGCGGCTGGCCGGAGCCCTTCCGCAGCAAGGCACTTGAGGGCCGCGCCGACGCCAAGCCGGTGCAGGAGCTGACGCCGGAGGATCGCGAGGGCCTGGCGAAGGAGCCCCGCGCCACGCTCAACCGGCTGCTGTTCCCGGGCCCGACGCGCGACTTCGACAGCCACCGCCAGGCGTACGGCGACACCAGCGTGCTGGACAGCAAGGACTTCTTCTACGGTCTGCGTCCCGGCACGGAGTACGCCGTCGACCTGGAGCCCGGCGTGCGGCTGCTGATCGAGCTGGAGGCCGTCGGTGAGGCCGACGAGCGCGGACTGCGGACCGTGATGTCCACCCTGAACGGCCAGCTCCGGCCGATCCAGGTGCGGGACACCTCCGCGGCCTCCGACATCCCGGTCACCGAGAAGGCCGACCGGGCCAATGCGGGCCATGTCGCCGCACCGTTCGCCGGTGTGGTCACGCTCGCGGTCTCCGAGGGCGACGAGGTGGACGCCGGGGCGACGGTGGCGACCATCGAGGCGATGAAGATGGAGGCCGCGATCACCGCCTCGAAGGCGGGCCGGGTCTCGCGCCTGGCCATCAACAAGATCCAGCAGGTCGAGGGCGGTGACCTGCTCGTCGAGATCGGGTGATCCCGGCTCCGACCCCATGGGGCGGCCCCGGTACGGCTTCTGCCGTGCCGGGGCCGTTTCGCGTTGGCACCGGGTGCCGGGGCGCGCGGCTTGTGCGGTGGATTCCGGAGCCTTGACCCACGGTCGCCACTCCATGATGCTGTGTTGCGGCACACGAGATACGTGCCGCATTGAGCAACTCAGTTTCGAGTGGCTTCCGAGCTTCAGTTCTCCACAGCCGAGGAGTGGTCATGACGCATCAGGTCCGCGCTGTCGTCGCGCGGGGCAAGGGTGCCCCCGTCAGCCTGGAAACGATCATCGTGCCCGATCCCGGCCCGGGCGAGGCGCTGGTGAAGATCGAGGCCTGCGGGGTGTGCCACACCGACCTGCACTACCGCGAGGGCGGCATCAACGACGACTTCCCGTTCCTGCTCGGGCACGAGGCCGCGGGCGTCGTGGAGTCGGTGGGGGAGGGCGTCACCGACGTCGCCCCCGGTGACTTCGTGATCCTCAACTGGCGTGCGGTGTGCGGGCAGTGCCGGGCCTGTCTGCGCGGCCGCCCGCAGTACTGCTTCAACACCCACAACGCCAAGCAGAAGATGACCCTCGCCTCCACCGGTGAGGAGCTGTCCCCGGCGCTGGGCATCGGCGCCTTCGCCGAGAAGACCCTCGTCGCCGCCGGACAGTGCACCAAGGTCGACCGGAAGGCGTCCGCGGCCGCCGCCGGCCTGCTCGGCTGCGGCGTGATGGCGGGCATCGGCGCGGCGATCAACACCGGCCAGGTAGGCCGTGGCGACTCGGTCGCCGTCATCGGCTGCGGCGGAGTCGGCGCCGCGGCGATCGCCGGCGCCAACCTGGCCGGCGCCGCGAAGGTCATCGCCGTCGACATCGACGACCGCAAGCTGGCCACCGCGCAGAGGCTGGGTGCCACCCACACCGTCAACTCCCGCGAGGGCGACGCGGTCGAGGCGATCCGCGAGCTGACCGGCGGCTTCGGCGCCGACGTCGTCATCGAGGCGGTCGGCCGCCCGGAGACGTACAAGCAGGCCTTCTACGCCCGCGACCTCGCCGGCACGGTCGTCCTGGTCGGCGTGCCCACCCCGGAGATGAAGCTCGAACTGCCCCTCCTTGACGTGTTCGGCCGCGGCGGCTCGCTGAAGTCGTCCTGGTACGGCGACTGCCTGCCGAGCCGTGACTTCCCGATGCTGATCGACCTCTACCTCCAGGGCCGCCTGGACCTGGACGCCTTCGTCACCGAGACCATCGCGCTGGACGAGGTGGAGAAGGCCTTCCAGCGGATGCACGGCGGGGACGTCCTGCGCTCGGTGGTGGTGTTCTGATGAGCCGGGTCCACGTCGAACGGCTCGTCACCTCGGGCACGTTCTCCCTGGACGGCGGTACCTGGGAGGTCGACAACAACGTGTGGATCGTCGGCGACGACCGCGAGGTGATCGTCGTCGACGCGGCGCACGACGCCGACGCGATCGCCGAGGCGGTCGGCGAACGCGCGCTGAAGGCCATCGTGTGCACCCACGCCCACGACGACCACGTCAACGCCGCACCCGGACTGGCCGCCCGCACCGGCGCCCCGGTCCTCCTGCATCCGGACGACCTGCCGCTGTGGAAGCTCACGCATCCCGACCGGATGCCGGACGCCGACCTCACCGACGGGCAGCCCCTGACGGTGGCCGGCATCGAGCTCACCGTCCTGCACACGCCCGGCCACGCGCCCGGCGCCGTATGCCTGTACGCGCCGGCGCTCGGGGCGCTCTTCAGCGGCGACACGCTCTTCGCGGGCGGGCCAGGGGCCACGGGGCGGTCGTACAGCCACTTCCCGACCATCGTCGAGTCGATCCGGGACAGGCTGTTGCCCCTCGACTCCGACACCGTGGTGCACACGGGCCACGGGGAGACGACGACCGTCGGCGCCGAGGCACCGCATCTTCAGAAGTGGATCGACCGCGGTTTCTGACCGCGGAAGTCGTTTCTCATCATGCTGCATGTTGTGTATAACGCAACGCGGCTTCTCGCAGGAACCTGGTCCCTGAACTCCTTGACAGGGGTTCAGGGCGACCCCAGACTGATGTTGCGCTTACCGCAATCCGTTTCGCTATACGCACCGAGGTGTCATGATGATTCCCGCGTGCCGTCTCGTGGATCTCCCGCGAGGTGAGGCTGTCCGGCTCGAGACCGACCCGCCGGTCTCGGTGTTCCACACCGACGACGGCGAGCTCTTCGCCATCGACGACACCTGCACCCACCAGGACGCCTCGCTCGCCGACGGCTGGCTGGAGGGCTGCGAGGTCGAATGCCCGCTGCACGCCTCGAAGTTCGACCTCAGGACAGGCAAGGTGGACGCCCCGCCGGCCAAGCTCCCGGTCCGCACGCACGAGGTCGCGATCGAGGACGGCATGATCTACGTCCAGCTGTCCACGGACGCCCCCAACCTGCCTCCGTGCATCGCGGCCCGGCTCGCCGGAGGTCTCGCGTGAGGACGGTCGCCGTGGTGGGGGCCTCGCTGGCCGGTCTGTCGGCGGCGCGCTCCCTGCGCAAGCAGGGCTATGACGGCCGGCTGGTCATCATCGGTGACGAGCCCCATCGCCCGTACGACAGACCGCCGTTGTCCAAGGAGTTCCTGGCCGGCACCATCGGCGAGGCCGATCTCGTGCTGGAGACGGACGGCGAGGACCTGCGGGCCGAGTGGCTGCTCGGCGCCCGCGCCACCGGACTCGACGCCACGCGGCGCGCGGTCCGGCTCGCCGACGGGGCCGAGGTCCGCGCCGACGGAGTCGTCATCGCCACCGGCGCCGCCGCGCGCAGCCTGCCGGGCTCCGAGGGCCTGTCCGGGGTGCACACCCTGCGCACCCTGGACGACGCCCGCGCCCTGCGGGACGAACTGGCCCGCGGCGGACGGCTGGTGGTGATCGGCGGCGGCTTCATCGGCGCCGAGGTCGCCTCCACCGCGTACGCCCTCGGACTCGACGTGACCGTGATCGAGGCGGCCTCGACGCCGCTCGCCGGACCGCTCGGCGAGGCCATGGGCGCCGTCGTCTCCGGGCTCCACACGGACCACGGCGTACGGCTGTTGTGCGGCGTCGGCGTCAAGGGACTCAGCGGCGAGCGCCAGGTCGAGGCCGTCCTGCTGGAGGACGGCCGCACCGTCCCCGCGGACATCGTGGTCGTCGGCGTCGGTGCCCGCCCCTGCGTCGAGTGGCTCGAAGGCTCCGGCGTCGAACTCGACAACGGCGTCAAGTGCGGCGCCGACGGACGCACCAGCCTGGCCGGCGTGGTCGCGGTCGGCGACTGCGCCAACTGGTACGACCCGCGCGCGGGCTCCCACCGCCGCGTCGAGCACTGGACCGGCGCGCGCGAGCGCCCCGACGCCGCGATCGCCACGCTGCTGGCGGGCGGCGCGGTGGAGCCGGGTGTGCCCCGGCCGCCGTACTTCTGGTCGGACCAGTACGGCGTGAAGATCCAGTTCGCCGGGCACGCGGCCGGCGCGGACCGTGTCACCGTCGAGGAAGGCTCCGCCGACGGCCGCAACGTCCTGGCCGTGTACCTGCGTGCCGGCATCCCGGTCGCGGTGCTCGGCATGAACCAGCCGCGGCTGTTCATGCGCTGGCGCAAGCAGATCGCTTCGCTGTGAGCAGCGGGATGGGTCGTTGTCTTTCCGCGGCGCCGTTCTGGCTTGTCGCGCAGTTCCCCGCGCCCCTGAGGGGCGCTCCCCGACGACTTCCGAGGAGTGCACCGTGACCTCGACCAGCCTGCCGGACAGCCTGATCGCCACCCTCCCCGGCTCCTCCTACACGGATCCGGTGAACTTCGCCCTGGAGCAGGAGCGCATATTCGAGACCATGTGGTTCTGCGCCGTGCGCTCGTCCGAGCTCGCCAAGCCCGGCGCCTTCCGCACCGTCGACGTGGGCCGCGAGAGCATCCTCGTCACCCGCTCGCGCGACGGCTCGATCCGCGCCTTCTTCAACGTGTGCCGGCACCGCGGCGCCAAGCTGTGCACCGAGGAGTCCGGCGAGGTCAAGCGGGCCTTCCAATGCCCGTACCACGCTTGGACCTACGGCCTGGACGGCAAGCTCGTCGCGGCGCCCAACCTCACCAAGATGCCCGACATCGGCCGCACCGAGTACGGCCTGGTGAACGTCGCCGTCCGCGAATGGCTCGGCTACGTCTGGCTCTGCCTCGCCGAGAACCCGCCCTCGTTCGAGGAGGAGGTCATCGGGGACGTCGTCTCCCGCCTGGGGGACGCCGAGTCGATCGACCACTACGACATCGACAACCTCTCCGTCGGCAAGCGGATCGTCTACGACGTGAAGGCCAACTGGAAGCTCATCATCGAGAACTTCATGGAGTGCTACCACTGCGCCACGATCCACCCCGAACTCACCGAAGTACTCCCGGAGTTCGCGGACGGCTACGCCGCGCAGTACTACGTCGGCCACGGCGCGGAGTTCGGCGAGGAGGTGCAGGGCTTCACGGTGGACGGCTCCGAGGGCCTGGACCGCATCCCGGGCGTCGGCGACGACCAGGACCGCCGCTACTACGCGATCACCGTCCGGCCGCAGGTCTTCATCAACCTCGTGCCCGACCACGTCATCTTCCACCGCATGTACCCGGTCGCCGTCGACCGCACGATCGTCGAGTGCGACTGGCTCTACCTGCCGCACGTCGTCGAGAGCGGCAAGGACGTCAGCCGGTCCGTCGAGCTCTTCGACCGGGTCAACCGCCAGGACTTCGACGCGTGCGAGCGTACGCAGCCCGGCATGAGCTCCCGGCTGTACGCCAAGGGCGGCGTGCTGGTTCCGAGCGAGCACCACATCGGTGCGTTCCACGACTGGGTCAACGAGCGCCTGGGCACCCGCCGGCCTGAGTAGCGTCTACGGGCCGCTCAGCCCAGGTACCCCATCCGGTGACTGATCTCCTGCGCGCCCTTGAGGAGGTTCGGCGCGAGCTCGTGCATGCGCTCCTCCGTGAAGCGGTAGCCCGGACCGGAGGCGCTCAGCGCGGCGATGACCTCGCCGTCGCGGTTGCGAACCGGCGCGGCCATGGCGTGCAGGCCGATCTCGAACTCCTCCACGGTCCAGGCGTAACCCCGCTCACGCACCTCGGCGAGGCTCTTCTCGAGCTTCGTCTTCGCGGTGATCGTGTGCGGGGTGACCTTCTTCAGACCGGTCTCGGCCACCAGTGTGGCCCGGTCGGCGGCCGGCATGTAGGACAGCAGGACCTTGCCGCTGGAGGTGGCGTGCAGCGGCGTCAGCTGGCCGACCCAGTTGTGCGCCGTGATCGCACCGGGGCCACGTACCTGGTAGAGGTTGATCGCGTAGTGCTCCTGCATGACCGCGATGTTCACGGTCTCGCCGAGCTCCTCGGCGAGCCGCTCGCACACCGGCCGGCCCTGCTGGGTGATGTCGATACGTCCGGTGACGGCGCCGGCGAGGCGCACGATGCCGAAGCCGAGCCGGTACTTGCCCCGCTCTCCCGCCTGCTCCACCAGCCCACGCGCCTCCAAGGCGCCGAGCAGGCGGAAGGCAGTGGACTTGTGGACGTCGATTTCGCCGGCCACCTCACTCACGCCCGCCTCGCCACGCTGCGCGAGGATCTCCAGGACGCTGATGGCGCGGTCGACCGACTGCACTCCGCCGGCCTGCGAATTGCCTGTCTCGGTGTCTTGGCTGTGGTTGCTCACAACGAAACTATACGCGCAGTACGGTACAAGCTGTTTACCCTCGGGACTCTGACCAGGCACTTTGATCAGGTAAAGACCACTTCCTGCGCCAGACGGCTCCCCCTGCTACCTGCGAGTATCTGGAAGTTTCCGTGAAGTGTGTACGTGTTGTGCGCACGGTCGGACACCTAGCCGCAAACACTGTCTGTAACGGGCCTGCCACCCTTCATTGCCGGCGGCGCCCGACGGGAAGTACACGCGCGCCCCTTCCGAAGTTGCGTCGTTCGCAACCTGGTGCGCATCACGCTACCGGCGCTAGCATGCTCCGCACATCGACGGCGCGAGCGAGACGAGGCACCATGGCTCCCCTGCAATACGACTTCGTCATCGTCGGCGGCGGTTCGGCCGGCAGTGCGCTGGCGAATCGACTCACCGCCGATCCGGCCAACCGCGTGCTGGTCCTGGAGGCCGGCCGCTCCGACTACCCGTGGGACGTCTTCATCCACATGCCCGCGGCGCTGACCTACCCGATCGGCAGCCGGTTCTACGACTGGAAGTACGAGTCGGAGCCCGAGCCCCACATGGGCGGCCGGCGCGTCTACCACGCCCGCGGCAAGGTCCTGGGCGGCTCCAGCAGCATCAACGGCATGATCTTCCAGCGCGGCAACCCCATGGACTACGAGCGCTGGGCCGCCGACCCCGGCATGGAGTCCTGGGACTACGCGCACTGCCTGCCCTACTTCCGTCGGATGGAGAACTGCCTGGTGGCCGACCCGGACGACGAGTTCCGCGGCCACGACGGCCCCCTCGTCCTGGAGCGCGGCCCGGCCACCAACCCGCTGTTCGCCGCCTTCCTCAAGGCCACCGAGGAGGCGGGCTACGCCCCCACCGACGACGTCAACGGCTACCGCCAGGAGGGGTTCGCCAAGTTCGACCGCAACGTCCACCGCGGACGCCGGCTGTCGGCCTCGAAGGCGTACCTCAAGCCCGCCATGAAGCGGCCCAACCTCACCGTGAAGACCCGCTCCCTCGTCACGCGCGTCCTCTTCGAGGGCAAGAAGGCGGTCGGGGTCGAGTTCCGGCGCGGCAAGGGCGCTCTGCAGCAGGTCCGCGCCAAGGAGGTCATCCTCTGCGGCGGCGCGATCAACTCCCCGCAGCTGCTGCAGCTCTCCGGCGTGGGCAACGCCGAGGAGCTGCGGGCGCTCGGCATCGACGTCGTGCACGACCTGCCGGGCGTCGGCGAGAACATGCAAGACCACCTGGAGGTCTACATCCAGTACGCCTGCAAGCAGCCCGTCTCCATGCAGCCGTATCTGGCGAAGTGGCGTGCGCCGTTCATCGGCCTGCAGTGGCTGTTCCGCAAGGGCCCGGCGGCGACCAACCACTTCGAGGCCGGCGGCTTCGCCCGCAGCAACGAGGACGTCGCGTACCCGAACCTGATGTTCCACTTCCTGCCGATCGCGGTCCGCTACGACGGTTCCGTGCCCGCCGGCGGCCACGGCTACCAGGTCCACGTCGGACCCATGTACTCCGACGCCATCGGCTCGGTGAAGATCAAGAGCAAGGACCCGCTCGAGCACCCGGCGCTGCGCTTCAACTACCTCTCCACCGAGCAGGACCGCCGCGAGTGGGTCGAGGCCATCCGCGTCGCCCGCAAGCTCCTCAACCAGCCCGCGCTCGCCCCCTACAACAACGGCGAGGTCTCGCCAGGACCCTCCGTGGAGAGCGACGAGGAGATCCTCGACTGGGTCGCCAAGGACGGCGAGACCGCTCTGCACCCGTCCTGCACCTGCAAGATGGGCACCGACGAGATGGCCGTCGTCGACCCCGCCAGCATGCGGGTGCACGGCGTGGAGGGCCTGCGGGTCGTCGACGCGTCCGTAATGCCGTACGTCACCAACGGCAACATCTACGCCCCGGTGATGATGGTTGCCGAGAAGGCCGCCGACCTGATCCTGGGCAAGGAGCCGCCGGCCGCCTCCAAGGCCGCGTACTACCGCCACCCCGACGCCCACAAGCAGGTGGGGTGAGACCTTGGGCGCCGCAGGACTGAGCGCGCTGCTGAACAGCGTCCGCTACGAGGTGCTGCCCGCGAGGGCGACCGAGGAGAAGGTCCTCGCGCATGTCCCGCGCGACGTCGTGGTCACGATCACGGCGCCGCCGGTCAAGGGCCTGGAGCCGACCCTCGACCTCACCGACCGGCTCGCCTCGCACGGCTACCGGGTCGTCCCGCACGTGCCCGCCCGGCTGCTGCGCGACGACGTACACCTGAAGGAAGTGGTGGAGCGGCTGTCCGCGGCGGGCGTGGACGACGTCTTCGTCCCCGCGGGCGACGCGGACCCGCCCGCCGGACCCTACGACGGTGCCCTGCCGGTGCTGCGCCGGCTGGGCGAGCTGGGCGCGCCCTTCGCCCGCGTGGGCATCACCGGCTACCCCGAGAGCCATCCGCTCATCCACGACGACCTCACCATCCAGGCGATGTGGGACAAGCAGGCCCACGCCACGTACATCGTCAGCAACCTCTGCTTCGATCCGCGGGTGCTGGGGGAGTGGCTCGCCCGGATACGGCGGCGGGAGGTGACCCTGCCCGTGCACGTGGGCGTCGCCGGTCCCGTGCAGCGGGCGAAGCTGCTGGCCATGGCGACGAAGATCGGGGTGGGGGAGTCGACGCGGTTCCTCACGAAGCACGCGTCGTGGTTCCTGCGCTTCGCCGCGCCCGGCGGCTACTCGCCCGGGAGGCTGCTCTCCCGCACCCAGGAGGCGCTGACCGCGCCCTCGGCCGCGGTGGCGGGCCTGCACCTGTTCACCTTCAACCAGATCGCGGAGACGGAGAGTTGGCGCCGGGCCCTGCTGGACCGGCTCGCCACCGCATCGTCGTAGGGCTGAGCGTCGTGGACGACTCCGTATACGAAGAGGGGCGGGCCGGAGACCCCGGCCCGCCCCTCTCGTGTGTGAGGCGCGATGCTCAGCGGAAGACCACCGTGCGGTTGCCGTCGACCATGACCCGGCTCTCGCTGTGCCACTTCACCGCGTGCGCCAGTACCTGCGCCTCGACGTCCCGGCCGACCGTGACCAGCTCGTCGGGGTCGAGGGAGTGGTCGACGCGGACCACGTCCTGCTCGATGATCTGGCCCTCGTCCAGGTCCGAGGTCACGTAGTGCGCGGTCGCGCCGACGAGCTTGACCCCGCGGTCGTAGGCCTGCTCGTAGGGTCGCGCGCCCTTGAAGCTGGGCAGGAAGGAATGGTGGATGTTGATGGCGCGGCCCTCGAGCTGCTTGCAGAGGTCGTCGGAGAGGATCTGCATGTAGCGGGCCAGCACGACCAGGTCGACGTCCAGCTCCCGTACCAGCTCCAGCAGCCGGGCCTCGGCCTCGGGCTTGGTGTCCCTGGTGACCGGGACGTGGTGGAAGGGGATGCCGTAGGTGTCCGCCAGGCCCTCGAACTCGCGGTGGTTGGAGACGATCGCCGGGATCTCGATGTTGAGCGCGCCGGTGCGCCTGCGGAAGAGCAGGTCGTTCAGGCAGTGCCCGAACCTGGACACCATGATCAGCGTCCGCGTCGGGGTCGAGGCGTCCCGCAGGGTCCAGGAGATGCGGTGGGCCTCGGCGACCGGGCCGAAGCGATAGCGCAGCGCGTGCAGATCCACGCCGGGGTCGGAGACGTCGAAGTGGACCCTCATGAAGAAGCGGTCCTGGAGGCGGTCGTCGAACTGCTGGCTCTGCAGGATGTTGCCCGAGTTCCTGACCAGGAAGCCGCTCACGGCGTGGACCAGTCCCGCGCTGTCGGGGCAGGAGAGGGTGAGGACGTACTCACGTCCGGGTTGCGGTCGAGGGGACATGTGCGGCCTCCGTCGGTGCGTATTGCACAACAAGGTGAGCGATGCGCAACATGCTGGGCGCGTCGTACGGCTGCGGTCAAGGGGTGGCCGGGTAACGGCGGCCATGGCGAAATCGTCATCCACCAACTACTTGACGGGGCTCTGAGGTTTCGCCACTGTGTTCCACCACAAGCAATTGGATGCACGATGCGCAACGCATTCCGGCTGAAGGGCTTGGCGCGTGGCAGATCTGTACGTGAACGGGCAATGGCGGGCGCCGGTGGCAGGCGGCCATCGCGACATCCGCTGCCCCGCTGACGGCGCACTCGTTGCGACCGTAGCGGAAGCAACGCGTCCTGACACCGAGGCGGCGATCGCAGCCGCCCGGCGGGCCTTCGACGAGGGGCCCTGGCCCCGCACCCCCGAACGCGAGCGCGGCGCACTGCTGCTGCGCACCGCCGACATCCTCGAGCGCGACACCAAGGAGTTCGCGCGCGCCGAGTCGCTGGACACCGGCAAGCGGCTGGTGGAGAGCGAGTACGACATCGCCGACGTCGTCTCCTGCTTCCGCCACTATGGCGGGATCGCCGGCACCGACGCCGGGCGCGTGATCGACACCGGCCGCGACGACGCCGTCAGCCGCGTCGTGTACGAGCCGGTCGGCGTGTGCGGACTGATCACGCCCTGGAACTACCCGCTGCTACAGGCGAGTTGGAAGGTGGCCCCGGCGCTCCTGGCCGGCAACACCATCGTCCTCAAGCCCAGCGAGCTGACCCCCTCCACCTCCATCCTGCTGATGAAGGCACTGGAGGAGGCCGGCCTGCCGGCGGGCGCCGCCAACCTCGTCCTGGGCGCCGGGCCCGAGGCCGGCGCACCGCTCTCCGAACACCCGGACGTCGACCTGGTCTCCTTCACCGGCGGCCTGGAGACGGGCAAGCGGATCATGGCGAGTGCCGCCGCGACGGTGAAGAAGGTGGCGCTGGAGCTCGGCGGCAAGAACCCCAACGTCGTCTTCGCCGACGCCGACTTCGAGGCCGCCGTGGACTTCGCCCTCACGGCCGTCTTCCTGCACTCGGGGCAGGTCTGCTCGGCGGGTGCCCGGCTGATCGTCGAGGACGCGCTGCACGACCGCTTCGTCGACGAGGTCGTCCGCCGCGCCCGGCTCATCCGCCTCGGCGGCCCCTTCGATCCCGGCGCCGAGACAGGGGCACTGATCTCCGCGCAGCATCTTCAGAAGGTCGAGGCGTACGTCGCGGCCGGCCTTGCCGAGGGCGCGGTCCTGCGCTGCGGCGGCGAACGGCCCGACGACCCCGCCCTCGCGAACGGCCACTACTACCCGCCGACCGTGCTCGACGCCTGCACCCAGGACATGCGGGTGGTGCACGAGGAATCCTTCGGGCCGGTGCTGACCGTCGAGCGCTTCACCGACGAGGGCGATGCCGTGCGCATCGCCAACGACACCGAGTACGGGCTGGCCGGCGCCGTATGGACGCAGGACGCCGGCAAGGCCCAGCGGGTCGCCCGGCGGCTGCGGCACGGCACGGTGTGGATCAACGACTACCACCCCTATGTGCCCCAGGCCGAATGGGGTGGCTTCGGACATTCGGGCGTCGGCCGCGAGCTCGGAGCGAGCGGCCTGGACGAGTACCGAGAGCCCAAGCACATCTGGCAGAACATCCAACCCCGGCCGCAGCGCTGGTTTAGCGGCTGAACGCCGAAAAGAGGTCGATCGTGACCCCAACACAGACCGAGGTGGCGCAGCGTCGCGGCACGCCCGAGGAGTCCGACGGGACTCCGGTCATATCCGTGCGCAGGCTGTGGAAGGTGTTCGGGCCGAAGGCCGACCGGGTGCCGGAATCGGAGGAGCTGTGCGGGCTGACCCGCCGCGAGCTCATGGACCGCACGGGCTGCACCGCCGCCGTACGCGACGTCAACTTCGACGTCTCGCCAGGCGAGGTCTTCGTCGTGATGGGCCTGTCCGGCTCCGGCAAGTCCACGCTGGTGCGATGTCTGACCCGGCTGATCGAACCCACCGCGGGCGAGATCGTCTTCGAGGGCCAGGACATCCGGCAGGCGGACGACAAGCGGCTGCGCGAGCTGCGCCGCAGCAAGTTCTCCATGGTCTTCCAGCACTTCGGGCTGCTGCCGCACCGCCGGGTCGTCGACAATGTCGCCTTCGGCCTGGAGATCCGCGGCATGAGCAGGTCCGAGCGGACCAAGCGGGCGCAGGAGGTCGTGGAGCTGGTCGGTCTCGCCGGCTACGAGAACTCCTACCCCGACCAGCTCTCCGGCGGTATGCAGCAGCGCGTGGGCCTCGCCCGCGCGCTCGCCGGAGACCCGGACGTGCTCTTCTTCGACGAGCCGTTCTCCGCCCTCGACCCGCTGATCCGCCGGGACATGCAGAGCGAGGTCATCCGGCTGCACCACGAGGTCGGCAAGACGATGGTGTTCATCACCCACGACCTGTCCGAGGCGCTGAAGCTGGGCGACCGCATCCTCATCATGCGCGACGGCAAGATGGTCCAGTGCGGTACCGGCGACGAACTCGTGGGCGCCCCCGCCGACGACTACGTACGGGACTTCGTCAAGGACGTGCCGCGCGGCGACGTGCTCACCCTGCGCTGGATCATGCGCGCGCCGGAGGACGGAGACGCCCTGGACGGGCCGGAGTTGGGCCCGGACGTCGTCGTACGGGAAGCGACCCGGACCGTGCTGGCCGCGCACAAGCCGGTCAAGGTCGTCGAGGACGGCAAGCTGCTCGGCATCGTCGGCGACGAGGAGATCCTCGCAGTGGTCGCCGGGCAGGAAGGCGGCGCGTGATGACCGTCGCCATCGAAAAACCCGAGACGACAGGGCCGGTTGAACCCAAGGCGCCCGCCAAGGAGCCGCGCAAGGTCGGCCGCACCGCGATGGTCGCCGGGATCGTGGTGTCGTGGCTGGTGCTGTTCTTCGTGCTGCGCGGCAAGCAGACCCTGTCACTCGCGACGGCCGATCTCACCGATCTGCACCGGTGGTTCAACGACGTCAACGACTCCATCGGCGCCAACCGCAACTCCAACCCGCTCTTCCTGTACTTCTTCAACGAGATCCGGCTGGTCATCGACAACCTGGTGACCTTCGTCCAGCACCTGATCTCGCAGCCCCCGCCCGGCCGGCCCCTCCCGCAGATCGGCTGGCTCGGCGTGGTCGGCATCGCCGGCTACGTCTCCTGGGCCGTGGGCAACTGGCGCGTGGCGCTGCTCGCCGTGTGCGGCTTCACCTTCTTCGGGCTCCAGGGCCTGTGGCAGGAGTCCATGGACACCCTGGCCCTGACCGTCTCCGCGGTGCTCGTGGCGCTGCTGTTCGCGATCCCGCTGGGCGTGTGGGCGGGGCTGTCCGACCGGTTCAACCGGATCGTGACGCCCTTCCTGGACTTCATGCAGACGATGCCGACCTTCGTCTACCTGGCCCCGCTGACCCTGATCTTCCTCATCGGCCCGGCCTCCGCGACGATCGCCACCGTCATCTACGCCGCCCCGCCCGCGATCCGCATCACCGCGCACGCCATCCGCTCGGTACCGGAGACCACCTCGGAGGCGGCCGACTCGCTCGGCGCGACCCGGCGGCAGTCGCTGCTGAAGGTGCTGCTGCCGATGTCCAAGCGGACCGTGGTGATGGGCATCAACCAGTCGATCATGGCTGCCCTGGCCATGGTCACCATCGCCGCCCTGATCGACGCGCCCGGCCTCGGCAAGACCGTCGTGCAGGCGCTGCAGTCCCTCGACGTCGGCACGGCCTTCAACGCGGGCCTCGCGATCGTCGTCATGGCGATCGTGCTGGACCGGGTGACGACCGCGGCCAGCACCCGCGAGGAGGACGCCCGCCGCTGCAAGAACCGCTTCCTGAAGTGGCGCAAGCCGCTGCTCGGTGCGGGAGCGGTGGTCACCGTGGTCCTGATCTACCTGTCCCACACGTATCTGTGGGCGGCGGACTTCCCCGGTGACGGCACCGTCGGCAGCCACATCGCCAGCGCGGCCGACTCCGTGACCAACTGGGCGCAGAACAACCTCTCGGGCCTGACCAACGCGATCCGCGACGTGATCACCAATGTGCTGCTCAACCCGTTCCAGAGCCTGCTCACCGACTCGCCCTGGTGGCTCGTCGGGATGGTGCTCGTCGCGCTCGCCGTGGTGCTCGGCGGCTGGAAGGCCGGCATCACCACGGCCGTGTGCGTGGGCCTGCTGGTCGGCACCGGCGTGTGGTCGGACGCCATGACCACGACCGCGTCCACCTTGGTGGCGACGGTCCTGGTGATGCTGTTCGGCATCGTCTTCGGCGTCTGGATGGGCCGCAGCATGCTCGTCGACAAACTGGTGCGGCCCACCCTGGACGCCGCCCAGGTCATGCCGCCGTTCGTCTATCTCGTGCCGTTCCTGGCGCTGTTCGGCGCGACCCGCTTCACGGCGATCGTCGCGGCCGTCGTCTACGCGGCACCGGTCGCCATAAAGATCATCGCGGACGGGGTGCGGGCCGTGCCCGAGACCACCGTCGAGGCGGCCACCTCCGCCGGGTGCAGCACCCGGCAGATCATCACCAAGGTCCAGCTGCCGATGTCACGCAGCGCCCTGACTCTCGCGACCAACCAGGGCCTGATCTACGTGCTGTCGATGGTTGTTGTGGGCGGCCTGGTGGGCGCGGGCGCCCTCGGCTACGACGTCGTGGCCGGCTTCTCGCAGGGAGAGCTGTACGGCAAGGGGCTGGCGGCAGGGCTCGCCATCGTACTGCTCGGAGTCATGTTCGACCGGATCACTCAGGCTGCGGCGCGACGCACCGGCGCAGGCGCATAAGGAGCAAGACTGATGGCAAGAACCTGGCGAGTCGGCGCAGCCGGCCTGGCCGTCCTCGGCCTCACCCTCACCGCGTGCGGAGGTGCGAAGGTCGGCGACAGCTCCTCGGGCTCGGGCGGCAGCTCGGGCAAGTGCGGCACCTTCAACCTGGCCGTCAACCCGTGGGTGGGCTATGAGGCGGACGCGGCGGTCGTCGCGTACGTCGCCCAGCACAACCTCAGCTGCACGGTCAACAAGAAGGACCTCAAGGAGGAGATCGCCTGGCAGGGCTTCGGCACCGGTGAGATCGACGCCGTCCTGGAGAACTGGGGCCACGACGATCTGAAGAAGAAGTACATCACCGAACAGAAGACCGCCGTCGAGGCCGGCTCCACCGGCAACAAGGGCATCATCGGCTGGTACGTGCCGCCGTGGCTGGCCAAGGCCCACCCGGACATCCTCGACTACAAGAACCTCAACAAGTACGCGGCCAAATTCAAGACGTCGGAGTCGGGCGGCAAGGGCCAGCTCCTGGACGGCGACCCCTCCTACGTCACCAACGACGCGGCCCTGGTCAAGAACCTGAAGCTGAACTTCAAGGTGGTGTACGCGGGCAGCGAGACCGCGCTCATCCAGGCCTACCGCAAGGCCGAGAAGGACAAGCAGTGGGTGATCGGCTACTTCTACGAGCCGCAGTGGTTCATGTCCGAGGTGCCGCTGAAGAAGGTCGCCCTGCCCGCCTACAAGAAGGGCTGCGACGCGGACGCGGCCAAGATCGCCTGTGACTATCCCGTCTACGACCTCGACAAGATCGTCAGTTCCAAGTTCGCCAAGTCCGGCTCGCCCGCCTACGACCTGGTGAAGAACTTCAACTGGACCAACGACGACCAGAACACCGTGGCCAAGTACATCGCGGTGGACAAGATGACGCCCGACGCGGCGGCGAAGAAGTGGGTCGAGGCCAACAAGGACAAGGTGGACGCCTGGCTCAAGTGAGCCGCTTCTGACAACGGTTGTCCCATGCCCGGCGGGCGGTGTGCACAGGTGTGCACCGCCCGCCGGGCATTGCCGTGTCCCGGGCCGTTCCGGGCCGTTTTCCGACGTCACGGACCCCTTGACACCCCTCCCCGCGGAAGGCACATTGAGTTGCGCAACCTGAACTGCGTTGCGCAGAAAGCAACTGGCTGGTTTTGATTTCGGAGGTGCGGCGATGGCGGGACCCCGAGTGGTGATCATCGGAGCGGGTGTCGTGGGAGCGGCCCTCGCGGACGAGGTCTCCGCGCGAGGCTGGACCGAAGTGACCGTGGTCGACCAGGGCCCGCTGCCCGCCACGGGAGGCTCCAGTTCGCACGCACCGGGCCTGGTCTTCCAGACCAACTCCTCCAAGACCATGACCGAGATGGCCCGCTACACGGTCGAGAAGTTCTGCTCCCTCGACGTCGACGGCAAGCCCTGCTTCCTCCAGGTCGGCGGCCTCGAAGTGGCGACCGGCCCCGAGCGCCTGGCCGAACTGCAGCGCCGGCACGGCTGGATCACCGCCTGGGGCATCGAGGCGAAGCTGCTCACCCCCGAGGAGTGCGTGAAGCAGCACCCGCTCGTCAACCGCGAGCGCATCCTCGGCGGCCTCCACGTCCCCACCGACGGCCTCGCCAAGGCGGTCCTCGCGGTCGAGGCGCAGATCCGCCGCGCCACCGAGCGTGGCGTGCGCTTCCTCGCCCGCCACGAGGTCCTCGACATCCGCCAGGACGAGGGCCGCGTCACCGGCGTCGTCACCGACCAGGGCGAGCTCGACGCCGACATCGTCGTGTGCTGCGCCGGCATCTGGGGCCCGAAGATCGCCCGCATGGTCGGCCTCGACCTGCCGCTGACCCCGCTCGGCCACCAGCTCGCCTGGACCGGCCCGGTCCCGGCGCTCGCGGGCCAGACCCAGGAAGCGATCCGGCCGATCCTGCGCCACCAGGACGCCGACCTCTACTACCGCGACCGCTTCGACGGCTTCGGCATCGGCTACTACGGCCACCGCCCCATGCCCACCACCGCGGAGGAGATCCTCTCCTTCGACGAGGCGGACGAGATGCCGTCGGTCCTGAAGTTCACCGAGGAGGACTTCGCGCCGGCCTGGGCCGAGACCCAGTCCCTGCTGCCCGCGACGCAGGAGGCCAAGGTCGAGGAGGGCATCAACGGCCTGTTCTCCTTCACCACCGACAACTTCCCGCTGCTGGGCGAGTCCCCGGACGTCAAGGGCTTCTGGGTCGCCGAGGCCGTCTGGGTCACCCACTCCGCGGGCGTCGGCAAGGCCGTCGCCGAATGGCTGGTCGACGGCTACTGCTCCTCCTTCGACCTGCACGAGTGCGACCTCAACCGCTTCGAGCCGCACCAGCTCTCCCCGGAGTACGTCCTGGCCCGCGACTGCCAGAACTTCGTCGAGGTCTACGACATCCTGCACCCGCTGCAGCCCTCCGGCGACCCGCGCCCGATCCGCACCAGCCCCTTCCACCCCCGCCAGCAGGAGCACGGCGCCTTCTTCCTGGAGGCCAACGGCTGGGAGCGCCCGCAGTGGTACGAGGCCAACGCACACCTGGTGGAAGGCCGTTCGATCCCGACCCCGAACGACTGGGCGGCGCAGTACTGGTCGCCCATCGTCGGCGCCGAGGCACAGGTGACCCGAGAGACCGTCGCCATGTACGACATGACCGCCCTCAAGCGCCTGGAGGTCAGCGGCCCCGGTGCCGCCGCCTTCCTGGAGGGCCTGGTCACCGGCAAGGTCGCCAAGTCGGTCGGCTCGGTGACGTACACCCTGCTGCTCGACCACGACGGCGGCATCCGCAGCGACATCACCGTCGCCCGACTGTCCCGCGACCTCTTCCAGGTCGGCGCCAACGGCAACCTCGACCTGGACTGGTTCACCCGCCACCTCCCTGCCGACGGCACGGTCCAGGTCCGCGACATCACCCCCGGCACCTGCTGCATCGGCCTGTGGGGCCCGCTGGCCCGCAAGGTCCTGCAGCCGCTCACCGACGAGGACTTCACCAACGACGGCCTGAAGTACTTCCGCGCCAAGCGCGCCTACATCGGCAGCGTCCCGGTCACCGCGATGCGCCTGTCCTACGTCGGCGAACTCGGCTGGGAGCTCTACACCACCGCCGACCAGGGCCTGAAGCTGTGGGACACGCTGTGGGAGGCGGCCCGCCCGCTGGGCGGCATCATCGCCGGGCGCGGCGCCTTCAACAGCCTGCGCCTGGAGAAGGGTTACCGCTCCTTCGGCACCGACATGACCTACGAGCACGACGCCTACGAGGCCGGCGTCGGCTTCGCCGTCAAGCCCGACAAGGGCGACTTCACCGGCAAGGACGCGCTGCTGCGCCGCAAGGAGAACGTGACGCGCAGGCTGACCTGTCTCACCATCGACGACCCGCGGTCGGTCGTGATGGGCAAGGAGCCGGTGTACGACGGCGAGCGCGCGGTCGGCTACGTCACCAGTGCCTCGTACGGCTACACGATCGGCAAGGGGATCGCCTACGCGTGGCTGCCGGCGGAGGTCGCCGTGCCCGGAAACAGCGTGCAGATCGGCTACTTCGACCGGCGGATCGAGGCGGTCGTGACCGAGGAACCCCTGTTCGACCCGACCATGTCCCGTCTCCGTGGGTGAGTCGCGCCCCTGAAAAGCGTCGCAGCCCAGCCTCTTTGGAAGGAGTACCGGTGACCGCACAACTGCTGGACGGCAAGGCGACCGCCGCCGACATCCGACGTGAACTCGCCGAGCGGGTGGCCAAGTTGGAGGCCACCACCGGCCGCGCGCCGGGGCTCGGCACCGTCCTGGTCGGCGACGACCCGGGCAGCCGCGCCTACGTCGGCGGCAAGCACCGGGACTGCGCGCAGGTGGGCATCGCCTCCATCCGCCGCGACCTGCCCGCCGACGCCACGCAGAGCCAGGTCGAGGACGTCATCGAGGAACTCAACGCCGACCCCGCCTGCACCGGTTACATCGTCCAACTGCCGCTCCCCAAGCACCTGGACGCCAACGCCGTACTGGAACGGATGGACCCGGCCAAGGACGCCGACGGACTGCACCCCGTCAACCTCGGCCGGCTCGTCCTCGGCGTCGACGCGCCGCTGCCGTGCACCCCGCGCGGCATCGTCGAACTCCTGCGCCGCTACGACGTGCCCCTCGCGGGCGCCCGCGTGACCGTCATCGGACGCGGCATCACGGTCGGACGCCCCATCGGCCTGCTGCTGACCCGCAGGTCGGAGAACGCCACCGTGACGCTCTGCCACACCGGCACCAAGGGCCTTTCCTGGCACGTGCGCGAGGCGGACATCGTCATCGCCGCCGCCGGCTCGCCCGGACTGATCACCAAGGACATGCTGCGCCCCGGCGCGGCCGTCCTGGACGTCGGCATCACCCGCACCGAGCACGGCCTCGTCGGCGACATCCACCCGGAGGCCGCCTCGGTCGCCGGCCGGCTCGCGCCGATGCCCGGGGGAGTGGGTCCCATGACCCGCGCCATGCTGCTCGCCAACGTCGTCGAGGCCGCCGAGAGGAACGCGAACCCGGTATGAACGCGCCGAACACCCCGCCTGCGGCCCCCGACGCCGCGGCCCCGCGCGCCCGCACGGAGGCCCTGGCCGCCGGGCACCCGCTCCAACCGCACCTGTCACAGGCAGCAGCAGAAGCCGGAGAGACCCCATGAGCCCCCGCACCCCCGGCGCCGATCTCCCCGAACACCCCGACTTCCTCTGGCGCACGCCGGAGCCGAAGCGCTCGTACGACGTCGTCATCGTGGGCGGCGGCGGACACGGCCTCGCCACCGCCCACTACCTGGCGAAGGACCACGGCATCACCGACGTCGCGGTGCTGGAGAAGGGCTGGCTCGCGGGCGGCAACATGGCCCGCAACACCACGATCATCCGCTCCAACTACCTCTGGGACGAGAGCGCCGGCATCTACGAGCACGCGCTCAAGCTCTGGGAGGGTCTGGCGGACGACCTCGACTACCCGATCCTCTTCTCCCAGCGTGGCGTGCTGAACCTGGCCCACAGCCTCCAGGACGTCCGCGACAGCGTGCGCCGCGTGGAGGCCAACCGGCTCAACGGCGTGGACGCGGAGTACCTGGACGCCGAGCAGGTCAAGGAAGTCTGCCCGATCGTCAACATCAGCCAGGACGTGCGCTATCCGGTCCTCGGCGCCACCTACCAGCCGCGAGCGGGCATCGCCAAGCACGACCACGTCGCCTGGGGCCTGGCCCGCTCCGCGGACGCCGCCGGCATCGACATCATCCAGAACTGCGAGGTCACCGGCCTGGACGTGGTCGGCAACCGCGTCGTCGGGGTCCAGACCAACCTCGGCCCGATCGCGGCGGGCAAGGTGGCCCTGTGCTCGGCGGGCCACACCTCGGTCCTCGCCGCCATGGCGGGCATCGAACTCCCGGTCCAGAGCCACCCGTTGCAGGCCCTGGTCTCCGAACTCCTGGAGCCCGTCCACCCGACGGTGGTCATGTCCAACGCCGTCCACGTGTACGTCAGCCAGGCGCACAAGGGCGAACTGGTGATGGGCGCGGGCATCGACGCGTACAACTCGTACACCCAGCGCGGCGCCTTCCACATCATCGAGGACCAGATGTCCGCGGCCCTGGAACTCTTCCCGGTCTTCGCCCGCGCCCACGTCCTGCGCACCTGGGGCGGCATCGTCGACGTCAGCCCCGACGCCTCACCCATCGTCGGCCTCAGCCCCGTCGACAACCTCTACCTCAACTGCGGCTGGGGAACGGGCGGTTTCAAGGCCACCCCGGGCGTCGGCTGGGTCTACGCCCACACCATCGCCCACGACACCCCCCACCCGCTCAACGCCCCCTTCTCGCTCGACCGTTTCACCACCGGCGCGCTCGTCGACGAGCACGGCGCTGCCGCGGTGGCCCACTAGGGAGCCGATCCATGCTGCTCATCCCCTGCCCGTGGTGCGGGCCCCGCGACGAGGCCGAGTACCACTACGGCGGCCAGGCCCACGTCCCCTACCCGGAGGACCCCTCGGCCCTCACCGACGAGGAGTGGGCCCGCTACCTCTTCTTCCGCGACAACACGAAGGGCCCCTTCGCCGAACGCTGGAACCACACGTCGGGCTGCCGCCGCTGGTTCAACGCGGTACGCGACACGTCGACGAACGAGGTTCTGTCGGTGTACCGGGCGGGGGAGGAGCGCCCCGCAACTGTAGAGCGGCGGCAGGCATTTCCAGCCCGTGCGGTGTTTGAGGACGAGGCCCCTTCAGGGCCGATCGGGAGTCTGGGGGCAGAGCCCCCAGCACGCTCCCGCACCCGCCCGACCACCCGCACCTTGACGTTCACCTTCGACGGCACCGAATACCAGGGCCGAGAAGGCGACACCCTCGCCTCAGCCCTCCTCGCGAACAACATCATCGCGACAGCGACGAGCATCAGACTCGGCCGCCCCCGAGGCATCTTCTCCGCCGGCGCCGAAGAACCCAACGCCGTCATCCAGATCGAGGAACCCTTCCCCGAGCCGATGCTCCCCGCCACGACCGTCGAGCTCTACGACGGCCTCGTGGCAACCGGCCTCCCCGGCCAGGGCCGCCTCGCCGCCACCTCCGACCCCGCCCGCTACGACGCCGTACACGACCACTGCGACGTACTGATCGTCGGCGCCGGCCCGGCGGGCCTCGCCGCAGCGGCGGCAGCGGCCCGCACCGGCGCCCGAGTCATCCTCGCCGACGACCAGCCCGAGCTCGGCGGCAGCCTCCTCGGCACCGGCGAACTCCCCGACTGGACAAGCGAAACCACCACCCTGCTCGACACGTCGGCGGACGTCCGCATCCTCCGCCGCACCACCGTCTTCGGCTACTACGACGACAACCACCTCCTGGCCGTGGAGCGCCGCACCAACCACCTCGGCGCCGCCGCCCCGGCCAGGGTCTCCCGCGAACGGGTCCACCGCATCCGGGCCCGCCGCGTCGTCCTCGCCACCGGCGCCCACGAGCGCTCGCTGGCCTTCGCGGACAACGACCGCCCGGGCGTGATGCTGGCCGCCTCGGCCCGTACGTACGCCAACCGGTACGGCGTCCTGCCCGGCCGCCGCGCCGTCGTGTTCACCACGAACGACAGCGCCTACGCCGCCGCACTGGACCTCGCCGCGGCCGGTGTGGAGATCCCGGCGATCGTCGACACCCGTACGGAACTCGGCGGTTGGGCCGAGCGTGCACGCAAGGCAGGCATCGAGGTGCTGGCCGGCCACGCCGTGACCGGCACGGACGGTGAGGCGCGCCTCACCTCCGTGACCGTCGCCCCGTACGGACAGACCGAAGGACAGCGGGAGTTTACCGCCGACCTCCTCCTGGTCTCCGGCGGCTGGAACCCGGTGGCGCACCTGTTCAGCCAGGCGGGCGGCAGGCTCCGCCACGACGAGGCGCTCGGCACCTTCGTGCCCGACACCTGCCGGCAGGCCGTCGAGGTCGCGGGCAGCGCGAGCGGCGTCTTCGACCTGGCCGGCGTCCTGGCCCAGGGCGCGGCGGCCGGTGTCCGCGCTCTGGAGGCCGAGGGCTACACCGCCGAGGCGCCCGTCCTCCCGGCCGTGCCCGCACCGCCGCGGCCGACGCCGCCCATGCAGGTGTTCACCGTCCCCGGCCGCGAGGGCGCCCCGCGCTTCGTCGACCTCCAACGCGACGTCACCGTCGACGACTTGACCCGCGCGACCGCCGCGGGCATGCGCTCGGTGGAGCACACCAAGCGCTACACCACGGCCGGCACCGCCAACGATCAGGGCAAGACCTCCGGCGTCCTGGCCAGCGGCGTCGTCGCCGAACTGCTCGGCGTGGACATCTCCGCGCTCGGCACGACCACGTTCCGGCCGCCGTACACGCCGGTCTCCTTCGCCGCTCTCGCCGGCCCTGACCGTGGTGGACTGAGCGACCCGGTCCGCACGACGGCGCTGCACGAGTGGCATGTCGCGCACGGCGCCCTGTTCGAGAACGTCGGCCAGTGGAAGCGCCCGTGGTACTACCCGCAGGGCGGCGAGAACCTTGAGACGGCCGTGCTGCGCGAGTGCGCCGCCGCCCGCGAAGGCGCCGCCTTCATGGACGCCTCCACACTCGGCAAGATCGACGTGCAGGGCCCGGACGCTGCGGCCTTCCTGGACCTGCTCTACACCAACATGATCAGCACCCTGAAGGTCGGCATGATCCGCTACGGCGTGATGTGCCGCCCGGACGGCATGGTCTTCGACGACGGCACCGTCATCCGCCTCGCCCAGGACCGCTTCCTGGTCACCACGACCACGGGCAACGCGGCCGCCGTACTGGACTGGATGGAGGAGTGGCTGCAGACCGAGTGGCCGGACCTGCGGGTGCACTGCACGTCCGTCACCGAGCAGTGGGCCACCGTTGCCCTGGTCGGCCCGAAGTCCCGCGCGGTCCTAGGCTTCCTGGCGCCCCAACTGGCCGTGGCCAACGAGGACTTCCCGTTCATGGCGTGGCGCGAGACGAACGTCGCCGGCATCGACGCCCGCGTCTGCCGGATCAGCTTCTCCGGCGAACTCGCCTACGAGATCAACGTTTCGCCGTGGGACGCCCTCGCCCTGTGGGAGGCGCTGTACGAGGCGGGTGCCGAGTACGGCATCACCCCGTACGGCACCGAGACCATGCACGTCCTGCGCGCCGAGAAGGGTTACCCGATCGTCGGCCAGGACACCGACGGCACGGTCACCCCGCAGGACCTCGGCATGAGCTGGGCGGTGTCGAAGAAGAAGCGCGACTTCATCGGCAAGCGCTCCTTCGCCCGCGCCGACAGCGTCCGCCCCGACCGCAAGCACCTGGTCGGACTGCTCCCGGAGGAGTCCGGCACCTTCCTGCCCGAGGGCACCCAGCTGGTGGCGGACGGCGTGCTGCCCGCCCCGCCCGTGCCGATGCTCGGCCACGTCACCTCCAGCTACCGCAGCGCCGCCCTCGGCCGGACCTTCGCGCTCGCCCTGATCAAGGGCGGCCGGGACCGCATCGGCGAGCGCCTGTACGCCCCCGTCGGCGACCGGCTGGTCCCGGTGACCGTCACCGGCCCCGTCCTCTACGACCCCGAGGGAGCCCGCCGCGATGGCTGACACCGCTCTTTCCGCACCGCCCCGCAGCCCTCTGGCGCATGACGCCGGCCGTCTGGCCGCCGCGACGCGTACCTCCCGGGGCGCGGTCCGGCTGGCCGAACTGCCCTTCCTGGCCCAGGTGAACATCCGCCTGGACGCCAAGGGCGCGGCGGCGGACCAGGTCGGGCTCGCGCTCGGCCTGCAACTGCCCCTCGACCCCAACACGGTCGTACGAACAGGGGAGTTGACCACACTGTGGCTGGGACCGGACGAGTGGCTCGTCGTGGGCCCGCCGGGCAGTCAGGCGGACCTGGAGGCCCGGGTGCGGGAGGCCGCCGGGGACGAGCCCGTCTCCGTCACCGACGTCTCCGCCCAGCGCACCACGCTGCTCGTCGCGGGCCCCCGCGCCCGCGACCTGCTGGCCCACGGCTGCTCCCTCGACCTGCACCCGCGCGCCTTCGGCGCCGGGCGTTGCGCGCAGACGACGCTCGGCCGCACCCAGGTCGTGCTGGTCGCCCGGGACGAGCCCCGGGCCGGGTTCTGGGTGCTGGTCCGCTCGTCCTTCGCCGGCTACCTCGCGGACTGGCTGCTGGACGCGGCGACCGATTATCTGGCGTGAGACCGCTGTGCTGCTGCGTCGTTGAAGAAGTGACCAATGTTTCTTTTATGGCAGTTTGCATGCTTTGGGTGCTTATGGTGACCTGGATTACGAAGGCTCTTCGTACACCCAGAGGAGATGGTCGTATGCCTTCCACGGACAGGACGGTCGAGGAACTCACGGGGATCAAGAGCGTCGACATCGACGCTGCACTGGACCCCGCCGAGCCCGACGGTGTCTACCGTGACAGCCGCGAGTGCGCAGCACTCGCGCTGACCCATGGCACCACGTCACTGCTGCTCTCCCCGCCGGCCCCCCGCCCAAAGAAGGGCTGAGCGAGCCGACAGGAGCAGCTGAATGGAGCAGTCAGGCACGTCCGCCCTCCTGCAGGGTGCGGTGCAGGACCTCTCGTCGGACGTGGTCTCCGTCCTCCGGGGCGGAGGCCACGTCCAGCTGTCGGGCGGCGCGGTGGACGGCCCCGAGGCCGGCCTCGCCGCCGCGGCCGTACGCGTGCTGGGCGCGGACCTGTTGCTGCCGCACGTCCTCACCCGCACGCCGCCCCTCCCGGACACGCTCGACGCGTTCCGGCGGACAGTTGAGGCCTTCCCGCCCCGCTCCGACGCGGCGCCCGCCGTCGTCTGGAGCCACTGGGCCATGAGACGCACGCTGCACCGCTTCGACCAGGGTGAGCAGCGTACGGAACCCGGCGCCGACTGGCTCGGTGCCGCCACCTGGCAATCACTGACCCACCAACTCGCCGTCCTGGCCCCGCTCGCGCTGCCCGGCGAGGACTGCGCGGTGACCCGCGCCGCCCAGCACCGCCCGGTCGACGTGGCCCGTGGCTTCGTACGGGCCGTGCGCCGCCGGGACTGGCTGCAGGCCGCCGGAGCCGGCCGCTGGCTGACGCTGCTCGACGGCGTGCCGGACACGCTGGGCCTCGAAAGCGGCCTCGACTTCGTGGAGTTGATGGGCGGCAGCGACCCGCGCGTCGCCCTCCAACTGGAGGCGGCCCGGGCGATGCGCTGGTCCGGGGCGCTCGTATGACGACCGCCGTGGACGTCGGGCGGATACGGAACCTGGAGGTCGCCGCGCTGGCCTGGATCTCCGCGCATCGCGGCGACTTCGCCCTCGACGACGAGGCGCTCACCGCCGACGGCCAGGTGGACCTCACCTGGAAACCGCTCGGGGAACTGGCCCAGACGTGCGTGAGCATTGGCCGCCGCACCCCGCCGTCGGACCCCCTGCACACCTGCGTGTCCGACCTGCTGACTTTCGCCTGGCAGCAGACGGGCAAGGGTGAACTGTTCCTGCGCCTGCAGGAGTTGGAGCCCTTCGCGACGTACCCGCTGGAGGTGTACTCGGTCTTCGCCGGTGCCGGGTTCCGGCACGCCGGGTACGAGGCGGCCGCCGCCACCGTGGCCCGCACCCGCGGCTGGCGCCACAGCGAACAGGAACCGACCCGCCGGCTCGGTCTGCTCAACGCCGAGCGGCGCAGCGGCATCCACCGTCAGGAGCGTTCCGCGCAGGCGCTGAGCCGCACCTGGCTCGGTGGGCTGCCGGAACCATGGGCCTTCGAGCGCACCGCCGGCTACGCGCTCACCCACGTCGTCTTCCACCTCACCGACTGGGGCCGCACCGCCCAGGGCATCCCCGAAGACCTGGCCGCCTACCTCACCGACTGGCTGCCGCCCTGGCTCGACACCTGCCTGGACGCCGGACTGTGGGACCTCGCAAGCGAACTCCTCATTGTCGCGGCGAGCCTGTCCCGCCCGCCCGGCACGGCCATGCTGCAGGATGCCTGGACCCGGCTCGCGCAGGCCCAACTCGACTCGGGAGCGATCCCGTTGAACGCCCCCGACACCACGGCCGACCCTGATCCGGGCTTCGTCCACTGCTACCACTCCACCCTCATGGCGGCCTTCGCCGCGGCCCTGAGCGTCGACCACCTCACCCGCGAACCGGACGGCCCCGCGTTCCGCGCCGAGGACATGCGGAACCGGTACGACGGCCAAGGAGTGCCCCGATGACCGACACCCGTCTGCTGCACACCGTCGGCGTCCGCGCCCTTGAATGGCTCTGGGCGCGACGCGACGGATTCCGCCTGGAACCCGACGTCGACCCGGAAGTGGGCTTCCTGGAGCGGTTCAAGCCCATCGGTGAACTCGCCCTGATCTGCCGGGTGTTGTTCCGCGAGGGCGTGGCCGGGTCGGAACAGGCCGAACTCGCCCGCCGGTTGGTGGACCACACCTGGCGGGACACCCTGGACGGCGGTCGCATGCTGGTGCGCGGCCAGCGCATCGAGCCGCTCTCGCCCATCCCCTTCGAGGTGTACCTGCCCTACAAGGAACTCGGGTACAGCGAGCCCGAGTTGGAGCGCGTCGCCGCTCTGCACCACCGGCTGAGCAGCTACGCGGCCCTCGAACTCCACCCGACCCGCCGCCTCGGGCTCGCCGCGTTCCAGCGCCGCTACGGCCTCACGCCCCGCGCGCCGCAGGCCGACCTCGTCGGCGCGACCTGGCTGGGCCGCACACCCGAGCCCTGGACGGTCGGCGGACACATCGCCTACGACATCACGCACGCGGTGTTCCACCTCACCGACTGGGGAGAGCGCCCCGAGGGCCTGCCGCCGCACATCGCCGCCTACCTCGCCACCTGGCTGCCGGTCTGGATCGACGACTGGCTCGACCTCGAACGCTGGGACCTGCTCGGCGAACTCCTCGTCGTCGACGCCTGCCTGCCCCGCCCCACCCTCGACGAACGGGCCTGGCAGGCCTTCGCCGCCGCCCAGCAGCCCGACGGCACCATGCCCGCCGTACGCGGCATGCCCCAGGGCCCGCCCGACGAAGTCTTCGACGTCGTCTACCACCCCACGCTGGTCGCCGCGTTCGCCTCCGTCCTGGCCACCTCCCGCGCCCTGACCGAACTGGCGCACGCCCCCTCATGAGCGCCACGGTCACGCCCTGGCCCGGCGACCCGCACGACGAGGAGGACTTCCGTGCGGGCGACTGCGCGGCGGGCGGGGACGCCGAGGAGCTGCACCTGCGGCTGAAAGCGGCCGTGGAGGCGGTGGACGCGCCCGACACCGTCTTCGCCCTTTCCCGGCACGGCCGCCGGACGATCCACTGCGGCGGCACCGCCCTGCCTCCGCCGACTCCCCGCGAGGACCTGCGCTACGAACTGGGCTCCGCCTCCAAGACGTTCACCGGCCTGCTGCTCGCGCACCTCATCCGGGGCGGCCTGCTGACCGGCGGCGAGTCGGCCACCGCCTGCCTGGCCCCGGACCGGCCCACGCGGGCCCCGGTGACGCTCGCCCATCTCCTCACCCACACGTCCGGACTGCCCGCCCTGCCGGCCGACTTCTACCTGAGGGCCCTCCCCGCCTGGCACACCGCGCCCTACGCCCGCTACCCGGCCGCCCGCGTGATCGACGCCTTCCTGCGCCATCGTCCGCGGCACCGTCCCGGCACGCGGTGGCGGTACTCCAACTTCGGTGTCGCCGTCCTCGGCCACGCCCTCACGGCCGTCACCGGCACCCCCTGGGAGGACCTGCTCACCGATCAGATCCTGCGCCCGCTCGCCCTGGACGGCACCGCCCTGCGAGGGAGCGGCCCGGACACCGACGCCGTAGGACACGGCAAGGACGGCCGTACCCGTGTGCCAGGCTTCGACTCCGGCGGCTTCCAGGCGGCGGGGGCTCTGCGTGCCACCCCGCACGACCTGCTCACCTTCCTCGAAGCGCACCTCGACCCGTCCGGCACCCCCCTGTCCAGTGCGCTGCGGTCGGTCCGGACGCCGCTGCTGCGAAGGGGGTTGGGACACCGCCACGTGCACACCATGGCCTGGTTCCGGCACCCCACCGACGTAGGGCCGATGTACTTCCACGGCGGGGCGACCCTGGGCCAGCAGGCGTTCCTGGGCTTCCGGCCCGACACCGGCACGGCCCTGGCCGCGCTCTGCACCCGCCGCTTCCGGTCCGGCGACCCCTTCGTCGCCACCGCGTACGGACTCCTCGCAGAGGCATAGAGACAGGAATGGCGCGGGGGCCGTGGGCCTCCGCGCCATTCGCCGTGCGACTCCTACAGTCGCTGCCACAGGGCCGGAGTGGCGTCCGGCGACCACACACCCTGCGCCTGGTGGGTCTGCAGGCACTGGTAACGCACGCCGGACTGGGTGACGGTCTGCCCGGTCTCGTAGACGTGCCCGGGGATCCACGCGTCCGCCGCGGCGTTGTCCTGCGGGGCCTGTGCCCCGGTCTGGGCGGTCTTCAGCGTGAGGCCGAAGTCGCTCAGGATCGGGTTGACCGGCTGGAAGAAGGTGGTCCCGCCGCTCGTGCAGTCCCCCGAGCCGCCCGAGGTGGTGCCCTGGGCCTGGGCGCCGGAGATGAACGGGCCGCCGGAGTCACCCGGTTCGGAGCACACGCTGGTCTTGGTCAGGCCGTTGACCGTGCCCTCTTCGTACTGGACCGTCGCGCCCAGCTGCTGGATCGTGCCGCAGTGCCAGCCGGAGGTGGAGCCGGAGCGGCAGACCGACGCCCCGACGAGCGCCTGGACGGAGCCCGCGACCGACGCCCGCTTGCCGCCCTGCCCCTTGTAGTCGGGCGTGGCGGTCCAGTTGCTGTTGACGCCCACCCAGGACATGTCCTTGCCGGGGAACGTGGACGCCTTGAACGTGCCCTGGTCGGTCTTGTCGTAGCCCGCCGTCTTGTCGCCGGGGTTGCCGCAGTGGCCCGCGGAGGCGAAGCCCTGCTGGGAGCCCTTGGTGACGGAGAATCCGATCGAGCAGCGGGCGCTGTTGTCGATGTAGTAGGCGTCGCCGCCGACGAGGTCGGTCCGCAGCTTCGGCCGGTCCGCCGAGATCCGGACCACCACGCCACGCCCTTCGAGACCGGCGGCCTTGATGAGGGCCTTGGCCGCCGCCTGCCTGGTCGCCTGTACGACGACCCGGTTCGCCGGCACGTCGACGTACCAGACCGGGGTGTCGCGGGAGCGCAGGTGCCCGGCGGTCGCGTCCAGCCTCTCCTTGAGCGCCTGGAGGGTGCTCAGCGGCGTGGTGACGACGGCGGCCTTGGCGCCCTGGGCCTGGATGGCGGCCGAGTCCGCCGCGTGGGTGGTGGCGACGGTGAGCTCGGCAGAGGTCGCCCCGCTCACCCAGGCACCGGCGAAGTGCCCGCCCAGAGAGTTGCGGAGGCGGCCCGCACGGGTGCCGGCCTCGGCCTCGTTGACCAGCCGGGCCCTGGCCTGGGACCGCGTCAGCCCCAGGTCGCGCTCCATCGCGCGCAGCACCTGGGCCGGCGGCCGGATGGCGCCCAGGGTGCGGGCGGCGAGGTGCGCGGGTCCCGGTGCGGGGGGCGGCGGGGCCGCGGCGGCGGACGGGACTCCGGTGAGTACTAGTGCGCCGAGCGCGGTCAGGGCGGCGCGGCGGGCGCCCACTGCATGTCTGCCGACCATGCGGTGTACCTCCTTCTGAAGAGGGGTGAGACGGTGGCGAATCCGTAGGCGGCCTTGCCGCAAAGGGCCGGAACGATGTCAAAGGCGAGGCTCTTTCGCGCTTTGGGGGACGCACGGGGTGGCATGTGCAGTACTGACCGGCTTGGCCACCGCAGGAGTCGGCCGATCATCGACATGGCCGGTGAGGTGCTGATCGCGGACTTCGCCTGCCGTCAGCAGGAGGTGTGGGCAATCCGTCGCAGTCTGGGCGGACTCGCTCAGAGCCCGGTGTGTGCCGCAGTCCGCTCGGGGGACGAAGTGCGGCACACACCGGTTGAGCAGGCCCCGGAGCGCACCTGGAGGACGACGCACGGGGGCCTGACCTGCGGATGCCCCGGTGTGCCGGCTCCAGGCCAGGCCAACCGGGTGATGCGCCACCGTGGGGCCCGGACGCGGTCGGGGGTGCATGGCCGGCGCGGTGGTGGGGACTCGGAGTGGAGCCCGGGTTGGCGGCTTTCCCTAGGGGGCCAACCTGGTCAGGTTCCCCTGGTTCGGACTGTGAGCCCGGGGGAGCCGCGCCCGGATGGTTCAGGACGGGCTGCGGTGCTCGCGCAGAGGGTGGTCGCCCTGGTGGGTCCGGGCGGCATCGAGGCACGGCCCGGGGCCCAGCCGCTTCTGCAACTTGTCGCTGTCGATGACCAGTTGATCGGTGGGGGCGAGGGTCTGCCCCGTGCTGTCGTGGGGCACCAGGATTCCCGATGCGCCGCATCCCTGGACCAGCTGCCGCGCGAACCGACTCCACTCCATGACCATCCCCGCCTCAGCCGGTGGTTACTTGCTCGGGCCGGCCGACCCGGCTGCCGCTGTTCAGGTCAGGCGTCCTGGTCTGCGGTGGCGGCGGTATGCCCGGCCTCGTGGCTCATCAGGACCGAGAGCAGTTCGGCGACGGTGGCCGGGGCATCGGCGGGATGGCGCAGGACCCGGTCGGGGGCGATCCGGTAGACGTTCGAGCGGCCTTCCCGGCTGTGGGTGAGGTATCCGCCCTCCTCCAGGTCCGCGATGATCTTCTGTACGGCCCGTTCGGTGAGCCGGCAGCGGGCGGCGATGTCGCGGACCCGGGTGGTGTGGTCCTCGGCGATGGCCGCCAACACCCGGGAGTGATTGGTCAAAAAGGTCCAGCCTGCGTGAGGTTCCGGCGCTCGCTCCATCCCCCCAGGATACGGTCCCTGATTCACGCATTCAAAAGGACGTACTGCATTTCATGGTTTTCTTGACGTGAACGGGTGGTGAGGTGATGCTGGAAGCGGCCGACCCACCATCTGCGCCGGGAGCACCGATGTCCCCTCACGCGGCCTTCCCCCGGGAAGACGTGCCCTGCACGGCCTGCGGCACCGAACTCCAGCGCCCGCCGCTACCGGCGTCGGCGGCCCTGCCGGCGCCGCTCACCATCAGTGTCGACGCCGCCGGCGACCGGAGCGTGGTCCTGGTCTGCGGCGAACTCGACCTGGAGGGCAACCCGATCCTGCAGCAGGCGCTGGGCGAGGCGCTCACCCGCGCCACCGACGGCGTGGAACTGGACCTCTCCGGCGTCGGCTTCTGCGACTGCGCCGCCCTCAACGTCCTGCTCCACATGCACCACCGCGCCCAGAAGATGGCCAAGTCATTCGTCGTGCGCGCCACCAGCCCGGCCGTGCACCGCCTGCTCACCCTCACCGGCACCCTCCCCCACCTCACGCAAGGGTGCACGCCGGCCGACGGACAGCCGGCCGTCCGACGACGGCCTCGCCGTTGAAAATGCGCAGCTGCACCGGGCGATGGAGACCCGTGCGCCGATCGACCTGGCCAGAGGCATGCTCATGGCCTCCTTCCACCCGACCGCCGAGCAGGCCTGGCACCTGCTGGTGACCGCCTCCCAGCACAGCAACTCGAAACTGCGCGAGATCGCCGACGCCCTGCTGCGGACCGCCGACGGCCGTACACCGCTGCCCGAGTCCCTCGCCGGACATGTGGCCACCGCCGTACGCAGCCACACCGGTCCGGCAAGCTGAAACAACGCCCCTGTCACCCGGGCCGGTGTCCGGCGGCGTCGCCGTCCGGGCCGTCGGTGAGGGCGATGCGGGCGCTGATCCGCTTGCCGACCGGCTCCTTGTGCGCTTCGAAGCCCTGGGCGATGGCCATCACGATCTCCAAGCCGTGCTGGCCCACCCGTCCGGCGTCCGCGGTCCGGGCCAGCGGCAGCGCCGGATCGGAGTCCCACACCACGATCTCCACCGTCCCGTCCGCGATCCGAAGGTCCATCAGCAGCGGGCCGGGCGCATATTTACAGGCGTTGGTGACCAGTTCGCTGACCACCAGCTGGGTCAGGTCCAGGGCGCGCTGCGAGATGGCCACGCCATGCGTCGTCTGTGCATGGTGGAGGAAGTCCGCGGCCAGATGGCGGGCCCTGGCGATACAGGTGCCGTCCCCCACCAGCGCCACGGTGAACTGCATGGCCCGGTCGCCCGGCACGATGCCGTCTTCCCCCGCCGAGCCTGGTTCCACCACAGCTGCCATTCACTCCCCCACATCGCCTGGCGCGTACCCGGACTTTCGCGGATCACGCCTTGCTCTTCTGTTGCATCCGCCACACCTCGCCCCCGCTCCGACCCGGCGGGGCAGCACTGCATGCCAGGGTCCGCATGTGCCAGGATCACCGGCATGGCTGACCCAGAGATGACAGGCAACCAATCCGCCGGCCAGACCGGCGAGTTGTCCGTGGCGGTCACCGCCAGCGACGGCATCCGGGTGGTGACACCGACCGGAGAGATCGACCACGCCACCGGCGACCCGCTCCGCCGGGCCCTGGAGGTCTCCGACGTCCCCCGCCCCCGCATCGTGCTCGACCTGCACCAGGTCACCTTCATGGACTCCACCGGCATCAACATCCTCATCAACGCCCACCACACCCTCAGCGAGGCCGGCGGCTGGCTCCGCCTCGCCGCGCCCACCGCTGTCGTGTCGCGCACCCTGCAGATCGTCGGCGTCGACACCGTCATCGACTGCAACGACACCCTCCACCACGCGCTCACCGGCTGACCGCCCATCACCGCTCGTACGGGGACATCAGCCGGCCACAGCCGTCGCGTCGACCACACCCTGGTGATGCGTCACACGGCATCACGGCCGAAGTGGACCGCCGACTCCGCGATTTCGCCGTGACGTGGAGTGTTGTCACCCTGCGGCACGCATGAACCGCCAGAACGCGGTGACATGGTTGTGTCATGTGCTGGAGTGCGACGGCTGATCTCGTGGCGGGTTCTGCGATCGCCGGTGTCGGTGTGGCCTGTGTGGCGCGGGTGCGGCGGATCGGGGATCTCCCGCTCGCCGCGCTGCCGTTGCTGCTCGGGGCGCATCAGCTCGTCGAGGCCCGGGTGTGGCAGCTCGGCGGCGGTACCGGACCGGCCACCGTCGCCTGGGCGGTGATCGCGTTCCCGTTGCTGGCGGTGTGGGTGCCGGTGGCCGTGATGTGTGCCGTTCCACGGCGTGATCGACGACGACCTGCCGTTCCGCTGGTGGCCGGCGTGCTGACCGCCGCGGTGATGGCGTACACCATCGCCACCCACACCGTCCGGGCGGAGATCCGTGGTCACACCGTCGGCTACGTGATCGGGCTGCCGCACGGCGAAGTGCTGGTCGCGGGCTATCTGCTGGCCACCGTGGGCGCGTTTCTGCTGTCCGGCGACGACTGGCTGCGGGTGCTCGGCCTGCTGGCCGCCGTGGGTGCGCTGGTGTGCTGGGCGCTGTGGCGGCTGGAGTTCGTCTCGACCTGGTGCGCCGTCGCGGCGGTGAGCTCGGTGGTGGTGTTCGGGTGGGTGGTCCGACGCGCGCGTACAGGGACTCGGTGTCACGCTGAAACCGTCTGAACGCTGCGAAAGGGCACCCCTGTGATCACCACCGACTTCGTTCCCGGTTCCCCTTGCTGGCTCGACCTCGGCGCGCCTGACGTCCCGGCGGCCGCGGCCTTCTACGGCGCCGTGCTCGGCTGGGACTTCGAGTCCATGGGCGAGGGCGCGGAGGGCGGCATGTTCCGCAAGGACGGCAAGGTCGTCGCCGGACTGGGCAAGCTCACCGAGGAAGGCGCCCGCTCCGCCTGGATGATCTACTACGACGTCGCCGACGTGGACGCCACGACGCAGGCCGTGGAGCGCGCGGGCGGCACGGTGCGGATGGCGCCGAGGGCCTTCGGCGACCAGGGCAGAACGGCGCAGTACAGCGACCCGGCGGGCGGCCAGTTCGCGGTCTGGCAGCCGGGGAAGATCACCGGTTTCGAGCTGGCGGACGCGCCGGGCTCGCTGTCCTGGACCGAGCTCTACACGACCGACGCACCGGCCGCGAGGGAGTTCTACGGCACCGTCCTCGGCTGGCAGTTCGGCGACATGCCGATGCCGGGCGGGGGAGGCGCGTACACCCTGATCACCCCGGCCGGTCTCCCCGAGGAGCGGATGCAGGGCGGCCTGATGCAGCTGGCCCCGAAGGATCTCTCCCTGACGAACGGACGGCCGTACTGGCACCCGGTCTTCGCGGTCGACGACTGCGACGCGGCCGTCGCGCAGGTGACGGGGAACGGCGGAAGCGTGCAGATGGGGCCGGCCGACATGGAGGGCGTGGGCCGGCTGGCCGTCTGCCTCGACCCGTCGAACGCGGACTTCGTGGTGCTCACGCCGGCCCAGGGCTGAGCGCGCTCCTTCCGTACGTCAGTGCCAGCCGAAGCGGCGGTCCACCACGGCCGCGAACTCCTCCAGGGTCACGACGTCGTCGCCGTTCAGGTCCGCCGCGTCGAACAGGGCGGAGGAGTCGTCGGCATCCCCCAGGCCCCAGAACGGCAGGTCTCCCGCCGCGGCGAGCGTCGGGCCCTTCGTGCGCAGGGCGATGATCACCTCGTCGCGGGTCAGCATGCCGTTGTGGTCGAGGTCGAGCGCCTCGAAGAGTTTGCGGGCCTTCTCGCTCATCGTGTCCCCTCGTTTCTGTCCTGCACGAGGACGCCAGTTCCCCCGGCCGGGTTCCCTACACGGTCCGGGCGACCAGGAGGGCGACGTCGTCGTGGTCGTCGGGGTGGCGCAGGCCGTACAGGAGCAGGTCGCAGGTCTCCTCCAGCGGGCGCTGGGGCTCGTCGAGGAAGCTGAGCAGAACGTTCAGCCGGTCGTCCAGGGAGTGCTGGCGGGTCTCGACGAGGCCGTCGGTGTAGAGGACCAGCAGGTCGCCGGGCCCGAGCCGGACCGTAGTGGTCTCGAAGGGGATGCCGCCGACGCCGAGCGGGGCGCCGGGCGGCAGGTCGAGCAGTTCGGCGGGGCGGTCCGGGCCGGCCAGGGCGGGCGGCATGTGCCCGGCGTTGGCGATGTCGCACCGCCCGGTGCGCGGGTCGTAGACCGCGTAGAGGCAGGTGACGATGTAGTGCTCCAGATCGCAGGTGATCTTGTCCAGATGCTGGAGCACGGCGCCGGGGGCGAGGTCGAGGTCGGCATAGGCGCAGGTGGCGGTGCGCAGCCGGCCCATGGTGGCGGCGGCGTCGATGCCGTTGCCCATGACGTCGCCGACGACCAGCGCGGTCTTGTCGTCGCTGAGCGGGATGACGTCGTACCAGTCGCCGCCGACCTCGCTGGTGGCCTGGGCGGGCTGGTAGCGGGAGGCGAGTTCGAGGCCCGCGTGCCGGGGCGGATGGTCGGGCAGCAGACTGCGCTGGAGGGTGAGCGCGGTGTTGCGCACGCTCTGGAACCAGCGGGCGTTGTCGATGGCCACCGCCGCACGGCCGGCCAGTTCGGTGGCGAGGACTACGTCGTCCTCGTCGAACGGCAGCGGGTTACGGGTCCGCTTGAGGTCGAGGGCGCCGAGCACCTCACCGTGGGCGATCAGCGGCACGGCGAGGTAGGAGTGCACGCCGGCCTGGGCCAGCAGCGCGCCGGCCTCGGCGTCGCGGGCGATACGCGGCAGATCCCGGTCGCCGACATGGCGCACCAGGACCGGCCGCCCGGAGTGCACGCACAGCGTGACCAGGCGGTCCCCGTCGTAGGCGGCGAGGTCGCCGGGCGGGTCGGCGGCGCGCAGCGCCACGGTCGGGTGGGCCGCCTTGAGGGCGAGGGCGCGGAAGAGCTCCGGGCCGTCGTCCGGCCGGCGCGAGCGGCGGCAGGCCAGCGCCGAGTCGAGGACGTCCACGGCGACCACGTCGGCGAGCTGCGGCACCGCGATCTCGGCCAGTTCACGTGCGGTGTCCTCCACCTCCAGCGTGGTGCCGACGCGCACCGAGGCGTCCGCGATGAGGGCGAGCCGGCGCCGGGCCCGGTCGGCCTCGGCGGCCGCGCGGTGCCGCTCGGTGACGTCGACGACGGAGGCTGCCGCGCCCAGGACCCGCCCGCCGGGGTCCTCCAGCCGGTAGAAGGACAGCGACCAGGCGTGCTCGTGCTCGGGGTCGGCCGTGGGGCGGCCCACGTGGTACTGGTCGAGCAGCGGGCTGCCGGTGGTGAGCACCTGGCGCAGTGCGGACTCGATGGTGTCGACGTCCGGCAGCGTCAGGATCTCGTGCAGGCTGTGGCCCACGTGGTCCTCGGCGGGGACGCCGTCGATGCGGGCCAGCGCCGGGTTGACCAGGAGGTAGCGCAGATCGGGGTCCAGCAGGGCCAGGCCGATGGGGGACTGGTTGATCAGCCGCTCGCACAGGGCCAGATCGGTCTCGACGCGCTGGAGCAGGTTGTGGTCGGCGGCGATCCCCAGGGCGTAGACGTCCCCCAGGTCGTCCTGGAGGCGCATGTTGCGGAACTCCATCAGCCGGGTGCTGCCGTCCTTGTGCCGGATGGGGAAGGTGCCCGCCCAGCTCCGGCCGGTCTGCAGCACCTCCGTGAACAGCTCGACCACGGCCTGCAGATGTTCGGGGTGGATGAACAGCCGGGCCGCGTAGGTGCCCAGCGCCTCCTCGGCGGTGTACCCGAACAGTTCCTCGGCCTGCGGGGTCCAGAACACGACGCGTCCACCGGCGTCGACGACCACCGCGGACACGCTCAGGACGTCCAGCAGGCCGGTGCGCCGGGGCTCCCCGGAGCCTTGACCGTCACCGCCGGACCGGAAGAAATCGGCCGTCATCCCGCACCCACCTCCGCCGCTTCCGCGGCATCCGGCGAGACCGTGCGGCGTCGCCGGCCACCCGGGTTCTGACCAGTGGCCCTTCCATGCTGCCCCCGGTCCGGGCGGGGCGGAAGCGGAGGGCGCTCCGGCGGGCTTTGCGCCGGAGCCGTGCACATCGGGCGGAGTAGCAGGAACATGGTGCTGTAAGGAACGAACCGGATGGCACCCATGGATCCTGCGCGAGAAGCATCCGGCGGGCCCCCGCCCGCGACACCGCGCGATCTCCTCGACGCGTCCAGCGACGCGGCGGCGATCGTGTCCGCCCAGGGTGCCGTGATCGGCTGGACCCGGGGCGCCGAGATCCTGCTCGGCCGGCCGGCCGCCCAGGTGGTCGGCGGCTCCGTCGAGCACCTGATGGCGATGGACCGGGACCCCGCGCGCGTGGCCGCCGTGGTCGAGCGGTGCCGCGCGGGCATGGGCTGGAACGGCCTGATCCCCCTGCGGCACGGCGACGGCGGCGTCGTCGACGTCGACCTGCGGGTCTCCGCGGCCTTTCGCATCGGCGCGGACGAGTGCTTCCTGATCTCGGCGCGGGAGGAGAAGCCGCAGTGGGCGATGGGCCAGTCCGTGCTCGACGGGTTCCTGACCCGCTCCCCGGTCGGCATGGCCGTGATGGACCTGGAGCTGCGCTACATGTGGCTCAACGACACCCTGGAGCGGTTCGGCGGTGTGCCCCGTGAGCAGCGGCTGGGGCGCCGGCTGAGCGAGCTGCTGCCCGGCCTTCAGGCGGCCACCATCGAGGGCCTGATGCGCAAGGTCCTGGAGACCGGCGTCCCGGTCACCGACTACGAGTACCTGGGCTGGAGCTGGGCCGATCCCCACCGTCAGCACGCCTACTCCACGTCCTTCTTCCCCCTGGTGGACGCCGCGGGCGTCACCACCGGGGTCTGCTACCTGGTCCAGGACGTCACCGAGCGGTGGAGCGCGCGCCGGCTGCTGACGCTGGTCAACGAGGCCGGGGCCAGCATCGGCACCACCCTGGACGTGATGGACACGGCGCAGGAACTCGCCGACTTCGCGGTGCCCCGCTTCGCGGACTTCGTCGTCGTGGACCTGCTGGAGCCCGTCCTGAGCACCGAAGGGCACGGAGCGTGGCTGACGGACGCCGGGCCGGCCTCCGTCCGGCCGATGCTGCGCCGCGCGGGCATGAGCTCGGTGCGCGAGGGCTGCCCGGAGGCCGTGGTGCGGATCGGGGACAGCGCGGGCTTCCTGCCGCCCTCGCACGACCTGAACCTGCTCATCGACGGCGAGCCGATCCTCATCCCCGTCCTCGACCCGTCCGCCCCCGAGTGGGTCACCGAAGAGCCCGAACGAGCAGACCGTATCCACAAGTTCGGCATGCACTCGCTCATCTCCGTGCCGATGCGGGCGCGCAACACCGCCCTCGGCATCACCACCTTCCTGCGCTCCCTCAACTCCGTCTCCTTCCAGCCCGACGACGTCCTGCTGGCCCGGGAGCTGGTGGCGCGCGCGGCGCTGTGCGTCGACAACGCCCGCCGCTACACCCGGGAACACACGGCGGCCGTCACCCTGCAGCGCAGTCTGCTGCCGCAGGTGCTGACCGGCGGAACCGCCCTGGAGGCGGCCTCCGCCTATCTGCCGGCCGACCCGACGGGTGGCGTGGGAGGCGACTGGTTCGACGTGATCCCGCTGTCCGGCGCGCGCGTGGGCCTGGTCGTCGGCGACGTGGTGGGGCACGGAATCACCGCCGCCGCGGCGATGGGCCGGCTGCGCACCGCCGTGCAGACCCTCGCCGACATGGAGCTGCCGCCCGACGAACTCCTCGCCCACCTCGACGACCTGGTGCTCCGGCTCAGCGCCGAGAAGTCCGACGACGAGGCGGCCCAGCGCAGCACGACCGCCTTCCTGGGGGCGACCTGCCTCTACGCCGTCTACGACCCCGTCACCGGCCGGTGCACGATGGCCCGGGCCGGACACCCGCCTCCCGTCGTGGTCGCCTCTGAGGGGCAGGTGTCTTTCCCAGAACCCCCGGCCGGGCCCCCGTTGGGGTTGGGGGGAATGGCCTTCGAGGCCACCGAGATCGAGCTCGGCGAGAACAGCGTGCTCGGTCTCTACACCGACGGCCTGATCGAGGGAACCGACGGCGACATGGAGCGCGGCATGTCACGGCTCGCCGACCTGCTGGCCCGCCCCGGCGCCGACCTCTCCGACCTCTGCACGTCCGTGGTGCAGCAGCTCGTGCCCGTACCGCAGCCCGACGACATCGCCCTTCTGCTGGCCCGCACGCACATCCTGGGTGAGGACCACGTCGCCTCCTGGGACGTGCCCGTCGACCCGTCCGCCGTGGCCGACGTCCGCGCGCAGGCGACCCGCCAGGTGGAGGCGTGGGGTCTGGGCGACCTCGCCATGACGACGGAACTCGTCGTCAGCGAGCTCGTCACCAACGCGATCCGTTACGCCGAGCCGCCCATCCGGCTACGGCTGCTCCGTGACGCCCGGCTGACCTGCGAGGTCGCCGACGCCAGCGGCACGGCCCCGCGGCTGCGGCATGCCCGCAGCATGGACGAGGGCGGTCGAGGACTCTTCCTGGTGGCCCAGCTGACCGACCGCTGGGGCGCCCGCCACACGCCCGACGGGAAGATCATCTGGGCGGAGCAGGAAATTCCGGATGTGGCTCACTAGCCCCTGTGCTGCTGCTTCGTGACCGGCGGCCCGGGGTGCTGCTGAGCCGCCTCGCCGACTTCTTGACAGGGGCGGAGTGCGCCTCCAAACTGGCGTTGCGCTAAGCGCACATCGTTTCGTATTACGCATCCGCACCGAGGTGGTCATGAAGATTCCCGCGTGCCCTCTTGCCGACCTGCCGCAGGGCGAGGCGTTCCGGATCGAGTCCGAACCGCCCGTCTCCGTCTTCCACACCGAGGACGGCGAGCTCTACGCGATCGACGACACGTGCACCCACCAGGACGCCTCGCTCGCGGACGGGTGGCTGGAGGGGTGCGAGGTCGAATGCCCGCTGCACGCCTCGAAGTTCGACCTGCGCACCGGCAACGTTGACGCCCCGCCGGCCCGCCTGCCCGTGCGCACCCACCAGGTCCTCGTCGAGGACGGCATGGTCTACGTCGAGCTGTCCGACGCCCGGCCGAACCTCCCGCCGGCCTGCGTCGCGGCCCGCCTCGGGGCGGTGCCGGCCGGAGGCGTGGCGTGAGGGACGCGGCGGTGCGCAAGGCCCGGTCCCGGTGATCGGCACCGCCCGCGCCGCCACGGCAACGCCCCCGGGAACACCGGAACTCCACCCCTACGGGCTGCCACGTCCCGGCCGCACGCTCGTCATGGGCGTCGTGAACGTCACCCCCGACTCGTTCTCCGACGGCGGGCGGTCGTTCGCCGCCGACGCGGCCGTCGCGCACGGCCTCGCGCTGTTCGAGGACGGGGCGGACATCGTCGACGTGGGCGGGGAGTCGACCCGCCCCGGCGCGGTCCGCCCACCGGTCGACGAAGAACTGCGCCGCGTCCTGCCCGTCGTACGGGAACTGGTCGCGGCGGGCGGCGTCGTCAGCGTCGACACCATGCGGGCCGAGGTCGCCGCGCGCGCCCTCGACGCGGGCGCACGGCTGATCAACGACGTCTCCGGCGGCCTCGCCGACCCCGCGATGCTGCCGCTGATGGCGCGCGCGGGGACGCCGTACGTCCTGATGCACTGGCGCGCCCACGCCACCGCCATGCAGGCGAACGCCGTCTACGCCGACGTCGTCACCGACGTGCTCGACGAACTGCGCCTGCGGATCGAGGCCGCGCTACGGGCAGGCATCCCTCCGGGCAGCCTGATCATGGACCCCGGCCTTGGCTTCGCCAAACAGCCCGACCACAACTGGGAGTTGCTGGCCCGCCTCGCGGAGGTCGCGTCCCTGGGCCACCCCGTCCTGGTGGGCGCCTCCCGCAAATCCTTCCTGGGCCGCCTGCTGGCCGACCCTGCGACGGGACAGCCCCGCCCGGCGCCGCGGCGCGACGCCGCGACCACCGCGGTTTCCGTTTTGGCCGCCGCGCAGGGCGCCTGGTGCCTACGCGTGCACGACGTCGCGTCGACGCTGGACGCGGTACGGGTGACGGCGCGGTGGGCGGCGGAGGCGGCGGTCTGAGGGGGCGACGGGGCGTGCCCAACTCGCCACTGCGCGTTCAGCCCAGATACCCCATCCGGTGACTGATCTCCTCCGCGCCCTTGACCAGCACCGGTGCCAGCTCGTGCATCCGTGCTTCCGTGAAGCGGTACGCCGGGCCGGAGGCGCTCAGGGCTGCGATGACCTCGCCGTCGCGGGAGCGGATCGGGGCCGCCATGGCGTGCAGGCCGATCTCGAGCTCCTCCAGCGTGATCGAGTAGCCGCGCTCGCGTGACCGGGTGAGGTCCTTGTCGAGCTTCGTCCGCGCCGTGAGGGTGTGGGGCGTCAGCTTCTGCAGCCCGGAGCCACCGAGCACCGCGGCGCGCGCCTCCTCCGAGAGATGGGCGAGCAGGATCTTGCCGCTGGACGTGGCGTGCGGCGGGGTCAGCTGGCCGACCCAGTTGTGCGTGCCGACCGCGCCTGGACCGCGTACCTGGTAGAGGTTGACCGCGAAATGCTCCTGCAGGACCGCGATGTTGACGGTCTCGCCGAACTCCTCGGCGAGCCGCTCGCACACGGGCCGGCCCTGCTGGGTGATGTCGAGCCGGCCCGTGACCGCGCCGGCCAGGCGCACGATGCCGAAGCCGAGCCGGTACTTGCCGCGCTCCGTCGCCTGTTCCACCAGGCCGCGGGACTCCAGCGCCCCGAGCAGACGGAACGCCGTCGACTTGTGGACGTCGATCTCGGCGGCCACCTCGCTCACACCCGCCTCGCCGCGCTGGGCGAGAATCTCCAGGACGCTGACGGCACGGTCGACGGACTGCACACCGCTCACCGCAGGCCCCGTTGTTTCGCCATCTGCCGTGTGGTTGCTCATAGCGCAACTATACGCATCCCGGTCGGCGGTCCGGGAAGCCCTGGGGAGGCTCGGGGGAGAGCCGTCGCGACCTCGCGTCAGCCTCGCATCAGCGGCGCCTCAGCGGAAGACCACCGTGCAACGTCCGTTGACCAGAACGCGGCTCTGCGTGTGCCAAGCGATCGCGCGCGCGAGCACCTGCGCCTCGACGTCGCGGCCCATGGCCACCAGTTCGTCCGGGGTGCGGGAGTGGTCCACGCGGACCACCTCCTGCTCGATGATCGGGCCCTCGTCGAGGTCGGAGGTGACGTAGTGCGCCGTGGCGCCCACGAGTTTGACCCCGCGCTGATGTGCCTGGACGTAGGGGCGGGCCCCCTTGAAGCTCGGCAGGAACGAGTGGTGAATGTTGATGGCCCGCCCGTCGAGCTGCTTGCACAGGTCGTCGGAGAGGATCTGCATGTAGCGGGCGAGCACCACGAGGTCGACGTCGAGCTCGTCGACCAGCTCCAGCAGCCGCGCCTCCGCCTCCGCCTTGGTGTCCGGGGTGACCGGGACGTGGTGGAAGGGGATGCCGTAGCTCTCGGCCAGTGACTCGAACTCCCGGTGGTTGGAGACGATCGCCGGGATCTCGATGTTCAGCGCGCCCGTGGACCTGCGGAACAGCAGGTCGTTCAGGCAGTGGCCGAACTTCGACACCATGATCAGGGTGCGCGTCGGCGTCGAGGCGTCGTACAGCTGCCAGCTGATCCGGTACGCCTCGGCCACCGGGCCGAAGCCGGTGCGCAGCTCCTCCAGCGAGAGCGCCGGATCGGAGACGTCGAAATGCACCCGCATGAAGAAGCGGTCCTGAAGCCGGTCGTCGAACTGCTGGCTCTCCAGGATGTTGCCGGAGTGACTCATGAGATAGGTGGTCACGGCGTGGACCAGGCCGGCCTGGTCGGGACACGAGAGGGTCAGGACGAACTCGCTGCCGGGCTGCGGTCGAGGAGACATGGCATCCTCCGTCGGGACTTGATCGAGGGTGCGTATTACGCAACTTGATGAGCTATACGCAACATGGTCGGGGGTAGTGGGCGGCTGGTCAAGGGGTTCGGGCAGAACTGCCGGTAGCGTCGCCGTATCCGACCGAGGAGGGCCGCATGGCGACCAGGTGGACCGTGACGATCGACTGCGCACGGCCGGCGGAACTCGCCGCGTTCTGGGCGCTGGCGCTCGGCTACGCGGAACGGCCCGCCCCCGCCGGATACGGCAGTTGGGAGGAGTGGCTGACCCACCACGGCGTCCCGGAGGAGGAGTGGGACGAAGGCGCGTACCTCAGCGATCCGGACGGAGTAGGCCCCAACATCTCGTTCCTACGGGTCCCGGAGCCGAAGGTGGCGAAGAACCGGCTGCATCTGGACGTACAGGTCGGCGGCGGCCGGGAGACACCGTGGGAAGAGCGGTGGCCGCGCGTGCTGGAGGCGATGGAGAGACTCACCGAGGCGGGCGCCTTGGTGATCAGCGAGGAGGCCCTGGACGGCAGGCCGGATCACATGGTGATGGCGGATCCGGAGGGCAACGAATTCTGTTTGCTCTGAGGGGAGTTCACGCCGCGGGCTGTCGTCGTGAGGTGGAAGCGCTGACGGGGCGGACGGCCACGTGAGCCGACCGCGCCCCGGCGAACGCGGACGGTCGGTCGTGCCGTCGTGGGCCGTCGGCTCCGCCCTCAGATACGCCGTGATTCATCGTGCCGGCCCGCGAACCGTTCACAGGCGGCTTGGAGTTCGAGCATCTCCTCCTCGTACGGGTGCCGGCGCTGCGTGGTTCCGTACGGCAGCGGCAGGGCCACCCGGGAGCCGTCGTGCAGTACGGCGACCGCCCTCAGCCGGTCACCCCTCCGCGCGCTGTCCGCCCACTCCACCTGCATCCGCTCGATTCGGGCGACCTCGATCCAGGCCAGACGCCGCCACCGCAGGATGGTCCGGAATCGCAGCCCTTCCCGATCGGCCACGAGCCCCCGCCGGAATCCCGCTATCTCGCAGGTGAGATACACGGCGACCAGGACCACCGCGCAAACGCCCGCATCACCCAGTGCGCACGCCCGGTCCACCAGCGCAGGGTCAGCTCCTCTGCACGGATCACAGCGGGATTCTGACACCGGGACACTTGGGCGGACAGAGAGCTGCTGCAACAGGAATGTGACGCGGTTCACCGGTAAACGGTGACAGGGTGTTGTCGCGGACGGTTGTGATGGTCGACGCATGACGATCACCGATGAGGACTGCCTGGCCGAGACCCTGGCGTTCAACGAGCAGTTCGAGGCCACGGCCGCGAGCCGCCCGGCGCGCGACGAGACGCCCAACGCAACCATGCTGGCCGCCCTGCGGCGTAACCGGCTCGGCGGCGACACGCCACCGGTGCGACTGACGCAGGGCCAAGACCGCGTCGTTGAGGGCGGGGTGAAGGTACGAGTCTTCGTGCCGGAGCAGGTTGACGGCGTGTACCTGCACTTCCACGGAGGCGGCTGGACGTTCGGCTCCGCGGACGGGCAGGACGAAAGACTGTGGCGACTCGCCGAGCAGACCCGGCTCGCCGTGGTCAGCGTGGACTACCGCCTCGCACCGGAACACCCCTTCCCCGCCGGACCCGACGACTGCGAAGCCGCCGCACGGTGGCTGGTGAGGCACGCCGCGACCGAGTTCGGCACCGAGCGGCTGCTGATCGGCGGCGAATCGGCCGGTGCCCACCTCAGTGTTGTGACGCTGCTGCGCCTTCGCGATCGACACGGCATCACCAGCGCGTTCCGGGCCGCCCACCTGCTCTTCGGCCCCTACGACCTGTCGATGACACCAAGCCGGCGATCGTTCGGCTCCAAGCGGCTGCTGAGCAATACCGACACACTGCGGCGGACCTATGAGCTGGTCACCCCAGGCATGGACGCGGAACAGCGCCGTGATCCGGAGGTCTCACCGCTGTTCGCCAACCTTGTCGGCATGCCGCCCGCCCGGATCGTCGTCGGCAGCGAAGATCCGCTGCGGGACGACTCGCTGTTCCTGGCCCAACGGTGGCAGGCGGCGGGCGCGCCCGTGCGGTTGGGCGTCGTCGCCGGCGCCATGCACGGCTTCACCCTCTTCCCGCTGACCATCACCGAACGGGAGTTGCGACGCGGACGGGACTTCCTGTCCACCGCGGGCCTGTAGCGTCGCCCGCATGAACCGCACCGCCCGGCTGTATGCGCTGGTGGAAGAGTTGCGCGCAGCCGCGCCGCAGCCGCTGACGGTCGCGGCGCTCGCCGTGCGCTTCGAGGTGAGCACGCGCACGGTGCAGCGCGACCTCCAGGCGTTGATGGGGACCGGCGTCCCGGTGCGCACGACACCGGGACGCGGCGGGGGCTGGTCGATCGACCCGGCCATGACGCTGCCCCCGATCCACTTCACCGCTGAGGAAGCCTCGGCCCTGGCCGTCGCCCTCGCCGCGACCGATGTCTTCGCCCCGTACGCCGGGGCGGCCCGCACGGCGGCCCAGAAGATCGTGGCCTCGATGACCGGTCCCGCCTCAGCGGCGGCACAGGAACTGGCCACCCGGATCGTTGCGCTGCCCGCACCCTCCGACGCCGCAGTCCGCACCGCGGTGGAACAGGCCCTCACCACCAACACGGTCCTGCGGCTGTCCTACACCGACGCGGCAGGACGCGAAAGCGACCGCATCGTGGAACCGGCCGGACTGCTCACCGCCGACGGCCGGTGGTACCTCATCGCCTGGTGCCGCACGCGACTGGCCGGCCGGGGCTTCCGGCTGGACCGCATCACAGCAGCGACTCCGACCACGGAGCAGGCACACCCCCGCAACCTGACCGAGCTACTGCGCGGCTCGGCCGCAGCCGACGCGGTGCAGCCCACCACGCTGGCTCCGTTCACACCCCGTCTTGAGAAACCGATCGCACCCCTCCGGTGAACCATTCCGGTCACGGCACCGGCGGTAGATGACGAAGGTGGAGACGCGCCGGCTGCGGGTCGGCAGCGGTGTTCCGCACTGAGGAACGCTCGGCGGAATGTGCAACATGATGAAAGGGGTGCCGGCGCCCCGTCAAGGGTGGATCGCGGCCACGGTGAGAAGTCGCAAGAGGTTCGGCGCACCGTCTTGACGCCGTCGAGCTATCGGGGTTCCGTTGCGTGCACAGCAACGCGTTCTTCTGGACGCAACCGCGCAATCCCACGCAACGACATGTCAGTCCCCGATCCCCCCGGAGTTGAAATGTCCATCCGTGCCGTCGACGAGGCGCCACTGAACAAGTTCCATCGAAAACTCACCTGGGCCTGCGCCGGCGGCCCCTTCCTGGACGGCTATCTGCTCAGCATCATCGGTGTCGCGCTCGTCGGGATGAGCGGGGAGCTGAACCTCACCACCGGCGACGAGAGCCTGATCGGTGCCGCCGCGCTGGTCGGCATCTTCGTGGGCGGCCTCTTCTTCGGTGCCGTCACCGACAAGCTCGGCCGCGAGGCGATGTACACCATCGACCTGGCGGTCCTGGTCGGCGGCTCCGTCCTGTCGATCTTCGCCACCGAGACCTGGCAGTTCGTCGTGCTGCGCTTCGTCCTCGGCATGGCCATCGGTGCCGACTACCCGATCGCGACGTCCCTGCTGGCCGAATGGGTGCCGAACAGGCACCGAGGCCGACTGCTGGGCGTCCTCATCCTGGCCTGGTACGTCGGCGCGGCGGCCGCCTACGTCGTCGGCTACGCGATGGCCGAGATCGGCGGCCCCGGCACCTGGCGCTGGATGCTCGCCTCGGGCGGTGTGCTGAGCGCCCTGATCCTTCTGATGCGCATCGGCACGCCCGAGTCACCGCTGTGGCTGGTCAACAAGGGCCGTACCGCCGACGCCCAGAAGGCGATCCGCAAAGCCCTCGACCGGACCGTGCCGACCGAGGACCTGCTGGCGGCCGCTGCCGAGGAGCAGTCGGTGGAGCAGAGCCGGTTCCGCGATCTGTTCCAAGGGGTCTACTTGCGCAGGACGTTGTTCTGCGGGCTGTTCTACATGTGCCAGATCACGCCGATGTTCGCCCTCTACACCTTCGGCCCCGCCATCCTGGGCTCCTTCGGCCTGGGCGAGGGCAACGACAGCTACCTGGGTTCGGCCCTGATCAGCGTCGTGTTCGTCGTGGGCTGCATCCCCGCGCTGCGCCTGGTGGACCGGGTGGGACGCCGCCCGGTCATCGTGTGGTCGTTCGCCCTGATGGCGGTCCCGCTCGCGGTGCTCGGCGGCGGCTCCGCGCTGCCCATCGCCGTGGTCGTCACCTGCTTCTGCGCCTACGCCCTCTTCTCGGGCGGCCCCACGGTGCTGGAGTGGACGTATCCCAACGAGCTGTTCCCTACCGGCATCCGGGCCACCGCCGGCGGCGTGGCGACGTCCATCAGCCGTATCGGCGCCGCCGCGGGCACCTATCTGCTGCCGATCTCCCTGGCCCGCCTGGGCATCGGCCCGACCATGCTGATCGGCGCCGGCATCACCCTCGTGGGCTGGCTGGTGTCGGTGCTGTGGGCCGAGGAGACGCGCGGCCGCACCCTGGCGGAGACCAGCGCGCTGCCCGGCTCCCGGCGGCCCGTGACGGCCGACGGGGAGCGCCGCGGCGTCCTGCGTAAGAGCGGTCTGTGACGCTCCTGGCGAGGTGACGGCGCCGAACCGGGGGGCATGCCAGCCGCGGGCCCAACCGCGGGGCCCCGCGGGGAGTATCGCCCGGCTGACAGTGGGGGGCGGGGGGGCGCCCTCAGACCCCGCGAGGCC